>JBBROB010000014.1:0-149788 GCA_038229825.1 Mycobacteriales bacterium
CTTTCACGATCTGCCCGGTCCACGAACCGGCGCCGGAGAGGACGAAATACACCCCCATGACGGCCGCCCCGGCCGCCACGTACATCCACCACAGACGATTGGTCAGGTTGTCTCGGCCGGCGTCCGATACCTCATCGACTGGAGCTCTCACCGTCTGCATGGCAGCGTCGTTCCCGGCTCCTGGCCGCGCCCGCATGCTCGATCCACGTTCACCCCAATCGGCATCGTCACGTAAGACATGAGGGGATGAGCGTGCGGGTAGTGATGCGGCGGAATGATCACTTGAGAGGGACGATCATCTGTGCCGCGCCGAGCAAGGCCCCAGCCATCAGCGAAGCGGCGGTGCCGCTCTGGCCGCGACCAACGAGGCACCGATGACCGCCCCGACCGCGTTGGACATCGTTGCCGCCACCGGAGCGACCCCACGCCAGCAGTACGGGAAAGGTGATGAGGGTTCCTGATCCGACGGCAGTGTTGATGGTGCCGGCCGCGATAACGGCGATCGGGATGTTGATGACTTCGAAGGCGCTCTCGGATCAGGAACCGGCATCGGCCTTGTAGTTGCGCCAGCCGCCGCTGGCAGAGATGTCTATCAGCCCGTCCGCGCCGAAGCTCTCCCGGCGGAGCAGCACGGCGATGGCCGCCGTTCCGTCCGACAATTCGATGACTCCGAGTTCCAGCTCGGGTGGTTCGTCGGGCATGAAACGGTCCCTGATGGCGGTCAGCGGCACGTCGTAGAGTTCGCCGATGATCGAGACTCCATCGGGCGCGGGCCACAGCGCCGGAAACTTGTCCTCGACGGAATAGAACCGGTATTTTGCGGCGGTGTGGACGTGCCCGATGAACGGGTAGGCGGCAATGTTGTGATGCACTGCCCCGCCGCGCATACCTTCGCCGTTCACGAAAAGCGGGACACTTGTACTCATCTGGTTCCTAGGGTGTGGTCGCGACGGGTGATATCGACCTGAGCTTGCTGATCAGGCCAGACCTGCGTCAAGAGAGGTCCTGCGCAGTGTGCATCTCAGGTCGAAGCGGTCATGGTGGATCAGTACACGATGTGCTGGGCTACCTCCCCGCGGAACAGGTCGACGCCGACGAGACGTTTGCCCGCAGCCTCATCACGACCACCGTCCGCGAACTGGGTGGGATCGACCTGCTCGCCAACATCGCCGGCGGGCGCCAGCAGTTCGTCGAAAACCTCCTTGACCTCACCAGCGAGAGCTTCGAAAAAACGTTCCGTATCAACGTGAACTCATTGTTCTGGGTCATCCAGGAAGCACTGCCCCATGTCCCGTACTCGCCTTCGCCGATCCTCGTCGACTACGCCAGCACGAAGGCCACGATCAATACGATGTCCAAATCGCTGGCTCAGCAGCTGGCGCCTCACGGGATCCGGGTCAATGTCGTTGCACCAGGTCCCATTTGAACCCCGCTGCAAACCGCCGGCGGCCAGCCCCGAGAAGCCCTGAAGGAGTTCGGGCAGCAGACCCCCCTCGGCCGAGCCGGGCAGCCCGCCGAGCTCGCTCCCGCCTACGTCTATCTTGCCTCCCAGGAATCGAGCTATGTCACCGGCGAAACCCTGAACGTCAACGGAGGTATGCCGACTCCGTGATCGACAGGCCGATCTGGAGGCTGGGATTCGCTGACGGCGAGCTCAGATCAGCTCCAGCAGAGTCGCGTTCGCCTGGCCGCCACCTTCACACATGCTCTGCAGCCCGTACCGAATACCTGCGTCGCGCATGTGATGGATCATCGTGGTCATGATGCGGGCACCGCTGGCGCCCAACGGATGACCAAGAGCGATGGCGCCGCCAAGCGGGTTCAGCGCCTTCTCGTCGGCACCGATCTCCTGCAACCAGACCAGTGGTACCGGGGCGAACGCCTCGTTGATCTCGAAAACGCCGATCTCGTCGAGCCTGACCCCACTGCGCGCCAACACCTTTCTGGTGGCCGGGATGGGGGCGGTCAGCATCTTGATCGGGTCGTCACCGGCGATCACAGCGGTGTGCACGCGGACCAGGGGTCGCAGACCCAGTTCTTCGGCCTTGTCGCTGGTCATCATCAACAGCGCAGCGCTACCGTCGCTGATCTGGGAGGCGTTGCCGGCCGTGATGACGCCGTCGGGACGGAAGGCCGGCTTCAGTCCGCCCATCTTCTCCAGGGTGCCGCCACGGCGAATTCCTTCGTCCCGACTGACCACGCCGGCCTCGGTCTGGATGCCGACAATCTGGGCCTCGAATCGCCCGTCGTCCTGCGCAGTGGCGGCCCGCTCGTGCGATCGCAGGGCGAATTCGTCGAGCTGAGTCCGCGACAGGCCCCACTGCGCAGCGATCAACTCGGCGCCGGTGCCCTGATCCGGGAAGACGCCGTAGCGGGCGGCGAACAGCGAGCCGGTCGGGTTCTGGCCGGCCAGCGACGAACCCATCGGCACCCGGCTCATCGATTCGACACCGCCGGCGACGACCACGTCGTAGTGGCCGGCCACCAACCCGGCCGCAGCGAAGTGCACGGCCTGCTGGGAGGACCCGCACTGCCGGTCGACGGTGGTGCCCGGGACGCTCTCGGGCCAGCCGGCGCCGAGTACTGCGTTCCGGGCGATGTCATAGGTCTGCTCGCCGACCTGGGAAACGCAGCCCCAGATGACGTCGTCCACGACGACCGGGTCGACCCCGCTTCGTTCGGCCAGAGCGCGCAACACGTAGGCGGACAGGTCGGTCGGATGTACCGACGCCAGCCCCCCATTGCGCTTGCCCACCGGGGTCCTGACCGCTTCAACGATGACTGCGTCGCGCATGTCTCCTCCTTCTGATCGTCCTTGATCGTCAAGGTGCCTGCCGTGCACTGACCGGCCCGATCCATTGCCGACAGTCTGCCCCCTGAAGGTGTCGGCCCGCCCCTGCCCCGAAAGGACCTTTCGCATCTCGATCAATGACGCCGGGCTTCAGCGAGCCAAATCGTTGACCGTCCACGCAGCGGCAAGCTTGTCGGGATTGCGGACGAAGTAGATCCGGGCGATCTTGCCCGCGACCAGATCGACAGTGGCAACGCTGTCCAGCGCCCCGTCGAGAGTCACCTGCACGCCGGGCGCGCCGTTGATCAGCGCCGCTTCGATGCCAAGTCCTCCGTCATACTTCCGGGCCAGCCCGATCATGAATCGGGCAACGGACTCGTTGCCAACCACCGGACGCAAGGCCGCCTTCGCCTTGCCGCCGCCGTCGGACAGCACGACCACGTCCGGCGCCAATACACTCATCAGGCCCTGCAGATCGCCGGAGACAGTAGCCGCCCAGAATTTCTCCAGTGCGGCCGACGTCAGCGCCTGGTCGGGCTCGAACCGCGGCCGTCTGGCCTCGACGGCACCCCTGGCCCGGTGCGCGATCTGCCGGACCGCGGTCTCGGCCTTGCCAGTGGCGGCGCCGATCTCGGCAAAGCCGAACCGGAAGACCTCATGCAGCACGAAGACGGCACGTTCCTCCGGCGAGAGCGATTCCAGCACGACCAGCATGGCCATCGAGATGGCCTCCGACATGATGGCGTCCTCGGCCACGTCAGGGGCGGTCAGCAGGGGCTCGGGTAGCCACGACCCGACATACTCCTCGCGCCGGCGGGCTTTGGCCCGTAAGAGGTTGAGGGCCTGACGGGTCGCAATCCGAGCCAGGTAGGCACGGGTGTTGCGCACCTCCTCGCGGGATCCGACCGAACTCCATCGCAGGAAGCACTCGGAAACCACATCTTCGGCATCCACCGCTGATCCGGTGATCTCGTAGGCGATGGTGAACAGCAGCGCCCGGTGCTCGGTGAACGCGGCGGCCGAATCCACGACCTCCATCGACTCGATCAGTCCTCTCGGTCAAAGGCCGGCTGAGAATGTTCCGTTGCCCCTGCCGAGCGGTGAGGCCCGGCCGGCACTCGGCAGGTCTCGGAGAATCCCTGAGACGCGAGCCCGAGTGATGCGTTGAACCGGGATCGCAGGTTCTCCACCGCAACCATCATCGTCAGTTCCACGAGGGCGGCAACTCCTATTTCCGCACGCAGCAGGTCGGCCATTTGGTCAGTCACCGCGGGCGGCGACTCCGTCATCGCCTCGGCGTATTCCATCACCCGGCGCTCCAGATCAGTGAAGACGGCCGATTCCCGCCAACGCGGTACCGCTGCCATCTTGACCAGGTCCAGTCCGCGCGAATCCGCCTCGTAGTACCCGAAGTCGACGCACCAGCCGCATTCGATGCGGAGCGCCGTAGCCAGCACCGCAAGAAATTTCAGCTGTTGGTCGAGCTTGTTCCAACTGGCCACCCGACGCTCGAACATCATGTCGGCCATCAACACCGGCCGATGGTGACCCATGGCCAGGGCCACGTCGAGCACCTGACCATAGGCTCGCCGGGAGTACCAGCTGACCAGCCGGCCGAACAGACCGGGTGATCTGGTCAAGGGCACTCGAGCTCTGCTGCTCCGCACTGCGGCGTCCACCGCTCGGGCCGGGATGGTGAGCGGGTCGTTGAGTGTCATGTCGGCTCCTCGAGGGGTGCACCCGGCCGATCCGGACGCTGAGGACAAGACACCGCTGGAGCGCAGAATGTGACACGACGGATTGGGTGAGACGATGTTTCACTGCCGGCAGGTGGGACGCGGCCGCAGCTGCCGGGCAGCGCGTCCCACCATCCGGCAGCGTGGGCCGGAACCGGACTCAGAGTCGGGAGATCCGATCGATGGCAACCGAATCCTTGGCCGGAACCGTGACGGTGGCATAGCCACCCGATCCGACGGTCACGATGGGGCCCGAGCACCGGCCGTGCGTCAGCGAGCCGTGGATGATGTCGCAGTATCGCCCGGCGGCCAGCCCGGTCTGGACACGGATCGTCCTGGCGCTCGTCTCGTTGTTGATCGCGATCCAGGCCCGGTCACCGCGGGAGAAGGCGGCCAGGTTCTTGCCGTCGTCGTACCAGTTGGCAACCGGGGCCTTGCCTGCGTAGTTGTGCCAACCGACCATGTTTGCCACCCCGGTGAACCGGTCGACGCACACCCAGCCGTTGTTGCAATCCGTGTTCGTGATCATGCCGCCGGCGTTCGAGGGCGGGGAATCATCAGGGCTGTTCCAGGCGAAGCCGGCATATACCGCGGGGGTTCCATAGCCGTAGGCGAGCATGAATTCGGTCGCGATGGTATTTGCGTCACTCTTGTAATTGAGCGTGGAATTGTTGCGTTCCGTATCGTGATTTTCCACGAAGACCAGCGTCCTGTTGCTGGGCAGGAGGCCCGCGGCCTCACCGAAGACCTTCAGATCACCGATATTGCCGCCGGGCGTTGCGGTGTAGCTGCGGAAGGCCGAGAAGATCTGGCCGGCGAAGTCGAACCCGAGCGGGCTGCCCTGCTGCTCGAACGCCTGCGGGCTGATGCGACCGGGACTGCCAGCGCCGATCTCCAGAGCAAGGTACGGGCGGCTGCCGTCGACCGTCCGGTGCAGGCGCGATTCGATCGCCGCCAGATCGGTCTGACCGATGTGCTTGGCCGCGTCGACCCGGAATCCGGAGACGCCGTAGCTCAGCAGCTTGTTCAGGTACGCCGCCAGCGTGTCGCGGACCTTGGCGGATGACGTTCGCAGATCCGACAACCCGACGAGCTCGCAGTTGAAGACCTGCGTGTAGCTGTTGAAGTCGGCGATGCTGCCGTTCTGGTCGGTACTGCCGGCGTTCGGTGCCACCGGACAGTCCTGGGGGTAGCGATGGAAGTCCGCTGGTGAGTAGAGACCGGCGTAGTTGTACTTGCTGTAGCTGACCCCACCGTAGGAGAGGTCGCCTTGGCCCGTCATGTGGTTGATGACGGCGTCGACGATGACTTTCACTCCGGCCTTGCGGCAGGTTGCGACCATTGACCGGAATTGCGTCTCGTTGCCCATCCGACTGGTGAGGTTGTAGTCGACCGGCTGGTAGACCTCCCACCACGGGTGCAGGACGGTGTCGCTGCCGTTGCCCAGTGCGGTGCGCTTCACCGAATCCTGCGGCGGCGCCACCTCGACCGCCGCGTAGCCGGCCGGCCCCAGCACGGTCACACACTCCGTGGCGACCGAGACCCAGTTCCATTCGAACAGGTTGGCGACGACATCTTTGGTCGCCTTGTCCTGTCCGTCGGATCGGGACTGCTCGGACGGAGTGGACCCGGCGGCGGTGGGGGTACCGGCGGTGGTCGCCGGTCCGCCGGATACGGCGTACGGAATCAGGGCGACCAGCGCCACAGCAAGACCGACGCCGACCGCCGACCGTGGCAACCGGCGTCGATGTCTGGTCCGGCCCACTCCCCCGTTGTTGCGTGCCTGCGACTGTGCGTTCGACATGTCCTGCTCCCATCTGTGTTCGGATTGCGCGGGCTGCACCCGCTGTGCGCCCGACCGACATGGTGACCCACGTCACCGCGATCGGTTCGGTGAGGGTAGTGCCCGCCAGCCGACGGTTTACTCTTTAATGCGGCCGGTCTTATCGGAAGCGGAAGCCCCGCTCACCGACAGTGAAAGCAGCAGGAGTAGCCAATGAGTGCGACGGATTCCCGACCAATCGCCGACACGACGGATTGGTCGGCCGCCGTCGGCAGCAGCGGTGCTGACCACCTCGAGCCGACGCCGCTGGTCGATCCGACCGTGTTCATGGACCCGTCCGGCGATGCCGAGCCGGGAATTCGCCTGGTCGTGCAGGTACCCTGCCTCAACGAGGAGGACACCCTCGGGTTGGTTCTGTCCACCATCCCGAAAGAGATCCCCGGTGTCGCGGAGATCATTGTGTTGATCATCGACGACGGCTCCACGGATCGCACTGTCGAGGTCGCCAAGGCCCATGGGGTGACCCACTTCGTTCGGCACGCCCGCAATCGGGGCCTCGGCCGGTCGTTCCACGACGGCGTACAGCGAGCACTCGAGCTGGGCGCCGATATCGTCGTCAACACCGACGGCGACAACCAGTACCCGCAGGACCGCATCGGGGATCTGGTACAGCCGATCCTGCGCGGCGAAGCCGAGATCGTCATCGCCGACCGCCAGGTGCATCTGGTCGAACACTTCTCGAAGTTCAAGGTCTTGATGCAGACCTTTGGCAGCAATGTGGTCAACCGAGCAGCGGGAACCAAGCTGCCGGACGCGGCGAGCGGCTTCCGCGCCTATTCGCGTGACAGTCTGATGCTGCTGAACACGATCACCCGGTTCTCCTACTGCATGGAGACGATCATCCAGGCCGGCAACAAGAAGTTGAAGATTGCCAGCGTTCCGGTGGTGACGAACCCGAAGACGCGCGAATCGCGATTGTTCAAGTCGATGCGCGAGCACATGATGAAGTCGGCCGGCGCGATCATCCGGTCGTACATCATGTACAAGCCCTACGCGATCTTCTCGTTCTTTGCTGCGATTTTCGGGGTACTCGGAGCGTTCTTCTTCGCCCGCTACGGCGTCCTGCGGCTGACCGGTGACCGGGGCGAACATCTTCAGTCGATCCTCGTCGGGGCGGTATCGCTGATCGTCGGATTCCTGTCGATCATGATCGGCATCACCGCGGACCTGATCCGGACCAACCGCATGCTGATCGAGGACACCCTCGAGCACACGAAGAAGATGCGGTTCGGCCGGGTGGGCGAATACATCGCGCTGGGCGACACCCAGGAGATCGGTCGCAACACCGTGGACTCCGCCGGTCCACGCTCGGCCGGGCTCTGATTCCTCTCCTCACACGACGGTGAAGGTGGCCTTGAGATCGGCCAGCGAACTGTTGCCCACGTACACCTCGATCTCGCCGGTCTCGACCAGGAACTCTGCCTGATTGTTGTAGAAGCCGACGTCCTGGGCCCCGAGAGTGAAGGAGACCATTTTCGTCTGCCCGGGGGTCAGCGCCACCCGACTGAACCCGCGCAGCCGGCGCACCGGCTGGGAGAAGCTGGCCACCGGGTCGTGGATGTACAGCTGCACCACCTCGTCGCCGGACCGATCGCCGGTGTTGCTGACGTCCGCGGTGACCTTGATCTGCCCGCCGCGCCGGCTCAGCCGGGTTGAACTCAACCGGAGACCGGAGATGGTGAACGTCGTGTAGCTCAAGCCGAAGCCGAAGTCGTACAGCGGCCCGTTGGGCAGGTCGAGGTACTTGGAGGTGTACTTGTTGTTCGGGTCGGCCGGGCGGCCGGTGTTCTGGTGGTTGTAATAGATCGGTATCTGCCCGACGGCCCGTGGAAACGAAACCGGTAGCTTTCCACCCGGATTCACGGCGCCGAACAGTACGTCGGCAACGGCATTGCCGGCCTCTACGCCGGGCGCCCACGCCTCCAGCACCGCGGTCGCCGTGTCGTGGGTGGATTGGAGTGTCAGGGGCCGCCCGTTGAACAACACCACCACGACCGGCTTGCCGGCCGCGACCACGGCGGCCAGTAGCTGCTCCTGGACCCCGGGCAGGTCGATGTTGCTGCGGGCGGAGGCTTCGCCGCTCATCGCCGCACTCTCTCCCAGGGCGAGCACGACGACATCGGCAGCCGATGCCGCGGCCACCGCGGCGGCAATCCCGGTGGTGTCAGCGCTCTCGATGTCGCAACCCTTCGCATAGGTGACGGTTGCGCCCGCGGCGGTGATGCCGTCGACAACCGTCACCGGAGGTGTGGTGAGCGCCCCCGTTCCCAGCCCGGACCAGGTGCCGTTCAGGTCATAGGTCGCCGCGGCGAGCGGGCCGATCACCGCGACCTTTGCGGTCCTGCCCAGTGGCAGCAAGGACCCTTCGTTCTTCAGCAGCACCATGCAACGCCCGGCTGTCGCCCGGGCCTTGGCCCTGGCACCCGCGGACACAGTCGTGATCTCTCCGGCCGGGTCGACATAGGGATGCTCGAAGAGGCCGAGCGCAAACTTGACCCGCAGGATTCGTCGGACGGCATCGTCCACCTGCTGCTGGGTGATCCGGTGCTGGGCCAGCAGACTCTTGCCGAAGTCGACGTAGTTGGTGGACACCATCTCCATGTCAACGCCGGCGGTGAGCCCGGCCGCGGCCGCGTCGGCGCCATCACCGGCGACGCCGTGGTTGATCAATTCCTGGATACCGGTGTAGTCACTGACCACAAACCCATCGAATCCGTAGCGGCCTTTCAGCACCTGCCGCAGGGTGTAGCTGTTGGCGTGCGCAGGCACCCCCGCCACTGTGTTGAACGCGGCCATCAAGGTAGCAACCCCGGCCTCGACGGAGGCCTTGAACGGCGGCAGGTAGTGGTTGTGCAACTCGCTCATCGAGACATCGACGGTGTTGTAGTCCCGGCCGCCTTCGGTCCCCCCGTAGGCCACGTAGTGCTTGGCACAGGCGGCCAATTTGTTCTGCGCTGAGTAATCGGTGCCCTGATAACCACGTACCTTGGCCACTGCCATCTGACTGGCGAGGTAGGGGTCCTCGCCGTCACCCTCGGCAATGCGACCCCACCGAGGCTCGTGGGTGACGTCCATCATCGGGGAGTACGTCCAGGTGATCCCACTGCGCCTGGCTTCGGCCGCCGACACCACTGCATCGGTTTCCGCAACCGCGGGGTCGAAGCTGCAGGCCTGAGCGAGCGGAATCGGGAAGTTGGTGGTGTAACCGTGGATCACGTCGAGGCCGAAGATGAGCGGGATGCCGAGCCGGGTCTGTTCGACCGCGACCTTCTGCAGCGAGTTGAGGGCGGCCGCGCCGACCACCGAGAAGACCCCACCGCAGGTGCCGGTGGCCAACGCCTGCATGGCTAGCTCAGCCGTGTTGACGAGCTGGAGTTGTCCCAGTTTCTCGGCCAGGGTCATGCGCTTGAGCAGGGCCGATACGCGATGCTCGATCTTGTCGTCCCTACCTCGCCGCCCGTCATCGGCTGCGCTCGTCGGCTCGCTTGCTGCCGCCACCGGCGCAGTGAGCAGGCCGGCCGACAGTGCTGTGCCCAGGACGGCCGAACCGCCGAGTCCGGTGAGAACGGCGCGCCGGGATACCGCATGCTGATCGGTCATCGTTGACTCCTCATGGTGAAAACGGAACATGGTCAAAACGTCGAAAATGGTCAAAAAAGCCAAACTGGAATTCCGTCGGCGGTCGGTCGACGGCATTGGTGTCGCTCACCGACAAATGCATTTCCCGGAAATTCCGGATACAAACTGTCGCACCCGTGGAACACAGACCGTCCCGGCTGCACCGTCGTGCATCGGTTCGCGGTGGGGGGTGAGTCGGCAGCCGGATGCGGGCTCCATCGAACGGTTGTTCCGCGCCGAACACGGCCCGGTCGGCGCCACCTGACCAGCCGAAAAGACCTACCTGTGCGGCCGACTCGAACAGATTCACTAATGCCGCTACGCCGAACGTGCCGAAGGCTAGGCTCGCGAAGGAATCCTCGAGCTGTCAGAGGATCGCGACGACGAAGGAGATCTCGGCGGATGGAGCGGTTGAACGTGCACGGCCAGGAACTGCGTGTGCAGATCCGGCCGGGCGACGGGAGTGGACGGCCCCTGTTGATCTGCAATGGGATCGGTGAGGGTCTGGAGTTTCTGCAGCCATTGGTCGATGCACTGGACCAGGGCACAGAGACCATCAGGTTCGATGTCCCTGGCGTCGGCGGGTCACCGGTCGCCCTGCTGCCCTATGCCTTCCCCACCCTGGCCTGGCTGGTCACGCGAATGCTCGATGAACTCGGCTATCCGGACGAGGTCGATGTCCTTGGATATTCCTGGGGCGGTGCGCTCGCCCAGCAGTTGGCGATCCAGCACCCCCGCAGGTGCCGCCGACTGGTTTTGATCAGCACCAGTACGGGTCTCATCTCCGTGCCGGGTGGTTCTTGGACGCTGAGAAGGATGTTGACACCGCAGGGCGCTCGCCGACCCGATCCCATTCAGCGAAGCACTAGTGCTCCACCCAAGCCGGACCGGGCGGACGACGCCAGGGTTTGCGGGTTTTCGGGCACCGCGACCGGCCTGAGGGGTATCGGCTACCTGCATCAGCTCGCGGCCATCGCCGCCTGGACCAGCCTGCCGTTCCTGCCGATGATCGGGCAACCGACGCTCGTCATGGCTGGCGAAGGCGATCGGATAGCACCCGCCGCCAATGCACGGATCTTGGCCCGTCTGATCCCGCATTCCACTCTGCGTGTCTTTCCCGGCGGCCACGCCGCTGTCATTACCCAGGCACCCGAATTCGGGAAGACTATCTCGGCATTCCTGGCCAATCGCTGACCAGGAGCTTGTCAGGTTGCGGGAGTGTGTCCGTGTGCGAGATAGCCGGTGCCGGCGGCGAGTTGCCGAACCTGCAGGTCGGGGACGAATTCGGCCAAGAGCTGCCAGGGGCGGTCGAACCCGGTGAAGTCGCTGACAAAGGGCGCGTGCAGGTCGGCAACCCAACTCCGCAGCGGCCATAGCCATGGGGCCGGCCACTTCCCTCCGATGGCTGCGACCGCCGCCCCTGGCCGCAGATGCTGGAAGACATTTACCAGCGCCGCCCGGGATTGCATGACGTCGTGTACGGCACAGAACAAGGCAGCGTCGGCGATGACGCCGATCGACGCCTTCGACACCGGGGCAGCAACGAGATGAATGTTGTGGAAGCGATGTGCGGCCACCCGCTTGGCCGCCAGCTGCAACATTTCGTCGGATTCGTCGATGCCGACAATGGTGCCGGTCGGCCCGATCTTGCGGTGCATCAACGGCAGGCACAGGCCCGTTCCGCAGCCGACGTCCAGCACGGTGTCCCCTTCGCCGATGGCCAAACTGCCGACCAACGACTCACGCCAGTGATGGAAAAGGGCCGTTCGTTGGTCATAAAGACCGGCCTGGCTGCGGTAGGCCGGCGAGCCAGTGGTCGTCAGCAGCGTCGCCGGGCCGGCGAGCTCGGTCATATCCGATCCTTTCGCGTGGCGGTCGATGCTCACCGCGGTAGATTGCGACCGCATCGGCGCCACCCCTTCGCGTGCTGCACCCGGCAACGGCGAAGGAGCGCCGTGCGGGAACAGCCAGATGCCTTGTTAGCAGGTTAGCCTCTGTAACGGCTAACAAGTTAACTCTGTGAGATGTGGCATACCGCAGCGGCCCGAACACGCACAAGTGGCATGGACCAGGTCGACGCGGTCCTGGACAGCCTTGTGGACGCAGGGGATCCTTCGAGGCATGAAACGTTCTCTGATCGCATGTGCGCTGGCAACCGCCGCCGTTCTCGCCGGCGGCTGCGCCGCGCCGCAGGTACCGGCGGCAAGTGGCGGCACCTCCACAGGCAATGTTGCATTCCCCTCACCCCTGCAAAGCACTGCTTCCTCGGCCGCGACAAAGGCTGCGGCGACTTCGCCCGGGACCGTGGCGGCCGCGGCGCCGTCGTCGACGCGGGTCTCGCCAACCAAGGCTCCGTCGACGTCGACCGCATCCTCGTCCGCCGCAGCTGCCGGCTTCCTGCGCCTCGCCCGGACCGCCTACCCTGCCAAGAGCACCGCGGTACTGGAGCAGAACGGCCGCGCCATCTGCACGGCACTGCGGAAGGATGCATCCGTGCACGACGAAGTCGGCATGATGGCGGGTCAGCTGGACAACCAGGCGATGGCGAACCAGATCGTGCAGGCTGCCATCGGCGCCTACTGTCCCGACCTCAAGCGCTAGCCCGGCGAAGTCGAAACTCTGGCGTGGTCGAAACTGTGGCAACCCTCGTTCGCAGGTCGGGGCGACCCGTTACGGGATGCCCTGCTATGAAGCGCTTCGCAAGGCGACGGTGGTGCCTGCTTCATCCGGCGCGAACTCCTCCGGGCGGCTCGGTGCTTGCCAAAAGACCGGGGTGAATTCCCCCGCCAAATCGGGACGTGCAGCCATCAGATCAGAAAGGATCTTATCCGACTCGCGCAGACACCGGTCGAACCTGGCCCTGGCATTCTCCCGCGTCCCCATGAGCCATTTTGCCTCCCAGGAATATCGAACACGCCCTGCACCGCGCCGTCCGTGACCCATCTGAGACCAATCTTTTACCTGGCCGGGACGCCGGCAAGGCCGCTGGACAGGCGGACGAGGGGTGTTGCTCCACCCCCGCGGAAACTTGGCCTGTTCCGCCGGCGGAAACCTCGCGCACGCTGAGCGCCTTCCCCCTCGGGTACACCTTTCCGGATTCCGCTGACTCACGCCCACGGCACCTCCTGCGGTCGTAGAATGCGGACCATTCGCCCAAGCCGCGCCGCGGTGCCAGCCGAACATTGGTCGCGGAGGGGAGAGCACGTGTCGGTACCGACAAGACCAACAAGAATGTCGGACCTGCGGGTCACCCGGCGGCGCCTCGTCACGACCGCCGCCGCCTTCTTGGTCGTTGCCGGCGCGGTCGAGGCAAGCGGGCGCCTTGGTGGCGGCCTGGCCGGCACCCCCGTCCGGGCACCGTTGGTCACCGGATCAGCGACCCGGAGCAAGCCCAGTGCAGGCAACACGGGTGTGCCCCAAGGGACCGACCTCGCGGTCCACGACGGTGATCTCCTCGTTTCTGCCGATGGCACGCTGATCGAAGGACTCGACATTCGCGGAGTCGTGATCATTCAGGCGTCCGACGTGACAATACGAAATTGTGTCGTTCGTGGGCCGGTGGCGGCACCGACGTCGGGATCACACGCTCTTGTCCAGCAATCCGACCCGGCACACACCAACCTTTTGGTCGAGGACTGCACGCTGGCGGTCCAGACACCGAACCGGTGGACCGTGGGCGTGCAGGGCTGCAACTACACCCTGCTGCGGTGCGACATCTCCGGTGGTGTCGACGGCGCGGACAGCAGTGGGGTGGGCAATGTCCTGGTGTCTTCCTGTTTCATCCACGGTGGCGCGTATTTCACGCCGTCCACCACCAATAGCGACAACCAGACACACAGCGATGGTGCCCAGGTCAGCAGCGGAAGCAACATCGTCTATTCGAACAACACGATCACCGGCTACGAAATGTCGTGTTTCATGGTGGGGCAGGATCAGGGCCAGATCACCGGATTGAAATTGCTGAGCAACTGGCTCGACGGCGGGGCGGCAATGATCAATCTGTCGTCCAAGGCCTATCCAACCCTGTCCGTCGTCATCCGGGACAACAAGTTCGGTCGGAGCCGCCCCGGTACCTACCAGATCCTGGCCTACGGTGCGGACACCAGCAAGATCTCGAACAACGTCTGGGAGGACAACGGGCAGCCCGTCCAGGTGCTCGGGCCCTGACTGCCGGTCAGACGACCGGTACCCCACAGGTGGCCGGGACCCGGCTGGAAGGGCTCAGCGCACAGGCTTGGCGACTCCGGGCCTAGATCTGGAGTTCGTGACGGCCTCCTCGCCGACTTCGCATCCGGATCAGCAGCTTCCGCAACGACGGGCCACGCCCGGCCACCACCAACAACAGCAACACGAACGGGCCGAGGGAACCGAACAGGTAGCCGGCCGGAATGCAGAGGAGAAAGACCACTGCATTTCCCCAGGTCTCCGACCGCTCGTCCGATGTGACGACGTGATCGGATGCTCCCGCCGCCAGTCGCTGCTTCTGCACGTCGCGGGTCAATTGGATGAGGGTCAGGGTGCAGAGCAGATTGAAGATGCCGTACAACGCCAGCGCAGATCCATCGCTTGCGAAACGACCGAGCAGGCTGGCCGGAAATGGCATGGCGGCGATCAGCAGCAACAGAAAGATGTTGTCCCGTTGAAGTTTTGGATCCGCGGCCAGCACTGACCGCATCACTCGCCGGTGTCGCGACCAATACCCCGCGACCACGTAGAAACTGATGAGGAACGACAGGTAGCTGGGGATATTCTGGGCGAGAAGGTGACGGAGGGCCTGGTCGCTGACATGGTCGGCAGAATCAGGTACCACCAGATCCAGGGCCAGCAGTGTCATGGCGATTCCGAAGACCCCGTCACTGAGCGCCAGTAGGCGACCCACGGAGTTGTCCCCCGGGTGCCCGTCCGCGGCGGATGCGACGCTCTCATCGCCTTCACCTGTGGTTTCCTCACCGGACCTACCAGGCGACTCGGTCATCCCCAGAGCCTAGTGGCCGGCTGACGGATCAATCTTCACCATGTTGACCGGGGGGGCAGGTGGTGCTCATGTTGCCCGGTCACCCGGTGACCCACATGATGGCCGATGGCTCCGGTGGACCGTTCACTGCGGGGGAAATCCGCACCGATGGTTGCTTGGACCCACCCGCCGCCGGGTACCGAAGAAGTGGTCGGGCGCGCCGTCCATCCTCGGACGTCGTCCGCCTCCGCACCATCCGAATTCACCTGTTCATCGTCGAAGGAGAACAACCGCATGCGTTCCGTCACCGCCTATGCCACCACTGCCGCCAAGGCGCCCTTTGAGAAGACCACCATCGAGCGCCGGGACCTGGGGCCCCGCGACGTGTTGATCAAGATCGCCTTCGCCGGGATCTGTCACTCGGACATCCACACTGCCCGCGAGGAATGGGGCGAGGCGCTTTTCCCACTGGTGCCCGGTCACGAAATCGCCGGCACCGTCGAAGAGATCGGCACCGCAGTCGACAGGCATGCGGTGGGCGATCGGGTCGGAGTCGGATGCATGGTTGATTCCTGCCGCGAGTGCGAGAACTGCCTCGCCGGCGAGGAGCAGTACTGCCTCGAGGGCAATATCGGCACCTACAACGCCATCGGCAAAGACGGGCGCCCCACAGAAGGGGGCTACAGCTCACACATCGTCGTCGATCAGGACTTCGTGTTGTCCATCCCGGAGGGCATCTCGCTCGACGCCGCCGCACCGCTGCTCTGCGCCGGCGTCACCCTGTACTCCCCCCTCAAGCATTGGGGAGCGGGGCCCGGCAAGAACGTTGCGATCGTCGGACTCGGCGGGCTCGGCCACATGGGCGTAAAGATCGCGCACGCGCTCGGTGCCGAGGTCACCGTGCTGTCGCAGACGCTGTCCAAGAAGGACGACGGCATCAAACTGGGCGCAGACCACTACTACGCGACCAGTGACGAGAACACTTTCAAGGATCTGGCCGGCACCTTCGACCTGATCGTCAACACCGTGTCGGCCACCCTGCCGATGCTCGACTACCTCTCGCTGCTGCGCCTCGACGGAACCATGGTGAACGTCGGCGCTCCGTCGGAGCCACTGTCGGTGCCGGCCTTCGCGCTGATCCCGATGCGCCGAAGCTGGGCGGGCTCGATGATCGGCGGTATCCGGCAGACCCAGGAAATGCTCGACTTCTGCGCCGAGCACCACCTGGGAGCCGAGATCGAGGTCATCACCGGCGATCAGATCGACGAGGCCTACGACCGAGTGGTCGACAGCGACGTCCGGTACCGCTTCGTCATCGACACCGCAAGTTTCTAGCCCGAAAGACTAACTCTGCGTAATTGGGTGCACACTGAAGGTGGGCACGGCAACAGCCTGACTGCCCAACTGTGGAATGCTCGGTTCGTCCATGACGGGTGAAATCGTGTCGTTCTCGGCGATTCGTGTCCCTGCGCTGGTGATTCCCGGGTGGTCGATGCTGGGTGCTGCGGGAGGACAACTCTCGCGGCGATGACGCCGCGGGGGCCCGCGCTCAGGAAGGCACCCATGTCGATACGTGTTGGGCATCAATTTCTTTCGTCGGCTCTGGCGATTCTGATACTGGTCGTCCTCGCCCCGGCAGCGGCGTCTTCCGCGGCCGCCGCTACGCCGTCCCTGCCCCGGGCGGCGGCGCTGGCGGTGTCTGCGGGTTCCTTCCACGCGGTGCCCCCGTCCAGGGTTCTGGACACTCGAGGCAACCTCGGCGCCGTCGGGCCGGTCCGTCCGGCGACGTCCATCGCGGTGGCCATTCTCGGCAGGGGGGGAGTACCGGGCTCTGGAGTCGCGTCCGTCGTCATCAACGTGACGGTGACCGGGCCGACCCAGCCGGGACATATCACCGTCTATCCCGACGGCACCGCGTTGCCTGTGGTGTCGAACCTGAACTTCCGGCCCAACCAGACCGTGCCGAATCTCGTCGTGGTGCGCGTCGGGGTCAACGGGAAGATCCGGCTGCTCAACAGTTCCACCGGATCGGTAGCGCTGGTCGGGGATGTCGTCGGCTACTTCACGGCCGGTACGCCCACTGTGGCCGGCGCCTTCCAGTCGGTCACCCCGACGCGGCTGCTGGATACCAGAATCGGGCTGGGGGCGCCGGCCGGGCGGGTCAGCCCCTACGGCTCCGTCGCGGTCAAGGTGACCGGCACCGGGGTCGTACCCAGCTCGGGTGTCTCAGCCGTGCTGGTCAATGTCACCGCCACCAACCCGACCGGCCTCGGCTACGTGACGGCCTATGCCGACGGTGCGGCGAAGCCGGGCGTGTCCAACCTGAACTTCTCCACCTCGCAGACCGTTCCGAACCTGGCCATGGTCCCCGTCGGCGTCGCTGGGCGGATTCGGGTGTCGAACACCGGCTCGGCCACGGTGGACCTGATCGTGGACGTGATGGGTTATTACCTGGCAGGTGCGCCGGGCGGAGCCGGGACCTTTCAATCGATCCAGCCCAGGCGCACGTTGGACACCCGCATCGGACTCGGAGCAGCAGCCGGGCGGGTCGCCGGGAGCACCTCGATCACCGTCAAGATGACCGGCACGGGTGCGCTACCCAACCCGGGGGTGTCCGCGGTCGTGGTGAACGTGACCGTGGTCAGTCCCACCGCCGCGGGCGTCGTGACGGTCTACCCGAGCGGTGCTCCCCTGCCCAGAACGTCCAATCTGAATTTCGTCGCCGGCCAGACGGTCGCCAACCTGGTCGTCGTGCCGGTCGGCGGCGACGGACGCATCCGGCTCCTCAGCTTGGGGAGCAGCGTCTACCTGGTGGCCGATGTGGTCGGGTACTACCTGGACGGTCGCGGCGCTGCCGGCTGCAACACCATTCCGGCCAGTTCGACGGGCACCACCGTTACCCGGTGGAACCCGCTGGTGCTCTGCATCCTGTCGGTACTGGGACAGTCGGGCGGCAATGTCAACGACGTCGACACGATGATCCGCTATGAGTCGAGCGGCGACCCGAACGCGATCAATCTGACGGACATCAACGCCCAACGGGGCCATCCGTCGAAGGGACTCATCCAGGTGATCCAGCCGACCTTCGACCGGTACCGGTCCCTGCAACTCCCGAACGACCTGTTCAACCCCGCAGCGAACCTCTTCGCCGGGCTGCACTACGCGATCGCGAACTACGGCTCGATCTACAACGTGCCGGGCCTGGTCTCCCTGCGCAAAGGTGGTCCATACGTCGGGTATGCCATCCACAACTGACGGCGGGGAAGACGGGTCTGATGATCCGCTGCCCCTGCGGAGCCGCGGGCCTTGACCGGTCCGGAGCATCACCCGGCCGACCTTCTTCATCTTTGCGCCGGGCCCCGCGATGATCGGTCACGTCACTCGTAGCGCGTTTGTGACGGTGGCTCCGGCACACCGCGCGCAAGCCCGGGATTGAAGAGGTACGGAATTTGGCGATGACCAGAGGGCGGTTGGAGGCGTTCAGCGACGGGGTGCTGGCCGTCGTGATCACACTGCTGGCTCTGGATCTGCACGCCTCGGCCGAAGGTGAGGGCAGTCTCGGCCACCAGTTGGCCACCGAGTGGCCGACCTTTGCGGCCTTCGTGATCAGCTTCTTCGTGATCGGGGTGATCTGGGTCAACCATCACGCCCTCGTCGCTCTGGTCGGCCGGGTCGACCGGCCGCTGATGTTCTACAACCTGCTGCTGTTGTTCTGGGTGACCACCATTCCGTTCACCACCTCCACCCTGGCGAAGTTTCTGCTCCACGGCGGGTGGGATGCCCGCCTGGCGGTGCTGATGTACGGGCTGTCGATGGAAGGAATGTCCGTCGGTTTCACTCTGATGCTCGGCCGGATGCTCCGGGCCGGCCTGACCCTGCTGCCGGTGCCGCCGGCCGACGGCCGACGGGCGCAACTACGGTTCGGTATCGGATTGGTGCTCTACCCAGTGGTCACCGCGATAGGGCTGTTCTCGCCCATCGTGATGCTGGTACTGCTGGCGCTGCTCACCGTCTGGTACATCACCGAACGGACACCGATATTCCCGCAACAGGATCAGCTACGGACCGGGTAGCCCGTTTGTCGCCGGGCCGACGTATCGGGCCGGCGACCGGGCCCGAGATCAGGCGCGGACCAGCGAACCTTCGACCGTGATCTCGTGCGCGTCCGGGTCGTCGAACCAGACTCCGCCATTGCCAAGGTAACGGAACCGCACCTCCTGGCCACGGGGAACAGCCACGCTGACGCTGCGAGTGCCGTTGCTGCGTCGGACGAGTCGGTGCACGCCCGGCCGCCAGTCGTTGAACGAACCGACCACCGAGACCGCGCCGTCGTGGATATCGTCCGGCAGCACGAACTGGATCTTGGTGGCGGTCTGGTCCTGGCGCTGGATGCGGATGGTCATTGCTTCTCCGTGAGTGTCGCGGGTGTGGTGTGGATTCAGCTGCCCCTTGGGGCCGTGAGGCAAAGCTAGGTCCACCGGCTCCGGGTGGCGGCGAGCCGCGCCGCAATGGGACGAGCTGTCACCGGTTTGTAACATCACATGCCATCGGCGGGGTCGGTGTTGTCTAGTTGAAGCCGCGGGAGTCCTGCTTGAGTGCCGTGTCGACCGTCAGAGCGGACGCGACCACCAGGGAGAGCAGCGGATCTGCCAGCGGCCGGTGGATCTGCACCATGTATTTGTCGGCGGAGGTGAACATGGTGGTCAACAGACCCTCCCAGGTCTTGGTGATCCGGGCGATCTCCGCTCCGGTGTGGTCCTGGATGGAGAAGTTCCAGGCGCGCCAGTTCTCGGCGTTCAGCGAGCCGATCTCCTGTCCGCTGGACTCCAGCCCGAACCTGATCTTGCCGAACACGTTGCGCTGGACCAGCCGGCCCACCTCGGATCCGTCGGGGCGTTGCACAACCAGGGTCGACTTGAAGACCTTCGCGGGTCGGGTGAGTTGCAGGAGCGGCTGCCCGTTCATGTCCCTGACCTCGAGCCGGTGCGTCATGAACTGGTCGAAATCGGTCAGGAACCGCAGCGCCTTCTTCGCCCCGCTCTGCCCGACCTCGGTGACGCTGCCGATCTGCCCGCCGTCCTGGGCGAACACCGCATACTCGTTGGTCAGCTCGATGAGCTTGCGTTTCTGACTGACGAAGATGACCTGCTCGGTCAGCGGTGACCGGTACCCGGCGGCCACCGGCCCACCGACCTGCATGTTCCCGCCAAAACTCTGGTCGCCGTAGGTGTGGCCGGCGGAGGTTGCCGCGGTCACCGGGTATCCGCCCTGCTGCTCGTAGGCCTGGCCATAGGCGCCCTGCTGACCAGCTGCGTTCGATCGGCCGGGCTGGGTGTGGTCGGTCCAGCTCACACCGTCCCACCAGCGCAGGACATCGGCAGCACCTGAAGGGTCGGGGTACCAGCCGGCGGGCACGGATGCTGTCATGGGCCATAGTTTGTCACCCCGACCGGCTGGTCCGCGGCCGTTCAACAGGAAAGCGGCGACCTCGTCAGCTGGACAACCCGGTCCGCAAGCGGCCGAACGCGGCCAGATTGGCCGGCAGGAGAGGATGAAGCCCATGAACACCGACGTCGGCCGCAGCGCCGAGGACCGATCCGGCGGGCCGGGACGACCATCGCCGCGACATCCGGTGGCTCCGGTCCCGGACCGCCTGTTCGTCGACGACGATGCGGAAAAGCGCTGGCGGCAACGGTTTTCAGCGGTCAGACTGAGCCTGGCCGACCCGGCCAGGGACGCTGCAGACCGAGCCGTCTACCTGTCCAACGCCGGTGGTCGGTATGAGCTGTACTGCTGGGACATCACCGCCGGCAGGCACCTTGTCGCCACCGATCGTCCGGATGGAACGGCGCACGGCACGCTGTCCGCCGATGGGAGCGAGCTGCTGTGGTTCGACGACACCGGCGGAGACGAGTTCGGCCGCTGGCAGCGGCAGCCGTTCGGCGCCACCCCCGGGTCGGCGACACCCTCGATGCCAACGGTGGAGCCTGGCTATCCGGCCGGTCTGGAGCCTGGTCGGCAGATCATCATCGCCGGCTTCGTCGATGACGACGGCACCCGGATCCACCTGGCGGTCGGTGGAGCGGAACCGAAGGTTGTGTACCAGAACACCAACGACGGCAGTGTGGACGGACTGTCGACGGACGAGACCATTTGGCTGCTCGCTCATTCTGAACACGGTGACTCCAGATATCCTGCACTACGTGCGATCTCGGTGGCCGACCAAACCGTGATCGCCGAACTCGACGACACCCCGGGCAAGGGACTCGGCGCGATCGCCTTCTCCCCGCTGCCCGGCGATCAGCGGGTGCTGGTCGGGCACGAACGCCGCGGCCGGGAGGAGCTGCTGCTCTGGGACGTCGCGACGGGCCAGACCACCGAGCTGGACATCGACCTGCCGGGCGACATCTCCGGTGACTTCTACCCCGACGCGCGGTCGCTGCTGATCGTCCACACCCGGGCAGGGCGCACCACCATGCACCGGTACGACCTGACGACCGCTCAACTGGTCGATCTCCCGGCCGCGTCGGGCGTCATCTCCGCGGCATTGGCCCGGCCGGACGGGGCGATCTGGTACCGCTGGTCCAGCGCTGCCGCTCCGGGGCAGCTCCGGGTGCTGGCCGCCGACGGGTCGACCGACGGCAGCCTGCTGCTGCCACCCGGCGGCGCAGCTCCCGGCTCGGAGCCGCTGTCCGAGTTGTGGGTCGCCGGACCGGGCGGCCCGGTCCACGTACTGTTGGCGCGCCCCGCCGACTGGGGTGCACTGGCGGTTCCGGACCGATCGAACACCACAGGGCAGAGCGTCTTCTTCCTGCACGGCGGCCCTGCGGCGGCCGATGAGGATTCCTACGACGCCACCCGCGCGGCGTGGCTGGACGCCGGGTTCGCGGTGGTGCATGTCAACTACCGCGGGTCCACCGGTTACGGATCGGCCTGGCGGGATGCGCTGACCGCGAGGGTGGGTCACACCGAACTGGCCGACGTCGCGGTCGTGCACGACCACCTGGTGGCCGCCGGGGTGATCGACCCGGCGCGGTCGTTGCTGGCCGGCTACTCGTGGGGCGGGTTTCTCACCCTGCTCGGCATGGGAACCCAGCCGTCCCGCTGGGCAGCCGGTATCGCCGGTGTCCCGGTCGCCGACTACCTGCAGGCCTATGAGGACGAGATGGAGCCGCTCCGCGCGTACGACAGGGCGTTGTTCGGCGGGTCACCGCTGGAGGTGCCGAGCGCCTACACCGACTCCTCGCCGCTGAGCTACGTCGATCAGGTGTCAGCGCCGCTGCTTGTCCTGGCCGGTGAGAACGACCCGCGATGCCCAATCCGGCAGATCGACACCTACCTGGACGCACTGGGCGCCCTGCGGGCCGAGCAGGTCGACGGAGCCAGCTACGCCCAGTACCGGTACGACGCCGGGCACGGCTCGATGGTGGTGGCGGAGCGGATCCGGCAGGTGGCCTGCGAGATCGCCTTCGCCCGGACCGCCCTGGGCCTGCCCACCCCCTGACGGCGCTCATCATCTTCGCCGGCGCTCATCAACGGGTTGACTCGCGCCCCGCGCATCACAAACCCGGCACGTTCCGGAGCGCGGTCCTCAGTTGCGCAACTCCGGGAAATCCTCGAGCCGGTATTCGGTGCCCGGGTCGACCGCGCCCGCCGCATGGATGACGTCCTCACGGCTACGCAGCTCGACCCGCCGGATCTTCCCGGAGATGGTCTTCGGCAGCTCTGCGAACTCCAGCCGGCGGATGCGCTTGTAGGGCGACAGGTGCTCTATCGAGTACTGGAAGATGAGCGACGCCGTCGCTCGATCCGGCTGGAAACCGGCCGCCAGCACCACGTATGCCTTCGGCACGGCCAGCCGGAGCGGATCGGGCGACGGCACGACGGCCGCCTCGGCCACCGACTCATGTTCCAGCAGAACCGATTCCAGCTCGAACGGCGATATCCGGTAGTCGCTGGCCTTGAACACGTCGTCGGCCCGGCCGACATAGGTGACGTAGCCGTCGGCATCCACCGAACCCACATCGCCGGTGTGGTAGTAGCCCCCGGCCATGGCCTCGGCCGACCGCTCGTCGTCGCCGTGATAGCCCGTCATCAGCGAGACGGGACGGCGACTCAAGTCCAGGCAGATCTCCCCCTCGCCTGTCGGACCCGACCCGTCCACCGGCACCACCTCGCCCGTCGTGACGTCCACCAGCGCCACCGCGAATCCAGGCATCGGCCGGCCCATCGAGCCTTCCCTGACCGGTTGGCCCGGTGAATTGCCGATGGCCAGAGTGGTTTCCGTCTGACCGAAGCCATCCCTGATGGTGACACCCCAGGCGTTTCTGACCTGCTCGATGACCTCCGGGTTGAGCGGCTCGCCCGCCCCGACCAGCTCTCGCGGCGGGCTGGCCAGGACCGACATGTCGGCCTGGATCAGCATCCGCCAGACGGTCGGCGGCGCACAGAAGGTGGTGACCCCGTACTTCGTCATCACCTTCATCAGTTCACCCGCGTCGAATCGCGTGTAGTTGTAGATGAAGACGGTTGCACCGGCGATCCATGGGGCGAACACGTTCGACCAGGCGTGCTTCGCCCAGCCCGGCGACGAGATGTTCAGATGTACATCCGCCGGCTCCAACCCGATCCAGTACATCGTCGACAGGTGCCCGATCGGGTACGAAACATGGCTGTGCTCTACCAGTTTCGGTAGGGCAGTCGTTCCGGAGGTGAAATACAGCAGCAGCGTGTCAGCTGCCGGCGTCGGACCGTCGGGCACGAGGTCGGCTGCCGCAGAGCGGCTTTCGTGGTAACCGAGCCAGCCCTCGACGGGGCTTCCGACGACGATCCGGACGAAGTCGCCGGCGATGGTGTCGAATTTGCCGGCATCGGTGTCCCGGGCGATGACGAATCCGGCATGTCCCCGATCCACCCTGTCCCGTAGGTCATCGGTGGCCAGCAGGGTCGACGCCGGGATCAGCACAGCGCCGAGCTTGATCGCTCCGAGGATGACCTCCCACAGTTCGACCTGGTTTCCCAGCATCACGATCATGCGGTCGCCGCGCCGGACCCCCAGGCTCCGCAGCCACACCGCCACCTGATCGGACCTGACCGACATGTCCCGGTAGGTCCAGGAACCGGACTGACCGTTCTCCTCGACGATGGTGAGCGCAGGTCGGGCCGGGTGCTCGGCGGCGATCACATCGAACCAGTCAAGGGCGAAATTGAAGGCCTCCGGACGCGGCCAGCGGAAATCGCGCACAGCGGTCAGGTAGTCGGCCCGATGGGCCATCAGGAACTCACGGGCGCTCCGCAGCATCGCCGTGGCACTGCTCGATCCGGACGTCATCGTCACCAATCCCTTCGCACTGCTCACGGGCGCACGGTCGACGCCCATCATGGATCCTGTCAAAACCCGGTGGCGCCCGCTGATTCAGCGGCTCCGGCCGACGAACCGGAGCAATTGCCCGGCCAGCATCTCGATCGCTCCGACGACTGCCGGGTCGTCGGCGACATCGGCGTCGTCGAACCTGGTCACGGCGCTGTTGATGGTCAAGCCCAGCGGCGTCGGCCAACCCCGAAGAGCGTGGATGACCTCCCGCAACGTCCCCAGGGTGCCGACTGCCGCCTGCCAGCCGCTGGCGACGGCGATCGCCCCGACCGCCCTGCCGTCGAGGTACGGGCGCACGTCGGTGCGCAGTTCCTCCAGATAGTCCAGCGCATTCTTGACCAGGCCGGACACCGTCCCGTGGTAACCGGGCGAGGAGATCACGACGGCATCCGCCGATCGCACCGCCTCGACGTACTCGCGGGCCACACCCAGCAACACCGCACCCGAGTGATAGGGCGCGAAATCCAGTGACGAACCGGTGAAGGACTGCGTCGTCGCACCGTGCCGCCCGGCGACCTCCAGCACCGCTCGCAGCGCTCGTTCCGACTGCGAATCAGGGTCGACGGAACCACCGATGCCTACGATCATGATGCTCACCGGGTCGATCCTGCCTGCTCGACCCAGAGGTTGCCGCAACGGGTGGGCCGTGTCACCGTCGCGACGGGTCAGCCGGACAACGCCCAGCCGACCACCGAGCCGGGCGCCATCGCCACCGGACTGGTGACCGACAACACGTCGAGTCCGGACCAGGTCAACCGGGCCGCGGCGGTGAACTGCGCCCGCACATCGGACAGCGTTCTGGCCGCGCCGCCGGACACCGAGGCGACCGCGATCCGCGCCCTGGCCGAATCCAGATTCGACACCACCGCCACCTGAGAACCGTTGGGCGAGAAACTTGCCAACGCGAAGTCTCCGACCAGACCCGGAATGTCGGTCAGCCGACCGGACCTCAGATCGAGCAGCCGCGGCGGTCCGGAATGACCGTAGGTGGCCGACCCGACGACCGCTACTCTGCCATCCGGGGACACCGCCAGCGGAACGATCTGGGTACCGGGCAGCCCGAGCGGATCGAACTCTTTCCGTACTCCGGTGCCCAGGTCGACCACGACCAGATCAGCCAGGATCTGGTCGCCGCGATAGACCGTGAAGATGACCTTCGGGCCGCCGCCGGCCAGATAACCGGACTGGAAGTCGTAGCTGGATGTGGCCTGGGCGACGACCCTCGGGATCAGCGAATGCGGATCGACGTCGACCACCCGGGTGCTCGGCGCACCGTCATCGACGGCGGTGCTGATCAACAACAGGTGACCACTCACGGCATTCCAGATCATCGCGGTGTACCGGGCCTTGTTCGGGACGGGTGCGGCACCCGCTGCGGGGGACCCCTCGGCCCGTGACGTCGGCGTCGTCGGCCCCGTCATCATCGGTACCACCGATGTCCGGCCGGTGCGGGTGTCGACCAGCCAAACCGGGCCACCGCCGCGGGTCACCACGTCCTGGCCGACCGCGATCGTCTGTCCGTCCGGCGAGAACGCGGCGGTCACCGGTAGTTTGCCGGTCAATCGCAGCTCTGCGCAGGCACCCGGAACACCAGCCGGTACCGACCGCAGGCACACGCCGTGGGCCGCGTCGGAGACCGCGACGACGGCACCGTTCGGGGAAAGCGCCAGCACGCTCCCGCCACCGCGCTGAACGGCGACGGCGACCGCGACCAGTGTCTGCACCGGACGGCTGCGGTACGGGGCGATCATCGCGGACCCTGGAACGATGCAACCGGCGGTCAGGAGCAGTGCGGCCAATACCGTTGCCCTCCGCACGAATCGGGTTGCCGACCGGCAGGCCGCCAACTCCGCCGAACGCGTCCGCCGACCGGCCGGCGCCCGATCCACCCGCTGATCTCCCATGATGGATGCCAATCTACGAGGCATTTGCCCGACCCGCGGGCCCCGCGATGCGCGGTTGCCCTTGGCCGACCGGTTGGCGGTCGACCTGGTCGGGAACTTGACCGGTGTGGACCTACCGATCACTCCGCCGCGGGGTCAACGGATCACTGCTGGGCACGGGCAGGGGATCGAGGCAAAGTCCTGTGTGATCTGCGGCCGAACGATCACCTGGCGCAAGAAGTGGGCGCGCGACTGGGATTCGGTCCGCTACTGCTCGGACGCCTGTCGCGCGCGCAGATTGACTGCCCTGGATGCCCGACTGGAACAGGCGATTCTGGCCAAGCTCGCCGACCGCCCCGCCGCGGCGACGATCTGTCCGAGTGAGGTGGCCCGGGATCTGGGTGGTGCCGACTGGAGGGAGTTGATGGAACCCGCCCGGCAGGCAGCACGCCGGTTGGTCGTCGCGGGGGAGGTCGAGATCACCCAGAAGGGTTGCACCGTTGACCCGAGCACGGCCAAAGGCCCGATCCGCATCCGCCGTACTCGTTGAGCCCGGGCAGCGAAGCACCGGTGCACCGCCCCGGGCGCCATCGGTGGCCCCACCGATGGAACAGTGGACCGATGGGAACGGGTTTCGAGCGGGGTACCGACGGCCCACGGGTGATCGTGGCTGCCGTCGACGGGTCGACGACCTCGATGCGGGCGGCCGCCTATGCGGCTGGCCTGGCCCGCCGACAGTCGGCCGAACTTGTCGTGGTGTTCGTCGCGACCGCTTCTGCAATGGCCAATTTCATCCCGGCAGGTGGTTCGGCCCTTGACCAGGCTCTGCACGAGGTCGCCGATGACCTGCGCGCGCAGATCAAGGCCGCGACGGCAAGATCCGGCATGAAGGCTCGCTTCATCGAGGCGAAAGGCGATGCCTACACCGAGATCTCCAGGATCTGCGCGGTGGTGTTGGCCGACGCGGTGGTGGTCGGCGCCTCCACCTCGGCGGGGCACCGGTTGGTCGGGTCGCTCGGCGTTCGACTGGTCAGGGCCGGGCGGTGGCCGGTCACCGTCGTGCCCTGAGACCTCCCCGCCTCACCCCGGCGCAACCCGGCGCTCGGCTACCGTCGGCTCGTGCCTGCGTCCCGCGTGCCCCGCTCGAACAGGCGATCGCGCCTGGTGGCTTTGGTTGCGTGTGGCCTGATGATGACCGCCTCCTGCACCGTCGCGCATCCGGGGGGTGTCGGTTCACCGGTCGCCACCAGCCCTGCCGTTTCAGCCGGCACTTCCGCCGCTTCGATCAGTGCCTCCGCAGACGGCATGAGCAGGACGTCGACTCCTCCCCCGGCTGCGGTCACGACAACTAGCCGAGCCGGTTCCTGCGGGGCCGGCCGCTGCTACACCCTCGGCGCCGTCCACCGGATCCCGGCCGGGGTCGCCCCGGAATCGAGCGGCATCGTAGCGTCGGTGAAGTCGCCGGGCGTGTATTTCGTGGTTGACGACGGCACCGGCGTTGACCAGATCCAGGCGCTGCGATCCGACGGCTCCCTAGTGGGAGCCGTTGCAGTGTCGGGTATGTCGGCCGAGAACGCAGAGGCCATGGCGGCCGGATCGTGCGGTGAGGTCGCCGGGAAATGTTTCTATATCGGGGATATCGGCGATAACGGACTGAAACGTGACCACATCACCGTCTATCGGCTCGCCGAGCCGTCGCTGTCCCCGCTGCCATCGGGCCCGGTTGCCGCCGACGCCTGGGACTACCGATATCCGGACGGGCCGCACAACGCCGAGGCCATGGTGGTTGCCACCGACGGTTCGGTGCTGGTGATCACCAAGTCGACCCCGAACCCGACCACCGAAGTGGTTCCGCCGCACCGGATCTACCGCGGCGCACCGGGCGGCGGCGAACTGCGGCTGGTCTCGTCGTTCACCCCCCAGAGTCCGGCGCGACGCGTCCAGTCGCTGTTCACCGGCACCGTGGTGACCGACGCCAGCTACACACCAGGGCGAATGCTGCTGCTGACCTACGACGAGGTGATCGAATATGTCGCCCCGACCGCCCAGGCCGATCCGGCGACCTTCCCGAGCTGGCCGCGCCGCGAACTTCCCAACCCGCCGATGATCCAGTCCGAGGGCATTACCGCCGACGTTTCCGGCTGCGGCTACGAAGTGACATCGGAAGCAGGGCCGGGCGGCGGCCAAGCCGGACTCGCCGGGGTCAACTGCCACCCGGAGTGACCCTGGCCCACGGGTCGAGCAGAAAGTCCGCGTCCGGCAGATGAATCCAGCCTTCCTCCTGCGCCAGCGCGAGATCTTCGGCCTCCGGGCCGGCGGTGCGGCCCAGCAGGACGGCCCCGGCGACCAGCGCGGCCAGCACCGCATCCAGCGCATCGTCGGATTCTCGGCAGAGGTCTGCTGCCGCAGTGAGGTCCAGCCAGGGCGCGCCGGCCAGCAACTTGTCGATCAACGCCGCCCGAACCTCCGACTCGCTCTTGTATCCACGCGAGATCAACCCCCACCGCGACAGTGCAGCGGCCGGATAGACCTCGGCCACGGTGGAGTCGATACCGCTGCGGTGCAACGGCTTCCCGGACAGCTCCCAGTCCGCGAGCAACCCGGCGGCCCGCATGGCCGGGTATCCGATCAGGTCGGCGGAGACGCTCAACGGCCACCGCCCGGTCTGCCGATGGACGTGGAAGTCGGTGCGCCGGAAGGCAAGCGCCCGCCTGGCGTCGATGTTGCGGCCAACCAGCGGGTCGACGTCCCCGCGGCGCTGCGCCAGGAGCAGGTCGGTGAACGGTGCCGGCCAGCCGAGCGGACAGTCCAGACCGAGCATGGCCGAATCGATGCACCGACGGCGGATCTCGTCGTCGCCGACCCGAACCTGTACGTGCTCGACCATTACCGCGCCGCGACGCCAGGCCAGCACCGCCAGCCCGGTCTTCTTGTCCTGGGCGGCCAGGTCGACGCCCACCGTACGGAACTCACCGGTCGGACTCAGTTCGGTCACCGCCTCACCGCGCAGCGGCGACCACTTCGGCGATCTGGACGGCGTTGAGCGCAGCACCCTTGCGCAGGTTGTCGTTGCTGACGAAGAGCGCAAGACCGCGCCCAGCCGGCGCTCCCTCGTCCTGTCGGATCCGGCCGACGAACGATGGATCGGAGCCGGCCGCCTGCAACGGGTTCGGCACCTCGGACAGTTCCACCCCGGCAGCCGCCACCAGCAGGTCGGTTGCCCGCTCGACCGAGAGCGGGCGGGCGAACTCCGCGTTGATCGACAGCGAATGACCGGTGAAAACCGGCACCCTGACACAGGTTCCGGAGACCAGCAGGCCTGGAATGGACAGGATCTTGCGGGACTCGTTGCGCAGCTTCTGCTCCTCGTCAGTCTCGGAGCTGCCGTCGTCGACCAGGTTGCCGGCCAACGGGATCACGTTGAAGGCGATCGGCCGGACGTACTTCTTCGGGGCCGGGAACGCGGCCGCCGTGCCATCGTGGGTGAGCGCAGCTGCATTCTCGACCACTGCCTTCACCTGGGAATCCAGCTCGGCGACCCCGTCGAGGCCACTGCCGGACACCGCCTGATAGGTGCTGACGATCAACCGGACCAGACCTGCCTCGTCGTGCAGCGGCTTGAGCACCGGCATGGCGGCCATGGTGGTGCAGTTCGGGTTCGCGATGATCGCGCCCTGACCCGGGCGCAGAACGGCCAGGGCCGCTTCCGGGTTGACCTCGGCCACCACCAGCGGGACGGCAGGGTCCATCCGCCAGGCCGAGGAGTTGTCGATGACCACGACGCCGGCGGCGGCGAACCTCGGTGCCAACGCCTTCGAGGTCGACCCGCCGGCGGAGAACAGCGCGATGTCCAGCCCAGTCGGGTCGGCGATGCTCGCGTCCTCGACGACGATGTCGGTGCCGTTCCACGACAGGGTCGACCCTGCCGACCGCGCCGATGCGAAGAACCGGATCGAGGCGACAGGAAAGTTGCGCTCCGCCAGGATTTTTCGCATCACGCCGCCGACCTGGCCGGTCGCGCCGACCACCCCGACATGCAGACCGTCAGTCATCGTCCAGTACCTCCGTACACGGTGGCCGGGTCATCCCCGCCGAGATCGAACGCGTGGTGGATCGCCAGCACTGCAGCGTCCAAATCTACATCGCGGACCAGCACCGAGATCCGGATCTCCGACGTCGAGATGATGTCGATGTTGACGCCGGCCTCCGCCAGCGCCTCGCAGAACGTGGCGGTGACGCCGGGGTGCGAACGCATACCGGCTCCGATCAGGGAGACCTTGCCGACGTGGTCGTTGTAGACGATGGCATCGAACCCGATGACGGCCTTCCTGGCCTCGAGCGCCGCAACGGCTCTGGGTCCGTCCGCCTTCGGAAGCGTGAAAGTGATGTCCGTTTTACCCTCGGCAGCACGAGAGATGTTCTGAACCACCATGTCGATGTCGATCTCGGCGTCAGCGATGGTCCGGAAGATCTTGGCAGCCACCCCGGGGTGGTCGGGTACCGCCGCCACCGTGACCTTGGCCTCGCCACGCTCGTGAGCGACGCCGGTGAGCAATGCCTGTTCCACGGTCAAATCCTCCATGCTGCCGGTGACGATGGTGCCTGCCCGATCCGTGTACGACGACCGGACGTGCACTGGGACGTGATAGCGACGGGCATATTCGACGCAGCGGAGCATCAGCACCTTGGCGCCGGCTGCGGCCATCTCGAGCATCTCCTCGTACGTGATGGTGTCCAGCTTCGAGGCATCGGACACGATCCGCGGGTCGGCGCTGAACACCCCGTCGACGTCGGTGTAGATCTCACACACGTCGGCTTGCAGTGCGGCGGCGAGCGCGACGGCCGTGGTGTCGGATCCGCCCCGCCCCAGGGTGGTGATGTCCTTGGTGTCCTGGGAGACGCCCTGGAATCCGGCGACCAGGGCGATGGCGCCGTCGTCGAGGGCGGCCCTGATCCGGCCCGGCGTGACATCGATGATGCGGGCTCGCCCGTGACTGGAGTCGGTGATCACGCCGGCCTGCGAGCCGGTGAACGACCGGGCCTGCGCACCGAGGGAATGAATGGCCATCGCCACCAGGGCGTTGGAGATCCGTTCGCCGGAGGTGAGCAGCATGTCCAGCTCACGGGCCGGCGGGACCGGAGCGACCTGTAGCGCGAGGTCCATCAGTTCGTCGGTGGTGTCGCCCATCGCCGAGACCACCACCACCACGTCGTTCCCGGCCTTCCGGGTGGCGACGATCCGCTCGGCCACCCGCTTGATCCGCTCCGCCGTGGCCACCGAGGAACCGCCGTACTTCTGGACGATCAGACTCACCGACGCACTCCTGCCCTTCACGCGAGAACCGGGCAGACGACGGCCGGTCCCACGACCAGGAGCGCCGCCCGGATTCTCCAGGCGCCCGCGGTCGGCCACGAGTCGGACACGACAGGTGCCCGACCGGGAGCGGGCGGATCACAAACGTTGCCAATTCAGGTACGGGGCGGCGGACACGGCCGGCGGCAGTACTGCACCGGTGCGGCGATATCCGGGTTCAGACTACCCGGGCAGGCGAGACGTTTCCCCCCGCGTCCCTCCCGCCCGAGCCGAAGACCCGGTCAGGCCAGCGGCAGCGGACGGCCACCCAAGCCGATCAGGGAACCGACCAGACTCCGACCGCCGGTGGCGCTCGCCGCGCACTGTATGTACGGGGCGCCGGCCGGGTCCGATGTCACCCTCACCGCCACCGCACCCCCGAAGGTCGGGTCCGCCACATTCATGATCGACGCGGCCAACCGCACACAACTCGCCGCCACTGCGGCCGTGTCTGCCGCCGACACGATTGTGGTCGACGAATCCGACGGGCCCGACACGAATCCGAAGGCGAGTTGCTGGGTGGTGTGCGCCGTCGTGCAAGGTGTCGGAACGCCGTGCCGCAAGATCAGGTCCGCCCAGCACAGTCCGAAGGCGTCCGGGAGCTGGTGCGACGTCCAACTCGATTTCAGCAGCGGCGGCGCTGTGTAGCTCTGCCCGACCGCCGACAGCACGCACGCGGTCCAGGTCCGGCCCCCCGCCCGGTCGTGGGCGTCCGGCCCGACAGTGATCGCGTCGACGTAGATGCTCCTGGTCCACTCGACGCCCTGCAGATCGGTGGTCGCGGGGGTGCCGAGGTAGGGCTCGACCCGGCTGCGGCAGCTCGGGTTCGCGTCCTCATATTCTTGCAACGTGCTGATTCGCCGGGTACTCCGGGGTGACACCGAGATGACCTCCCCGATGACCGCGCCGGCGCAGGGCACGACGGCGGCGACCGGGAGGACGCGATCGGGCAGGGCCTCCGCAGCGCCGGCGTTCGCCGGCGGCAGCCGGTCAGGCGAGGTATCGGCGATGGCCCGGACACAGGTACCGACGGCCGGCGGCGGGGCGATCACCTCGGCCACCGCGGACCCGGACAGCTCTCGGCCGACGAGCTGCGGCACGGTCAGGGTCGCCATCAGCGCGATCACCAGCACCAGTGCACCTGCTACCCGGCGATCCATCCGGCCGAGAGTAGCGCGCACCGCGGTGAACTGCCGGTGCCGGCTCTATACGATCAGTTGAGTCACTTCCACTCCTGAGCGGCGGGAGCCCACCCCGATGATCGACACCACCGGCCTGGCTACCGGATTCTCGGCGGCCCTTCCCGACTGGGTGATCCCTTTCGTGGCCGGATACGACGCACCTACTGGCACCCCCGAGGAGCGGATGACCTTGGTGCACGAGTTGGCCAGCCGCAATTTCCTGGCCGGCAACGGTGGCCCGTTCGCCGCACTGGTGGCTGACCCGGAGATCGGGCAGATCATCTCGATCGGGGTGAATGTCGTGCTGTCCAGCGGGCTTTCCAGCGCGCACGCCGAAGTCACCGCCGTTTCGCTGGCGCAGGTCGCGCTCCGGTCCTGGGATCTGGCCACCGTGAGACCAGGGTTGGAGCTGGTGGTCAATTGGCGCCCGTGCGCGATGTGCCTCGGCGCCGTCCTGTGGTCAGGGGTGCAGCGGCTGGTGGTCGCGGGCGACGGTCCCGAACTGGAACGACTGACCGGCTTCGACGAAGGCCCGGTGGTCGCCGACTGGGCCGAGCAACTGGAACTGCGTGGTATGGAGGTGGAGCAGGATGTGCTGCGGGACGAGGCCATCGCCACCTACACGGCTTACGGTCAGAGCCAGTCGCGCGTCTACAACGCCCGCCGATGACGACGATCGACGAACATTGCGTCGTCTCGGGTGACGTGCGGCTGAACGTCGCCACCGCCGGGCAGGGTCGCCCGGTGCTGCTACTGCACGGCTTCCCCGATTCCTGGCACCTCTGGCGAGACCAGATCGCGGCGTTGGCCGGCAACGGATTCCGGGTGATCGCCCCGGACCTGCGCGGCCACGGGGGATCGGATCGACCGGAAGATGTTACGGCGTACCGGATGCCGCTGTTGATCTCGGACGTGGTGAGCGTACTTGCCAATTTCGGGGTCGAGAAGGCGGCGGTGGTCGGGCACGACTGGGGGGCAGCGTTGGCCTGGAGCCTGACCTTTCGCCGTCCGGATCTTGTCGACCGTCTGACTGCACTGTCGGTCGGGCATCCGGGTGCCGGCATGGCTGCCGGGATCAGACAGCGGCAGCTGTCCTGGTACATGCTCTGGTTCCTGCACCAGGGCGTCGCCGAGATCGTGCTGCCGGCCGATGGCTGGCGGGCGTTCCGGGAATGGGCCTGGGCCGGTCTGGCCGCCGGCGAAGATCCTGACATGGATCGGCAGATCACCGACCTGTCCCGGCCCGGCGCGCTGGCCGCCGCGCTGAACCTGTACCGCGCCAACATCCGGCCGGAGAGTTACTTCCTGCCGACGCCGCCACCTATGCCACGGGTCGCCTGCCCGGTAATGGGCGTCTGGTCCGCCGGGGATCTATTCCTTTCGGAGGAACAGATGACCGGTTCGGCGCACTTCGTCGACGGTCCATGGCGCTACGAGAAAGTCCAGGGGGGGCATTGGATCCCGGCCCAGGCCGACCGGCTCTCGGAGTTGCTGCTGGAGTTCCTGGACTGATCGAAATGCCGGCGACCGACCGCGGTCGCTTCGTGGTTGACCAGACCTGACCAGATCAATAGCTGCGATGATGACGATCACGGTCAACGTCTATGACGCCAAGACCCAGCTGTCCAGCCTGCTCGCCCGGGTGGAGGCCGGTGAGGAGGTGGTGATCGCCAGGAACGGCCGGCCGATCGCACGGCTGACCTCGATCTCGTCGCACCGCCCCGATCGCATCCCCGGGTCGCTGAGGGGCATGGTGCGGATCGGCGCCGACTTCGATGATCTCGACCCCGACCGATGACGCCGAATGGTACGGCGGATCGCCCAGGTGAGGCTGCTGGTCGACACCCACATCCTGCTGTGGTGGCTCGCCGACGATCCGGCCTTGCCCGGTTCGGCCAGGGCCGCCCTGACTTCCGGGCGGAATGACCCTCTGGTATCGGCGATCTCGATCGCAGAGATCTCCATCAAGTCCTCGCTCGGCAAACTCACCGCACCCGCGAACATCTGGTCCGCGAGCCTGGACGCCGGATTCGAGGGCCTGCCGTTCACCGGCGCGCACCAAGCCGAACTGGCGAATCTGCCGTGGCATCATCGCGATCCGTTCGACCGGATGCTCATCGCCCAGGCCAGGGTAGAGGGTGTCAACCTGGTCACCGTCAATTCACGGTTCGCCGACTACGAGGTGGGTCTGCTCACCAGCTGAGTGGCCCGTCGATCGCAGTTGGCGGTAGGGTCACCGTGTGGTGCGCACCGCAGCGTCCGGCGTTCTCGCCGCGAGCCTGCTCCTTAGCCGCCGCGACGGAGCCTGATTCCAGACTGGCTCCTCCGTCGCGGGACCTCGTGCTGCTGGTCGAAACCTTCTCGCTGGGCTGTCGTGAGCAGACCCAGCACCCATGGAAAAGGACACCATGATGAGTACTCCCCCCGTTTCGCGCCTGCGCACCCCGACCGGCGACATCCCCGCTGCCCAGCACTCCTACAACCGTCAGCGCGGCAGCCAGATGCCGTTCGCCCGCTACACAAGTTTCCCGCCGATCGACCTGGCCGATCGGACCTGGCCCACCAAGGTGATCGACAAGGCCCCCCTGTGGTGCGCCGTCGACCTGCGGGACGGCAACCAGGCCTTGATCGATCCGATGACCCCCGCTCGCAAGCGCCGGATGTTCGATCTGCTGGTCGCCATGGGCTACAAGGAGATCGAGGTCGGTTTCCCGGCGGCCTCGCAGACCGACTTCGATTTCGTCCGCGAGATCATCGAGCAGGAAGCGATTCCCGACGACGTCCGGATCCAGGTGCTGACCCAGGCCCGGCCGGAGTTGATCGCCCGCACCTATGAGGCCGTCGAGGGCGCACATTCCGCGGTCGTGCACCTGTACAACTCCACCTCGACGCTGCAGCGGCGGGTCGTCTTCGGTCAGGACCGGGCTGGTATCACCCGCATCGCCACCGATGGTGCCGAGGAGGTCGCCCGCTGGGCGGAGAAGTACCCGGACACGGACTGGCGTTTCGAATACTCCCCGGAGTCGTACACCGGGACCGAATTGGAATATGCCGTCGAGGTCTGCAATTCGGTGTCGGCGGTCTGGCAGCCGACCCCCGACCGGCCGATGATCGTCAACCTGCCGGCCACCGTCGAGATGGCGACCCCGAACGTCTATGCGGATTCCATCGAATGGATGCATCGCAACCTGGATCGACGGGACTCGCTGGTACTGAGCCTGCACCCGCACAACGATCGGGGCACCGCCGTCGCGGCCGCCGAGTTGGGTTACATGGCGGGTGCCGACCGCATCGAGGGCTGCCTGTTCGGCAACGGTGAGCGGACCGGCAACGTCTGCCTCGTCACCCTGGGTCTGAACATCTTCAGCCAGGGCGTCGACCCGCAGATCGACTTCTCCGACATCGACGAAATCCGGCGCACCGTCGAATACTGCAACCAGCTGGTGGTGCCGGAGCGGCATCCCTACGGCGGAGATCTGGTCTACACGGCGTTCTCCGGCTCGCACCAGGACGCCATCAAGAAGGGGTTTGATCACCTCAACCGCGACGCGAACGCGGCCGGTGTCCCGGTGGAGAAGTTCACCTGGCAGGTGCCCTACCTGCCGATCGACCCCAAGGACGTCGGTCGCTCCTACGAGGCTGTGATCAGGGTGAACTCGCAGTCCGGCAAGGGCGGCGTTGCCTACATCATGAAAACAGAGCACGGTCTCGACCTGCCCCGACGACTGCAGATCGAGTTCTCGAGGGTGGTCCAGGCGCACACCGAGTCCGAAGGCGGCGAGGTCGACGCGAAGGCGATGTGGAAATACTTCGCCGACGAGTACCTGGAGCGCTCGACACCGCTGGAATTCATCCGGGCCCGGATCGAGACGCCGGAAGACTCGCCGGAGGGTCTGGACACCTTGGCTGCCCGGCTCGTCGTCGACGGTCAGGAAGCCGTCCTGCGGGCGCAGGGCAACGGCCCGGTGGCGGCGTTCTGCAACATCCTGAGCGAGGCCGGTCGCGACGTGCGGGTGCTGGACTACGTCGAGCACGCCCTCTCCGCCGGCGGCGACGCCCGGGCGGCCGCCTACCTGGAGTGCGCGATCGACGGGGCAGTGCTGTGGGGGGTCGGGATCGACTCCTCCATCACCCGCGCCTCGCTCAAGGCAATCGTCTCGGCCGTCAATCGCTCCGCAGCCGCGCACGCCGACGACCAGGACTGACGCCGGGGCCCTGGCCTTGCCGGGGTGTGGCGTGGATCACCTTCGCAGGCATGGCCGAAATTGTCGACTCGTGTCACTTGCGAGCCAATCCGCGAAGGTGATCCATGCGGACACCCCGCCAGACCCCACCGGCATGATGTGCGCATGCTGAAGATCGACACGGCGGAGCGGCTGCGGCGACTGCAGACCCGGCATCTGCTGACCAGCGCCCATCGGTCCAGTGATGTGGTCAAGGTTGCTGATGCCGTCGTCGCCTTGCACGCCACCGATCCGGCGACCGTGTACCTCTCGGCCTGGGCCCGGATGTCCCACGGCAGCCAACCGGAGGTGGCGGAAGTCATCTACCGCGAGAAGCGGCTGGTCCGGATGATGGCGATGCGCCGGACCATGTTCGTGGTCGCCACCGACCTTGCTCCGGCGGTGCAGGCGTCGTCATCGACAGCCGTCGCGGTCACCCAACGGAAGAGGCTGCTCACCCACCTGAAGCAGGCACACGTTTCCGAAGATGTGGAACGGTGGCTCGACGAGGTTTCCGAATCGACGCTGGTGGCTCTGCAAAAGCGCGGGTCGGCCACCGCAACCGATCTCGTGGCCGATGAACCGCGACTGAACACAGTCTTGGACCTGGCCCCCGACAAGGCCTATGCGGCACCGCAAAAGGTGACGAGCCGAGTTCTCACCGTCCTTGCGCTACAGGGCAAGATCGTCCGCGGCCGGCCCATCGGCGGCTGGACGGCGACCCGAAACGAATGGTGGCCGGCGGGCGAATGGATGCCGGGCGGGCTCGGCGAACGTGACCCAGCCGACGCCAGAGTCGAGATGGCCCGACGTTGGCTGGCGTCCTTCGGACCGGCGCCGATCGCGGATCTGGTGTGGTGGACCGGGTGGACGCTCGGTCAGGTGCGCACCGCGCTCACCTCCATCGCCACCGTCGAGGTCGACCTCGACGGAACGCCCGGTCTCGCGTTGGCCGATGATCTCGCGCCGACACCGGATCCTGAACCCGCCGCGGCACTGCTGCCGGCCCTCGACCCGACGCCGATGGGTTGGGTGGCCCGGGACTTCTTCCTCGGCGACCACCGGGCGCCCCTGTTCGACCGCACCGGGAACATCGGGCCGACGATCTTCTGGCGCGGACGGGTGGTGGGCGGGTGGGCCCAGCGGCCGGACGGCGAGATCAGGGTGCGACTGCTGGACGACATCGGCCAGGTAGGAACAGCTGAGGTCGATCGGAGGGCGGCCGAGTTGGCCGAATGGCTCGGGCCGTTGAGGGTGACGCCTCGATTCCGGACACCGCTGGAACGCGAACTGTCGGGCTGAGAATCGGCCCATGAGTGCCAGGGAAAATGAGGTGGCGGATCTGGGTCACCGGAACGAAGCGACTGAGGGTGCAGTGACTATCTCAGGCGGTCAACCGTTCGCGGGCGGCTTTGAGCGTCGGCCCTTCCCGGAATCGTTCGGGGATGGCCAGGGCTCCGCTGCGTAATGCCCGCACCGCGGCCGTCGATGCCTTGTCGGTCAGCCCGAGACCCGGCAACCGGTAAAGCCGTCTGGCCCAGCCCGGTAGCAGCCCCATCGACAGTGCGGCCAGGCTGCCCCAGGCCGGACGGGCCGGCGTCAAGAAGCGAACCCAGGTGGGCATCGGCGGTGTCAGAACACCCCTGGCCCCCCTCCGAGCGGCGGCAGTGATCCTCAGTTCCGGTCGCAAGGCCTCGAAGTAGGCGGCCAGTTCCGCCCGGCTGGCCGGGACGGCGGCCGGATCGATTCCGACCAGTTCGGCCGCGCGCACCTGCTCCGCCAAATATTGATCGGCCTGCTCATCAGACAGGTCAAGACCGCCACGCAGGGCCACTGACAGCAGGGAATCGACCTCGCAGCAATGCACCCAGAGCAGCAGGTCGGGCCGGTCAACCCGGAACTCGACACCGGTGACCGGGTCCGTCCCGCGGAGTTTGCGGTGGATGCCCCGGACCCTGGCCGACGTCCGCAGGGCCTCTCGCTCGGTGCCGTAGGTAATGGTGGCGATGTACTGCGAGGTCCGGGTGAGCCGACCCCACGGGTCGGCCTCGAAACCACCGTTCTGCTCGACCGCGGCCATGGCCAGCGGATGAAGTGCCTGCAGCAGCAGAGCGCGCAGACCTCCCACCGCGAACGTCGGATCGGCATGCATCCGCCACGTCACACTGTCCGGGCCGAACAGACCCCGATCGCTGTCCATACCAAACGGTACGTCGACCGTCAGGCGCCCGATTGCCCACAGCTACGCAAGCCTGTGGACAACGCCGCTGCCGGCGCGGCCGGGTGACGCACCATGCCCGGATGCTTGACAGTGACTTCGATGCCCGAGGGAGGCACCATGGAACGCATGACGGTGATGCCGCGCGAATCCCGGGACTGGACGGTCGAGGATCTCGACCTGATCCCCGATGACGGGCTGCAGTACGAGCTGCTCGACGGGATGTTGCTCGTGACGCCCGCTCCGATACCGGTGCACCAGCGCGCCATCGGCAACCTGTACCTGCTCCTGCGTGCTGCCTGCCCGCCGGGTTTCGAGGTCTTCCTCGCTCCACTGGACTGGCGGCCCGAGCTCCGCACCTCTTTGCAGCCCGACCTGTTGGTGGTGCGCAACGAGGACGTCGGGCCGAAGAACATCACCCGGCCGCTGGTCCTGGCAGTCGAGGTGCTGTCGCCATCGACCCGACGTAAGGATCAGGTGCTCAAACGATCCAAATACCAGGACTCCGGTGTCGCGTCCTACTGGATAGTCGACCCTCTCGCGCCGTCGATCCTCGCCCTCGATCTCATCGACGGCACGTACGTTCCGGCTGTCGAAGCCTCCGGCGACGACCTGGCCGAAATCAAGCTCCCGTTCCAGGTGTCGGTCCGACCCAGGTCGCTCGTCGTCCGCTGAGCCTTCACTACCATCGGCGACATGGACCCGGTCGCGGCGCTGCGGCGCATCGCTTTCCTGCTCGAGCGTGGACAGTCGCCCACCTACCGGGTCAAGGCTTTCCGGACGGCCGCGAATACACTCGTCACGCTCCCGGACGGTGAGCTCGAGAAGCGGGTGGCCGCAGGCACCCTGACCCAGCTGGCCGGCGTCGGCCCGAAGACGGCCGCCGTCGCGGAGCAGGCTCTCAAGGGTGAGGTACCGATCTATCTGGCCGATCTGGAGCACGACCTGAAACCGCTGGCCACCGGCGGCGAGCAGCTCAGGGCAGCGCTGCGCGGCGACCTGCACACCCACAGCAACTGGAGTGACGGCGGCAGCCCGATCGAGGAAATGGCGATCACCGGTCAGGAGATCGGGCACGAGTACATGGTGCTCACCGACCATTCCCCCCGGCTCACCGTGGCCAACGGCCTGACTCCGGAGCGCCTGGAGAAACAACTCAAGGTGGTCGCGGCCATCAATCGGGCCCTGCCGCACTTTTCTCTGCTGTCCGGGATCGAGTGCGACATCAACGAGGACGGCACCCTCGATCACACCGACGAGATGCTCGGCAAGCTCGACCTCGTCGTGTCGTCGGTGCATTCGAAGCTGCGGTCGGGCTCCAAGGAGATGACCGCACGGATGCTGGCCGCGGTACGCAATCCGCACACCAACATTCTCGGCCACTGCACCGGCCGGATGGTCGCCGCCGGCCCGACGAGGGGCCGGCCCACCTCACGTCCGGAAAGCACGTTCGACGCCAAGGTGATCTTCGATGCTTGCGCCGACAATGGCGTAGCGGTCGAGATCAATTCGCGTCCGGAGCGACTCGACCCACCCAAGCGGCTGATCAGCCTGGCACTGGACGCCGGCTGTCTGTTCAGCATCGACACCGATGCACACGCGCCGGGCCAACTCGACTGGCAGATGTTGGGGTGCGCTCGGGCGGCCGAGGTGGGAGTTCCGGCGGACCGGATCGTCAACACCTGGCCGCTGGACCGGCTGCTCAGTTGGACGGAAACTCACGGCCGGATGTGACCATGGCCGGCATCAGGTCACTGACGATGCTCTGGCCGGCGGCCTGCTCAGCCTCGATCTCCGTCGCGGTGGAGATGGACCGGCGCAGAGACCTCAACACCAGCAGCGCGACCAGAAAGGCGCCGATGGCGCATCCCGAAGTCACCCAGTAGGCGTCCGACGCGCCGCGAGCGTCGATGACCAGACCGGCCAGTGGCGTGGCGACGGCAATGCCGACTGCCATCCCGGAACCAGTCCAGGACATCGTCTCGGTGAGCCGGTGAGCGGGCACGATGCGCTCGACCAGGCTCATCCCGGAGATCAGGGCCGGCGAACAGGCCACCCCTGCCAGCATCAGCCCGGCACCCAGCCAGCGGACGTCGGGCAGGAACGGCATCGGCAGGGTGACCACCGCGAGCACCGCGATCGACACCCCGAACTGCTTGAGCAGCGAGGCCTTGAGTTTTGCCACCCCGAATATCAGGCCGGCCAGCAGCGAGCCGAATGCATAGAGGGCCAGCAGCAACCCCGCGATGCCGGCGTGTCCGGCCTCCTTGGCGAAGGCGACCGTGGTCACCTCGAAGGCGCCGAAGATGCCTCCCATCAGCGCGAAGATGGCGGTGATACCGCCGACGCCGGGCAGCAGGATCGCCGGCCTACCACCGCGGGCCTGACTCCGGCCGGACGGCTCGGGTTCGGTGCCGCGCTGGGTCAGCAGCAGCAGGGTGCCGACGATGAGCAGACTGGTGGCCAGGATGAGCGCCGCCGCCGGGAACAGCTGCAGCGCGACGACCGTGGCCAGCGGTGGTCCGATGATGAAAACTGCCTCATCGATCAGCGACTCCCAGGCGAAGGCTGTCCGCAGTTGCGGGTCACCCGAGAGCATCGCTGACCAGCGGGTGCGGACGAGGGGTCCGATGATCGGCTGCGACGCCCCGGCAAGGAACGCGAGCAGGAAGATAGGCCAGGTCAGTTCCGTGAATACGGCCACCGCGATCATCGCGGCGATCGCCGGGACGTGCAGGAACAGCTGCTTGGGTACTACCCGGCGCTGACCCCGGATGTCGATCAGCCGGGAGATCTGCGGGCTGATGGCGGCCGCGGACAGGGCGTAGATCGATGACACCGTGCCGGCGACGGCGAAGGATCCGCGTTCGGCGGACAGCAGCATGACGGCACCGAGGCCGGCCATCGACATCTGCATGCGCGCGAGCATCCCGGCCGCCGAGAAACGGGCAGCGCCGGGGCGCCGCAGGACCTGGATGTACGGGCCGAACAACTTCGCCTCCAGCGATGGGACCCTCGGCGCAGCCGACGGGTGGGACGGCCTCAGGCCGACGGACAGAAACATCTACCGCGTTGAAATACAGATCTCCGGACCGGACAGCAGTGCTAAACCGTCCAGCCGGTACAGTCTATCTGGTGGCCTCCGATGCGCGCCAACGAATATTGCGGGCGCTGCGCGACATGCTGTCCCGCAGCGGCAACTCATCGGTGACCCTCGAGGCGGTCGCTGCCGAGGCCGGGGTCTCCAAGGGCGGGTTGCTCTACCACTTCCCGTCCAAAGCGGCCCTCTACCTGGGACTGCTCGAGGCGGTCCGCGACTCGGTGATCTCCGAAATGGCTGCGGCGACGGCAGCGTCCGGAGCCGCGCGCGGATTCCTGGAGTACTCCGAACCCACCGAGGACGGCGAAGCCGGCTTCTTCACATCGCTGATCGCCGCCGTCCGCACTGGACAGAACGCTGACAGCGACGAAAATGATGCCGCAGCCGCGGCCCTGTTGGTCGACATCTTCAGGGCTTGGGAGGAGCCGATGCGCAACGCGGTCAGCGACCCTATCCAGGCCGAGAACATCCGGCTGGTCGGATTCGGGCTATATCTCGCAGCCCTCACCGGCTTGCCGCCGGTGGATCCGGCGGTGCTTGCTCAGCTCTTCGACCGGTTGCTGAGCGCACCACACTGACCTGCGGGGCTCTTGTGCCGGCGGGCCACGCCGGGCGAGGATGGCAGCTGACCCAGGCGCTGCCATCTGACATCTGGCATCGGCATCTGATACCCCGGAGGACCCCATGACGGCGGTCGGCAGTGGCACCAAGGAAGATCCGTGGCAGCTGAGCACCCCACCCGGTACCTCCGACTACCTCATGTACCGGGACGAGATCAGCGACCCGCCGCGGTTGGTCTGCATCGTCGGGTCCACCACGCTCTACTATGACCTGCGGTCGATCGAGGATCTGGCGACGATGCTGAAGGAGGTCGGGGATTGGGTCCCGCTGGGCAGCGCCGACGAGAACAAACTGGCCAAGGAGGGCACCATCGAGGCATGGGGGCGGTCCGAGAGCAACCCGATGGGCGGCTGGTACGGGCTGCGTAAGGGGTATCGCGGACGCTTCGGCATGTACCTGCCACCGTTGCTGGAAGCTCTCGGCCTGGCCGAGCTGGAGCACCAGCCGCGCAACAACCGCATGCGCGCCACCTGACCGGACGACCGAGCTGCTCGAGCACTACCGATGGAGCCGGACTCGCCGTCCCGCCCCCGACGCGGAACGGCGAGTCCGAGGGAAGGTCAGCGCCCTGGTTTGGACCTTCCACTACCGACCATCCCACTGCGCGGGCTCGACTGGGTCGATGGGGGCAGACGTACACCCGGATGATCGAGAGTTCTCCGATCGCGTCGGGGACAGCGATGATGGACCGATGCATGACATCCCCATCACCGGAGACATGATTCGCCTCGGCCAGCTACTCAAGTTGGCCGGCGCTGCCGACAGCGGCGCCGACGTCCGTCCGATCTTGGCCGACGGTCTGGTGACCGTGAATGACGAGGTCGAAAGACGTCGGGGCCGTCAGCTGCACCGCGGCGACGTGGTCACGCTGGAGGGAATCAGCGTCCGGGTCGTCTGACGAGATTCTCGGCCGGCGGCAAAAGGTTCAGGGGTACAGATGGCAGGCGACCGACACCGGGCTGATTCCCGCCATCACCACGATCGGCAACAGCACCGGACGCGCCGAGTCGGCGAATTCCAACTGGACACCGCCAGTGACCTGCGCCATCTCGACGAGGCCCGTGAAGAACGGTTCGGCCGGATTCTCCCGGCGGACGGTCTCCAGCACGGAGATCACCTCTGCCGGCTTCGACGTCCGGATCAGCGAGACCAGATCTGTGGTGACCAAATGGTCCAACGCCGGGAACAGCGCCGATTCCCTTTCGTAGACGGCGATGTCAACCTTTGTCCAGCGCTCCTCCAAGACCACCTTGAGATCCCTTGCCTCCCAACCACACACACCAAAGGCCCTCGGGCACCGAGGATGGAACGGGCAACCCTGCGGTGGCCGTGCGGCATCAGGGATCTCGCCACGGGGAAGGTCTGTCGGTGGGGCTCCGACGTGTGACACATCGGGAATCGCCTTCAGCAGGGCCTGCGTGTACGGGTGCCGCGGGTTGGCGAAGATCTCGTCAACCGGCCCGATCTCGACGATCTTGCCCAGGTACATGATGGCCACCCGGTCGCAGAAGAAGCGGGCACTGGCCAGGTCGTGCGTGATGTAGATGAATGAAATCCCCAGCTGGGTACGGAGTTCGCCCATCAGTGCAAGGATCTTGGCCCGGACGCTCATGTCGAGCATGGAGATCGGCTCGTCGGCCACCAGCACCTCCGGCCCGAGCGCGATGGCTCTGGCGATGACGGCACGCTGCTTCTGGCCGCCGGACAATTCGGCTGGGTATTTCGGCGCGAACCGCTCGACAGGCGCCAAACCCACCCGCTCCAGCGCGGTCGCGACCAACGCCGCTCGCTGATGCGCGGGCACACCGTGGATGCGCAGCGCGTCGGAGATCGCCTGCTCCACGGTCATCGACGGGTTCAACGCGGCGCTCGGATCCTGGAAGATCATCTGGAGTTTCGCCCGTAGCGGGCGCATGGCCGATTCCTTGAGTCGGCTGATCTCGCGACCACGGTATTTGATGCTGCCGCCGGTCACCGGTGCCAACCCCAGAACCGAACGCCCGAGCGTCGACTTTCCCGAACCGGACTCACCCACGAGGCCAACCACCTCCCCTGGCATCACGTCCAGGCTGACGCCGTCCAACGCCTTGACCGACCCGGTCGACCGTCCGAACAGCCGACTGACCGCTGAGCCGCGCAGAGCGAAATGCACCGACAGGTCGGTCAGCGACAGGATCGGTGTCCGGGTATCCGTCGGTTCCTTCGTCAGGTCAGGCTTCATCAGCGACCAGCACCTCCTCTCGCGCCAGTGGTGCCCGATCTGCATCAGACAACGAATCAATTTGCAGCAGATGGCATTCCACTTCACGGCTGCCCGGCAAAACGGTGGTGGCCGGTAGCCGGGTAGCACAGATGGTCATTGCCTGCGGGCAGCGCGGATGAAAACGGCAACCCGGCGGCGGGTCACCAAGGTCGGGTGGCGCGCCCGGAATGGTCCGCAACTCGGTGGTGGTCAGCGAGATGGTGGAGCCCAGTAATTCCCGGGTGTACGGGTGCTGAGGGTCGGCGAAAACCTCGGACACGGTGCCCTGCTCGACGATCCGGCCGGCATACATGACGGCTACCCGGTCGCAGGCCTGCCCGACGATGCCGAGGTTATGGGTGATCAGCAGCATTGCCGGCGAGAAGGTACTGCGGATCTGCCCGAGGATGGTGATGATCTGCGCCTCGACCAGCACATCCAGCGCGGTGGTCGGTTCGTCGGCGACGACGAAAGCCGGGCGCAGCGCGAGCGCCAGCGCGATCATGATGCGTTGCCTCATGCCGCCGGAGAACTCGTGGGGGTAGTTCTTGTAGCGCGAGGGCGGAATACCAAGGGAGCGCAGGGTTTCCAGCGCCCGCAGATCCGCATCCCGGTTGCTGATCCGTTCGTGGGCACGGATCGCCTCCCGGAAGTGGTCGCTGATCCGCATCAGCGGGTCGAGCCGGGTCATCGGCTCCTGGAAGATCATCCCGAGCCCGGTCCCCCGGATGCCGGGCCATTCCTTCGGCGGCATCTCGACCAGATTGCGTCCACCGAACGTGATCCGGCCGTCCATGGCCGCACCGCCGGGCATCAAACCGAGTAGTCCGCGACCCAAGGTGGTTTTGCCGCAGCCACTCTCGCCCACCAGGCCGAGAACTTCGCCGCGCCCCAGGGTGAAGGAAACACCGTCGACCGCCTTGATCGGACCGCCGGCACCGGCGTACCAGACCCGCAGATCCGACACCTCCAGCACCAGGTCCGACAGCTTCGTGGCCATGGCATCCTCGACAGCACGAGCCATCAGAGACCACCGAACCCGACGGATTCATCGCCGGCGCGACGCCAGGCTGGCATGATCACCTGTGACAGCCGCCGGGCCCGCAGCAACGGGTTCAGCACATCGTTCAGGCTTTCCCCGACCAGGGACACCCCCAGCACCAGTAGCACGATCGCCAGGCCGGGGAAGACGGCGGTCCACCAGATATCCGAGGCGAAGTCGGGCTGGGCCTTGCCGAGTTGGTAACCCCATTCGGCCGCAGACGACGGCTCGATACCAAACCCGAGAAAGCCGAGGCCGGCCAGGGTCAGGATGGCATCGGCCGCATTGACGGTGGCGATGATCGGCACCGACTGGACCACGTTCCCGAACAGGTATCGCCGCATGATCGACCAGGGCGATGCACCCAGTGCCCTTGCCGCCTCCACGTACGGTTCCTGTTTCGCCGAGATGGTGGCGTTCCGCACCACCCGGAAATACTGCGGGATGTAGATCACCGTGATGGAGATCGAGGACGCCAGAATGCCGCCTGTCGCGCCGGAACTGCCACCCACCAGCGCGATCGAGACCACGATGGCCAGCAGCAGCGAGGGAAATGCGAACAGCGCGTCGGTGATGAGCACCAGCACCCGGTCGACCCAGCCGCTGCGGTAACCGGAGTAGAGCCCGAGCGGCACACCGATCAGCAGCGACATCAGCACAGCCAGTGCGACCACGATCAAAGCCGTGCGCGAGCCGTAGATGACCTGCGACAGCACGTCCGCGCCCTGCCCGTTGGTGGTGCCGAACCAATGTGCCGCGCTGGGTCCGTGGAGTCGCGGGAATCGAACTCCGGCCGCGTTGGTGACGTCGTTGAATCCGTAGGGCGAGATCCACGGCGCCAGGATCGCCGTCAGCACGAACAATGTGGTGATCCCGGCGCCGACGATCAGCATGCCTCGCTGCACCCCACCGGTCTGGCGGAGCGCGGTGAGCAGCCCGAAACCGCGCTTGCGGGGCGGACTCACTGCCGCCGTTGTCACGACGATCGCCATCTCAGCCCTCCTTCAGCAGCCGGCGACTGAGGTCGCCGGCGGGTCTCTCGTGAAATCGGCATGTCAGTATCTGACCCTGGGATCGATCAACGCAGTCGCCACGTCGATGAGGAAGCTGACGACGACGACCGCGACGGCAAGGACGATGACGATGCCTTGAACGGCAACGAAATCCCGCTGGGTCAGGTAGTCACCGAGGGCGTAGCCGAGCCCCTGCCACTCGAAGGTCCGTTCGGTGAGTATCGCACCGCCCAGCAGCAGCGCCCCCTGCAGACCCATCACCGTGACCACCGGCACGAGAGCATTGCGGAACGCGTGTTTGCGGACCACCCGGCCTTCCGGCACGCCTCGCGCTCTGGCCGCCTCGACGTAGTCCGACCGCATCGTCTGCAGCAGATTCGTGCGCACCAGTCGCAGGAAGATGCCCGCGGTCAGCAGGCCAAGGACCAAAGCAGGAAGGATGGTGTGGCGCAACACGTCCCAGATGTAGCTCGGCTGGCCGTAGAGAATCGCATCGATGAGGTAGATGTGCGTCCGGGGCGACACGTTGGCGATCGCCAGGACGGTCGCGGGCTCGGCCCGGCCGGAGATCGGCAGCCAATCCAGCACCACACCGAACAGCAACTTCGCCATCAGCCCGACGAAGAACACCGGCGCCGCATAGAACAGCACACCGGTGACCCGCAGGAACACATCCGGCGCCCGGTCCCGGTGCCGGGCGGCCAATCGGCCGAGCGGAATACCGACTCCCACCGCCACCAGAAACGCCCAGAAGGTGAGCTCGAGGGTGGCCGCGCCCTTTTCCACGATGATGGTCGACACCTGCTGATTGTCAGTGACGGTCGTGCCGAAATCACCGTGCAGCAGTTTGCCGATGTAGGAGAAGTACTGCACCAGGATCGGCCGGTCGAACCCTGCCGCGTGTTTGCGGGCGGCGATCTGATCCGGCGGCAACCGCCCCCCGAGAGCGGCATCGATCGGATTACCGATGACCCGCATCAGGAAGAAGACCAGAGTGACCAGGATCCAGATCATCGGGATCATCAACGCGAGCCTGGTCAGCAGATACCGCCGCAGGCCGCCGGACTGTGCCGTGGTGGTCGACAACGGTCCGCTCCTTTCTCCTCACGGCATTTGACCGCATGGCCGAATCGCCGACTCAGGTCAACCTGGTCCCGAAATGGCTGGATCCACCCATGCCTGCGACGTTTGATCCATGCCTGCCGACCCATCGGCAGGCCGGCCGGGACAATGCCCGGCCGGCCCGCCTGCGGTTTGTCAGCAGATCAGGAAGACTTGCCGATCAGCCAGAACCGGAACAGGAACGCCGAGTCCAGGGTCTTGTCGACACCCGTCACGGTCGGACCGGTCACCGCGATCTGCTTGCCCTGCAGCAACGGCAGGGTCGGCAGTTCGCCGGTCGCGCCGGCGGTTTGGATGTTCTCGATCGCCGTGGTCCTGGCAGCCCCGGAGCCGGCCTGCTCGGTCGCGATCAGCGGCAGCACCTTGTCGATGTCACAGGGACGCGTCCCGACCTTGGCCGTCGGGACGTCCTTGGGATCGTCGCAGTAGTGCGCGCCGACGAAGTTGTTCGGCACCAGGAACGGGGTGATGTAGTTGTCAGCGTCCGGGAAATCGGGGAACCAGCCGAGTTGGTAGACCGGATACGCATCCGCACGTCGCTGCTTGGAGTAGGTCGTCCACTCTGTCGACTGCAGGTTGACCTTGAACAGCCCGGTCGCCTCCAGCTGCCGTTTGATCTCGCCGTACTCGTCCGCCGATGTCGGGCCGTAGTGACCCAGCGCGTACTGCAGGTTGATGGTGACCGGCGTGGTCACCGCCGCCTTGGTCAGCTCGGCTGCCGCCTTGGTCTTGTCCGGAGCGGCGCCGAACTCTGTCTTGAAGGCATCGATGTGGCCGGGGAGGCCATCCGCGACCATCGAGTACACCGGGGTATAGGTGTCCTGATAGATGTTGGTGGCCAGCGACTGTCGATCGACGGAGTAGGCGATCGCCCGACGGATGGCCAGCTTCTGGGCGGCGTTGCTGCCCGGCATGGTGTTGAGGTTGAAGACCATGTAGCGGAGTTCGCCGCCGGGGCCGTCGAGCACCTTCACCTTGGAATCCGTCCGCAGGCTGGAGATCGACTGCGCGTCCAGCGAGCGCCAGGCGACATCGACGTCGCCCTGCTGGATGGCAAGTTTCAGGTTCGAGGCTTCGGTGAAGTACGTCAGAGTGACACCCGAGTTCGCCAGCGCACCGCCGTTGCCCTGATAGTTCGCGTTCGGCGCGAGAGCGGCCAGCTGGTTCTTCTGGTAGCCGGCTGCAAGCTTGTACGGCCCGGATCCGATGACCTTCTCATCGGCCAGCAATTTCGTCGCCGGGAAGACCTTGGAGTCCACGATCGGGCCGGCCGAGGTACCGAGTACGAAGGGGAAGGTCTGGTCATTGGGGGTGTTGAGGGCGAACACCACGGTGGTGTCGTCCTTCGCCGTCACCGACTTCATGTTGCCCAGCAGGGACGCCGGCCCGTTCGGATCATTGATCTTGACCACCCGGGTGAAGGTGAACGCCACGTCCTTGGCCGTGAGCGGGTCGCCGTTGGAGAATTTCAGGCCCGGCTTCATCGTGCAGGTGTAGTTGGCGCCGCTGTCGGTGAACTCGCACTTGCTGGCGGCGTCCGGAGTCGGCTCCTTCTGTCCGGCCGGGATGACTACCAGGAACTGGTACAGCTGCAGCTCGAGCATCAGCGAGCCGTTGTCATAGGAACCGGCCGGATCCAGGCTCACCACCTGGTCGGTGGTGCCGATCTTGATGGCCGGCCCGGTCGGCGCCGGAGCGGACGACGACGGCGCGGCGCTGCCCGAGGAACTGGGCGCGGAACTGGCGGCCCCACCGCCGGTCGCCGCCGCCGAGCTGGACGAGGTAGCCGACGACGAGGAGGACGACGCGCTGTCCGTTCGACCGGACCCGCAGGCGGCCACCGAAGTGGCGAGGGCGACGACTCCGACAGCTGCGACTAGCCGTCTGGATGTGGTGCTGCGCATGGAACCTCTTTCCGCGGCCCGTTCGGACCGACTGGGGAGCGAAGGCGGAGCGGCCGACCTGCTCGGCGCACGCCGAGAGAATCCGCCCGGGACAACGTGCGATTTGATGGACCATACCGCCGCAGATGTTCAGCTGTGCCGGCCCTGGGTCACGTTTGGGAAACGCTTGCGGAACATCGATGACGATGATCCTCGGTCACCGCGGACCGCAAATCGTCCGCCCGTCGGCTGCCCCAGCAGGCAAACCTACTGCGCATACCAAGCTTTCGGACACATATGCAAGTGCCGAAATCCCCGCCGAAGCAGCGGATTCTGCTTCGGTCTGCGCCGGGCACCGCTGAATCCGCCGCGGGCGCGCGCGGGCGCCGAAGCGCGAGGGTAGGCCGGAGCGCGAGGGTAGGCCGGAGCGCGCGGGTAGGCCGGGGCGTGCGGGTCGGCGGGACCGGGGTGGCGGTGGACTCAGGCGTCGACGGAACGTCGGCCGGAGAACGCCCGGCCCAGGGTGACCTCGTCGGCATATTCAAGATCGCCACCAACCGGAAGTCCGCTGGCCAGTCGCGTCACCGACAACCCGGGGAAGGTGCGCAACATCCGGATCAGGTAGGTCGCGGTGGCTTCACCTTCCAGGTTCGGATCGGTGGCCAGGATGACCTCGCTGACACCCGGCTCGGCGATCCGCCGCAGCAGCGATGCGATGCGCAGCTGATCCGGTCCGATGCCGTCGATCGGCGAGATCGCACCGCCGAGCACGTGATAGCGGCCCCGGAATTCCCTGGTGCGTTCGATGGCCGGGACGTCCTTGGGTTCCTCGACGACGCAGATCATGCCGATGTCCCGCCGCGGGTCGTTGCAGATCCGGCAGAGCTCCCCTTCGGCCACATTGCCGCACTCGGTGCAGAAGCGAACCTCGTCCTTGACCCGCTGCAATGCGGCCTGCAGCCTGGTGATGTCACCTCCGTCGGCGGTCAACAGATGAAAGGCCAGGCGCTGAGCAGACTTGGGGCCGATCCCGGGCAGTCGGCCGAGTTCGTCGATCAAGTCCTGGACGGGACCTTCGTACACCGATCAGGCTCCCGACGGGGGCAGCGCGTGCTGGCCCTTGTCGTCGTCTTCGTCATCATCGTCGTCGTCATCCTGGTCCTCGTCCTCGTCGTAGTCCTCGTCGTCGGCGAGGCCTTCCAGGGAGGGCAGCCCGAACGCGGACAGGTCGAAGCCACCGGGGCCGTCAAAGGCTGCCGGACCGGCCAAGCCGCCCGCCACCGAGCCCATCTTCGCCTCGGCGAGTTCGGCGGCCGACCGGCTCGCGTCTCGGACCGCCGCGATGATCAGATCGGCCAGAGTCTCCACGTCCGAGGGGTCGACCACCGACGGATCGATGACCAGCGCCTTGAGCTGTCCGTCACCGCTGAGAGTTGCCGAGACCAGACCACCACCGGAATGGCCGGTCACTTCAGCCAGTGCGAGGTCTGCCTGCGCCTGCGCCATGTCGGCCTGCATCTGCTGGGCCTGCTGCAGGATGGACTGCAGATCGGGCATGCCTGGCATCATGGCGACTCCTTTTCTCTGCTGTGTCAAGTCGGCCGCTGTGTCAGGCCGGGTTGATTGCTGCTGTCGTGGTTCGTGCTGCGTTGGTTCGCTGCTGTGTTGATTCGCCCGTCTCTGTTGCAGAGTACGGCGAGAGCCCGACAGGGCCGGACGACGGCGCACGTCGCGTGCTCAGATTGCGGGCAGATTGGTACCGCCGAACAATTCCGTGCCACGGCAGCGCCGGTGCGCCAATCGGCCGGCTTTGCCTTGACACTGCCGTCCTGCTGCCCGAAGCTGTTGCGTACTACGAATCACGTTGTGCCTGACGCAAATGAGGAAGCCCGTGCTGCGGATCTGCCCGCTCGCCGACCTGCCCGCCGGCGAAGCTCTCCGGGTCGATGAGGTGTCGCCGCCGATCGCGGTGTTCCACACCGACGATGGCGAAGTCTTCGCAATCGACGACACGTGTACGCACCAGGATGCCTCGCTGGCCGATGGGTGGCTGGATGGCTGCGAGATCGAGTGCCCGCTGCACGCGTCCAAGTTCGACCTTCGCACCGGCGAGGTCGACGCGCCGCCTGCCAAACGTGGCGTCCGTACCCACCAGGTCACCATCACGGACGGCGACATCTACATCACCTTGTCGGAGCACGCCCCCAACCTCCCGCCCGGTATCAGCGTCTGATGGCGGATACGCGTTCGGTCACCATCGTCGGTGCGGGCCTGGCGGGTCACGCGAGCGCCAAGGCGCTGCGGCGGCAGGGGTTCGGCGGACCCATCACGATCATCGGCGATGAGAACGTTCGGCCCTACGATCGACCGCCGTTGTCGAAAGAGTTCTTGGCCGGCACGGCCACCGAGGCAGATCTTGCGCTCGAACTCGAGGACGAAGAACTGGCAGTCCAGTGGCACCTCGGTGTCAGGGCGGTTGGCCTCGACCCGGCGACCCGTACGGTCACCCTGGACGACGCCACTGCGGTGACCTCCGACGCCGTGGTCATTGCAACCGGGTCCAGGGCACGGCGGATGCCGGGGTCGGCGACCGGAGTGCACACCGTCCGAACGGTCGCCGACGCCGCCGGCCTGCGCGCCGAACTCCAGCCGGGCACTCGGCTCGCGGTCATCGGCGCCGGCTTCATCGGTGCCGAGATCGCCTCCACAGCAAGCGCTCTCGGCGTCGATGTCACCGTCATCGAGGCTGCGGCGACACCGCTGGCCGGCCCGCTCGGACCGGAAATGGGCCTGGTTGTCGCAGGTCTGCACGCGCGTCACGGCGTCCGGCTGATGTGCGGGGTGCCGGTGGCCGGCCTGCTCGGCGAGGCCCGAGTCACCGGGGTGCTGCTGGCGGACGGGACGGAGGTCCCGGCGGACGTGGTGGTGGCCGGGATCGGCGCGGTCCCCGCCGTCGACTGGCTGGCCGGGTCCGGCCTCGACGTCGCAGGTGGCGTTCTCTGCGACGCCGTCGGGGCCACCTCGTTTCCCGGTATCTACGCGGTGGGCGACTGCTCCGCCTGGTTCGACGACGTCCGCGGGCGGCACCATCGGGTCGAGCACTGGACCGATTCGCGGGACCGGCCGGCCATCTTGGTGGCCGCGATGCTCGGCCGACCGCCGTCCACACCGCTGCGGCCACCGTACTTCTGGTCGGACCAATACGGCGTCAAGATCCAGTTCGCCGGACGACGGGAGGGCGATGAGGAGCTCACCATCGAAGCCGGAAGCGCGGAGACCGACGACCTGCTGGCGGTGTACCGACGCAATGGTCAGCCGGTTGCGGTGCTGGGCTTGAACCAGCCGAAGTTGTTCACCAGGTGGCGGAAGCTGCTCGCCACCCCGGCAGCGACATCTCCAGCGGCGGAAGTCGCCTCCCAACCGTGACCTTGACAGACCGGTCGGCCCGGCGGGAAAATAGCATTGTTGCACCTAGCAGAACGGGTTGCGCCTTCCGCAACGCATCTTCCTGATCTTCGAACCTCGACGAATTTCCCGCAGCCGTGACCGCGAAGGTGATAGCCATGACCACCACCGAACTGCCCGAATCGCTGATATCGACGCTCCCCGGCCACTTCTACACGGACCCGCAAATCTTCGCAGTGGAGCAGGCGAAGATTTTCGAGGACATGTGGTTCTGTGCGATCCGCGCATCTGACGTGCCGCATCCTGGCAACTTTCGCACCGTACAGGTGGGCAGCGAGTCCATCCTGATCTCCCGCAACCGCAGGGGTGAGGTGCGCGCTTTTTTCAACATCTGCCGGCACCGCGGCGCGAAGCTGTGCACAGAGGATTCCGGCGAGGTGGCCAGGGCCTTCCAGTGCCCCTACCACGCCTGGACCTACGACCTTGACGGGAAGCTCATCGCTGCACCGAATCTCACCAAGATGCCGGACGTCGACCGGGTCGAATACGGTCTCCGGAAGGTGCATCTGCGGGAGTGGCTCGGATACGTCTGGGTCAGTCTGGCGGACGAGCCACCGTCGTTCGACCAGACGGTGCTCCAGGAGGTCGTCGATCGCCTTGGCGAGGTGGCCAACCTGGAGCACTACGAGGTGGACACCCTCTCGGTCGGCCGGCGAATCGTCTACGACGTGCAGGCCAACTGGAAATTGATCATCGAGAACTTCATGGAGTGCTATCACTGCGCGACCATCCATCCCGAGCTCACCGAGGTGCTCCCGGAGTTCGCGGACGGTTACGCCGCACAGTTCTTCGTAAACCACGGAGCCGACTTCGGTGACGAAGTCAAGGGTTTCACGGTCGATGGCAGTGAAGGTCTCGACGTGCTACCGGGTATCGATCCGGACCAGGACCGCAAGTACTATGCGATCACCGTGAAACCCCAGGTCTTCATCAACATGGTGCCCGACCACATCATCTTCCACCGGATGTATCCGATGGCGGCCGACCGCACCATCGTGGAGTGCGACTGGCTCTATCTGCCCAGCGTGGTCGAACAGGGCAAGGATGTCAGCAAGTCGGTGGAACTCTTCGACAGGGTCAACCGGCAGGATTTCGACGCCTGCGAGCGTTGCCAGCCCGCGATGTCCTCCCGCGTCTACCGCGACGGCGGGGTGCTGGTGCCCAGCGAGCACCACATCGGGCTGTTCCACGATTGGCTCCAGAACAAGATCAAGGTCTGACGCGGTGGCATCGGCCGCCTCGATCCACCCGACCCCGCCCCGATCAACCGAGGTGCCCCATCCGTTCGCTGATCCGAGCCGCCGCGGCGACCACGCCTCGCGCCGTGTCGCTCAGGGCGGTGACCGGCAACCGGTAGGCGGGTCCCGAGAGGGACAGGGCAGCGATGACCGAAGTCGACCCGAATATCGGCGCAGCTACGGCGTTCAGCCCGGTTTCGTATTCCTCGGCAGTGACCGCGTAGCCATCGACATGCACCAGGCCGAGCTGCCGACGCAGCGCTCGCCCGTCGGTGACGGTAGCCGCCGTGAAGCGACGGAGCCCAGCTTCGATGAATTTGTCCTGCTGCGGTTTGGCCAGGTGGGCCAGCAGCACTTTGCCAGAGGACGTCGCGTGCAATGGGGTGGGCCGACCCACCCAGTTGTTCACCGAGATGGCCCCGCCGCCGTGCGCCTGATAGACGTTGATCGCCGAATCCCCCTGCAGCACAGCGATGTTCACCGTCTCGCCGAGTTCGTTGGCGAGTTCCTCGCAGATCTCCCGACCCTGACTGGTGACATCGAGCCGGCCGCCCATCGCGCCGGCCAGTCGCAGTATCCCGTAGCCGAGGCGGTAGCGACCGCGGTCGCCGGCCACCTCGATCAACCCGCGGGACTGCAACGCGCCAAGCAGCCTGGACGCCGTCGACTTGTGCACGCCGATGGCAGTTGCGACCTCGGAGACCCCCGCCTCGCCACGGCGAGCCAGAAACTCCAATGCGGTGACCGCCCTGTCGACGGATTGAACAGCGCTCACCGGACCGGCGCCGACCGCACCATCGCCCGGCGGCCGTGCCGTCTCGGACCCGCCGAGCGAGTCACCCGCAGAGTTGCCCATGGCGCAACCCTAGGCGGTAGGCGCATCAACGTCAGTAGTCACCGCAACATTGAATTTGAGGAGCCTTCATCACCATGATCGGTTCGCAGACCGCAACGAGCACCTACGACTACGTCATCGTCGGCGGCGGCAGTGCAGGATCCGTTCTCGGAGATCGGTTGTCAGCCGATGGCACCGCGACCGTGCTGGTGCTGGAGGCCGGCCGCAGCGACTACCCCTGGGACCTGTTCATCCAGATGCCGGCCGCGCTCACCTTCCCCAGCGGTAGCCGGTTCTACGACTGGCGCTACGAGTCCGAGCCGGAGCCGCACATGAACAACCGGCGGATCGCCCATGCCAGGGGCAAGGTACTCGGCGGCTCCAGCTCGATCAACGGGATGATCTTCCAGCGCGGCAATCCCCTGGACTACGAACGGTGGGGCGCCGACGCGGGGATGGCAGAGTGGGATTGGGCGCACTGCCTGCCGTACTTCCGCCGCCTGGAGAACTGCCTCGCGGCCGACCGCGACGACGTGTTCCGGGGACGCTCCGGACCGCTGGTGATGGAACGGGGACCGGCCACCAATCCGCTGTTCGGCGCATTCTTCGACGCCGCAGTGCAGGCGGGCTATCCGCTGACCGATGACGTCAACGGCTTCCGCCAGGAGGGCTTCGCGCCGTTCGACCGCAATGTGCACAAGGGGCGCCGGCTCTCCGCCTCCCGCGCCTACCTGCGGCCGGCCATGCGACGGAAGAACCTGACGGTGCTGACCCGGGCATTCGCAACCGGCATCGAATTCGCCGGCAATCGCGCGGTCGGGGTCGGCTATTCCCGCAACGGCCGCCGCCACGTCGCGAAAGCCGGCGAAGTGATCCTGTGCGGGGGCGCCATCAATTCCCCTCAGCTGCTGCAGCTCTCCGGAGTCGGCAACGCCGACGAACTGCGAACGTTGGGCATTCGAGCGGTGGTCGACCTGCCCGGTGTCGGCGCCAATCTGCAGGACCACCTGGAGGTCTACATCCAGCACGCCTGCACCGAACCGGTCACCATGCAGCCCTACCTGCAGAAGTGGCGGCAACCGTTCATCGGGCTGGAATGGATCCTCGCGCGCAAGGGCCCGGCGTCCACCAATCATTTCGAAGGCGGTGGCTTCGTCAGGTCGAATGACGACGTCGACTACCCGAACCTGATGTTCCATTTCCTGCCGATCGCGGTGCGATACGACGGTTCTGTTTCCGCCGAGGTGGCCCGCACCGGGCATGGTTACCAGGTGCACGTCGGACCGATGTACTCCGATGCAAGGGGCACGCTGAAGATCACCTCGACCGATCCGCGCAAGCACCCGGCACTGCGGTTCAACTATCTGTCCACCGAGCAGGATCGGCGCGAGTGGGTGGAGTCGATCAGGGTGGCCAGGGACATTCTGGGCCAGCCGGCCATGGCGCCCTTCAACGGAGGCGAGACATCGCCCGGCCCATCGGTTTCCACTGACGAAGAGATTTTGCGGTGGGTCGCGGCTGATGCCGAGACCGCGCTCCACCCGTCCTGCACCGCCAAGATGGGTCCTGATTCCGACCCGTTCGCGGTGGTCGATCCGACCACCATGCGGGTCCACGGCACCGAAAGCCTGCGCGTGGTCGACGCGTCAGTGATGCCCTACGTCACCAACGGCAACATCTACGCGCCGGTGATGATGCTCGCCGAGAAGGCCGCCGACCTGATTCTGGGCCGGGCGCCCCTTGCTCCGTCGGAGGCGCCCTTCTACCGGCACACCAGGTAGCGCCCGCGACCGCCGCGGCGCGCACTGTTGACCTGAAGTGCGGTTCAACTGATTGAGTAGAGCCATGAGCCATCCGAGCACACCGGCGGCCGGACTGTTCTCACCCGGGCTTCGGGCTCTGACTGTCGCCGGTGTGACGATGGTTGCGGTGGAGGCCTTCGAGATGGTGGCCGTTTCCACGGCGATGCCCACCGTGGCCGCCGCCCTGCGGGGTCTGAGCTTGTATGCCCTTGCCTTCGGAGTCCCGGCCGCGGCCGGGATTCTCGGCATGGTGACCGCCGGCGTCTGGAGTGACCGGCGCGGACCGGTGGGCGCATTGGCGGCCGGTTGGCTGCTGTTCGTGACCGGTCTGCTCATCAGCGGTACGGCCGGCTCGATGGCCACGCTGATCGGTGGCCGCGCCCTACAGGGCCTTGGCACCGGGCTGACCACCGTCGCCATCTATGTGGTGGTCGCCCAGACGTATCCGGAAGCGCTGCGGCCCAGGGTGTTCTCCTCCTACGCCGCAGCCTGGATTCTGCCGGCCCTGCTCGGGCCCGCGATAGCCGGCTTCTTGGTGGTCCACGTCGGCTGGCGGTGGGTCTTCCTGTCGGTGCCGTTCATCGCGGTCGCTGCCGCGATTGCCGGCTGGGGGCCGTGTCGCCGACTCGGCGGCCGGGCGGACGCCGGCGAACTCGCGACCGACCCAGGTGCCGGTTTGACGAAGATCGGCTTCGCCGCCATCGCCGGTACCGGCGCCTGTCTGCTGTCCATCGCCGGTCAACGTGGACCTGCGGTTGCGATCGGATTGAGTGCCATCGCCGTCGCCCTGTTGGTGGTCTCGATTCCGCGTCTGCTACCCAGAGCGACCTACCGAAGTGGTCGCGGACTCCCGACGGTGATCCTGCTGCGGGGACTGGCTTCGGCCGCCTTCGCCGGGGCCGAGATCTTCCTCCCGCTGCTCCTGTCCCGCGAACGGGGACTGTCGCCAACGCAGGCCGGGATCGTGCTGACCGTCGGAGCACTGGGCTGGTCGGCCGGCTCGGCCCTGCAGGGCCGGATCAGCTCGGCAGACCGACGCCCGGCGCTGCTCCGCAATGGGTTCGGCCTGTTGACCCTGGGGATCCTGCTCGCCTCGGCGACCATCTGGCATGCCGTTCCGCTGCTGACGGTCTACCCGTCGTGGGCGATCGCCGGGCTCGGCATCGGCATCGCGTACCCGACCCTGTCGGTGCTCACCCTCGAGCTGTCGGCCCCGGCCGACCAAGGCGCGAACTCCTCTGCGCTGCAGGTGAACGACGCCCTGCTGCAGGCCATTACGCTAGCGGTTTCCGGCACTGTATTCGCCGCGCTGATCACCCGTTCGCACACCGCGCCCTACCTGGCCGGGTTCGCCATCGCCGCCGCCGCCGCCGCCGTCGGAGTGCTGCTGGCGGCCCGGGTCCGGGTCAATAGGCGGACCAGCCGGACCTGACGATCGGCTACGCGGCGCGCCAGGGCAGGGTGAAACCCGCTGACATCAGATCGTTCCAGCCATCGAACGAGGCCATGATGCCGATCATCAGATTCTGATCCAGATCACCGGACCGACCGCCGGCCAGGACGAGAAGCGAGTAGCAGTACAGCCAATAGAGCTGGCTGGCCGGATCCCCGGCCAGTCGTTCCAGTTCGCTGATGACAGCGGGCATCAGCGTGACCACAAAGGTGCTCAGCGCGTTGGGCGCCGCTGCGATCTGGTGGGCACCCTCCAGCACGCGCTCACGCATCTGCATGACCGCGACGGATTCCGGTGGAACCCGGTCCGGGTGGAACTTCGAGGCACCTTGCACAGCTTTCAGAACGGCAGTGACCACCGCACCTCCGTGCTCCCCGTTGTAGTCCTTGCCGGGATTTTCCGGGGAGAAGATCCAGCCGGCAATTTCGTCGATGACCAGGATCTCCAAGCCCGGCACGTCGCTCGGCGCAAGATCCCCGAAGCCGGCACGGCCTGGTGTAACGCTGCCTCCGCTGGTGGGGAGTGGAGCCATCTTCGGACCTCCTGGGGTTGGTGGCGCTGATCAACTTCGCCCGCGCACAGCGAGGCACCTCTCGCCGCGACACGAGAGGCGCCCTGCTGTTCAGGTGGAGCCCGGGCCCTGCTCGCAGCTGTTCGAGCAGAGCCGGGTCCATCGCTTTAGTGGCCGTCTCTCCCGGGCGCTGTGCGTCCTGCCCCCGGGATCAGTAGATATTGGAGGGTCGGACCATTCCTTCGGCCAGGTCGCCGAATCCGGGCGCCATGATCGCTCCGGGATTGACCAGAACCTCTTCGACGATGGCAGTTTCGGTGGTGATCAGCAGGGCGGCGATGGATGCAGCACTCTGCAGGGCCGACCTGGTCACCTTCAGTGGATCGATGACGCCGAAATCGAACATGTCGCCGTATTCACCGGTCATCGCGTTGAACCCGTGACCCAGCGGCAGTTCCGAGACGATTTTCACCACTTCCTCGCCGTCGTAGCCGGCGTTGATGGCGATCCAGCGGAGCGGCTCGTCCAGCGCGCGCCGAACGATCTCCCTGCCCTGCAAAGCATCTCCGGTCAGCTCGACACTGTCCAGCGCTGACCTGGCGTGGACGAGTGACGATCCGCCGCCGGCCACGATGCCCTCCTCGAGCGCGGCCCTGGTTGCCGACAGCGCGTCCTCCACCCGGTGCTGCTTCTCACGGAGTTCGACGCCGGTGGCAGCGCCAACGTGGATGACCGCGACCCGGCCGGACAGCCGGGCGATCCGGAGCTGGAGGTTGTCCTGGTCGTGCTCGTTGTCGGTGCGATCGAGTTCCCGGCGCAGATGCCCGATCCTGGTCTCGATGTCGCTCGCTGCCCCGGCGCCGCCGACGATCGTGGTGCCGTTCTCGGTGACGGTGACCTTGTGACATTGACCGAAATGCTCGACCTGCAGCTGGTTCATGCTCAGACCCGATTCCGGGCTGACCACGCGACCGCCCATCAGGGCGGCCAGATCCTCCAGCTCGGCGATGCGGCGGTGACCGAAGCCGGGGGCACGGACCACCACCGAACGGAACGTGTTGTGCACATTGTTGGTGACCAACATGTTCAGCGCTGGACCGTCGACGTCCTCGGCCAGGATGACCAGACCACGGTTGCTCTTCCGTGCCTGCTCCAGCACCGGCATCAGATCCTGCACCTGCGAGATCTTCTGGTTCGTCAGGAGTACATATGGGTTCTCGAAGACCGCTTCCATCCGGTCCCGGTCCGTCACCATGTACGGGGAGATGTAACCGTGGTCGAACTCCACCCCGTCGATGAAAGTCAGGTGCAGGCCGAAGGTCGGTGACTCCTCTACCGTGACGACTCCGGTAGTGCCGACCCGGTCCATCGCCTTGGCGATCACCTCGCCGATCGCATGGTCGTCGCTGGCAGACAAACTGGCGACGTGCGCAAGATCCTCCACACCCTTGACCTGGCTGGCGCGACTCTGCAGCACCGCGACGACTGCCTCGACGGCGTCCTCGATGCCGCGGCGCAGCTGCATCGGATTCGCCCCGGCGTCCACCGCGCGCAGGCCCTCGCGGACCAGCGCCTGGGCCAGCACGGTGGCGGTCGTGGTGCCGTCTCCGGCCACCCCGTTGGTCTTCATCGCCACTTCTTTGACCAGTTGTGCGCCCATGTTGGCGAAGGGATCGCGGAGCTGGATCTCCTTGGCGATCGTGACGCCGTCATTGGTGATGGTCGGAGCACCGGTGAGCTTCTCGATGATTGCGTTGCGGCCTTTCGGCCCGAGGGTCACCTTGACCGCATCGGCCAGGGCGTTCACCCCGGACTCCAGGAGCCGTCTGGCTTCGACGTTGAACCGTAGATCCTTTGCCATGCTGCACAACCTTTCGGGGGAGACCACACTGTCGCGGAAGTGTCACTGCCCCCGGTCGGCTCGTCACACGGAGGAGCCGACCAGGGAAATAGGGTGGGGCGAAATGCGATGAATATCAGGGGATCAGAATTGCGCGACCACGCACTTTTCCGTGGTCGAGATCATCGAGTGCTTTCGCGAAATCGGTGAGTGCATATTTCTGGGTGTGGAGTTTGACCTTACCCTGCGCCGCCAGCACCATCAGCTCCACCAGATCGTTGTAGGAGCCGACAAGATTGCCCACGAAATTGATTTCGGTGGAAATGATATCGATCGTGGGTACTTCCAGGGTGCCGCCGTAGCCGATGACAAAATAGCTGCCCGCCCGCCTGAGCATGGCGACGCCGTCCTCGATGGCACCGCCCTCGCCGACGAAATCGATCACGGCCTCGGCGCCCGCGCCGCCCGTCAGGTCGAGTACGGCCTGCACCTGGCCGCCGTCGGCGACCACTGTGTGATGCGCGCCCATCTCGCCGATCAGGGCGAGCGCCTCCGGCGATCGGTCGACCACGATGACCTCGGCCGCCGACAGAGCCAACAGCACCTGCACACCGATGTGGCCGAGCCCGCCGGCTCCGATCACCACTACCCTGTCACCCGGCCGCAGGATGCGGGCCGCTTTGGCGACTGCGTGGTAAGCGGTCAGGCCGGCGTCGGCCAGCGCAGCGACATCGGCCGGCTGCAGGGACGAATCCAGCTTGACCACCGCACGCGCATTGGTGGCCAGGTATTCGGCGTACCCGCCGTCGGTGTCGATTCCGGGGAAAGCCGAACGCACGCAATGTACGTCGTCCCCGGCGCGGCAGTAGCGACAGAGGCCGCAGGTGACGAGTGGGTGCAGAATCACCGGGTCGCCGACCGAAACATGACTCACGGCATCACCGATCGCCTCCACCCAGCCGGCATTCTCGTGGCCGATGGTGTAGGGCAGCGCGACCCCCGACTTCAGCTCCCACTGCCCTTCGATGATGTGCAAATCGGTCCGGCAGACACCGGCGCCGCCGATCCGGACGATGACGTCCAACGGGCTCTTGATCTGCGGATCAGGAACATCATGCAGGACAGGCGTCTGCCCGTATGCCTCGAGTTGGACGGCCTTCATCTGACACCCTTCTGATCAGCGAGCAGCGACTCCCGTGGTGCAACGCCGGACATCGTGCCCGGCTCGGTGTCGGTGCCGTAGCGCACTCTGAGCAGACCGCGGCACATGGTGCCGTTGCCCTCGATGCTGACCCTTGTCGCCTTGGCGAACCGCAGTTGTAGTCCGATATCTGCCTGTTTGATCCGCTCACCCTCCGGGTCGGTCATCAGATAGGTCTCCGGATCGGTCGCCAGACCGAGATCGGCCCGGCGCTGCAGGAGCGACGTCTTCTCGGTGCCGGACGGCAGATCGAAGATCTGAGCCGAATGCAGCTCGTCCACATCCCACCCACGACCCAGTAGTAACCGACAGGACCGCTCCATAGCGGCCAGATAGGCCTTACGCTGGAACGTCAGTCGGAGTGCGCCCAGATCGTCCCGCGCCTGGCCGGGGAATGCGGCCACGAATCCGGCCCGCTCGGCCACGCCGGCGTTGATCTCGGTGGAGGCGAAGTGATCCAGCAATTCGATCCGGACGCTGCCGACCGCAGGGATCGCGGCAACCGCGTCATAGGCATCGGCGACCATCAGATAGGCGAAGTTGGGTGCGCAGAAATAGGTCGGGAGTCGTAGCGTGACTGCGACATCCCGCTCTACCACTTCCACCTCGCTGACAAAGGTCAGATCGGTGATGGACTCGTCCAGCTCCGGGTCCCGGACGGTCCCCAGAGCCTGCCACACCTCATCCCGCAAACCGCCGGTTTCACCGGTCACGGCCCGGACCTCGACGGCGAACGCCGTCATACCGACACCGAAACCGGGTCCGATCCGATCGCTTCACCGGCCGGCGCATCCGACGACAGCCGGCACTCCGCCGGAACGTCGAAGTCGTAGAGCTTGGCGGCATTGAGGCCGAGGATCTTCTTCTTGATATCGGTGGTGATCGTGCCGTACTCGCTCTGCATATCCTCGGGGATCTGGAAGTCGACGAACATCTCGATCAGCCACTTGGGCTGCCAGATTGCGTAGTCACTCGCGAAGGTGATCCGGTCGGAACCGATCCAGTACAGCAGCTCGCCGATGATCTGGGCGAAATAGCGCGGGCGGCTGTGCATGAACGGCAGGGCAACCGCGAGGCCACCGTAGACATTGGGCTCCTGGGTGGCGATCCAGCAGAAGTCCTCCAGTCGCGGCAGTCCCACATGCTCGATGATGAAGTTCAAATTCGGGAATGAGGTGGCGACCTCGTCGACGTCAGCGACATCGAAGGCGTCCCGGTCGAGCGGGTAGATGGTGGGTCCCTTGTGGATGTGGATGTTCTTGATGCCAAGGGCTTCGCACTTCTCCAGGTAACGGTAGGACCACGGCTCGGTCAGCTTGTAGCCCCTGGATTCACCCTTCCATTCGGCCGTGTAGAGCTTGACGCCCTTGAGATTCCACCGCTGGTGCAGGGCTTCCAGTTCCTCGAGGCCGGCCTCACCGTCCCGCGGATCCCAGGCACCGTTGGTGATCAACTGGTCCGGGTGCTTCTCCGCCAGGGCGCCGTTCCGCTCGGTGGTGTTGAAGCCGTTGATGTAGAAGTCCTTCAGGTACGTCGGCTGGAAGATGCCCTTGTCGACGTAGCCGACCTCGAACAGGTCGTGCATGAGGTCTTCCTCGGTGTAATTGCCGAACTTCTCCAGTGACCACACATGTTCCGCGGGGGACAGATTGCGCTGGTAGTCGTAGAAGCAACCGGTGAAGCCGGTGCCGTAGCGGTTGCGCTGGTTCGACGGGCCACCGTCCCAGAAGTGGATGTGGCTGTCGACGATGTAGTAGCTCTCGCCATCCTTGCGGTACATGTTTGTCTCCTTAAAGCTTGGGAGGGGTGACCACGAGACCAGATGCATTTCCTGGTCCGGTGGTCCTGTCGCGGATTACTACAGGTAATGCCGCGCGGTGCAGACCGGGCCTGCCTGCACCGCGCCGTATCAGGAGCCGAGGATCTAGACGACCTTCAAGTCGAAATCGATGTACTCGGCGGCATCTTCGGGATTGGCGAACAGCATCGTCTTGTCGTCGAAGTGGACCATCCGACCGTAGTGGGTGGACATGATCTCCTCGAAATCGGACTGGTCGAACTCCGAACCGAGGGCGTCGGTGATCTCCTGGAAGTCGAAGGTGATCGAGCCGGTGCCGTCCACCCTGATCATCGACGGGAACTCCGAGATGACCACGCCGGGCTTGTGGGACATGATCTCCGCGACGACGTACCCGTTCTGGTTGTTCATCAGGGTGACGCCGCACATGTTCGACGAGGTGCGGTTGATGGCCCCGAAGGCCGGCGACTCTACAGTTTCGGTCATGCGGACAGCTCCTTGGGTTCGGTCAGATCAAGGTCCTTGAGAATGGCCAGCAGGCCCTCTTTGGATGCGTCGAGGGACGTCTGGAAGCTGACGATCTTCTCCAGCGGCTGGGACCAGACCGGCTGCAGACTGCGCGCTGCCGCCAGGCTCAGCGGAATCCACTTCGCCAGCCAGCCCTGCATGACCGCCTTGTTGGCCTCGCCGTGTTCGGCGTCCTTGGACAGCATGGAGAACAGGGCCCTGGAGTAGCTCAGGTCCCGACCGTAGTCATTCTCGCCGGCACCGACCACTGTCGGGGTGACGTAGTCACCGTTCCGGGCGGCGATCTGCATCACCAGGTGGCTGCGGAACAGCACACCGACGAGCGATTCGTAGACGACGTTGGTGGCGAAGACCGCTTCGGCCCAGTCGCCGATCGACGTGAGCAGTTCCACGTTCTCCCGTACGCCCTGCCACAGCGGGTCGTTCTGCCAGACGTCGCGATGCACCTCACCGTCGAAGCCGATGTCGGATTCGGAGAGATCGAGGTTGTACAGCGCCAGATCCTGGGCGAACCGCAGTTTGTGGATGCTGTTGACGCAGATGGCGTTGTTGAGCATGTTGGTCGGCGCCGAACGCTGGGCGGCGACGAAGACGTGCATCCCCAGGCCGTGTTCGGCGTGCATCCAGGCCCCCAGATTGCGCTCCACGAAGTGGATCCAGTTGGGAGTGAAGCTCTGGTAGGCACCGGCAGCCTTGGCGTTCGCAAGGTTCTGCTGGACCTGCCGGACGATGTTGGCGTTGTTCCGGAAGATCGTCTGTTCCCACTCCTCGTTGGGATCCCGGAACTGATGCCAGTCACTGGACTTCAGCGTCGTCCAGTCCTTGGGGTAGCCGCCCGGAGCGTCGGCGAACCCGTAGAGCCAGCCCTGGCTCAGGTGGCGGTCGGGGTCCGGTTGGACGTCGAATGTCACGTCCTCGTAGGTGGTGGCCCGCAGCTTCGCGGGCTTGAAGTAGTTGTAGGTGCGGCTCTTCGAACTCGGGAATTCCACCGAGCCGGCCTCGGCGTCGGTGAATTCCGGTTTCGGGAAACTACGGGTGATTGTCGCGGTGGTTTCTGCCATGTCATCCAGCTCTCGTAGGTGTTGGCGATGGTCTTTCGAACTGCACAGGCAATCAGGTGACCGAAGTGGTGAACTTGTCGAAATAGATGCGGTCGGTCGGTACTCCACGGGCCTGGAGGATGGGGATGGCCGCATCGACCATCGGCGGCGGCCCGCACAAATACAGATCGGCATCGGTGAGGTCCGCCTCGCGCCGGTCCACCACGTCGGTGACGAACCCGGTGTCTCCTTCCACACCGAGCGACGACCAATCCTCCGGCCAGGTTTCCGACAGCGCCGGGACGAAGGTGAAATTCACCAGACGATCGGTCAGCGAGAGGATCTCGGGGACGTAGAACAGGTCGGATGGGTTCCGGGCTCCGTAGTAGAAGGTGACGGGACGACGGTTGTCGGTCTCCGCCATGTGCCGCAGCAGGCTCAGGATCGGGGCCATGCCCGCTCCGCCCCCGATGCAGACGATGCGCCGGTCCGACTTGGTCCGCAGCGTGAACGAGCCGTATGGCCCGGTCACCTGCAATTCGTCGCCGACCTTGATCCCGCCGTCGAGCAACCCGGAGAAATGGCCACCCGGATACTTCTTGATGATGAACTGCAGTTCGCCCGGTGTCGTCGTGGTGGTGGCCATGGAAAACGACCGGTGCTGGTCCGTTCCGGGGATGGAGATATCGGCGTACTGACCAGGCTTGAAATCGAATTTCTCCGGCTCCAGCAGGGTCAGGCCCAACGAGACGATGTCGTGGGTCAGCGGGTCGACGTGACTGACCTTGGTCCGCAGCTTCTGCAGGGGAACGGCGTCGCGCAGCACTTCCTCGTCGTAGTTGATCAACTCGATCTGCGCGTCGCTGTACACGTGCGCCTTGCACAGCAGGATGTAACCCTCTTCGCTCTCGTAGTCGGCCAGCGCGAAGGTGGAGTACCTGTCCATCTGCACATCGCCCTCGATGAGGAACGATTTGCACGCCGAGCACTGACCCTCACGACAGCCGTGCATCAGGGCGATGCCCTGCCGAAAGGCCGCGTCGAGCACGGTTTCCGATTCTTCGACCTCCATCTCGAGGTCAACCGGGTCGAACTTGATGCGGTGGGTGTCACCCATGACGTTCGCTCCTGATTCGTTGGGTGGGTCCGCGCTCTGCGCAGGCCCGGGCCGGGTAACGCCGGCCCGGTGGCGTCATCACCACCGGGCCCGCGTCACCCGTCGGTCATCCGGCGGTGGCGAAGGCTGCCGCGGCGGCCGACGTACGGCCGCCAGGGCCGCCCGCCTTGTAGTCGGCGATGTGCGCTTCGCGATCGGCGTCCGACATCTGGTTCAGCAGGATGTTCGGGCTGGCGAAGTTGATTCCGCGCATGTCGTCGAGGGTCCAGAGCTTCTTCGGGTCATCCAGGTGCAGGTGGGGCTGCGGGATGAGCGTCTTGCCGTCATCGCGGACGTAGCCGAGGTCGGTGATGATGTCGGCGAGATCCCTGTTGTGGTGCAGGGTCTCCCATTCCCGATGTCCGGTCAGCCGGCCCATGTTCGGGGTGGCGCGACCTTCGTATTCAGGACGGAATGCCACCATGTCGGTCCACGCGCAGGTCTCGGAGCAGTAGGTCTTCCACGTGCCGTCGACCTTCTCGGTCACCATGTCCTCGCGGATGAGGCACGGCACCATGCAGGTCCAGCAGCGATGCGGGTACTGGTAACCGACATCCTCGAACGCGATCGGCTTGTTCAGGCCGGGGTAGGCCAGCCGGTTGTAGTTCTCCCACCACTTGCCGTACTTCGAGTACCAACCCGGGTACTTGTACTCGAACCACTCGAAGTCGACATCGGTCATGGCGTCGATCCGCCAGTAGTTCACCGGCCAGCCGGTCGCGAAGAACTGCGCCGTCTCGTGGACGTAGCCCTTGTTGATGATCCGGTTCCAGGCCTCCTCGACCAGGTCGTGGGGGATCTTCAGGCCGTACTTCTCGAGTGGGATCAGGTAGCTGCGGTAGTAGTCGTCATAGATCCACCGGCGCCACATCTCCGCGTAGCTGTCGCGGTCCTTGCGGCGATCCTTGGTGCCGTACTCGATGAACGTGCCGATGGCCGCGTCGACCACGCAGTGGTTGTTCCACCAGGCGTACCGGAGGTCGCGCTCCAGCAGCTGCCGGTTGTCCTCGTCCGCCAGCGCCATCAGCAGGATGGAGTAGCCGTTGCTGATGTGGCGTGACTCGTCCGACTGGACCGAGTGGAACACGGTCGGCAGCAGGTAGTCGCCATTGGCCGCGGCCTCCGACGGCATGGCCACGAACAGGGTGTTGGTGAAGGCGGTTTCGGCCACCACCGTCAGGTAGATGTTCGCCGCGGTGATGGCGTCACCGGTGATGAAACCTTCGCCGAACTGACGGCCGATGGTGCCGGCATAGTTGTTGGCGAACGCCTTCTCGGTGATGTCGAATCCGGCCGGATCGACGTAGTGGTTCATGTAGAGCCGCTTGAGGTTCATCTGGATCGTCGAGTGACGAACCTCGTCGATCATCTGCACGGCCAGGCCGTTGTGGATCTCCGGGTTCGGCACGGCGTCGATCGCCATCGGCATCGCACGGGCAGCGGAGATCTCCGGGAACGGGATGATCGACAGGAACAGCTTCTGCCACTCCATCCAGCGCTCCTGCACCTGCCGGAACATGTTGCCGCGGATGGCTCCGTCCATGGCGCCGAACACCCGGTTGTCCTTTTCCTCCTCCATCGGGAAGTAGGACCGCAGGATCTGCTTCAGCGGATCCTTCTTCGGCGCCTTGTCAAACTTGTAGTCGGTGCCGAAGCGGGTCGCCGGGGTGGCGAAGGTCGGCTCCCAGGACAGTTCGGTGATCTTCTTGTGGGCCTTGCTCAGACTTTGTCTGCTCACTGCTGGTCCTCCTCTGGCTAGGTGGACCCGGATGCACGTCGTCCTCCGGGCTTGCAACGGCTGGAAGACCGGGTTCGGGTCGGTCACCCGCCGGGCAAGCCCAGCGAGGAGCGCGACCCGGCCGCGGGGCGCCAGGTCAAGTCGTCGTGCTGTGAATCACACTCCGATAGGAAGCTGGCTCTGGTCTCAATCTGAGATCGCTTGACATCGGTCCGCGCCGCCCGAATAAGCTGGTCCCAAGTCCCGGTGTGACCGGGACTCCTCGGTGGTCGCCGAACCGGCCGGATGCCCAGCTGAAGTCCTGGCACTGAAGTCCCGGCAGGATCGTCGACTCACGCTCTGCAGCGAAGGACACTGGCAATGCCGCCACAACCTCGTACGCGAACGGCACGACTGCACCGGCCCGTCCAGCTCGCAGTGGCGCGGGAGTCCTTCTTGACCGCCGGACCGGTGGATGAGTTGTCGGTACGCCCACCCATCCTCACCTCGTGGCAGCGCTCGAGAGCCTTCCGGGTACTGGCGGATGCGCCGGACCTGCACTACGTGAAAGATCCGAACCTGCACTCACCATTGGTGGTCTGCTCGGAACCAATCCTGCGGCAGTTGCACGATCAACTCACCGATCAGTCGGTCAGCATCGTGCTGACAGACGCGAACGGGTTGGTGCTCGATCGGAGAGCTCCCCGCGGCCAGCTCGTCCGACATCTCGACCACGTGAACCTGGTGCCGGGATTCAGTTACGCGGAGAACCTGGTCGGCACCAATGGGGTCGGCACCACGCTGGAGTCCGGAACCCCGACGCTGGTCAGCGGGCACGAGCACTACGCGGAAAATCTGGAACGACTGACCTGCGCAGGGGCCCCCATCCACCACCCCATCAGTGGCGCGCTGCTGGGCGCCATCGACCTGACGACCTGGGCGAAGGAGCCTGGCTCCCTGCTGCTGACCCTGGCGGTGACCACCGCCAAGAGCATCGAGCGCAACATGCTCACGCAGGTCAGCCAGGACGAGTTGGCGCTGTTCCGTGAGTACATGAGCGCCTGCCAGCACGCCGGCGGAGTGGTGCTGGCCATCAGTGACGAGCTGGTGATGATGAACGATCAAGCAAGGCAGACGCTGGATCCGGCCGACCAGGCCGCCCTGCTGGCGAGGGCCGCCGACGCCCGCGGCCTTGACCGCCCGATCACTCTGGTGGCCGAGCTACCCAGCGGTCTGATGTCACGGATGCACTATCAGCCGGCCTTCCTGGCCGGCCGATCGGTTGGCGGGGTGTTCCGCGTCCAGTTCAGCTCCAGTTCGGCAGCGCCGGACAGCCCGGTTCATTCGCTGGTGCCCATTTCGCTCACCCTGCCTGGTCTGGTCGGCCAGTGCGCCAGCTGGACGCGATGTTGCCGTTCCATCGACACCTGGTACCGGCATCACGAGTGGGTGGCGCTGGAGGGCGAGGCCGGGGTGGGCAAGCTGGCACTGGCACGGGCGGTCCATCAACTGCATCACCCGACGGGCCGGATCATCGTCCTGGACGCGGCCGACTGCGCCGATGTCGAGAGCTGGCTCGACGAGGTGTCCGATGCGCTGTCCGAAGATGGCGGCGCGGTGATCCTGCAGCACGTCGACCAGCTGCACGGGACCGGGCTGACCGGACTTGTTGATCTGCTGGCCGAGGCCGCAGCGCTGGTCGATCAGCCGGGACATCCCTGGGTGGCCGTCACCATGGCGGCTGACCGGACCGGCACCGAGCTGGAGGCGCAGCTCCTCCCGCACTTTCCCCACTCGGTCCAGCTGCCCCCGTTGCGGCACCGGCTCGACGACCTGCAACTGCTGATCCCGCACCTTCTGAACCGGATCACCGGAATGGCGCAGAGCCTGACCTGCTCACCGGACGCCATGCGTCAGCTGATGAAGTTGCCCTGGCTGGGTAACGTCGCCGAATTGCGCGAGGTACTGCAGAAGGTGGTTCGGTTGCGGCGATCGGGCAGCATCACCGTGGAGGACCTGCCTGCGCAGTGCCGCTCGGGCAGCCGGCGCCAGCTCACGCCGCTGGAGAACCTGGAGCGGGACGCCATCGTGGCCAGCCTGATCGCCAATGACGGCAGCAAGGAACGCGCCGCCCAGGAGGTCGGTATGTCACGGGCGACGATCTACCGGAAGATCCGCGACTACGGCATCCACGTGCAACTCGCCTCGAGCAGACCCGCCGGCCGCCCGCCCGCCTACTGACCGGCGCCGCCCGGTTGCGCGCGGGTCCCGGGTTCATGCCATTCCGCTCGGCGCAGATGAGGCTGCCCAAAATCGGTGTTTCTGCGCCTAGAACGCGCACTGCGCTATTCGCGGGGCACGCTTGTACGCGCAGGGAGGCCGGGGGGCGGGGCGTCAGCGGAACACGACGGTCCTGGACCCGTTGGGTAGCACCCGGCGCTCGCAGTGCCACTTCACTGCTCGGGATAGCACCTGGGTCTCCACATCCCGCCCCGCGGCGACCAGGTCATCGGGTGCCATGTTGTGGTCCACTCTGGCGACATCCTGCTCGATGATCGGACCCTCGTCGAGGTCGTCATTGATGTAGTGGGCGGTGGCGCCGATCAATTTGACCCCGCGATCGTGGGCCTGGTGATAAGGCTTCGCACCCTTGAAGCTGGGCAGGAAGGAATGGTGGATGTTGATGGCTCTGCCGGACAGGGCGTGGCTGGTGGATTCACTCAGCACTTGCATGTATCTGGCCAACACGATCAGATCGACACCATATTCGCCGATCAATTCCAGCATTCGAGATTCGGCCTGTGCCTTGGTGTCCGGCGAAACCGGAAGATGCACGAACGGTATGTCGTAGGATGCGGCCAACGCCGCGAAATCGGTGTGGTTCGAAATGATCAAAGGAATTTCAATATTGAGTGTACCAATTCGGTATCGGTACAGCAGATCATTCAGACAATGCCCGAATTTGGACACCATGATCAGGGTGACAGTCGGTGTGGCCGCATCCACGAGTTCGTATTCCATCGCATGAACGGCGGACACCTGATCGAAACCGGCCCGCAGGGCGGTGAGATCCGGCGCCGCACCGACGAAGTCGAAGTGCACCCGCATGAAGAACCGGCCGGTGAGCCGGTCGTCGAATTGTTGACTGGCCAGAATATTGGCGCTGTACTTCACCAGGTAGCCGGTCACCGCGTGAACCAGGCCGGGGCCATCCTGGCAGGACAACGTCAGGATGTACTCGCGACCAGGGGTTGGACGGGGTGACATCGGACCTCCAAAGGTTGCGTGAGACGCAACGCGCCTCTCAATGTGCAACAAAGCATGTTCGTTGTCGTTCGCCAGGTCAAGAGCGTCCGCGGTGAACCGGCCTGACCACCGCCCGGCGGTTGACCGAACGCCGGCACCACCGTTGAGCACGACCGGGCTGCTGTGCCGGTTACGCTGCCAGACATGCCCGATCTCGCACGGCCGCGGCGGTCGGCATCCGTCGCCAAGACAGTCGACCGCGGTCAGCGGCCGGGTGACGTGCGGCGAGCCGATGCCGGACCCGGATCCGTTCAGTCGGTCGACCGCGCCCTGACCATCCTCAAGCTGCTCGCAGCGGACGGTGAGCTCGGCGTCACCGAAATCGCCGGCTTGCTGAGCGTCCACAAATCGACTGCCTCCCGATTGCTCGGCACCCTGGAGGCCCACGGACTCGCCGAGCAACTGCCCGATCGAGGCCGATACCGCCTGGGCGTCGGTGTGCTGCGACTGGCGGGGGCCACCCGGTCCAGATTGGACGTCGTGCGGGAGAGCCGGCCGGTCACCGTTGCACTCGCTGCCGAGGTCGGCGAAACCGTCAACGTCGTCATCCTGTCCGGCACCGAGACGCTGTACCTGGACCAGGTGGCCGGCCCATCGGCACTGCAGATCCACAACTGGATCGGCCGGCGGAATCCGGTACACGCCACGGCGAACGGCCGGGTCCTGCTCGCGTTCGCATCAGCTGCCGAGACCGAGGCAATCCTGGCCGCGGCGGCAACCCCGTCTGGCCGGCTGCGCGCCCTGACGAAGAACACGATCACCGACCCAGCGGCCTTGAGGGCCTCGTTGGACGCCGTCCGGCGAGACGGATATTCGGTCGCCGTCGACGAGCTGGAGATCGGGTTGACTGCGGTCGCCGCTCCCATTCGGGGGGCCGACGCTTCGGTGATCGCCTCCCTGTCCGTCTCAGGGCCCAGCTTCAGGTTGGAGCCGGGGCGCATTCGAGGAGTGATCGACTCGGTGCAGGCAGCGGCCATCGCAGTGTCCGCACGAATGGGCTACCTGGCGCCGAGCGCCGGTTCGGCGGACGCCGGCTGATCCCTCGAGAGAGCATCGGGCACTGTGTTACCGCCGTGTGTCGGCCGTTCGGCAACATTGGACGCCGCGCATCACGTCCAGGTAAATCTTGCGCGACCCAACTACCCGGATACCCGTTCGACCCTTGACACCCCCTCCCGACCGTTCCATGCTGTTGCTCAGGAAGCGCAGTGATGCGTAATGCGCAACGTCGCGGTTCCGTCGGGACCGCTGCGGATCCACTGGAAATGATCGGCCAAGTCGGAGGTGTTGTAGTGAGCGCGAGCCTTGCCGAGGGGAAAGCCGACGCAGGCGTTTCGCCGTCCACTTCAGACCGTGCCAAGGACGGCCAGGCTCCGCCCGACCTGAAAGGCCTCTACCTGGCAGGAGGTTGGGCCAGGTCCGTGAGTGGCGGCGTCCGGCTGATCAGCTGCCCCGCCGACAACACCCCGGTCACCTCTGTCATCGAAGCCTGCAAAGCGGACGCGGTGGCCGCCATCGGATCAGCACGGGATGCGTTCGACGAAGGCACCTGGGCGGCCATGCCGGAGAAGCAGCGCGGCGAGATACTGCTGCGCACTGCTGACCTACTGGCCAGGGACAAGGCCGACTATGCACGGGCCGAGGCACTGGACACCGGTAAGCGTCTCATCGAAGCGGAATACGACATCGATGACGTCATCTCCTGCTTCCGCTACTACGGCGGCATCGCGGGCACCGATGCCGGACGGGTGGTCGACACCGGGAATCCGAATGCCATCAGCCGCATCGTGTACGCGCCGGTCGGCGTGTGCAGCCTGATCACACCGTGGAACTACCCGCTGCTGCAGGTGTCCTGGAAAGTCGCGCCGGCCCTGCTGGCCGGCAACACCTTCGTTCTCAAGCCGAGCGAACTCACCCCATCGACCGCGATCCTTTTGATGCAGACGCTGACCGAGGCGGGCCTGCCGGCCGGGGCGGCAAACCTGGTGACCGGCAGCGGCGCGGAAGTGGGGGCCATCCTGACGAGCGACAAGCGCGTGGACATGGTCTCTTTCACCGGCGGGTTGGCCACCGGCAAAGCCATCATGGTGGCCGGCGCGGCGACGGTGAAGAAGGTCGCCCTCGAGTTGGGCGGGAAGAATCCGAACATCATCTTCGCGGACGCCGACATCGAGGCGGCCATCGACTATTCGCTCACTGCCGTGTTCCTGCATTCCGGTCAGGTCTGCTCGGCCGGTGCGCGGCTGATCGTCGCCGCGGAACTGCACGACCAGGTGGTGGATGCGATCGTCTCCCGAGCCGCCCGCATCCGGCTGGGCGGCCCGTTCGACGAGGATGCCGAGACCGGCCCACTCATCTCGGCTGCGCATCGCGACAAGGTGCACGCGTATGTGCAGGCCGGCATCGCCGAGGGCGCAATACTCCGGACCGGGGGCGCCATTCCGGCCGCAGACCGGCTGTCCAACGGCTACTTCTATCCGCCGACCGTCCTTGACTGCTGTACCCGTGAGATGACCGTGGTCAGGGAAGAATCGTTCGGACCCGTGATGACCGTCGAAACCTTCACCACCGAGGCGGAAGCAATCGAGACCGCCAACGACACGGACTACGGGCTGGCCGGCGCGGTCTGGACCTCCGACGCCTCCCGCGCTCAGCGGGTCGCCGGGGCGCTGCGCCACGGGACGGTCTGGATCAACGACTACCACCCCTATGTGCCACAAGCCGAATGGGGTGGTTTCGGACAATCCGGGAACGGACGGGAGCTCGGGCCCACCGGTCTTGCGGAGTATCGCGAGATCAAGCACATCTGGCAGAACACCGCACCCGCCCCGCAGTACTGGTTCTCCCGTTGAACTCTCCGGCCACCATCTGAAAAGACTCGTCCTGGACGAGGATTGATATTCGGTAGCACCTGAAAGCGCACCGCCCGCAAAGTGCAGAGCCCGGTATGAGTTCTCCCCACTCCAGGAGATGTGATGACCACACCAGAAATGTCAAGTCCGGATTTCTCCGTCCGCAATCTGTGGAAGGTTTTCGGACACAAAGCGGACAGGATCCCGACCGACCCCGCAATGGCGAAGCTGACCGGCCCGGAGATCCTCGAGCAGACCGGCTGTGTTGCGGCCGTGCGGGACATGAACTTCGATGTCGCGCGCGGCGAGGTCTTCGTGGTGATGGGGCTCTCCGGTTCCGGGAAGTCCACCCTGGTCCGTTGTCTGACCAGGTTGATCGAGCCAACCGCCGGCCAGGTGCTGCTCTCCGGGCAGGACATCATGAAGTCGTCTGTGTCGGCGTTGCGGGACATCCGGCGCAAACGGATCTCCATGGTCTTCCAGCATTTCGGCCTGTTGCCGCACCGCAGCGTCATCGACAACGTCGCCTACGGCCTGCAGGTGCGCGGCATGGGCAAGCTCGAGCGGTACAAAAGGGCCCAGGAAGTCATCGAACTGGTCGGCCTGCACGGGTATGAGCGGCGATTCCCGGATCAGCTCTCCGGCGGCATGCAGCAGCGGGTCGGCCTGGCGCGGGCGCTGGCCGGCGACCCCGACGTACTGCTGTTCGACGAGCCCTTCTCGGCCCTCGACCCACTGATCCGCCGGGACATGCAGGCCGAGGTGATCCGGCTGCACAAGGACATGGGCAAGACGATGATCTTCATCACGCACGATCTGTCCGAGGCGCTGAAGTTGGGCGACCGGATCCTGATCATGCGGCACGGAGAACTGGTACAGATCGGCACCGGTGACGAGCTGGTCGGTGCGCCCGCCGACGACTACGTCGCCGACTTCGTGTCCGAAGTCCCGAAAGCCGATGTGCTGACGCTGAAGTGGATTGTGAAGCCGGCGGTCGACCTCGACGCGGGCGCTGCCACACTGCCGGTCAGGACGGTGATCCGGGACGCGATTCCGACGGTGGTCGGGTCAGCCTCACCCGTACGGGTGCTGGACGGGGACCAGACAGTCGGGATGATCAGCCGCGATGACATTCTCGACGTGATCGGGTCCAGGTCCGGCCACACGCAGGCGGTGGCCTGATGTCGACCACCACCACGACCGATCCGACGTCGGGTGCGAATCTGGAGAAGTCGGAGGCGCAGCTGGGAGTGAACGCCGACCGGGTCGGGCCGGCGTCACCCGCCGGGGGACGGTGGTTTCCGACCGGCAAGGCGGCCCTGGCCGTGCTGGCGGTGCTGCTGATCTGGGTGATCGCCCGGTTGGTGCTGGCCAACAGGTGGACCTTTGCCCTCGATCCGCAGGATCTGACCACGATCCACCGGAATTTGAACACCTGGCCGGAATGGGTGGTCGAGAACCAGAACACCAACCCGGTCTTTCTGTACTTCATCAACGACATCCAGATCCTGCTGCAGCGTGTCAGCGATTTCGTCTCCGAGGTCTTCTATCAGACGCCGACCGGTCTGGGGATCCCCTACATCGGGTGGCTGGGAACCACTGTCCTGGTGACCTGGATCGCCTATGCCGTCGGCAATGTCAAGGTGGCTGCGCTGACGGCGGTGGTCTTTCTGCTGTTCGTCTTCCAGGGTGTGTGGAGCGACGCGATGGCGAGCTTCGCACAGGTCATCTCGGCTGTGCTGTTCGCCTTCGTGATCGGTCTCCCCTTGGGCATCTGGGCCGGCACCAGTGACCGGGCCAACAAGATCATCACCCCGGTCCTCGATTTCATGCAGATCCTGCCGGCCTTCGCCTATCTGGCCCCGCTGATCCTGATCTTCTCGCTCGGGTCTGCCTCGGTGACCGCAGCCGTGTTCATCTTCGCGGTTCCGCCCATCATCCGGATCACCGCCCACGGGATCCGGCAGGTGCCGCCGACCACCCGCGAAGCGGTCGATTCCCTCGGTGTCACCGGTGCTCAACGACTTCGCCAGGTTCTGCTGCCGATGTCCAAGCGCACCACGGTGATCGGGATCAACCAGACTTTCATGGCGGCACTCTCGATGGTCGTCATCGCCGCCTACATCGCTGCTCCGGGCCTGGGCTCCGACGTCCAGCAGGCGTTGCAGAGCCTCGACGTCGGGACCGCCTTCAACGCCGGCCTGTCCATCGTGCTGATGGCCATCGTGTTCGACCGGGTATCGACGGCCGCCAGTGTCCGTTCCGAGATCGCCCAGCGCAAGGGGAACGTGAACAAGCGCCTCCGCTGGATCCTGGTCGCCGCCGGACTGGTGATCACGGTGATTGCCATCTACCTCTCGCGGACCTATCTGTGGGCGGCGCAGGCCCCCCAGAACTGGCCGGACTGGGGCCAGTCGATCACCAACGGTGTCAACAAGGTGTCCACCTGGACGCAGACGCACCTGTCCTTGCTCACGCTGAACTTCAAGAACGCGATTGCCTACGGTTTGCTGAACCCGTTGCAATCGCTGCTGGTGGAGACGCCCTGGTTCATCGTCGGACTGGTCTTCACGGTGATCGGGTACGTGGTCGGCGGCGTGCGGGTCGCGCTGGTCATGGTGGTCGGTACCGGAGCCCTGGTGGTGCTGGGTGTCTGGTCGGACGCCATGTTCACCCTGGCATCGACGATCCTCGCCGCGCTGGCGGCCATCGCTCTCGGTGTCGTCATCGGAGTATGGATGGGTCGCTCGAAGGGAGCAGACCGCGTCATCCGCCCGATTCTTGATGCCGCCCAGACGATGCCGGCGTTCGTCTATCTGGTGCCTTTCCTCGGCCTCTTCGGGCCGGGTCGGGTGACCGCCATTTTCGCCGGCGTGATCTATGCCGCGCCGGCCGCCATCAAGATCGTCGCCGACGGCATCCGACAGGTCCCGGAGAATACCGTCGAGTCCGCCATTTCGTCGGGCTCCACGAAATGGCAGATGATCACCAAGGTGCAGATTCCAATGTCGATCAAATCGATTGCCCTGGCCTCGAACCAGGCGGTGATCTACACCCTGTCCATGGTGGTCATCGGTGCCGCCGTCGGTGGTGGCGGCCTCGGGTACCTGGTCATCAGCGGCCTGCAGAACACCCCCTACTTCGGCAAAGGTCTGGCGGCCGGCCTGGCCCTGGTGGTCCTTGGGATCATGGTCGACCGGGTCACCCAGGCCGCAGCCCAGCGATCGGGTCAGCGGGCCAGGAAGGCCACCGAGTCGGGCGATGCTCCGGGCCTGAAGGTCTCCACCGCAAAGGTCATCCAGCCCGCCGCGGCCTGACAGTCCCTGCTCCGCAGGGGTAGCGGAACAGACCTTCCGAAATGAGCACCGGAAGATCTCCCAAAAAGACAGTCCACCACGACAACGTAGGAGCATGAATGCGTCTCACCAGATCAACCACCATGACCAGACTCGGCATCGGTCTGACCGCCGCGGCGGTCCTGCTATCCAGCGCCTGCGCCGCGAAGGTGAATCAGGTCGGGGCCGCCTCCTCCTCGACCACCAGCCCCGCTGCGCCCGCGGCGACAACGACCGCGGCGGCCGGGTCCGAGGCACCGTCCTCCGGCGCGACCGGGTCCGGCAGTGCCTCAGCGCCGGCCTCCACCGCAAAGATGCTGCCGGTGACCGGCACCTGCAGCACGCCGATCAACCTGGCGATGAACGACTGGGTCGGCTACACCGCAGACGCCGCTGTGGTCACCTACGTGCTGAAGAACGACCTGAAATGCCGGGTCAATCAGAAAGCCCTGGCCGAACAGCTTGCCTGGCAGGGTCTCCCGACGGGGCAGATCGACGTCATCCTGGAGAACTGGGGACACGACGACCTGACTGCGAAGTACATCACGGCACAGAAGGCGGCGGTTGACGCCGGCCTGACCGGCAACCTCGGCCAGATCGGGTGGTACGTCACGCCGGCCACGCTGAAGCAGTTCCCGGATATCACCAACTGGGAGAGCCTCAACAAATACGCGAGCAAGTTCGCCACCTCGGAATCCGGCGGGCAGGGTCAGCTGCTCGACGGCGACCCGTCGTTCGTCACCAATGACGCCGCTCTGGTGAAGAATCTGAAGCTGAACTACAAGGTGGTGTACGCGGGATCCGAAGCCGCCCTGATCCAGGCCTTCCGCACCGGGCAGCGCAACAACACCCCGGTGATCGGCTACTTCTATTCACCGCAGTGGTTCCTGTCCGAAGTGCCGTTGACCAAGATCAACCTGCCCAAGTACACGCCGGGTTGTGACACCGACCCGCAGAAAGTGGCCTGTGACTACCCCGCCTACAACCTGAACAAGATCATGTCGACGAAGTTGGCAAACTCGGGATCCCCTGCTGCAGCGCTGATCAAGAACTTCAACTGGACCAACGACGATCAGAACCTGGTCGCGAAGTACATCACCGCCGACAAGATGACCCCGGAGGCGGCGGCCAAGAAGTGGATCGATGCCAACCCGGCCAAGGTCAACGCCTGGCTCGGCAAGTAGCTCACCCGGTCCGAGGCTCGATCGGCAAGGGCGGCGCGGGTGCTCGTCAGCATCACCCGCGCCGCTTCGCCCAACGGCGGGCAACACCCGCCGTGCCCTTGACACTGATACCAATCTCGGGTCACGCTGTTGCATACAGCGCATTCAGTTGCGTATTACGGAACCGGAGGAACGGATGGCCCCGCTCTCATCTGCCCAGCCATCGGTCGTCATCATCGGCGGCGGCATTGTCGGCGCCAGCCTGGCCGACGAAATCACCGAGCGCGGCTGGACCAACGTCACGCTGGTCGACGGTGGTCCGCTCCCGGTTGCCGGGGGTTCCACCTCGCACGCCCCCGGCGTGGTCTTCCAGACCAACGGCACCAAGGTGATGACTGACTTCGCCAGGTACACCGTGCAGAAGTTCACCGACCTGACCTATCGGGGAGATCCGTGCTACCTGCCGGTCGGCGGACTGGAGATCGCGACCACGGCTGAGCGCGCGCAGGAACTCGAGCGCCGGTTCGGCTACGCCCAGTCCTGGGGGGTCCCCGGTGCGCGCCTGATGGACCCGGCAGAGACCGTCAAGACCTGGGACCTGTTGGAGCCCAGCGTGGTGTACGGCGGTCTGTACGTACCTGACGACGGCATCGCCAAGGCGGTCCGCGCCGTCGGTGCCCAGCTCGACCGGGCAATCTCCCGCGGTGCAACCGTTCTCGAGCGTCACGAAGTGCTGGACATCCTGACCGCCGGCAACAGGGTCACCGGGGTCCACACCGATCAGGGTGACATTGCAGCCGACATCGTCGTGTGCTGCGCCGGCATCTGGGGTCCTAAGGTTGCGGCCATGGTCGGTCAGACGCTGGCCCTCACACCATTGGCCCACCAGTTCGCCTGGACCGGCCCGGTCGCTGATCTGACCAATCGAACCGCCGAGTCGATCAGGCCGGTGCTGCGCCACCAGGATGCCGACCTGTACTACCGGGAGCATTTCACCGGCCTGGGCATCGGCTCCTATCGGCACCGCCCGATGCCTGTCAAGACAACAGATCTCGCATCGTGGACGGACGCCAAGGCCGCCGGTGGGCAGCCGTCCGTGCTGGACTTCACCCCGGCGGACTTCCAGTTCCCGCTGACCGAGACCGCCCGCATCATGCCGACCCTCGGCGAGCCAGAGCTGAAGAATGCGTTCAACGGGGTCTTCTCGTTCACCACCGACAACATGCCGCTGCTCGGGCCGCACGCCAGCCTGGACGGGTTCTGGACCGCCGAAGCCGTCTGGGTGACCCACTCCGCCGGAGTCGCCAAAGCGATGGCCGAGTGGATCATCGACGGCTACAGCCGGAGCTTCGACCTGCATGCCTGCGACCTCAACCGGTTCGAGCGGCACCAACTGTCGCCGAAGTACATCGAGAGCAAGGACTGCCAGAACTTCGTCGAGGTGTACGACATCCTGCATCCGTTGCAGCCGATGGAGCACTCCCGGCCGCTGCGCACGTCACCGTTCTACCCCCGTCAGCAGGAACTGGGCGGGAAGTTCCTGGAGGCGAACGGCTGGGAACGGCCGCACTGGTACGCCGCCAACGACCCCCTGGTCGCCAGTGACCGGAACACCGGCTGGCACCTCCCGGAGCCCGGCGACTGGGCCGCCCAGTTCTGGTCCCCCACCATCGCGGCCGAGGCTGCGATCACCCGCACCGACGTCGCTCTCTACGACATGACTGCGTTGAAGCGCATCGAGGTCACCGGGGCCGGCTCGACGGAATTTCTGCAGAGCCTGGTCACCGGCAAGATGGCCAAATCGGTCGGGTCGGTCACCTACTGCCTGATGCTCGACCTCGACGGCGGTATTCGCTCCGATGTCACCGTCGCACGACTTGGTACGGAGCACTATCAGGTCGGCGCCAACGGGGCGATCGACGTGGACTGGATGCGACGGCACCTTCCGGACGGCTCAGCCGTGCAGGTCCGCGACGTCACGGCAGGGACCTGCTGCATCGGCATCTGGGGACCGAAGGCCCGCGACGTGGTCCAGCCGCTGACCGAGGCCGACTTCTCCAACGCCGGCTTCAAATATTTCCGCGCCAAGCAGTGCTTCGTCGGCACAGTGGAGGTCACCGCCATGCGGCTGTCCTACGTCGGTGAACTCGGTTGGGAGCTGTACACCACCGCGGATCAGGGTCTGGTGCTGTGGGATCTGCTGATGAAGGCCGGTGCCGAGCACGGCATCATCGCCGCCGGCCGCGGCGCCTTCAATGCACTGCGGATCGAGAAGGGCTACCGGTCGTTCGGTGGCGACATGACCAACGAGCACACCCCCACCCAGGCCGGTCTGGATTTCGCCGTCAAGCTCGATCAGGAATTCCTCGGCAAGGAGGCGTTGGTCGCCCGCGCCGACGACGGCCGGCGGCTCTGCCTGCTCACCATCGACGGCCCGAACGACATCGTCCTGGGCTCCGAGCCCGTCTATGCCGCCCCCCGCCCTGCGCTCATCAACATCGCCGGCGCGCCGGAAGATGCCGTCAATGGGACGAGTGGGAAGGAAGTCAACCCGATCGGGAGCGCCGAAGAAGTTGATGAGCGCGACACGGGGTCCGCGGTCGGTTACGTGACGTCGGCGGCCTACGGGTACACGCTCGGCGTCTCACTGGCCTACGCGTGGCTCCCGGCCGAGCTGACAGAACCCGGCACACCCGTCGAGATCGGCTATTTCGACCAGCGCTATCGCGCCGTGGTCACCGCCGAGCCGGCCTTCGACCCGGAGATGAAGAGGATCCGGTGCTGAGTTCGTCCGTCTCCGGGTTCAACAGCTGGGGATTCCCGGCAGACCTCACTACGGTGGACAGCGGGCGCGCACCGCTGGTGCCCGCCGCCGCAGAACGCGCCGCCGACCTGCCGAGCAGGGGCGCACACTTTTGGGAGATGCCGCGATGACGACCACCGAGATCAAGTTCGAGCAGGCCGCGGGTGCGTGGCCGGGCATGGATGCCTCGCTCCGCGAGGCCGACCCGGAGGTCGCCACCCAGATCGCCAACGAGCTGCACCGCCAGCAGAGCACGCTGGAGATGATCGCCAGCGAGAACTTCGCTTCGGTGGCCACCATGCAAGCCCAGGGCAGTGTGTTGACCAACAAGTACGCCGAGGGCTACCCCGGTCGCCGCTACTACGGCGGCTGCGAGTTCGTCGACGTGATCGAGCGGTTGGCCATCGACCGGATCAAGGCGCTGTTCGGGGCCGGATTCGCCAACGTACAGCCGCACTCCGGCGCCCAGGCCAACGCCGCCGCCATGCAGGCGCTGATCAAGCCGGGGGACACCATCCTCGGATTGTCGCTCGCCCACGGCGGGCACCTCACCCACGGCATGCGGATCAACTTCTCCGGCCTGCTCTACAACGTCGCGGCCTACGAGGTGTCCAAGGAGGACTACCGCGTCGACATGAACGAAGTCGCCAGATTGGCCCGCGAACATGCGCCCAAGCTGATCATCGCCGGCTGGTCGGCCTACCCGCGGCAACTGGACTTCGCCCGCTTCCGCCAGCTCGCCGACGAGGTCGGGGCCTACCTGATGGTCGACATGGCACACTTCGCCGGCCTGGTCGCGGCCGGTCTGCATCCGTCACCGGTGCCATACGCGCACGTCACCACCACCACCACGCACAAGACTTTGGGCGGACCGCGCGGGGGCGTCATCCTGACCAACGACGCCGACCTCGCCAAGAAGATCAACTCCGCTGTCTTCCCCGGCCAACAGGGCGGACCGCTCGAGCATGTCATCGCCGCGAAGGCGGTGGCATTCAAGATGGCGGCCGGAGCGGAATTCGTCGAGCGCGCCCAGCGAACGGTGCGGGGCGCGGCCATCCTCGCGGAGCGCCTGGTCGCCGCGGACGTCACTGCGGCCGGCGTCACCGTACTGACCGGCGGGACCGATGTGCATCTGGTCCTGGTGGATCTACGGCACTCCGATCTCGACGGCAAGTCCGCCGAGGATCGGCTGCATTCGGTCGGCATCACGGTCAACCGGAACGCCGTGCCGTTCGACCCGCGGCCGCCGATGGTGACCTCGGGCCTGCGGATCGGTACTCCGGCGCTGGCCACCCGAGGATTCGGCGACGGCGACTTCGCCGAGGTGGCCGACATCATCGCCGCCGCGCTGATCGCGCCGGTCGGCGAGCTGGACGAGAAACTGGCCGACTCGCTCCGGGCCAGGGTCAGCGCCCTGGCCGGCGCCCACCCGCTCTACCCCGACCTCAGTTACTGACCCATCAAACCGCCAGGATCCAAGGTACAGAAGGGCTTTGCCGTGACGCCGCAGGTTCCGCCGGGTGCAGAACTCCCCCAACATCCGGAGTTCCTGTGGCGCACCCCGACGCCGAGGCGTCATTACCAGGTTGTCATCATCGGCGGCGGGGGCCACGGCCTGGCCACCGCGCACTATCTGGCCAGGTTGGGCATCACCGATGTCGCGGTCCTGGAAAAAGGGTGGCTGGCCGGTGGCAACATGGCCCGCAACACCACCATCATCCGGTCGAACTACCTCTGGGACGCCAGCGCCGGCATCTACGAGCACTCCCTGAAGCTTTGGGAGACACTAGATGTCGATCTGGACTATCCGATCCTGTTTTCGCAACGAGGGGTACTGAACCTCGACCACTCGCTGACCGACATTCGCGATTCCCGCCGTCGCGTTGCCGCCAACCGGCTCAACGGCATCGATGCGGAATGGGTCGACGCCAAGGGCGCCAAGGAAATCTGCCCGATCCTGAACATCTCGGACAACATCCGCTATCCGGTGCTCGGCGGCACCTTTCAACCCCGCGCGGGGATCGCCAAACATGACTACGTTGCCTGGGGTTTCGCTCGATCCGCCGATGCCGCCGGGATCGATCTGGTACAGAACTGCGAGGTGACCGGCATCGACGTCCACGCCGGGAAGGTCACCGGAGTGCAGACCTCGAAGGGCCCGATCACCGCCGACGCGGTGGCGATGATCGGTGCCGGGCACTCCTCGGTGCTGGCGGCGATGGCCGGCTTCCGTCTTCCAGTTCAGTCACACCCGTTGCAGGCATTGGTCTCCGAGCTCCTTCAGACGGTGCATCCAACGGTGGTGATGTCCAACGCGGTTCACGTCTACGTGTCCCAGGCGCACAAGGGCGAATTGGTGATGGGAGCCGGCGTCGACACCTACAACGGCTACGGCCAACGCGGCGCGTTTCACGTGATCGAACGCCAGATGTCCGCAGCTGTGGAGCTTTTCCCGATCTTTGCGCGCGCGCACGTGCTGCGCACCTGGGGTGGAATCGTCGACACCACGCCCGACGCCTCCGCGATCATGGGGCTCACCCCGGTCGAGAACCTCTACGTCACCTGCGGTTGGGGTACGGGTGGGTTCAAGGCGACCCCCGGGGTCGGCCATCAGATGGCTGAACTGATCGCCACCGGCAAGGTCCCGGAGTTGATGGCTGAATTCTCCTTGGAGCGGTTCACCACCGGCCGTCTCGTCGACGAACACGGCGCCGCCGCCGTCGCCCACTGAACACTTCCAGCGCCAGAGATATCCGGAGATCTTGACCATGATGCTGATCGACTGCCCGGAATGCGGCCCGCGCAATGAGAACGAGTTCCACTACGGCGGGCAGGCGCACGTCCCCTACCCCGCCGACGGCGGTGCGCACTGCACTGATGAGGAATGGGCGCAGTTCCTGTTCTACCGGGACAATCCCAAGGGCCCCTTCGCCGAGCGTTGGCTGCACTCGGCCGGCTGCCGGCGTTGGTTCAACGCCATCCGCGATACCGCGACGTATGAATTCCTGGCGATCTACCGGGTGGGCGAGCCGCAGCCGAAGATTTCCACCACAGCAACAGGGGTCACCGCATGACCAGCAGCAGGCTCGCGTCCGGCGGACGGATCGACCGCAGGCGCACCCTCGACGTCACCTTCGACGGCGTGGCGCTGGACGCCCACCCGGGTGACACGCTCGCCTCGGCGCTGCTGGCGTCCGGGGTCAGGGTGACCGGGCACTCGGTGCTGCTCGGCCGACCGCGCGGAATCATGGCGGCCGGGGCGGAAGAGCCCACCGGCGTCGTCCAGATCGAAAAGCCCTTTCCGGAACCGATGCTGACCGCGACGACCGTCGAGGCGATTGACGGTCTGGCAGCGAGCAGCATCTACGGCCAGGGTCGCCTCGCCGACATGGCCGAGTGGCCGGGCGGCGACCCGCATACCTACGACGCGATCCACCATCACTGCGAGGTGGTGGTGGTCGGCGCCGGACCAGCCGGACTGTCAGCCGCGCTGACCGCAGGACGCAGCGGCGAACGGGTGCTGCTGGTCGACGAGCAGGCGCAGCCCGGGGGTTCACTCCTGACCAGGGACGAAACCGATTGGGCCGCAGATCTTGTCCGAGAGCTGGCCACTCTGCCGAACGTTCTTCATCTGCAACGCACAACTGTCACCGGCTACTACGACGACAACTATCTGATCGCGGTGCAGCGGCTCACCTCGCACGACGGCGCCGACCAGGCCGAAGACGCAGTGCGGGAGCGGATCTGGCGGATCCGGTCAGGGCGGGTCGTGCTGGCGACCGGCGCGCACGAGCGCCCGATCGTCTTCGAGGGCAACGACGTTCCCGGGGTCATGCTGGCCGAGTCGGTCCGGGTCTATCTGCAGCGGTACGGAGTGCTGGCCGGTGAGCAGGTGGTGCTGTTCACCACCCACGACGACGCCTACCGCGTCGCCGGCGAGCTGATGGCCGTCGGCGCCTTCGTCCTGGTGGTGGATCCGCGGTTGCCGGCCGACCAGGTACCTGACCCGACGCCGGAGCTGAGCACCGGCACCGTGCTGATCGGAAGTGTGGTCAGCGCAACGGAAACCGGCCCGGACGGAGCGCTGACCGCGGTGCAGGTGACGCTGCCCGATGGCGACGTACTGCGGGTGCCGACCGATCTGCTGGCCGTCTCCGGCGGCTGGAACCCGGCCGTCCACCTGTATTCCCAGGCCGGCGGCAAGCTGGCCTTCGATCCGGCCGTCGGGTCGTTCATCCCGGCCGGTGCCCGGCAACGGGTGATCGCAGTGGGGGCCGCGAGAGGGCTGCGGACCACCGCGGAGGCGGTCGCCGACGGCGCAGCCGTCGGCGGCGAGACCGGATTGACCGGCAATACGGTCGTCCTTCCGCCGGCGGACGACCTGCTCGCTGAATTCGCCCCGGCCGCGCCGCTGTACCTGGTCTCCCCCGACGACAGTGACCCGACCACTCTGACGCGGCATTTTGTCGACGTCCAGCGGGATGTCACCGTCAGCGACGTGGTGCGGGCCACCGGGGCCGGGCTGGCCTCGGTCGAGCACGTGAAGCGCTATACCACCGCCGGCACCGCCCACGACCAGGGCAAGACCTCTTCGGTGCTGACCACCGCCGTGGTCGCGCACGTGCTCGGCGTCGAGCCGGGCGAGCTGGGCACGACCACCTACCGGCCGCCGTACACACCGATCTCGTTCGCCGCCCTGGCCGGCCGGGAGCGCGGCGAGCTCTACGACCCGGTGCGGACGACCGGCGCGCACGGCTGGCACGTCGGGCACGGCGCCGAGTTCGAGAACGTCGGGCAGTGGAAACGGCCGTGGTTCTATCCGCTGCCGGGGGAGGACATGCACGCCGCTGTTGCCCGCGAGTGCACCGCGGCGAGAACGAATGTCGCCTTCATGGACGGTTCAACACTGGGCAAGATCGATGTCCAGGGCCCGGACGCACCCGCATTCCTGGACATGCTCTACACCAACCTGATGTCCAGCCTCAAGGTCGGCATGATCCGTTACGGGGTGATGTGCGGTCCCGACGGCATGGTCATCGACGACGGCACCGTGTTCCGACTGTCACCGCGCCGGTTCCTGGTCACCACCACCACCGGTAACGCCGCCAAAATACTCGACTGGATGGAGGAATGGCTGCAGACCGAGTGGCCTCAACTGGACGTCTGGTGCACCTCGGTCACCGAACAGTGGGCGACGATGGCCCTCGTCGGCCCCCGGTCGCGGGCCCTGTTGTCGGCCGTCGCGCCCGGTCTTGCGACCTCCGACGAAGACTTTCCCTTCATGGCTTGGCGGGACACGAGTGTGGCGGGTCTGACCGCCCGGGTCGCCCGCATCTCGTTCTCCGGCGAACTGGCCTACGAGATCAACGTCGCGTGGCACGACGCAGAAGCACTCTGGGATGCCATCTGGCAAATTGGTGCACCGATCGGACTCGCCCCGTACGGCACCGAGGCGATGCACGTACTCCGGGCCGAGAAGGGCTACCCGATCATCGGCCAGGACACCGACGGCACCATCACACCGCAGGACCTGGGGATGAGCTGGGCCGTATCGAAGAAGAAGCCCGACTTCATCGGGAAGCGCTCCTTTGCCAGGGCCGACAATTCCCGCCCTGACCGCAAACACCTGGTGGGACTGCTACCGGAGGACGACACCCTGCTGCTGCCGGAGGGTGCGCAGATCGTCCAACTGTCGGAACTGCCAGCGCCCCCGGTGCCGATGCTGGGTCATGTGACGTCCTCCTACCGTTCGGCGGTGCTTGGCCGAACTTTCGCCCTCGCGTTGCTCAAAGGCGGCCGGGACCGGATCGGCAGCAGGGTCTACGTGGTCGTCGACGATGAGCCGCAGCCGGTCACGGTAACCGGATCGGTGGTGTTCGACCCGGACGGGACCCGGCGCGATGGCGACCCGGCAGTCGAGAGCGACCCGATCATCGCCCCGAAACTTACTGGGGCGCTCCCGGTGTCACCGCTGGCCGGCTATTGCAGTGCCTTCGCAACCCTGTCACAGGTTCCGGGGGCCAGGGTTCGCATCGCCGAATCGCCCCTCACCACCCAGGTACTGCTCCGGGTGAATCGGGATTCGGCTGCTGCCGGACTGGTTTCGGCTGCGCTGGGCACCGATCTGCCGACCAGCACCGGCGGGGTGACCTACGCCGGAAGTGACGCGGTGCTGGCGCTGGGGCCGGATGAATTCCTGGTGTTGGCCGGACCGGGCCACGCCGGCGAGTTGGAATCCCGGCTGTGGGAGGCATTGGGTGACGAGCCAGGAGCGGTCACCGATGTCTCCTCGGCTCGGACGATGCTGCGGATCTCGGGACGCAATGCCAGGCGCATGCTGTCTCACGGGTTGGCGATCGACCTGCACAGACTGCCGGAGAGCACCTGCGCGCAGACATTGCTGGCCCAGTGCGCGGTCACCGTGTTCAGCGACGGTCCCGAATGGACCGATGACGACCTGCTGAAGGTGCTGGTGCGCAGCTCTTTTGCCGCTCACCTGGCGCAGTGGCTGCTGCTGACCGCGCCGGACTACGTGTGACTGTTGCCCCGGCTGGCGCAGTGAGCGGCCGACCACGCACCCGCTAGGGTAGCTGGACACCCACCACCAGCCGCTCGAAGCAGCGCGGCAGGACAGAGGAGAGCTGTGGCAGCGCGCATCGACAAGGTCGTCACGTCCGGCACATTTTCGCTCGACGGGGGGACCTGGGAGGTCGACAACAACGTCTGGCTGATCGGTGACGACTCCGAGGTGCTGGTGATCGACGCTGCCCACGATGCCGAGGCGATCGCCCGCGCCGTCGGCGGACGAAGGGTGGTGGCGATCCTGTGCACCCATGGCCACGACGACCACATCGATGCGGCCCCGGCGCTGGCAGACCTGACCGGGGCGCCGATCCTGCTGCACCCGGCGGATGCGCACCTGTGGGGGATGAGGCATCGGAACCGGCAGCCGGATTCCGATCTCGAGGATGGGCAGGTCATTTCGGTGGCCGGCGTCGAGGGGACCGTGCTGCACACCCCGGGACACTCGCCGGGTGCGGTGTGCATCTACTTTCCGGCGCTGGCTGCGGTGTTCAGCGGCGACACGTTGTTCAACGGCGGTCCTGGGGCGACCGGTCGGTCGTTCTCCGACTTCCCCACCATCATCGAGTCGATCAGCTCCCGACTGCTGGGCCTGCCTTCGGAAACACTCGTGCACACCGGCCACGGTGACGACACGTCCATCGGTGCCGAGGTCCCGCACCTGGACGATTGGGTGGTTCGCGGGCACTGATCCGCGCGGTGCCCACCCACCGAGGGCAATACCCGCCGGGCGGCAAGCAAGCCTGGCGTACGTTCGCAGCATGGCGCAGACCTCCGAGATGACCTCCGTGAGATCAGCGGACTACGTTGCCGAACCGGTGAAGCTGCCAGACCGGCCGGGGCCTTGGCCGGGGGTCGTGTTGGTGCACGACGCCTTCGGCGCGGGTGACGACATGAAGGAACAGGCTGACTGGCTGGCGGCCGCCGGGTATCTGACGGTGATGCCAGACCTCTACCAGGGGCGTGGGGCGATTCGATGTATCCAGGGATCGTTCCGGCAACTGACGGCGCAGCGCGGCCCGATCTTCGACCAACTCGAACAGGCGAGGGTCGCCCTGGCCGGGCGTTCCGAATGTACCGGCGCCGTCGGGGTCATCGGTTTTTGCATGGGCGGGGGCTTCGCGCTGCTGCTCGCCGGTCGGCCCGGGTGGGATGTCGCGTCGGTCAATTACTCGCCCTTACCGAACGATGTCGATTCGGTGTTGTCAGCGCCGTGCCCGATCGTCGCCAGCTTCGGCGGAAAGGACAGGAGCCTGGCGGGTGCGGCCCACAAGGTTGAAACAGCGCTCGCCCCTTCCGGTGTCCCGCATGATGTCAAGGAATACCCCGGTGCCCGGCACGGGTTCATGAACAGGCTGGCCGTCGCGTCCCCGCTCACCCCGTTGATGAAGGTGGCCGGGATCGGCTACGACCACGACAGCGCAGCAGATGCCAAGCGGCGCATCATCGAGTTCTTCGACGCCCACCTGAGGCGGGCGCAGCCGTCCATCGAGTGACGACGCGCCGGCTACATGCCTCTGGCAACCCTGGGATGATGGCGGCGGTCAGCGGTGCAACAGCGGCAGCACGTCCCGGCCCAGCATCTCGATCCCGCCGGCTCCGGTGAGTCCGTGCGGAGTGCCGAATTCGACCCGGCTGGCACCCGCATCGATCAGCGACTGTGCCTGCGCGGCAACCTGGTCGGGAGTACCGGAAAAGGCAAACAGGTCGAGCAGGTGATCGGGGATGAGCGCACCCGCCCTGCGATGGTCGCCCCGTTCGACCAGGTCGCCGATCCGCCGGATCAACTCCTGCGGGACGTCGGCGGTGGGATCCAACGCGGCCACCACCGCCAGGTACATCGCCACCTCCGACCTCGCCCTGGCCCTGGCGGCCGCGCCGTCCCGGTCCACCACGGTCACCGCGCCGACCACTACACCGACCGCGTCGGCCGGCCGCCCGGCCGGTGCCGAGCCGCGTTCGATGCGGTCGGCCATCACGCCGACCATGGCCGGGTTGGCGGTGCCGCCGATCTTCACCTCGTCGGCGACGCGGCCCGCGAGGGCTGCCATCTTCGGACCCCAGGTCCCGATGAGTACCCGGGGGCGGCGACCGGTCAGCGGATACCGCAGCCGGGTCCCCGTCGCCAACCGGAACGCCTGGCCGGCCACGCCCGCGTCATCTCCGGACAGCAGCGCGAGAATGATGTCGATCGCGTTCCCGACGTGCTCGAGGGGACGAGGTTGGTCGAGACCGATTGCCCGCAACCAGGTCCCGCGGGCAAGACCCAGATACGCCCGGCCTGCGGAGGCGGTGTCGAGCGCGATCAGCTGACCGGCGATCTCGTATGGGTGCATGGTGTAGGGATTCCAGCAGGCGGCACCCAAACGGACCCGGGTCGTGCTGCGCGCCATTTCCAGCAACGGGACGATCGGCGGCTGGAACAGCAGATCCCCGAAGACCGAAATCACGTCGAACTGGTAAGCCTCGGCCAGCGCCGCCAGCTCGCCGTACCCGCCGACTGCCTTGTCCGATTGCAGCCCCAGTCCGATTTCGACCGGACCCGCGCGTCTCACGTCAGATCACCGGCATCCAACGTCCGCTCCCGGGTCCGGTCGATGCGCATGATCAGGCGCTCGTCGGGATCCGGGCAACAGATCAGCGAGTCGGTCTCCAGCCAGTCAGCTGCCGGCAGCTGACGCTGTTTGGCTGCCAGGAATGGCATCGCCGCCTGCAGCGCGAAAATGCAGAAGTGACGTCCAGGTGGAATGCGGAGCTGCGAGGAATTCACCAGGTCGAAATAGTCTCCGACCTGCAGCCCGCAGACCGACCGTCCCTCGATGCGCTCGACCGTGACCCGCAGATCGAACAGCTGCATCGATCGGTCGTCGTCGCCCGGACGCTCGGGAGTGCCGTGCTTCACTGCTGCCCGCGTCCGCGTTGCGTCGGCTTCACCGCGGCAACGCCCTGACATCCTCGTGGTTGTGCACAGCCAGCCAGTGGCCGTCGAAGCGCCGCCAGACCGCCGTCACCCGAACACTTTGCGGCGGCAGTTCGTCCCCGGCGAACCGCACGGTCAGCCAATGCCGGGCCAGCGCGGTGTCACCCCAGACGTCGATGACGGGGTCGTCGGCCCGCAGGACGATCACCCGTGGACCGGCTGCGGGGCGCCTGGCGCGGGCGGCATCGAGTTCGGCCCTGCCGTGAATCATCTCGGCCTCCTCGGAATCCCACATGGTGGCCTCGGGATGCAGGTGGCGGTCGATGCGGGGCCGGTCGGCGGCCAGAAAGCCCTGGTAGATGTCGAGGGTGGCGGCCCAGACGAGACCCTGCGGACCATCGGCTTCGAAGGCCGGGCCGGCTGTTTCGATCATTGTGGCTCCTTCGGTCATGACACGTTTTCCACGGCCGATCGGGCCGGGCCACCGGCCAGGGCCGGGATCACCCGCTCACCGAGCATCCGGACGGCGTGCAGCGGATTCGGCCCAAGTGGGGGCCCGAAAGACAGGTGCTGCGCGCCGAGATCCTGCAGCGTCCGGCACCTCCGTACGACATCCGCTACGTCACCGGCGATACCGAGTCGCAGCATGCGATCGTCGATCATCTCGACAGCCTCGGCCGCCCGGCCGCGTTGGGCCAGCGCGGCAGCGGGCAGAAAATCCTCCGGCCGCAGGCCGACCTCGGCCAGCAGGTACGGCGAGATGGACGGACCGTAGTACGCCAGCTTCTGCGCCAGGGCAGCCCGGCCGGCCGACCCGTCGTCGGACAACGAGACCCAGATGCAGGCGGGCAGGTCGAAGTCACCAGGGTCACGCCCGGCCCGGCGCAGCCCCGCGTAGACCTGGCTGCGCGCGGTGACGTAGTGCTCGGGTGGGTACAGCAGCGGCAACGCACCGTCGGCCAGCCGCCCGGCCATCGCCAGCATCTTCGGAGCCATTCCCCCGACATACACCGGAACCGGCCCGGTCTGCTCGAACCGGAGCACGCTGTGGTCACCGAACCACGCGGGCAGATCGGTGTCCGACACGTCGGCGTGACCGAGAAGCCTGCGCAGCGCCGACACCGCCTGGGCGGTCGTGCTCAACGGTCGTGGACGGTCAAGACCTGCCCAGCCCAGGAACTCCGCCGAGCCGGCCCCGACCCCCAGCAGAAACCGTCCGCCGGAGACCTCGGCCAGGGTGGCGGCCATCATGGCCAACTCGGCGATGTGAACCGAGTAAGGGTTCATGATGGCGATGCCCAGTTTCATCCGATTCGTCCGGGCGGCCAGCGAGCTGATCAGCACCGGTGCCGAACGCAGCAACATGTCGTTCGAGACCCAGAACTGATCACACCCGAGATCCTCTGCCAGTACGGCCATCTCCAGCAGTTCGCCGGCCGGCAGGTCATTGTTCAACCGCAGTGACCAGATCACCTCTCAGCACCGGAGCCAAGCACGGCATCGGCCTCGACCTCGACCAGCAGACCGTCGCCGATCAGGCCCGCCACGAAATACAGTGAATTGGCCGGTGCCACCTGGCCCAACAATTCCTGATGCGCCCGGCAGGCGCCGTCGACATCTGCCAGCGGGACCAGCATGATCCTGGTCCGGATGATGTCGAATTCGGTGCCGCCGAAAACCTGCACCGCCGCGATGATCCGGCCGATGGCGGCCACGGTCTGCCCGTAGGTGTCGCCGGGTAGCAGTTCCGCCCCGTGGGGCGCGGTGGTGCCGCTGACCGCAAGAAAGGTTCCGGCCCGCGCGGCCCGGCTGTAACCGGCCATCTCCTCCCATGGTCCGCCATCCCGGTGACGGGTCGGCAACGCCCCGCCGACCGGGGTGCGATCGGGTGTCATGCCGCACCCCGGATGACCGAGCCGCCCTGGACCACCAGTGAGATGTGGCGCAGCGCCTGCAGATCCTGCAACGGGTCGTCGTCGACGGCGATCAGGTCGCCGACGAAGCCAGGGCGGATCTGACCGACGTGATCGTCGATCCGCAGCAGCCTGGCGGCCTGGGTTGACACCGATTGCAGCGACTGCAACGCCGTCATCCCGGCATCAGCCATCAGCAGCAACTCATGCACGGCGGCCGGTACACCGTCCACCAGATCCCCAGGCGGGTAGTCGGTTCCATTGACCAGGGTGACCCCGGCCCGGATCGCCCGCTGGATGCTGAGCAGGTGGTCGTCCGCTGCCGCCAGTGCCTGCGCAATCGAATGCTCCTCGAAGTGATTGGCCCGCATCCAGGATTCGCTGCGGGTCACACACAGGGTCGGGGTGAGGAACAGGTCGGGGCCGACCAGCATCTGTGCCGTCTGCTCGTCCAGTCGGTAGGCGTGTTCGAACGAGGTGACGCCCTGGGCCAGCGCCTGCCGGATCGCGACCGATTCGCCGGAATGTGCCACCACGTATTTATCGTGGTGGTGGGCTGCTCTGACTGCGCCGCGGATCTCGCCGTCGGTCATCTCCTGCGCATCGTAGTGTTCGCCGGCCTTGGCCAGCCCTCCGTTGATGAAGATCTTGACATGGTCTGCACCGGCTTCGATCTCGGCGGCGGCGGCCCGGTAGAACTCTTCCTCACCGGTGGCGTACGCCGTCGCGGAACCCTCGCCATGACCACCGACGGTCGAGATCGCCCGCCCGGCACCGCGAATGCGAGGAACCCGGATCCAGCCGCTGGCGGCCGCGCGGCGCAACGACAGGTCAGCCCGATTCTGCTCGTGTACGCATCGAATGGTGGTGATACCGGCCTGCAGCGCCTGGTGCGCCCTGGCTGCCGAGCGGTAGGCGGTGATCGCCGGATCCTCATCCTCGTCGGTATCGGAGAACGGGAACACCACCGACAGGTGGGTATGGCAGGAAATCAGGCCGGGCAGCAGCCACCTGCCGGCGACATCCACCACCTCAGAATCTCTCTCCCCCACCGGCGGTGCCGAAGCCACCTCGACGATGCGGCCGTCTCGCCCCACTTGTACGGCACGATCCCTCAGCTTCTCGCCGGTCAGCACATCGACCACGTTCGCATTCACCAGCCACACAGCAGTACCCCTTTTGTCGTCACCCACCACGGATCTCACAGGTCAACCGGACAGCGATCCGGCCTGTTCCGGCGCCCGGACCAGACAGGCGACGTCACGGCCGTCGACGCGCACCGGTCGTGGATCGACCACCGAGCAGCGGTCCTGCGCGATCGGGCAGCGTGGGTGGAACCGGCACCCGCTGGGCGGTCGGGCCGGGTCCGGCACGTCACCGGGCAGGTCGACCGGAAGTACGCCCGCGCCGTCGGCCCGCGGGATCGCCGCAATCAGTGCCTCCGTATAGGGGTGCACCGGGGCGGTCCAGACCTGTTCGGTGGCACCCACTTCGACGATGCGGCCGAGGTACATCACCGCTACCCGATGGGCGATCTGACGCACCACCGACAGGTCATGGGAGATGAACACCAGCGCAAGGCCGGTCTGCCGGACCAGGTCGCCGAGCAGGTTGGACACCTGCGCCTGGGCAGAGGCGTCCAGCGCGCTGATCGGTTCGTCCGCCACCAGGCACTGCGGGTCAGCGGCCAGCGTGCGGGCAATGGCGATTCGCTGGCGCTGACCGCCGCTGAATTCATGCGGATACTTCTCGGCCGCGTCGGTGGGCAGGCCGACCCGATCCAGGAGTTCCCGAACCCGATCTGACGCAGCCTTTTTCGAGCCGCCGCCGAGGACGACCCCGTCACCGATCAGATCGCCGACCAACCGGCGGGGATTGAGCGAGGAGTAGGGATCCTGGAAGACCATCTGCAGTTTGCGCAGAGAGCCGGACCGTTTCCGACGGCCCAGGGCAGCGACCGGACCGCCGGCAAAGCGGACCGATCCTTCCGCCGCCGGCTCCAGCCCGACAATAGCTCGCCCCAGAGTCGATTTGCCGCAACCGGACTCACCGACCAGGCCAAGAATTTCGCCGGGCTCGACGGTGAGATCGATCCCGTCGACTGCGCGCACCCGGCCGCTGCGGCGCCCGTAGTCGACGCACAGGCCCGATACCTGCACCAGGCTCGTCACAAGGCGGTCCCCGCGGCCGTTGTCACGGTCGTCTCGGACGGGCCGTCCACCGGGGAACCGTCCGCCAGCGGATCGATCGGGCAGGCCAGCAGATGCCCGGGCGCGATGCTGGCCAGTTCGGGCCGGTCCGTGGTGCAGCTGGTCTGGGCATGAGGGCATCGCGGATGGAACGCGCATCCGGTCGGCACATGCCCAAGGCTCGGCGGGCTCCCGGTGATCGGCCGCAGCTGCGCCGCCCCGCCCTCGGGGTGCGGGAGTGCGTCGAGCAGTCCCCTGGTGTACGGATGCCGGGGCTGGGCAAGGACTTCCGACCGCGGGCCGACCTCGGCCATCCGGCCGGCATACATCACACAGACCCGGTCGGCGAGCGCGGACATCACCCCCAGATCATGGGTGATGATGACGACGGCTAGCCCGCGCTCCTGCCGAAGCCGTTGCAGCAGAAGAAGAATCCCCGCCTGTACGGTGACATCCAAAGCGGTGGTCGGCTCGTCGGCCAGCAGCAGCCTGGGCTCGCAGGCCAGTGCAACGGCAATCGCGATGCGCTGCCGCATACCGCCGGAGAACTGTCCCGGATAGGTGCCGAGAGCGTGCTCCGGGTCGGGAATACGAACGGTGGCCAGCAGGTCGATCGCCCTGGTCCTGGCCTCGCTCCGACTGATCCCCAGGTGGTAGCGCATGTGCTCGGTGAGCTGACGCTCAACGGTGAGAATCGGGTGCAAGCTGGTGGCCGGATCCTGGGACACCATGGCGATCTGCCGTCCGCGGATCTTGCGTAGCTGCCGAGCGGAGCTGGTCAGCAATTCGGTCCCGTCGAACCGGGCCGAACCTGCGGTGCGGGCGCCGTGCGGGAGCAGCCCCAGCAGGGTGAGCGCGGTCATCGTCTTGCCGCTGCCACTCTCCCCGGCGATCCCGACTATCTCGCCGGTGGCGACAGTGAGTGATACGTCGTCGACGGCCTTGAACGAGCCGCGGCCGGTGCTCAGCGCGACACTGAGATGTTCGACGGTCAGCAGGTCGCTCACCAGTCAGCAACTCTCGGGGCGGCCATCTCGAAGGTCGGCATATTCAGTCCCGCAGAGCTTTCGCGGTGCGTGGATCGAGGGCATCCCGCAGCGAATCACCGATGAAGTTGAAGGCCAGCACCACGGTCAGGATGGCCAGACCCGGGAACAGCCCGATCCACCACTTGTCGAAGTTCTGCGCGCCGGCAGCGACCATCGCGCCCCACTCCGCCGTCGGCGGCTGAGCGCCCAGACCCAGGAACGACAGACCTGACAGCAGGAGCACAGCGTTTCCGACATCGAGCGCGGCCATCACAAGTATTGGACCCAGCACATTGGGACGAATGTCCACCAGCAGTGCCCGCAGCGGGGACGCCCCCAGCAGGCGGGAGGCGATCACGTACTGCGACCCGCGGGCCGACAGCACCAACCCACGCATGAGTCGGGCGTAGGCCGGCCAGGAGACGACGACGACGGCCAGCACGGCATTGCGCAGCTGCGGCCCGAGAGCGGCCGCCACCGCCATCGCCAGGATGATGCCGGGAAAGGCGAAGACCACGTCGGCCAGTCGCATCCCGATCGCGTCGACCCAGCCTCCGAAGAACCCGGCCAGTGAACCGACAACCGAACCGATGATCATCGCACCGAGCACCAGCAGGACCGCGAGCGGCAACGAAACCCTTGCGCCGTAGATGATTCGGGACAACACATCCCGGCCGAGTTCGTCGGTACCGAGCCAGTGCTGGGCGGATGGCGCCTTGAGCTGGACGAAGTCCTGGGCGAGCGGGTCCGACGGAGCGATCAACGTCGCGAAGACGGCCACCACGATCCAGGCGAGCACCACCAGCATGCCGAAGACAGCCAGTGGTTGCCGCCAGGGCGAGGACGACCGCCGAACCGCCGCCTGCGGCTCGGCCGGCAGCAGACCGGCAGAGCCGCCGGCGCCATCGTTGGCCAGGTCGATTCCCAGCGCAGGTTCTGGCACGCTCATGAGAGCCTGATCCGCGGATCGATGACGCCGTACAGCACGTCCACCAGAAGATTCATAGAGATGTAGACGACGGCCACCACCAGGCTGACACCCATGATCGCCGGTAGGTCGAGGTTGATCGCACTCAGGTAGGCGTACTGACCCAACCCGGGCCAGGAGAAGATGTTCTCGACCAGGACGGCGCCGGAGAGCAGGCTGCCGAAGGCGACACCGGCGACGGTGATGATGGAGACCAGGGCGGGTCGCAGCACGTGCCGCATCACCACCACCCTTTCCGGCAGGCCCTTGGCCCTGGCCGCCCGCACGTAGTCGTTGCCGAGTATCTCCAGCACCGACGCCCTGGTGAACCGCAGCAGTAAACCGATCGTGTAAGTGGCCAGCACCAGTCCCGGCAGTGCCAGGTGGTACAGCGCGGCACCGAACAGGGACCACTGGCCGTGCAGCAGGGCATCCACGGTGTACATCCCGGTGATGTGTGCCGGGGCCGTTTCGGTGGGGTCCAGCCGGCCCCCGCCCGGCAGGATCCCCCACTTGAAGAACAGCAGGTAGAACGCCATCAGCGCGATCCAGAACGTCGGCATGGACACCCCGGCCAGGCTGACCACCCGCAGCACCTGGTCGGGCCACCGGTCCCTGGTCACCGCTGCGAGAACGCCGAGGGTGACACCGATCAGCAGTGACAGCACGATCGCGAAAATGGCGAGTTCGAAAGTGGCCGGGACATATTCGGCCAGGTCCGTGCTGACCGGGCGATGGCTCTGCTGCGACAGTCCCAGGTCGCCGTGCAACACATTCCACAGGTAGGTGAGGAATTGCACAGGCAACGGCTTGTCGAGCCCGTACTTGTGCCGGAACGCCGCGACCACGGTCGGGTCCTCGACGGCCTGCTGGCCCAGGTTCGCCGCGGCCGGATCACCCGGTACCAATTGGGTCAGCACGAAGGACATCAGCATGACGCCGAAGATCAGCACCACGCCGATACCCAGGCGTTTGGAGATGAAGACCGACAGGTCGCCGTGCCGGGCCCGCTTGCGCGGGCCGGGCACGGCGACCGACGCTGTCCGGCTGCTAGCCGAGCTCACTGAGGTCGACCAACCAGAGCGCGTTCGACTTCACGTTCTTCACCGAGTTCGCCGCCACCAGCACCTGCGCCGGCTGGATCAACGGCATGATCGGCCCGGCCTCGTTCATCATGGTCTGGATCTGGGTGTACTGGGTGGCGCGGGTGGCGTCGTCGATGGTGGAAGCGGCCTTGGCGCCGAGCGCTTCCAGCGCCGGTGACTGGCCGGCCAGCCAGTTGGCCCGCTTGCCCACCACCTGTCCGGGCAGGAAGTTCAGGTAGTCGCCGGGGTCCGGGTAATCCGGTCCCCACTCCCACAGGCCCATCTCCTCCTTGCCGCCGCGATAGGTCTCCAGCGCGGTCTGCACCGACGCGGGCGCCAGGGTGACGGTGATGCCGATCTCTTTGAGATTCGCCTGCACGCGCGCCGCGAGATCGCCGAAATTCAGCCCGTTGACCTGGATGTCGCTGGGATAGGCGAGCTTGATGGTCGGGTTGTTCAGCCCGGACTTCGCCAGCGCTGCCTTGGCCTTCGCCACATCGCGTTTGACGCCGGTGCCGGCCGCCAGCGAGCCGAGGAACATGGTCGGGATGATGCCGTTCGCCTGCACCGCACCGGTGCCGGCCAGCGTCACCAGGCTGTCGTAATCGACGCCGTACCGCACTGCCTGCTGGAAATCCGGATTACTGGTGATCTTCGAAATCGCCGAACTGTTGTTGGTGAAAAGGAAGAAGACGTTCGGCGACGCGCCGTTGACGACCTGCACAGTCGACCCGATGCCGTCGGCCTGTGCCGGCGACAGGTCGACCGCGATCTGCGACTGACCCTTCAGCACGTTGAGCTTCTGCACGTTCGCCTGGACATTGCGCACGATGATCTTCTCGTACTTCGGCTTTGTCCCCCAGTACTTCGGGTTCGCCGTCATCACCACCTGGGTGGTGGTGCTGTACGAGGTCAATGTGTAGGGGCCTGCGCCCTGGGAATTGGTGTTCAGGGCTGTCTCGGCCTTGTCGCTGGTATCGGCTCCGGCCGCATCCGAGCCGCCCGCGGCCTTGACTGCCTTCGAGTTCAGGATGCCGAGGGCCGAGTTGGGAACGATGAACGGGATGGCCGGATTCGGTGTCGCGCTGGTCAGAACCACGGTGGTCGCATCCGGCGTGGTGACGGTGATGCCGTCCATCAGGAAGGACGGATTGCCCTTGAGGTTCTTCACCCGGTTCAGCGAGAACACGACGTCGGCTGATGTCACCGGAGTGCCGTCGGAGAACACCGCGTCCTTGCGAAGTTTGAAGGTGTACACCTTCCCGTCCGCCGAGGCGGTGAACGACTCCGCCAGATCCGGGACCGGCTTCTTGACATCGTCGCCGGCGAAGGTCAACAGGGTGGCATACATCGCGTGGTCGACCAGCAGTCCGGTCGGCTCGAACATCCTGCCTGGATCCGCCGTCTTGAGCTGGAAAGCAGTGTCCACCACGAGAGTGCCGCTGCTGGTGACCGCAGCCGCGGACGAGCCGGACGAGGTCGGTGCCGGCGCGGTGCCGGATCCGGCCGCCGACGACGAACTGGTGCTGGTGCTCGTGTTGGTGCTGGAGCTACTGCTGCTGCAGGCGGCGACGCTGACCACCAGCGACGCGGCCAGACAACCGGCCGTCCATCTGCGTACGCGCATCTGTTCCCTTTCGCCCACCGACCACCGATCTCACGGTGAAGGTGCTACTCGTCGCCGGAATGCAAACGATTGCACTCACCGTTGCACCCGCGCATTGTCCTGTCAACGGTGAGTGTTACAGATGGGAAAACTGTTGACCTCGCAGGGTTGATCAAGAGCCGGCCAGGCTGCTGACGGCTGCGCGACCCCGGGCAGTACGCGTCGGGACCGCAGCAACCGACTCTCGGTCAACCAGCCGGGTCGGGATGCGGTGAACCACTGGCCTGGAGGTCGAAATCGTTTCACCAGCAATCTTTTTCATCAAGAGGTCGGCCACCAGTTCGGCCATTCGGGCAGGCTGGTTGTCGACCACGGTGATGCCCGGGGACCACCATCGCATGATCGGTGCATCTTCGAAGCACACCACACTCACCTCCGACGGGATGCTGACGGACAGCTCCCGCAGTCGCGGCAACAGGCCGTAGGCGGACTCATGATTGGCCACCAGCAGCGCGGTGGGCCGTCTGGCCCTTGGCAGGGCGAGCAGGGTATCGACGGCGTCACGCCCGGTCTGGGCGGTGAACGGACCGGCCACCACGAGTTCCGCCGGCGCCGTACACCGGGCTGCGAGCAGAGCCCGCCGATAACCATCGAGCCGCTCGCGTCCTGAGGTGACCGACGGCGGACCGCAGACGACGCCGATCCGGCGGTGCCCGTTGGCCAGCAGCAGGTTCACCGCCGACTCCGCCCCGGCCCGTTCGTCCCCGAGAACGCAGTCCCCGACAAGTTTTGCCGGCCGGCGGCCGAGATGGACGACGGGTATTCCACGCGCCCTGACCTCGGCAAAGGCCTTGCTGTCCGACCCGACCGCGACCACCCCGGAGGCGTTCAGTTCCATCAGGGTGTGAAGGGCCGCCCGCTCTTGTTCCGGGTCGCCCCCGGTGATCGACAGCACCAGTTGATGACCCGCCTCCGCGAGCTGTTGCTGCACGATCTCGGCGATGACCCGGAAACTGGTGTTGACCAGATTGGTGATCACCAGGCCGACGAGTCTGGAACCACCGGTGCGCAGCGCCCGCGCGCTGGCGTTGGGCCGATATCCGATGCGCCCGGCGATCTCCAACACCCGCTGCCGGGTCCGTTCGCTGACCAGGGTCGAGCCGGCCAACGCCCGCGAGGCCGTGCTGATCGACACCCCGCTCTGCAGCGCGACCTCACGCAGATCGTTCGGCACGATGTGGGACTCCTTCGGCTCGATCGGCACAGTGGATCGCAGCGACGCCCGACCCCGGCTACAGATGCGGCGGCGATGGCCCATCATCACATTGCGGCCGAGTTCGAATCCAGCGGCTACGCTGCCACCACTTCACCGAACGGGGAATCATGATGGACGCCGGCCCCACCGCAGCGCCTGTTTCGACGCTCGACGACCTCGGCCTGCGGATGTGGCGTTGGCGCGCGCAGCACCAACCACGAACCAGGGACGACATCCCACGGCTGGAGCGCGAACCCAGCTGGCTGCCGGATTTCAGTGCTGTTGCGGTGCAACGGATCCGGGCAGAGCGGGACGAATTCGCCGAGGAACTTGCGGCAATGGACCCCGGCGCCGACGTGGCGGACGTCGTCGATCATCGGCTGCTTGGCTCATTGCTGGCGCGGGTGTCCTGGGAAATCGATGTGCTGCGGGGATGGCAGTGTCAGCCACGCTTCTACATCGACCAGTGCCTGGGAACTGTCTTCGACGCCCTGCTGCGGCCGGGCGTGGATGACGCCCGGGTGCGGGAGGTGATCCGTTTCCTGACTGCCGCGCCGGCGATTCTGGCCACCGGCCGGCAAAATCTGGCCGGTCATGCAGTCGTCGAATTCGCCGAGCTTGCCATCGACGAACTGACCGGCATCGATCTCCGATGCGCCGACCTGGCCTCGGCTCTGTCCAGGCAGTGCCCCGAGCTGAGCGCGCAGATCACGTCGGCATGCGCCGCAGCGGCGACCGAACTTGCCGGTTTCCGGGATTGGTTGATCGTCGAGCGGGACCGTATGGCGAACTGGGCACCCGTGGGAGCCGTTGCCTACCAATGGTTTCTGCGCGAAGTCGCGGTGCTCCCCTTTTCCGCCGACCAGTTGGTGGCGATCGGTTCGACCGAGCTCGACCGGGCGATCACCCTGGAGCAACTTGAACGCAATCGGCGACGGACCGATCCGACTCCCGGGCCGGTGATGCCCGCGGACAACACCGCTCAGGTGGATCGGGAAGTGCTGCTGGAGAGCAGTATCCGGCAGTTCTACGTCGGGCATCACCTGCTCACCCAGCCGGAGACACTCGGCCACTATCTCAACGCGCCGATGCCGTCCTACCTGGAGCCGCTGCGTTTTCTCGGCGTGGCCGACGACCTGACCTCCGCCTCCAGATTGTCGGAGAACGGCGTCAGTTACGTCCCGGCACCGTCGGCGGAGCTGCCCTATTTCTATGCCGCCAACGCGATCGACCCGCGAGCCGGGATTGTCCACGAGGGGGCGCACTACCAGCAGTTGGCGCTGTCCTGGCGTCACTCACGTCCGTTGCGGCGACACTTCTACGACTCCGGTGCCAATGAGGGGATCGCCTTCTACAACGAGGAAATGATGCTCGCGGCCGGGCTGTTCTCGGACGCCCCGGACACCAGAGTGATCATCTACAACTTCATGCGACTCCGCGCTCTGCGGGTGAAGGTGGACGTCGGTCTGGCGACAGGGACCCTTTCCATCGGCAGCGCGGCCCGTTACCTGGCCAACGAGGTACCCATGGACCTGGCGACGGCGACCGAGGAGGCCTCCGCGTTCGCAGAGGGCCCCGGTCAGGCGATCTCGTACCAGATCGGCAAGACCCAGATCCTGGCGCTGATCGCGGACGCGGTCCGCCAGGGCGGTCCGGATACCTCGCTGCAAGCCGTGCACGACTACCTGTGGCTGAATGGCAATGTCCCGATTGCCCTGTGCCGCTGGGAATTACTCGGCCTGACCGACGAATTGGAGCGCATCGGTGTAGCCGTCGGGGAGCAGCCCGACCAGGTGGGTCCGGGTGCAGGGGTGGTCCCGGCCGCGGGTGGTCGGCGGTAGGGGTGGTCGCTACGGGCAGGCGTGAGTGGGGCCGGATGGGTCAGGGATCAAGCCGCTTTGCGCCCAGATGCGAGGTCAGCAGCTCGATGGCCATCTCCTCCGGGTCACGAACGGCGGCGCGCGGCAGGGCTGGGTCGGCCTCGTCGCCGTAGTCGTCGGGGATTTCCTCCTCGTCGGGAGGGGGGATCAGGTCCGACACCGGAACCCTGGGCTGACTGCCACGCGGCCCCGACGGCGGCCCGCTGGTGCGGCTGGCCTGGTTCGGCACCGCAGAGCCCTCGGCCGCTTCACAGCGGATCACCCAATCGACGCCAAGGACCTCCTTCAACGCAGCGCGCAGCAGATCGGCGTTCGCCGGCTCCACCACCCGCCTCGCCATCCCGGCCGCCGGCATGGTCAGGTGCAACGCCCCGCCGCCGACCGATGCGATAGTGGCCGAGGCCAACAGGATCTGGGTGGTCCGGCGATGACGCTGGACCGCGGCGAGCACCTCGTTCCAGACCCGCCGGACATCCGTGACATCGACGCCGCCCGTTGGCCTTTCGGTCACCGGCGCGGCGGCTGGGACAGCCGACCGCGATCGGGTCCCCGGCGCATCGGCGGGTCGCTCGGGGGCTACCGGCCGCCGTTGCGGCGGCGACTGCTGGGTATCCGACTGCGGATCCGGCTGTGGCGCCGATGATGCCGACGGCCGACCGGCGGGACGGGCGGAGGACAGCCGCGGTGGAGAAGGCAGGCCCAGGTCAGGACCCTTGGGCACGGCAGGTGCCGACCGGCGACCGCGCTCTTCGACCGGCGCGGCATCCACCGGCGGCGCACCGGCCGGTTCGACGGCCGGCGCGGCGCCGCCGGACGAACTGGCACTCTGCGAGTGACGCTGGAACCGCGTTTCGTCGGCAACGGCAGGCGCCGGGGGCACAGCGGCGGACCGGGCCGGGGCGGGGACGGGAGCCGGCGGGTGCGCGGCCGGCGGCGCAGGCAGGACATGACGTGCCTGCTCACCGGTTCCGGGGCCGGGATCCTCACCGGCGATCGACATCCGGCGTTCCATCCGCTCCAGCCGCTGCAGCAGGGCCCCATCGGCCAGCGAGGCGGCCGGGAGCAGCATCCTGGCGCACATCAGCTCGAGCACCAACCGGGGGGAGGTGGTGCCCCGCATCTCCACCAGACCGGTGTGCAGCACCTCGGCAAAACGGGAAACCGTTGCGGTACCGAGCCTCTGCGCCTGGACGGCCATCAGAGCGAGCTGATCCTCCGGAGCGTCGATCAAACCCTTGGCCGCCGCGTCGGGTACCGCGCCGATGATCACCAGGTCGCGCAGGCGTTGCAGCAGGTCGGCAGCGAAACGGCGCGGATCGTGGCCGGCCTCGACCACCTTGTCCACTACTCCGAACACCGAGGAACCGTCGCCGGCCGCGAGCGCGTCGGCCATCTCGTCCAGCAACGCGGCATCGGTGACCCCGAGCAGCGCGACGGCGTGGCGGTAGGTCACGCCGTCGTCGCCGGCGCCGGCCATCAGTTGGTCGAGTATCGACAAGGAGTCGCGAGCCGAACCGCCGCCCGCCTGCACCACCAGCGGAAACACTGCCGCCTCGACCGTGACTCCTTCTTCGGCGCAGAGCCGCTCCAGCAGCGCCCGGAGTGTCGCCGGAGGGATCAGCCGGAAGGGATAGTGGTGGGTACGGGACCGGATGGTGGTGAGCACCTTGTCCGGTTCGGTGGTGGCGAAGATGAAGATCAGGTGTTCCGGCGGCTCCTCGACGATCTTCAGCAGGGCGTTGAATCCCTCCTTGCTGACCATGTGCGCCTCGTCGATGATGAACACCCGGTAGCGCGATTCGGCCGGCATGTAGAACGCGCGGTCCCTGAGGTCTCGGGTGTCGTTGACACCACCGTGGCTGGCTGCGTCCAACTCGATGACGTCGAGGGAGCCGGGGCCTTCCGGGGCCAGTGCGACACACGACGGGCAGACGCCGCAAGGGTCCGGCGTCGGACCCTGCACGCAGTTGAGTGACCGGGCGAGGATGCGGGCCGACGAGGTCTTACCGCACCCGCGGGGCCCGGAGAACAGGTAGGCGTGATTGATACGGCCGGCAGCAAGGGCGGTCCGCAGCGGAACGGTGACGTGTTCCTGCCCGACCACCTCGGCAAAAGTTGCCGGACGATACTTTCGGTACAGAGCCAACGCCACGGCCCGAGACTACGTGGTGCCGCCGACAGTCCTCTACGCCCTGTTCACCGTCGCCCGGAGCGGCCAGGGCGGAACATCAGGGGACCCCCGCACCCGTCAGAGCTCACGGACCCTTGCTGCCTTCCGGCCCTGGGGGGGTTGATGAGATGGACGCCGCGGGGGTCCTGACGGATATTCTAACCCGTGCCATCCACCGCACCTACTCGAGCACCAGCCGGGATCAGCTCAGTTGGAACCGGCCGGTGAGTTTGGTACCGGCCCGACGCGGTTGCTGTTCCGCTTCCCGGATCCGGGCCCAGACCGAGGTGCTCGCCTCCCCGTCCCGGAGTCGCTGCAGAGCGGTACGGCCGGACAGTTTCCTGGACAGTTCATCGGGTGCGATGCCCGCAGACTGGCACCGATCGGCCAACTGCGCCTCGGCGGGCCTGAGTCCGGCCTCCAGCCACCGTTGCTGGTCCGCCTTGGCGAACCCGCGGCTCTCCCAGAGCGCGTCGAAGTCGGGCTCCGGCTGGGCCAACTGCTGGGCTGGTGGAACCGGGGCAACCCGCCGTGGCAACGCCTTCGGCGCCGCCGCCAACGGAGCCGGACGAGAAGCGGACCGGTTCGGAACCGATTGGACCGCCGTCGGCACGGCGAATGGACTGCTGAAAGAACCGACCGATCGCGGTAGTGAGGACGCGGCGGCCGCAGCGACGGGCGGCAGGAACAGCGCTGGGGCCAGGGCTGTCCGGGCACTCCCGGCCGACCCGGTGGTGTAGGTCGGTCCATGCTTGTCGGCCGCCCCGTCGTGACGCGAGGCAGTATCGTCAACCCGCACCATGGCACCGTTGCCGGTCTGCCCGGCGGCATCGGCAGCCGTGTGCCGGGCGGGGGCATCGCGACCCACATCGGGGGCGGGTGCCACGACGCTCGGCTGGGCGGCCCCGGAGCCGACATCCGACGGCTTCGCAGATCTGAAACGGCCCCGCACCTTGGCTGCTGCCGACACACCGATCACCGTGGAAGGCCCGCGGACCTTCATTCCGAGGTCTTCCAAATACGACACGACCTGATGGGTGCTGACATTCAGTTCCGAAGCCAACTCATGCACCCTGATTTGCGTCAAACCCAGCCTCCACGTCAACGGCTCGGCCAATCCCGACGCCCGTATTAATATCATGATGCCTCAAGACCACGACCAGGTGCAGACCTGGACACGCCAGGGAGCGGGCACCGGTATCGAGTCCGTCCTTTGACCAATCCATTTAAGTAGCGATTCGGTTTCGGAGAGTGAACTACAGCCCCTCCGCAGGGCTGGATTTCTCGGTCAGGGGCCGCCGAGGCACTTTTCAGGTGGAAAAAGTGCCTCTGAGATCGTTTGGTGCTGTCAGTGTTTCGATGAGGAATTTCACCGGTTCGTGGTACTCGGGCGTCTCCGCGAGCGGCCATAAGCACCTACCTTCCGCATGCATCACCGGGCAGGTCTGGAATGGACTTCGAACGGCGCAGGACAGTCACCATCGCGACGGTCACCGACCGGTGGATGGATATTTGTCGGTCCGACAGATGCCCGCCGACCGGCCCTGAATTCGGTGCCGAGCCCGCACCTGGCCGACTCGCCGCGGTACTGACGAGCAGGTCGCCTTCCCAGAGCTTTACGGGCTAAGTCTGGACCAAGTCCGGCATTTCAGGAAGCCCCGACCGCGCGCGCGGCGGTCGGGTCCATCGATCTGTCCCCACCGGCCACCCCGACGGGCGAAATGTCCGCAATGGTGCCGGCACCGCCGCCAGGAGGGTTGAGTCGGCCGTCAGGTGAAACCCGCATCGGCCGTCGGCGGCCCGGTGATGGTCGGAACCAGCGCGCAAGCCCCGGTATAGTTCCCAGCGGAGGATTCGCCTAGTGGCCTATGGCGCACGCTTGGAATGCGTGTTGGGTTAACCGCCCTCAGGGGTTCAAATCCCCTATCCTCCGCCGCTGAGATCCCTGGTCCGCTGTCACAGCGGACCAGGGATCTCGTCATCTCCCGGGTCTCGCCGTTCTGCAGGGCGCCGGACTGGTCGGCCACCAGACGGTCGGCACCAGGAATCTGGATGTACTTGCACCCGGAGCTCTTGTGCCCCTTCAGCAATGGCTGCTACAGAACTGCTCTGACGCGCTGCAGTCGGTCGTCGAGCACATCGCCAACGCACCGTCGTCGCAATCCGCGGAACGAACATGACAGCACCGATCGCGCCAATCCGACGGCAGATCGTGGGAGCGATCAACCCGGCCGATCCTTTGGCGTCCTCACGCAGGACATCGGATCGTGGCGGCCGTCGGCCGGTCACAGCGACGCCGGGCCGGGGGGAACCTTGGCGTTCGACCAGGAAGTGCTGCACGGGCCGATCTTCACTCATCCCGACTTCGCCGAGCACGCCGAGTTTCTCGGCCGACCGCCGCAGGATGGCGTTCTCGTCGCCGCTGGGCCGTTGACATCGGTGACCGGCCGGGTGCTTACGGGATGACGGTGATCAAAGTGCCTGCCGATGACGTGGCCAAGTATCTTCGGCGGTCGAGGACCGAGGATCAACAGGTGGTCCCGGGTCTGCTGGACGTGGATCCAGTGGTGTGGAATGTGGTCATGAACGCCTGAGGTCAGTCGATCTCCTGCACCGCACCGCCTTCGACCTGCAGCGGCGGTTGAGATGGACGGCCTGGAGCATCCGGCGATCGTGGGTGACCAGCAGCAGGGTGCCGGCGTAATCGTCCAGGGCCTGCTCCAGCTGTTCGATGGCGGGCAGGTCGAGATGGTTGGTGGGCTCGTCCAGGACCAGCAGATTGACTCCGCGGGCCTGCAGCAGGGCCAGCGCCGCTCGGGTGCGCTCCCCTGGCGAGAGCGAAACGGCCGGACGCAGCACGTGTTCGGACTTCAGCCCGAACTTCGCCAGCAAGGTGCGGACGTCGGCTTCCGGCCAGTCCGGAACGAGATCACCGAAGGTCCGGAGCAGGCTCGCCGGACCGAGCAGGAGACCGCGAGCCTGGTCGACTTCGCCGACCGCCACCCCCGACCCGAGGTTGGCGACCCCGTCGTCGAGTTTCAACCGACCGAGCAGCATTGCCAGCAGGGTCGACTTGCCGCCACCATTCGGACCGGTGACGCCGATCCGGTCACCGACGTCGACCTGCAGGTCGACCGGGCCCAGCGTGAAATCACCACGCCGGACGACCGCACCCCTGGCCACCGCGACGACGGTGCCCGATCGCGGCGCGGCCGAGATCGTGTACTGCAGGTCCCATTCCTTGCGCGGTTCGGCCACCTCGGGCAGGCGCTCGATCAGCCGCTCGGTCTGCCGGGCTTTCGCCGCCTGCTTCTCGGTCTGCTCGACCCGGAAGTTGCGGCCGATCTTGTCGTTGTCCTTCTTCCTGGTCGCCGCCTTCCGCAGACCGGCGTCCATCCAGGCCCGCTGCATCCGGCCACGCTCCTGCAGCCCGGCCTTCCGGTCGGCGTACTCCTCGAAAGCCTCGCGGGCGTGCCGACGACCGACTTCGCGCTCCGCCAGGTACGCCTCGTACCCGCCGCCGTAGACGCCGACAGCCTGCTGGGCCAGATCGAGTTCGACCACGGTCGTCACGCAGCGGGCCAGGAATTCGCGGTCATGGGAGACGACGACCATACCGACCCGTTGGCCGGTGACGAAGCGCTCCAGCCTGGCCAGCCCGTCCAGGTCCAGATCGTTGGTCGGCTCGTCCAGCAGCAGGAGATCGAATCGGGAAAGCAACAGAGCGGCCAGTCCTACCCTGGCGGCCTGACCGCCGGACAGGCCGGTCATCGGCATTGCCGGATCGACGGCAAGCCCGAGGTCCGCCAGCACAGCATCGGTCCGTTCTTCCAGGTCGGCGCCGCCCAGTGCGAGCCAGCGCTCCAAAGCGACCGAGTACAAATCCTCGGCACCGTCGAGCCCGTCCGTGAGGGCCGCCGTAGCCACTTCCAGCTGGGCCTCTGCCGCCGTGACGCCCGTCCGCCGCGCCAGATGGCCACCGACCGTCTCGTCGTCCGGGCGCTCCACCTCCTGCGGCAGATAGCCGACGGTGGCTTCCGGTGGACTCACGCTGATGCGCCCGGACTCGGGAGCGTCCAGGCCGGCGAGCAGCCGCAGCAGGGTCGATTTGCCGGCTCCGTTGACTCCGACCAGGCCGACCACGTCTCCGGGAGCGACCACCAGATCCAGCCCCGCGAACAGAGTCTTGTCGCCGTGCGCCGCACCGAGGCCACGCGCCAGCAGGGTTGCGCTCACAGTCTGTAGATGATGCCAGCTCCCGGCGCACGGGCCGGCGGTCACCCGGGGTGACCCGGCGGGTTGTTTCCTGGTGGTTTCTCGTTTTCGCTGATCAGATACCGGGACGAAACCCCAGATGACTGAACTGGAAACACGTCGACTGTTCACTCACAACTGACCCGCTGAAGATCGGCGGGGCGCGTCTAGGGTTCCGCCGACCGAGTCGGGCCGCGACCGAGAGATGCAGGCAGTCGACTCGATGAGCGGTGTCGGCGACTGCTCCACGGCGGGATAAAAGCCCGGGAGGCCATCTTCGTGGCCCCCGCCGGCGTCGTCGTGGGCTTTCCTCACATCGGGAGCCCCGACCATGACCGCAACCGCCCTCGGCACCGAATCGCGCGCATCCACTGATCTCGGCGAGTTCGGATACGAACAACAACTACACAGATCGATCGGGACCTATGCCTCGTTCGCGGCGGGTTTCTCGTTCGTCTCCATCCTGACGACGATCTTCCAGCTGTTCGGGTTCGGCTACTCCTTCGCCGGGCCGGTGTTCTTCTGGACCTGGCCGGCCGTCTTCCTCGGACAGCTGACCGTCGCCCTCTGCTTTGCCGAACTCGCAGCGCGGTACCCGATCTCGGGCGCCATCTATCAGTGGTCGCGGCGCCTTGGTGGTCACATCGTCGGCTGGTTCGCCGGCTGGACGATGATCCTGGCGCAGATCGTCACGGTCGCGGCCGCGGCCATTGCCATGCAGGCGGTGCTGCCGGCCATCTGGTCGGGATTCCAGCTCGTCGGCGGTGACCCGAACCCCACCACAAAGACCGGCGCGCAGAACGCCATCGTCCTCGGATTGATCGTGCTGGCCATCACCACCTTCATCAACTCGGTGGCCATCAGGGTAATGGCGCTGATCAACGCGATCGGCGTCACCGCCGAGCTGATCGGTGTCGTGCTGCTGTGCATCGCGCTGTTCTCCAAGGCCAAGCGCGGGCCGGGGATCGTGCTCAACACCCAGGGCCTGTCCGGAGGACTCTTCGGATCGTTGCTGGTCGCCTCGTTGATGGCGGCCTACGTGATGGTCGGTTTCGATTCAGCTGGCGAGTTGTCCGAGGAGACGCACAATCCCCGCAAGACGGCCCCCCGCACGATCGTCCGGGCCCTGACGGTGTCGGCAGCCGGTGGCGCGCTGCTGCTGGTCGGCGCACTGATGGCCGCTCCGGAGGCGAACGATCCGAACATCTCCAGCCAGGGACTGGCGTACGTCATCACCAGCCGGCTCGGCGACACCCTCGGCAGGGTCTTCCTGGCTGACGTCGTCTTCGCCGCCTTCGTCTGCACACTGGCCATCCAGACCGCCACCACCCGGATGATCTTCTCGATGTCCCGCGACCAGGTGCTGCCCTTCTCCAACAAGCTCGGCAGGGTCTCCCACAGTGGCGCCACCGCGGTCGCTGCGATCGTCGTCGGATTGCTGGCCGTCGGTCTGCTGTTGGTCAACCTCGGGCAGGCGGGCGTCTTCACCGCACTGACCAGCACCTGCATCGTGCTGTTGTACCTGGCCTACCTGATGGTGACCGTGCCGATGCTGATCAAGAGAATCAACGGTTCCTGGCGATCGATGCCGACCCCGGTCGACGAGGACGGCAAACCGATCTTCACCCTCGGCAGGTTCGGTTTCTCCCTCAACCTGATCGCCGTGCTGTTCGGTATCGGGATGATGGTCAACCTGGCCTGGCCACGCTCCGCGGTCTACGGCACGAGTCCGGTTCTGCAGTACTTCGCCCTGATCTTCCTGGCGATCGCGATCATCGGCGGATTCCTGGTGTTCTCGGCGAAGAAGCGGGCGTACCGGCTGGCCATCGGACACGGGGCGACCCTCAAGACCACCGGTGCCGCGCTGGCCGAGGTGCCGCAGGAGCAGACCTCCGACGCGTCCGTCCGATGACCGGGACACTGCTGTATTCGCATGACATTCCCGGTGGCGCCGCCTGGTCGGTGCTGCTGCGGGCCGGTCGGACGTTGAGGCTGACCGCGGTCGGTGACGGCGCCAACGTCTCGACACTGGTTTTCGCCGGCGACCGCCTTGACCGGATGAATGTGCCCGATACCTTGAAGGCTCAGATGACCGCACGGATTCTGCCGCCGGTGGTGCTGATGAGCGATCGTGGACTGGCGCTGGCTTCGGTGATCGACTCGTCGGTCGATTGGCACGACGCGCTCTGCGGGTTCACCGGACCGGCCGACATGGACCGATTCTCCCCCACGGACTACCAGCACGATCGCAACTCCTGGCAGCGCAGCGCGCGGGAGCTGTTCCTTCTCGAACTGGCCAAGTACGGGATGGGCGAGGCTGACCTTCACGGCAGCGTCAACTTCTTCTCCAAGGTCACTTCGACATCGGACAGCGTGTGCTCGTTGACCTTCCAGCCGTCGCATTCGGTGGCCGGTGACCACGTCACGCTGCGGGCCGAACAGGATCTGCTGATCGTGCTGGCCACCACACCACACCCACTCGACCCGGCGCCCGCTTTCGCGCCCACCGGTGCCCGTGCCGATATCGGCTCGGCGGATCCTTGGGACGAGGCCGATCCGTCGGTGACCTTCCGGGCCGAGAGTGCCCGCGCTCTCGAGCAGACTCGAAAGGTGTTCGCATGACCGGCGTCCTGACCCAGGCCCTGACGTCCAGCCCGATGGAACCCGTGAATGCTGTGCTGGACAAGCTGATCGGGGCCGGCGACGGGTTTCTGGGCACCATTCCGGCCGGCGGCCGGTTCCGCATCGTCGATCTGGAGGGCAACCAGGCCGCGGACACCCTCTTCTACGACTCGGCCGATGTCGACAACCGCTACAGTGCCTTCGATACCGTTCGGGCGCAGGCTGGGGTCTACCTGACCACCGGGTCCAGGCTGCTGTCCGGGCGCGGGGATCTGCTGGCCACGATCGTCGCCGACACCTGCGGTCGGCACGACACCATCGGCGGAGCATGCGCGCAGGAATCCAACGTGATCCGGTACGGCGAGCACACCCGTCACCAGCACGCCTGCCGGCAGACGTTCCTGAAATACGGCGCGGCCGCCGGAATCGGTCAGCGGCAACTCGGGCACAACATCAATTTCTTCATGAACGTGCCCGTCACGCCCGGCGGTGGCCTCACCTTCGCCGACGGCCTGTCGGCACCCGGCAAGTACGTCGAAATCGAGGCGGCCAGGGACATTCTCGTGCTGATCTCCAACTGTCCCCAGCTGAACAATCCCTGCAACGGATGGAACCCAACGCCGGTGCAGCTGTTGGGTTGGTGGGACAAGTGACGGTCACTCTCGCGGACCCGGTACACCCGGATGTCGCCGGGTCGGCGCACGTCGAGGTGGTCAAGCCGGGAACACAGACCACTGTGCAGGACCTCGCCGGCCGGTCCGGCCTGTGGGACGTCGGTGTGCCACCGTCCGGCGCGTTCGACGACTACTCTTTTGCGGTAGCCAATCTCGCCGTCGGGAACGTCGGCGGCCAGGCCGGCCTTGAGTGCGTCATGGTCGGACCGGCGCTGAAATTCTCGGCCGACTCGCTGGTCTGCGTGTCCGGGGCTGCGACTGCGGCCACCATCGACGGGACCCTGATGGTGCCCGGCGTGCCGACGGTTGCTCCGGCCGGTGGTCTGTTGGACATGGGCAAGCTGGCCGGGCCCGGGATGCGTGGCTACCTCGCCATCCGAGGCGGGCTGGATGTCGACCCGGTGCTGGGCAGTCGGTCGACCTTCATTCTCGGCAAATTCGGCGGCTTCTCCGGGCGACCTCTCCGGCGTGGCGATCGGCTGTCACTGGGAGCTTCCGACGGAACGGGTGCGGCTGCCGCACGGGTGGTCCCGGAGCTGAGATCGTCCTGGGACCTGCGGGTGATGCTCGGACCTCACGGTGCCCCGGTTCATCTCACACCGAACGGCGCAGCAGAGCTGCTGCGTGCCGACTGGACCGTCGATCACCGATCCGACCGCACCGGTGTCCGGCTCGTCGGCCCGACGCCGCAGTGGGCCAGGGCCGATGGCGGCGAGGCCGGCCTGCACCCGTCCAACGTTCACGACTCGGCATATCCGGTCGGCGGGATCATGCTGTCGGGCGACACCCCGGTGATCGTCGGCCCGGATGGTCCCAGCCTCGGTGGATTCGTCGTGCCATGCGTCGTCATCGGCGCCGACCGGTGGATCCTCGGCCAACTGCGGCCGGGTGATGCGCTCAAGCTGGTGCCGGTGTCGCTCGAGCAGGCAGAAGTCGCGATCGCCGCCCGCCGCGCCTTGCTGGCCGCCCCCGCCCGCGCGCTCATCAACTTCGCCGGCGCTCCGCAACGTACCGATTCTGGGACCCGTGGGACTGACGTCAAGCCGTTCGTGAGCGCCGGCGAAGTTGATGAGCGCCCCAGGGTCGGCGTTGACGAGCGCCCCAGGGTCGGCGTTGACGAGCGCCACAGGGAGCAGGGGGTCATGCCGGCACCGCTGGCCGCGCTGCCGGCGACCGGGCACCTGCCCGATTTCACCGTCCGACCGGCCGGTGATCGGCACGTGCTGGTCGAGGCGGGCAAGGTCGAGTTCGACCTCACCGTCCGGATGTGGGTGCACCTGCTGGCCGAGACGCTGCGCTCGAAGGCGCTGCGCGGGGTCACCGAAATCGTGGAGGGTGTTCGATCTCTGCTCGTGGCGGTGGACGACACCCTGTTGCGGCCCAGTGCGCTGGCCCATGTCCTGGCGGATCTTGCTGACCGGGTGGCAGACCCGACCGAAGTGGTGCTGGACGTTCGAGAGGTGACGCTGCCCATCGCCTTCGATCACCCCCAGGCCCACGAGGCGATGGAACGCTACCAGCGGTCGGTGAACCCGACCGCGCCGTGGTGCCCGGACAACGTCGAGTTCATCCGCCGGATGAACGATCTGCCCGAACGCGGCGATGTCTTCGACATCGTCACGGCTGCCACCTATCTGGTGGTCGGACTCGGCGATGTCTACCTGGGTGCGCCGGTCGCGGTGCCGATCGATCCACGGCATCGGCTGGTCACCACCAAGTACAACCCGGCCAGGACGTGGACGCCGCAGAACGCCGTCGGTATCGGCGGTATCTATCTGTGCGTCTACGGCATGGAGGGTCCCGGGGGGTATCAGTTGGTCGGCCGTACGGTGCCCGTCTGGCGGTTGGTGGAGTCGGAACCCGAGCGGGATCCGCAGCCGTGGCTGCTGCGGCAGTTCGACCGGCTCCGGTTCACGCCGGTCAGCACCGCGGAGCTCGAGGACACCAGGGCCGACATCCTGGCCGGCCGAACCGATCTGGTCACCCGACCGGCGCATTTCTCGCTGGCCGAGGTGGCAGCGATCGAAAACGAACACGCCGCCGAGATCGCCCAGTTGCGCGGCACCAGACAGGCAGCCTTCAAAGCGGAACGGAATCGGTGGAACTCTTGACCAGCGTGATCGCCGAAACCCCTGCCGCAAGAATCTCTGTCGATGGAAGCCATGTCGCCGAACGCATCCCCTCGGGTATCCCGGCGGTGGATCGGGTCAGGATCGCCTACCGGCGGATCGCCGCCGCAGACCGACCGGAGGTGTGGATCACCCTGCGGGACTTGGAGTCGGTCCTGCGGGACGCCGCGGCGGTCGATGCTGCGGTGACCGGCGGTGCATGGTTGCCGTTGGCCGGGCTGCTGGTGGCGGTCAAGGACAACATCGACGTCGCAGGGTTGCCGACCACGGCGGCCTGCCCGGAGTTCGGCTACCACCCGATGACGACGGCGACAGCCATCCAGCGGTTGGTCTCGGCCGGTGCGATCGTGCTCGGCAAGACCAACATGGATCAGTTCGCGACCGGCCTGGTCGGCACCCGGTCCCCCTACGGAGCGGTCCGGTGCGGATGGGATCCGGAGCGGGTGTCCGGTGGCTCCAGCTCGGGCTCGTCGGTGGCCGTCGCGCTCGGGCTGGTCGACATCGGAATCGGCACCGACACCGCGGGTTCCGGCCGGGTGCCGGCGTCCTTTCACGGACTGGTCGGGTTGAAGGCCACACTCGGGCTTGTTCCGAACACCGGGGTGGTGCCCGCCTGCGCCGACTACGACGCCGTGACGGTGCTCGCCGCGGATCTCCCGCTGGCCCGGACTGCATTGGGCGTGATGATCGGTCCCGACCCGGCCGATCCCCGCAGCCGGACCTGGCCATCGGACGTCCCGCTCGCCGCACCGGCCGCACCGCGTATCGCGGTGCCGCGTGCGACCGATCTGGGGGCGCTGCAACCGGCGTACCGGACGGCGTTCGCCCTGGCGGTGGCCGATCTGGAACGGTCCGGCTGCGTGACCGAGACCGTGGACATCTCGGGCATGCTCACTGCTGCACTCCTGCTGTACGACGGGGCGATCGTCGCGGAGCGATATGCCGCGGTCGGCGAATTCCTGGCGACCGCCCCGGCCGGGGCCGACCCGACGGTCTCCTCGATCATCCTGGAGGCCGGCAACGTCGCCGGGCCGGCCGTCATCGCCGATCTGGAAACACTGCAGAGGGCGAAGGTAAACGCGGCGCAGACCCTTGAGGGCTTCGACGGCCTCCTGCTGCCGACCACCACCGAGCATCCGACAATCGCCGCCGTGCAGGCGGATCCGGTTGCCATCAACCGTCGACTGGGCACTTACACCAACTTCTGCAACCTGCTGGACATGGCGGCAGTGGCCTTCCCGGCCGGGACGGCCAACGGCGGACCGTTCGGCGTGATGATGATCGTGCCGGCCTTCCACGACCAGGTCGCGCTGGATCTCGCCGCCCGACTGCTCGATCAGGAGGCCGGAAAGCCTCTGCCGGGCAACGGCATCGATTTGACGGTGTTCGGTGCCCACCTGCGCGGGCAACCGCTCAACGAGCAACTGCAACGACTGGGGGCGCGTTTCGTCGCGCCGATCCGGACGAGCGATGCCTACCGCCTCATCGCGCTGGACACGACGCCCTCGAAACCCGGCCTGGTGCGGGTGAACCCGGGGGAGGGCGGGGCGATCGCCGGCGAAAGGTGGCTGATCTCAGCTGCCGGACTCGGTACCTTCGTCGCCGAGTTGCCCCCGCCGATGAGCCTGACCAGTGTGGAACTGGCCGACGGCAGTTGGGCGGTCGGGTTCGGCTGCTCGCATCAGGCCGCACTCGACGGTGTCGATATCACCGGGTTCGGCGGCTGGGCGGAATACCTGGCCGGCCGGTAGCCACCCATCAGACGTGTTCGGTAGCGAACAGCCGGAAACCCAACGCGACACATACCAGAGCGACGACGACGGCGAACCCGGTCATCGCCGACGGCAGGGAGACCAGTCGGGTGGCAACACCCACCAGCACGACCGGCACGGTCAACCCGATGTAGGCGGCCAGGAAGATCCCGGCGGCCGTCTCACCCCTGGCCTCCGGTGCCGCCAGCGCGGCCGCGGCGGCCATCGCTCCCTTGAACATCAGACCGACCGCCGCCCCCGCCACCGCACCGCCGCAGAGGAACAGCGCCAGGTCGGGAATCCACACTGCCACCGTGGTGAGTAGCAGACCGCCGACCAGCAACGGCAACCCGATTGCGAACAGACGCGCGGGCGGTCGACGGCCCAGAATGATCTGCGCGGCGGCAGCGCAGAAGAACACCAGGAACGAGGGCAGCCCGGCCATCAGGTGTGAGGTCTGGTGCATCGTGCCCGACACGAAACTGGAGGCCAGGCCGGTGAACAGACCCATCAGCGCAAAGGCTGTGAAGGCCACCGCAGCCGCGTCGAAATATTGCCGACGGGCAGTGATCAGAGCATATTTCCGTTGCCCCTGCGGAGCAGTGACGGGGACCGAGATACGTTGCGGCCGATAGGGTCGGTGGTGCCGGTTCACAGTCTCCGGAACGGCAAGGACACCCAGCACGGCCAGCAGCATCGCGACGATGAACACCCAGTACGGCAGCTGGAGCGGGTCGACCGCAAACTGGGCCAGCGCTCCGGCAGTCAGCGGACCGAGCGAGAGACCACCGAGGTTGGCGGCCGTACCGACCAGATCCGCCCGGGTGCTTTCTGCCTCCGGTCGGGCCGCCGAATTCAGCTCACCCAAGTGGGCCGTCGCGGTCGCGGTGATCAGGCCGACGCCGACCCCGCAGATCACCCGGGCGGCGAGCAACCCGGACAGCGACTCCCACCGCAGGAACATCAGGGCCGCCACCACCTCGACCAGCAACCCGCAGATCAGGAGTCGCCGCCGCCCGAGCCAATCCGAGACATGGCCGGCCAGAAAGAGACTGATCAGAACGCCGACCGCGTAGCAGGCGAAGATCACCGTGATCATCGCCGTCGAGAACCCGTCCCGTCGCTGATAGAGCGAATAGAGCGGGGTCGGGATGGTCGAGAAGGCCATGCCCGTGGTGAAAGCGAAGGCGATCAGCCAGAAACCCCTGGCGTGTCGGGTGTTGGAGGTCTGCATCAACGGCTACCGCCATATCTCGGCGAAATGGTGCACCGGCCCGTGCCCGTGATACTCCCCGGTCAACGTACCGGTGCCGCCGATCACCAACCGATCTGCGGCGGCCAGAGCGGTTGTCAGGTAACGCTTTGCACCCCGAACAGCGGCCGGCCAGTCCGGGGCACCGGGGCGCAGGACGGCGATCGCCGACGACAGCGTGCAGCCGGTGCCGTGGGTGTTCCTCGTCGCGATCCGCGGAGCCGACAGCTCGTGCAGACCTCCGTCGGCGTCGGCCAGGAAATCGATCGCGGCGTCGCCGTGCAGATGACCGCCCTTGACGAGCGCCCGCTTGGCCCCCAGGCCGAGCAGTGCTCCCGCCTGGCGTCGGGCCTGTTCGTCGTCGGCAGCCCTGGCGATGCCGAGAAGGGCGGCCGCCTCGTCAAGATTCGGCGTGATCAGGTCGGACAGTGGGAGCAACTCCTCTCGAACCACCGCCTCGGCGTCCGGCGACAGCAGTCGGTCACCGGAGGTGGCCACCATCACCGGGTCCAGCACCACGAACCGGGGCCGGTAGGTGCGCAGCGCGGCCGCCACCGCCAGACCGATACCGGCCTCGGCGATCATGCCGATCTTCACGGCGTCGATCCGCACATCCGCGAACAGAATGTCGAGTTGGTCGGTGACGAAACCGGCCGGAATCGGGAACACCCCGGCCACCCCCCTGGTGCTCTGAGCGGTGAGGGCGGTGATCACCGCGCAGCCGTACCCACCCAGGGCGCTGAAGGTCTTCAGGTCCGCCTGAATGCCGGCGCCGCCGCTGGGATCGGAACCGGCGATGGTCAGGACGACCGGTGGATGACCCTCCGGCCGGTTCACCTCGTGGTCCAGGCGGTGATCAGCTCGCGCGCAGCCGATTGCGGATCAGGGCGTCCGCAGATCGCTGAGATCACCGCCATGCCGGCCGCTCCGGCCGCCCTTAGCGCGGCGACGTCGGCCGGTCCCAGGCCGCCGATCGCCACGCAAGGTGTGGTGGTGGACGCGCAGATCCGGGCCAGGCCATCGAATCCCAGTGCCGGCGCGGCGTCCGTCTTCGACGGGGTGTTCCGGATGGGACCGACCCCCAGCAGATCGACCGTGCCGGGCGGGAGCGTCAGCGCCTCGGACAGTTCCTCGGCAGTCGAGATCGACAGCCCCACATGTCGGTGGGGCCCGAGCAACCGGCGGGCGGCCACCGGATCAAGATCCCGCTGGCCGACGTGCACTCCATCGGCGCCGACCGCAAGAGCAACGTCCACCCTGTCGTTCACAATCACCGGGACACCGCTGCCGCGCAGCGCTTCCAGCACGGCCGCGGACAACGACGCCAACTCGCGGGTGGTTGCCAGCGGATCCCGCACCTGCACCGCGGTCACCCCGCCGGCCACCGCCAGTCGGACCGTTCGGACCACCTCGGTCGGCCCCCCGCAGAGCAAGGTATCGGTCAGCAGGTACAGCGACGCATCGATCCCGCTCAAGAAATGCTCGCTCCGGCCCGGCCTGCGACCTCTCCGCTGGGGAGCAGATCGAGCGCGTCCAGGAATGCAACCCCGAACTGACCTACACCTGCTGCGGCAGCGGCCGTCTCGCCGGCGACACAGACCCAGGCGGTGGCGGTGGCGGCAGCCAGCAGGCGGTCGTCGGTGACAGCGGCGCAGGCGCCGATCAGCGCACCGAGCGCGCAGCCGACCCCGGTCACCCTGGTCAACATGGCGCTGCCGGAGTCCACCCGCACGGTGCGTGAACCGTCGGTGATCAGGTCCACCGGGCCGCTCATCGCCACCACCGTGCCGACGCGGCGCGCCACCTCGGCGGCCACCTGCGCGACGTCGTCCGGGGTGGTGGTCGAATCGACGCCGCGGCCGCCGGCACCGCCCGCCAGCGCACCGATCTCGGAGGCGTTGCCGCGGATGAGCGCAGGCCGCAGTTGGGCGAATTCCCTGGCCAGTGCGGTACGCATGGGCAGCGCACCGATGGCGACCGGGTCGAGCACCCAGGGCACTCCGGCCGAATTGGCGCCGGTGATAGCGGCCCTCATGCCGGCCGCCTGAGCCGTGGTCACCGTACCGAGGTTGATCAGCACCGCTCCGGCGACCGAGGCCAACACGCCGGCTTCCTCCGGGGCGTCGACCATGGCCGGCGCCGCCCCCGCGGCCAGCAGGGCATTGGCGGTGAAGTTGGTCACGACAGTGTTGGTGATGCACTGCACCAGTGGCGACCGGGCGCGGACGGCGTCGATCACCGCCGCGATGTCCAGTTCGAGGGCCGTGGCCGTGGGCGTGGTCGTTGAAGTCATGGGGCGTCCCTTCGCAAGCACTACCTTGACAGGTTCCACGGGTGCCTCTCAGCCGGGCTCTCTTCGATCGCCCGGCGCCCCGCGCCGCTTTCCACCGTAGTGGTTCGCTCGGGCCGGGTCCGCATCGCGGCTCTGCGCGACCATCAGACCTGGCGCGTCAATTCACCGATCCGCTTGCCCCACTGCGGAAAGTCCTGGCTCAGCACCACCCGCTCACCCAGTTCGAAGTCGGACCACTCGAACCCGGGGACGACGATGGTCGAGACCAGGCTCCAACCGCCGGTTGAGGAGGCCCCCTGCCAGGCGCCGGCCGACACCAGCAGTTGTGGTGACTGGCCGAGCAGCGGGTCGGGACCGAGCAACTCCTCGCGGCCGTCCGGCGTGTCCAGGATCAGCATCCGCAGTGGCGCCCCGGCATGGAACAGGAACAGCTCGTCCGAGGTGGACATCCGATGCATCGCCGAGAAGTCCTGTGCCGCAACGAGATAGTAGATCGCAGTGATCCCTCCGGACTGGTAGGTGCGGCGGAAGAGGCCACCCTCGGACGCCAGTGGCGCCAGCCCCAGCCGGGCCGCGACCCGATGACCCTCCGCCGGGTCGGTCACCGGGCCGGCGAGGCCGGCACCTCGCCGGCGGCCGGGTCGGCGCCGATCGATTCAGTGGTGATCGATTCGGTGGCTATCGAGGCAGCGGTCACCACTTCGTCGGCGATGACAAACATCGATTCCAGCAGCGGACCACCGAATGTCGTCACCATCGCCACATCGGAGGCGTCCCGCCCCCGGCCGATCAGGATCCGCCCCTTCCGCCGGACGTTGTTCCGTGGATCGAACGTCCACCACCGGTCACCCAGCCAGACCTCCATCCAGGCGGCGAAGTCGTTCGGGGCCGGGTCGATCGGAACGTCCATATCGGGCAGGTAGCCGAACGCATAACGTGCCGGAATGTTCAGCGCGCGGCAGAACGAGATCGCCAGATGAGTGAAGTCCCGGCAGACGCCGAATCCGGAGGCATTGACGTCCCAGGCTGTCGAGGTGGGATAGCTGCTGCCATAGGCGAACTGCAGGTGACCGTTCACGTGATCGCAGATGGCCTGTACCCGACCGTAACCGGGCGGGGTAGCCGCGAATCGCGACCAGGCCTCGTTTCCGAGCATGTCCGGCAGGCAGTACCGACTGGGCATGGTGTAGACGAGTACGTCGTCCGGCAGGTCGTGCGGGGCGATCTCCGGCGCGCTCTGGTCAAAGTCCTCGGTCTGGTCCGGAACGTCGACGAAAGCTCGATAGCGCAGCTGTGACCGACCCGCCGGCAACACGGCCCGAAGACAACGGTTGCCGTAGAGATCGCGATATTCGTGGGAACCAATGGACGGCGTGAAGGTGAACTCCTCGTCCGAAATTCCGTCGCCGATCGGGGCGACCTGGAACACGGTCGAAGTGTCGACCTCGGCGTGGTACTGGAAGTCGCAACCGATCTGGACACGTCGCAAGGTCACCCGAACTCCTACCAGGCGAGTCGACCCCGGCGGGACAACCTGATCGCCTGTCGATGGTGATATCAGACGGACCGGCCGCCGGGCCGGGTCGTGGTGACAAGCGTAATCTCCGCTATGTTGTCGGCACGTTTCGTATCCCTCCGGCGACGCTCTCGCGTACCCGACTCCTGCCGACCGGGCCTGTCGCGCCGCGGAATTTCTCAATCCTGGGGTCGATGACCGGGGTTTCGCCGGGGCGGCGGTTCGGTGGTCGGCGCGACCTCGGGTTTGGCCGGTACCAACATCCGCTTGGCCACCGCGACGGCGGCCCGGTAGCTCTTGGTTCTGGTCAGTTCACAGAGCCGGTTCTGCTCGGCAGGGGACGGCGTCGGGTTCTTCAGCAGCGAGCGTATCTGCCGCTCTACCGGCAGATCGCGGTTGCGATCTATCCTGGTCCGTCCGGGCTGGCTGAAACCGCGTCGCTGCGGGCGGTCGCCGGCACTGTTGGACCGATTGGCACCCGACGACCGCCGTTCCTCGCTTGCAGGCATACCGGTGATTCTGCCTCATCCGCAGCACCTGCTCAGCGTCGCCGGGACGAGGGTGGCGTGGGGGCTGACCCGCTGCCGCTTTCAAGGGGGCTCTTTTTCTCCTAGGGTCGGGGCAGTCCGGCCGATCAACGAAGCGGAGCCGTTCGTGGCACACCTGCGGTGCGACTTCTTTTCCGAGGTGCTCGGCGTGAGCACCTCGATGACCGTCATCCTGCCGCAGCAGACGAGCGGCCAGATCGGCATGAACGGAGCCGCCGCCCGACACGGTCACCCGACTCTCTACCTACTGCACGGCCTCAGCGACGATGACACCACCTGGCTGCGGCGTACTTCGATCGAACGGTACGTCGCGCCGCTGGGCCTGGCCGTCGTCATGCCGCAGGTGCAACGGAGTTTCTACACCGACGAGGTCCACGGCAATCGATACTGGACGTTCCTCTCGGAGGAGTTGCCAGAGGTGGCGAACCGCTTCTTCCGACTCTCCGATCGGCGTGCCGACACCTTCGTAGCAGGGCTGTCGATGGGGGGCTACGGCGCTGCCAAGTGGGCGTTGCGGCAGCCAGGGCGTTTCGCCGCCGCGGCCAGCCTGTCCGGCTCTCTGGACATCACCGACCCGCAACGCTGGCGCGACAAACCCGAGGTCATGAACACGATCTTCGGTGACCGCCAGGTCGTCGGGACGGACGCCGATCTGCTCTCGCTGCTGGCGGCGGCCGACCCGGCGCACACGCCCGACCTGTTCGTGTGTTGTGGAACCGAGGACCGGCTGATCCGGTCGAACCGCCAGTTCGTCGAGACCGCAGAGGGGGCCGGCATCCCGGTGAAGAGCGATTTCGGGCCAGGTGAGCACACCTGGGCGTACTGGGACGCCCGCATCCAGGACGTGCTCGCCTGGCTGCCCCTGACCTGATCCTGATCAGCGTTCCGCCGGCCGCCCGTGTATGCGCCGGGGACTCGTGCAGGCGCGCGGAGGATCCGGCGGTCAGACCCCGGCTTCCACCGACGGAGAGTCCGACTGCTCGGAGGGGGTTCCCTCTCGCTTGTTGCGCCTGATGCTGGACAGGAAAGCGGCGCCGATCAGCACGAGCCCCACCAGACCGGTGACGACCTCGTTGACGTGCACGCCGATGGAGACCAGCAGGATGACGGCGAGCGCGCCGATCGCCCAGTGCGCACCGTGATCGAGATAGACGTAGTCATTCAGGGTGCCCTTGCGGACCAGGAAGACGGTCAGCGAGCGGACGAACAGGGCGCCGATCAGGCCGAGGCCAAGGGCGATGATGATCGGGTCGGGCGTGATGGCGAAGGCTCCGATCACACCGTCGAAGGAGAACGAGGCATCCAGCACCTCGAGGTAGAGGAAGAGGAAGAATCCGGCCTTGCCCACCGCCTTCGCCACCTGGGTCGGTCCGCCGGAATGCATCTTTTCCTCGAAGGCCTCCTCCTGCCCCTCTTCGTAGTTCTCGAAGAGCCCGCCGAGACCGTTGACGGCCAGGTAACTGATGATGCCGAGCAGGCCGGCGGCCAGCACGGTCCCCGGCTTGTCGGCCGTCAGCTCGGCGAACAGGTAGAGGGCAATCCCGGCGATGATCACCGACAGCGCATCGAGCTTGCCGATCCGCGCCAGTGGCTTCTCCAACCAGGACAGCCAGGTGATCTCGCGCTCCTCGAACAGCCAGTCCAGAAACAGCAGCAGCAGGAACATCCCGCCGAAAGCGGCGATCTGCGGGTGTGCCTCGGCGAGCAGGAAGCCGTAGGAACCCGGCGTGTTCACGTCGCCCTTCTCGAAGGCGAGCTTGATGGCCTCGGCTGGGTTCAGGCGGGCTGTGATGCCGACGACGAGCAGCGGGAAGATCAATCGCATACCGAACACCGCGATGACGATGCCGACCGTCAGGAAGATCTGCTGCCACCTCTCGCTCATCCGCTCGAGCACTCTGGCGTTGACCACCGCGTTGTCGAACGACAGGGTGATCTCCAGGATGCCAAGGATCAGGGTGAGCCCGGCAGCCTTCCAGCCGCCGTAGAAGTAGGCGCCGACGATCGCAGCGAGGGAGATGACACCGGAGGCGGCGAAGATCCTGGTGGCGCTGTGGACGGGCGCGGCAGCGGTCGACATTTATACATTCACTCCGAAGTCGAGGGCAATTCCACGGAGACCAGAGGCATATCCCTGGCCGATGGCTCTGAACTTCCATTCGCCGTTGTAGCGGTACAGCTCACCGAAGACCATTGCGGTTTCGGTGGATGCCTCTTCGGTGAGATCATACCGGGCCAGTTCGGACCCGGTGTTGCGATCGACGACGCGGATGAAGGCGCCTCTGACCTGGCCGAACGACTGCCGCCGCTGCTCCGCCTCGTAGATGGAGACGGCAAAGACGATCGAGACGATGGTCGGCGGGACCGCGGCGAGGTCGACGTTGATCTGCTCGTCGTCGCCGCCGGCTCCGCCGACCAGGTTGTCACCGAGATGCTCGATCGATCCGTCCGGCGATCGGAGGTTGTTGAAGAAGACGAAGTACGAGTCGTTCAGGATCTTGTGGTTACCGCCCAGCGCCAGGGCACTGGCATCCAGGTCGTAGTCGGTGCCGGTGGAGGCCCGGACCTGCCATCCAAGGGCAACCGTCACCGCCGTCAGGTTGGGGGCGGCCTTGGTCAGGGAGACGTTGGCGCCCTTGCTCAGGCTGACACTCATGCCACGTGCCTCTTTCTTCCTCGTTCGTCGTGGGTCGGTCCGCCGACCTTCGTGCGGCAAGCGGACCGCCCGTACTCGTCGGGAGCAACGATCGGAAGCGTCAACCCGTTCCGGCCCAGCCTGTCATGACCGCCGAGCCTGCCATGACAGTGACTCTTGCGACACTGCGGCACCCCCGCGAGCGCCTTCACCTGTCGGCGGCGGCGGTCTGCTGACCTGCAGAAGCAGGTTGCACCCGGCGAAATGCGTACACCAGCGTGCCGATCAGGACGAGCCCACTGATGATGAGCATCACAGCGCTGAGCGCGTTGACCAAGGGGATGGCGACGCCGGCCAGGTCCAGCACGCCGATCGCCACCAGGGCAACCGCGCTGACCACCGCGACGAAGGCGCGGAACTTGCTGCGGGCCACCTCCTCCACCCCGGCCGCCGCCTTTCCGCTGGCGTATTGCAGCGGCCTCTTGGCCCACTCGAACTGGGTTGCCAGCAGCGCCAAGGCAGCCGCGATGAGCAGGAACCCCGGTCCGGGCAGCACCAGCAGGGCGATGCCGATCAGCAGCAGCACACAGCCGAGCACAGCGACGACAACTCTTTTCACGGTCTCCTCCAGAGTGGATATATCCGCCGTCAACGGTACTGGCCATGCGGGTGCAGGGCGAAGTTGTACGGTGGACGGCGCCAGGGCCGCCCGCCCCGGTAGGGAGGCCGGCCATGGAGAACCCGAATATCCGGCCGCTGGAAACGGGCATCGAGAAGGACCTCTCCGGGCTCAACTACGGCGCTTACCTTCAGCTGGACTCCTTGCTGTCCGCCCAGGTACCGCTGTCGGATCACCACGACGAGATGCTGTTCATCGTCGCGCACCAGACGACCGAACTGTGGATCAAGCTGGTGATCCACGAACTCCGTTCGGCGATGGCGCTGATCGCGCAGGATTCCCTCGGTCCTGCCTTGAAACGGCTGGCCAGGGTCAAGCACATCCAACGGCAGATGACCGATCAATGGTCGGTGCTGGCTACTCTGACGCCGACCGAATATGCGCAATTCCGAGGCGTCCTTGGAAAGTCGTCGGGATTCCAGTCCATGCAGTACCGATTGCTGGAATTCCTGCTGGGCAACAAGAATCAGGCGATGATCGCGGTCTTCGCCCACCACCCGCAGGAGCAGCAGCTGCTGCAGGCCGCCCTGGATGCGCCCAGTCTGTATGACGAGTTCCTGCTGTTTCTCGGCCGTCGTGGTTATCCGATCCCGGACCGGTTGATCAACCGCGACTGGCGTCAGCCACACACCCTGGACCAGGAGCTGGTCGGCGTCTTCACCGCGGTGTATGCAGAGCCGGAGCGTCAGTGGGACGTGTACGAAACATGCGAGGAGCTCCTCGATGTCGAGGACACCTTCCAGACCTGGCGATTCCGCCATCTCAAGACGGTAGAGCGGATCATCGGCTTCAAGAAGGGCACCGGCGGATCGTCCGGGGTGGCTTTTCTGCGGCGTGCGCTCGATCTCTCCTTCTTTCCCGAGCTCTATGCGGTCCGCACCGAGATCGGGCGGATCTAGATGAGTCTGCAGACGAACCCCATCGCGGTGACCGGTCGCGCACATGCCGAGGCCCTGGACGCTGCGGACCCACTGGCCGGTTTCCGCCGGCGCTACGTCCCGCAGTCGGACGAGGTGATCGCTTATCTCGACGGCAATTCGCTGGGTCGACCGCTGATCTCGATCGGTGAGGTCTGGTCTGATCTCGTGGGCCGGCAGTGGGCTGGACGGTTGATCCGCGGCTGGACCGAGGGCTGGATGGAGTTGCCGGAGATCGTCGGCGACGAACTCGCGGCCGCCGCGCTCGGTGCTGCAGCCGGCCAGACGGTGATCGCCGACTCCACCACGGTCAATTTCTACAAGGCCATGCGGGCGGCGATCAACCTCCGGCCCGGCCGTCGCAAGGTGGTGATCGACCGGGACAACTTCCCCACCAACCGCTATGTCGTGGAGTCGCTGGTCAAGGATCTCGGGCTGGAGGCAGTCTGGTTGACCGGTACAGATTCCGGCGGCATCGGCGTCGACGACATCCTGGCTGCGCTGGACCTGGACACCGCGGTCGTCACCCTGAGCCATATCGCCTACCACTCCGGTTATCTCGCCGACGCCAAGGCCATCACAGCGGCGGCGCACGCCGTCGGCGCACTGGTCGTCTGGGATCTGTGCCATTCGGTCGGGTCGGTACCCATTTCCCTCGACGAATGGGACGTCGATTTCGCCGTCGGCTGCACCTACAAATTCGTCGGAGCCGGTCCAGGTGCGCCGGCCTTCAGCTATGTCAACAGCCGGCATCACGCTGACCTGGATCAGCCGATCTGGGGCTGGCTCGGCCGGGAGAATTCCTTCGAGATGGAGCAGGGCTATCTGCCGGCTGGCGGCATTCGCTCCATGATCTCGGGAACTCCCTCCGTACCAGGCATTCTCGCTGTTCGCGAGGGCGCTGCGGTGATCGCCGAGGCCGGCATTGGGGCGATCAGGGCGAAGGCGTCGGCACTGACCGGGATGGTTGTCCAACTGGCCGACGAATGGCTGGTGCCCAACGGTTTCGGACTCGGATCGCCGCGCGACGGCGAGCGTCGCGGCGGGCATGTCAGCATCACCAGGGCGGACGCCAGGCAGCTGTGCGCCCAGCTGACGTCGCTCGGCGTGTTGCCGGACTTCCGCGCACCGGATGCGATTCGCCTGGGTCTCTCCCCGCTGGCACTGACCTTCGCCGAGGTCTGGGATGCCATGGCCGTCATCAGGGATGTTTCCCGGACTTGAGAGGGCGATCTGACCATCGGGTCGCACCCGTCTCCTCGGTGGAAACTGACTGCGTCAGGGGATAGCCTTCGGCCATCCCTGCAGCCGCGGGGGTCTCGACGAGGAGGGCCCACGATGGCACCGCTGCAACACAAGTTCCTGCTGGACGAGAGCGAAATGCCAACCCGTTGGTACAACATCATTCCCGACCTGCCGTCGCCGCCGCCCCCGCCGCTGCACCCGGGTACCCACCTACCGATCGGGCCGGAGGATCTGGCTCCGTTGTTCCCGATGGAGCTGATCATGCAGGAGGTCTCCACCGACTCGTATATCGACATCCCAGAAGAGGTGCAGGACATCTATCGCCTGTGGCGCCCGTCGCCGCTCTACCGGGCGCACCGACTGGAGAAGGCGCTGGGCACCCCGGCTCGGATCTACTACAAGTACGAGGGCGTCTCACCGGCCGGATCCCACAAGCCCAACACGGCGGTGCCGCAGGTCTACTACAACGCCAAGGCCGGCACGAAGAAGCTGACCACGGAGACCGGCGCCGGCCAGTGGGGCACTGCACTGGCGTTCGCCTGCTCGCTCTTCGGACTGGAATGCGAGGTCTGGCAGGTCGGTGCCTCCTACGACGCAAAGCCCTACCGACGGACGCTGATCGAGACGTTCGGCGGGGTCGTCCACCGGTCGCCGTCGCAGTTGACCGCGGCCGGCCGCGCCTTCCCCACGGGTCATCCCGGCTCACTGGGGATCGCGATCTCGGAGGCCGTCGAGGTCGCCGGAGGCGACGAGGACACCAAGTACGCGCTGGGATCGGTGCTCAACCACGTGTTGCTGCACCAGACGATCATCGGCGAGGAGGCGCTGCTGCAGTTGGCGAAGGCCGGCGAGGCCGGCGCCGACCTCGTGGTCGGTTGTACCGGTGGCGGTTCGAACTTCGGTGGACTGGCGTTCCCGTTCCTGCGGGAGAAGATGGCCGGGCGGCAGTCACCGGTGATCAGGGCGGTGGAGCCGGCCTCGTGCCCATCCCTGACCCGTGGTGAATATCGATATGACTTCGGCGACACCGCCGGATTCACCCCGTTGATGAAGATGCACACGCTCGGACATGATTTCGTCCCTGACCCCATCCATGCCGGCGGTCTGCGCTATCACGGAATGGCACCCCTCATTTCGCACATCTACGAACTGGGACTGATGGAGGCCATCTCGATCGAGCAGACGGAATGCTTCGCGGCGGCATTGCTGTTCGCCAGGACCGAGGGCATCGTGCCGGCGCCGGAACCCACCCACGCGCTGGCAGCGACTATCCGGGAAGCGTTGGCCTGCAGGGAGTCCGGTGAGGAGAAGGTAATCGTCACCGCGCTGTGCGGACACGGTCTGCTCGATCTCGCGGCCTACGACGCCTACCTGACCGGGAGCATGGTGGATTCCGGATTGTCGGACGTTGAGTTGGCTGCCGCACTGGCGGGAGTGCCGGTACTGACCTGAGGTCCCACCGACTTCCACTCCGTGGAAAGTGCCCCGAGACCGGATGCCGATGAGCGGTCGGTGTCCGGTCTCCGCCGCGAGGATGTTCAGTCGGTGACCACCACGCCGCGCCAGAAGGCGACGTGATCCTTGATCTGTGCCGCGGCGTCCTTTGGCTCCGGGTAGAACCAGGCGGCATCCGGATTCTGCTGACCGTCGACCTCGAGGGTGTAGTAGGAGGCGGTGCCCTTCCACGGGCAGACAGTCTGCTTGTCGGAGGGCTTCAGATACGCCGGGTTGACCGACGCGAGCGGGAAGTAGTGATTGCCCTCCACCATCTCGGTGGTGTCGCTCTGCGCGATGAGGGTGCCGTTCCAGGTGGCGCTGGCCATGACGGGAGGTTCCGATCTAGGGAAGGGTTGACGACCAGATCCAAGTTACGCCCGCACCGCGGAGACCCGCCTCGGCTCAGTCCTCCTCGATGTGCTGTTCCGGCCTGGTCCGGAAAATGGCCGCCAGGATGCCCACCACCAGCCCGATTGCCAGCCACAGCAAGCCGTGGTTGGTGAAGATGCCGACGGCCAGGCCGAACATCAGCCCGGTGACGACCCAGATCCCCATGGCGATCGCACGGTCGAACTTCGGTGACGGCGGCTTGTTCTCGCCGGGCTGCCTGGGTGTCCTCACCCGATGATGGTAGGTGCTGCGACGTCCAACGCCTCATCACGAAATGCCACCGCGTTGCCGGTCACCGTCACTGTCACGGTGTCGCCGACCGCAATCGATGACCGGGCCGGCACCCTGGATCTGATTGCCGGGCCGGATCCGGTCTGCAGCGACGCAGTGATCACGGTGTGGTGGCCGAAGTAGCTGACCCCCAGCACGGTGGCGAGAGCTTGGGAGGGCACGAAGGCGGCGCTGCCGCCGCCGGCGATCGCTGCCGGAGTCAGCAGGATCTGCTCCGGGCGGAGCAGGATCCGGGCCGGCCGCGAGCCACCGCGGGCGGATTCCGTCCGCGGGCCGGAGTCGGGGTCAGGATCGTCGCGGTACGGGCCGGTCAGCGGGATCCGGCCGAGCAGGCAGTCGGCCACACCCGATGCGACGTCAGCGCTCAGCACCACCGCGTCGCCGAGGAACCCCGCGGTCCACTCGTCCAGGGGACGGGCGTACACGTGGTCCGGGGTGCCCGATTGAGTGATCCGGCCGTCGCGCATCACCACCACCAGGTCGGCGAACGACAGGGCTTCCTCCTGGTCATGGGTGACCAGCAAAGTCGTGACACCCTCGGCCGTCAACGCGGAAGACACCAGATCGCGGATGCCGCTGCGCAGTCCGGCGTCGAGCGCCGCAAACGGTTCGTCCAGCAGCACCAGCCGGGGACGCCTGGCCAGAGCCCGCGCCAGCGCAACCCGCTGCTGTTGGCCGCCGGACAACTGATGCGGGAATCGCTGCAGCAAAGTGGTTTCCAAGCTCACCAGGTCCAGCAGCTGAGCCAACCGGGAACCGGCACGCCGATCGCGACGGGAGAGTGCGAACTCGAGATTGTCCCGGACGCTCAAATGCGGGAACAGTGCGCCCTCCTGGGCCACGTATCCGATCGAACGTCGCTCCGGCGCCACATTCGCGGCTGTTCCGGACACCGCCCGGCCACCGATCGACACCTCGCCGGAGTCCGGCCGCTCGAAGCCCGCCACGATCCGCAGCAGGGTCGTCTTACCGCATCCCGACGGACCGACGAGCGCGGTCGACGAACCCTTCTCCAGTCGCAGATCCACCGCGTCGAGAGCCCTGGTCCGGCTGAAGGACTTCGACAGTGCCGTCACCTGAAGCTCGGTCATCGACCCAGCACCCGACGCGACTGCTGCAGTAACAGGTACGTCACGGGCGCCGACACCAGCACCATGACGGCGGCGTAGGGAGCTGCCGCGACGTAGTCGATACTGCCGGTCAGGCTCCAGAACCCGGTCGCCAGCGTGTCCAGCCCGATGGGGCCGAGCATCAGAGTGGCGGTGAGTTCGGTGCCTGCAGCCAGGAACACCAGAGCGGCGGCCGTGGCAATACCCGGTGCAGCCAAGGGCAGGGTTACCTTTGTCAGGGTCCGCAGCCGCGACCGCCCCAGGGCTCGGGACGCCTCTTCCAGCTCCGGCCGACAGGACGCCAGGCCGGATCGCACCGAGACCATGGCTCTTGGCAACATCAGCAGCACGTAGGCGAGCAGCAGGGTGACGTAGGTCTGGTAGATCGGTTTGACAGCATGCACGGTGACAGCCACCAGGGCCAGGGCCACCACCAGCGACGGCATCGCCCCCGCCAGGTAGCTGACCCGCTCGATCACCGCCGTCATCCAGCCTCGATACCGCACAGCCAGGAATGCCGCGGGAATCGCGAGCACGGTGGTCAGCACAGCGGCGCCGACGCCCAGCGCCACCGACGAGAGGGTGGCGGAGAACAGGCGGCGGGTCCACCCGCCGACCCCGCCTCGGGCGAGCCAGTAGCCGATGCTGACCAACGGGACTCCGAGCGCAGCGGCGAGGACGATCAACAGCCCACCCACAGACGGAATGACGTTTGCCCGCAGAGCAAGTCGGGAATGCGGGCGTGGGGCGCCACTGCCGGTCCGCGACAGCCGTCGCCGCCCCAGCGTTGCCTCACCGGTCACCAGCAGCAGACAGCACAGCACCAGGACGACAGCGAGCATGTTGCCTGCAGCGCTCGCGAAGGTGGACTGGTACTGCTCGTAGATCGCGGTGGTGAAGGTGGAGAATCGCAGCGACTGGAATGCTCCGAATTCGGCGAGGCAGTGCAGGCCGACCAGCAGCGAGCCGCCGAGTAGCGCCGGCCGAAGGTGTGGCAGGCTGATCCGCCGGAAGGTCTGAAGTGGCGACAGACCAAGTGATCTCGACTGCTCCTCCCAGGCCGGATCGGAGCTACGGAGGGCGCCGGCCACCGGAAGGTAGACCAGGGGAAAGTAGGCCAGCGTCATGATCAGCGTGGCACCGGCGAGTCCGTCGATCCCCGGAATCGCCGACACCCAGCCGTAGCTGGTGACGAAGGCCGGGATGGCCAGCGGCACCACCAGCAGCGGGCCCCAGAACCGGGCACCTGGGACGTCTGTCCGCTCCACCAGGAAGGCGCAGGCGGTACCGAGCAGGGCGCAGGCCAGCATGGTCAACAGGACGAGAAGTCCGGTATTGATGAGTAACTCGCCCACACGCGCCCGGAAGATCAGGCGTCGCGCGCGATCCCAGCCGGTGTCGAACACCGAGAACACCACGAATCCCAGCGGGATGACAGACAGCAGCGCAACCAGCCCGGCCACCATCAGCAGGGCCGGCGGCGCGTCCCGAAGGCGTTGTCGGGCCGGCCGTCCGGTAGTTTGCGGACGGTTCCTGACGGTCGAGACGGTCAGAGCAAACCCACTTCGGTCATGAGATCGACGACCGCGGTGCTGTTGAGACTGGCCGGATCGATGGCCGGAGGACTCAACGTCGACAACGGTGCGAGCACCCTGTCGGTTCCGGAAGTTGTTGCCAACAAAGGATATTCCAGCACGGTGTCGGCAACTATCTGCTGGCCGGCCTGGCTGGCCGTGTACTTGACGAAGGCCTGCGCCTGCTGCTTCTTCGTGCTCGACTTCAGCACGCCGGCGCCGGACACGCTGATGAAGGCGCCAGGATCGTTGTCAGGGAAGAAATGCAGTTGGGTGTTATTGCTGTTTTCCTTCGTCTTGGCCTGATCGCCGTACCAGTAGTAGTGGTAGATGACGCCGCCGTCGATCTCGCCTGCGTTGACCGCCTTCAGCACGGTGCTGTTGCCCTTGTAGATCTTGGCGTTCGACTCCATAGCCTGGAGCCAGGATCGCGTGGTATCCACACCCTCGAGTTCGAGCAAGGCACTGACGATGGCCTGGAAGTCCGCTCCGCTGGGCGAAGCGCCCCAGCGGTTGTTCCACGAGGCATCCGCCAGTTCCATCAGCGACGCCGGCAGTTCGGCCTTCGTCAGTTTCCCGGTGTTGTAGACGAACACCGTCGAGCGGGCCGCGACACCGACCCACTTGCCCGTGCTCGGCGAATACTGCGCCGGGATCTGCGACCGGGTCGAGGAATCGATATCGGTGAAAAGGCCTGCGTTTTCGACGACGTTCATTCCCGGCGAGTTCTCGGTGATGAAGACGTCCGCTGGACTGTCCGTGCCCTCGGCGACCAACTGATTGGCCATCTCCAGGTCTGAGCCGTTGCGCATCTGGACTTTCACACCGGTCTGCTTGGTGAATCCGTCCGCCCATGCCTGAGTCAGGTTCTCGTGTTGGGCGTTGTAGATCACCAGTGCGGAGCGGTCCAGCTCTGGTTCGCCGGCGGCCGCCGGCGAGGACGGGGCACCGGTGGCGGAGGTCTGCGGGCCAGTAGAACCGCAGCCGGCAACCAGGATCATCGCCGCTGCAGCTGCACCGGCCAGGGCCAGACGTCTGGTTGGGTTCGACATGGCTCTCGTCTCATTAGTAAGGGCAGCTTTACCTAACCACGAACAATTCCCGATCGCAAGTAGTCACGAAACGGGTCCCGTGGGGCACCTCCATCCGTCGTGGGGCCCTGAGGTGAGCGATGCTGATGGCCGGTGAGTACCGTGGAGTCATGAAGGTTGTCATTGCAGGTGGCCACGGCAAAATCGGTTTGCACGTCGAAAGACTGTTGGCCGAACGCGGGGATCACTCGGTCGGATTGATCCGCGATCCCGCTCAGGAGGCGGACGTCATCGCAGCCGGTGCGCATCCGGTGGTCGTTGATCTCGAGAACACCGATGCAGCGACCCTCGCCGGCCATCTGGCCGGCGCCGACGCGGTGCTGTTCGCCGCCGGGGCCGGCGCCGGCAGCTCAGCCGAACGGAAGGACACCGTGGATCGGGCCGCGGCGGCCCTGCTGGCCGATGCGGCAATTCTGGCCGGCGTTCGGCGCTACGTCCTCGTCTCCGCCATCGGCTCCGACGCCGGCGCCCAACCCGAACACGATCCGGTCTTCGCCGCATACATGACGGCGAAGAAGGCCGCCGACGACGACCTGCGCACCCGAGATCTCGACTGGACGGTGGTCCGACCGGGAGCGTTGACCGACGCGACGGGTACCGGGCACGTCACCCTGACCACCAGGGTCGGCCGTGGATCGGTCTCGAGGGAGGATGTCGCCGCCGTACTGGTGGCGGTGCTCGACGAGCCGCGCACAGCTGGTCTGTCCCTTGATCTGGTGTCCGGCCGCCACCCGATCGCCGACGCGGTGGCCGAGGCCGCTTCGGTCGAGGTGACCTCGGCCCAGACAGCCGGCCCCGAAGGCGACCAGGACTGACCCGGGCATGGGACGAACCGTTGCCACCAACACTGCTGTGGACCTGGACAAACTTCTGGAGTTCGTCCGGCCCCGTCACCACATGATCATCAGTACCTGGCGGGCCGACGGCGGAATGCAGAGCTCTCCCGTCGCCGGTGGGGTTGATTCGAAGGGGCGCATCGTTGTCGCCACATACCCCGAGCGGGCCAAGGTGCACAATGTTCGTCGGGTGGCCAAGGCGACCGCCCTGGTGCTGTCCGACGACTTCGGCGGAGCATGGGTTCAGATCGACTGCACCGCCGAGGTTCTCGATCTACCGGAGGCTATCGAACCGCTGGTCGAATATTTCCGCAGCATCGCCGGCGAGCACCCGGACTGGGATGACTACCGGCACGCGATGGTGGTGCAGGGAAAGTGCCTGCTCAGACTGACCCCGACCCGTTGGTCCCCGGTAGCGACCGGTGGTTTCCCGGCCCGGCTCGAGTAGCGGGTCCGGGGCTTGGCTAACGCCTGGTCCGCAGATAGTCGGCGACCACTTCGGCGCCGAGTCCGTCCAGGTCGGGAGCGATCACCCGACCGCCGCAGCGGCGAGCCAGGGAATCCATGAACGCGGCCAGCCGCGGATCGTCACCCAGGATGAAGAAGCTGATCGCAGCTCGCCGCGCGGACAGTTTGTCCAGTTCAACGACGGTCGCTCTGACAGTCCGTTGATCGGGCGGATAGGAGAAGGCGAACTGCGCTGCCTCGCCGGGCCGGACGGGGGCCTCCAGGTGCGCGGTCGGTTCGCCGTCGGTCACCACCAGGACCACTGGCATGGCATCCGGCTGGGAGCGCAGATGTTCACCGGCCAGCATCAGCGCATGATGTAGGTTCGTGCCCTGCACATACGCACCCTCAAGCCCGATCAGTTCGGCCAACTCCACCTTCTCAGCCTGCCGGCCGAAGGTGATGAGCTGCAATGCATCTCCACGGAATCTGGTCGAGATGAGCTGATGCAGAGCCAACGCCGTGCGCTTCATCGGCACCCAGCGACCGTCCTGCACCATCGACCACGAGGTGTCCACGCACAGCGCCACCACGGCCCTGGTGCGCTGTTCGGTCTCGATCACCTCGACGTCCGAGACGTCCAGCATCCGATCGTCACCGCCGGCTTTGCGCAGTTGCGCGTTCAGCAGGGTTCTCGGCACGCTCCAGGACTGGGTGTCACCGAAAGCCCATCCCCTCGTCGAGCCGGTCGGCTCACCGGCAGCGCCGGCCCTGCGAGTCTCCCGTTCTCCTCGACGCGCGGACACCTGATCGGCCACGTCGCGAAGGGCCGACTCGCCGAGTCGGCGTAATGCCTTGGGCGACAGCCGCAACGAGCCGTCCTCGGCACGATCGAACACGCCGAGCTCGCGGAGTTCGCGGTCCAGGTCGGCCAGCTCCTTGACATCCATCCTGGCCTGCTCGCCGAGTGCCTCACCCAGCGCGTCCAGGTCGATGTCGTCCAGTCGCGCACCCGGGTAGCTCTGCGCGAGTTGCTCGGCGAGGGCGTCGAGGCGACCGAGTTCTTCCAACGCCCTGGTGCCTTCGCCGAGCCCCATCGGCGAGTCGCCGTTGAATCTGCCAGAGCCAGACCAATCCTCGCCTGGCCGCAGACCTTGCAATTGCGAGTCCAGCTGTGACAGCGACTGGGCCAGCCGAGGATCACCGAAGGCCTGCTGCGACAGTTCGGCCAGTTCGGCCCTCTGCTCGGGCGTCATGGACTGGAGCATCCGTTGCGCTGCTGCGGCTCTGGCGGCCAGCAGGTCGATCAGCTCGTCGACGCTGCGGGGCTGCTCCGGAAAGAACTCGCCGTGCTTGTCCATGAACTGTTCGAATTGGCCAGTGGTATCGGCGCCGGCGGAATGCTGCTCCAACAACGCATTGAGGTCGGCAAGCATCTGCCGGATGCGTTCGGTGTCTTCGGGCGTCGCGTTCTGCAGCGCCTGTTTCATGCCGGCGAACCGTTGGTCCAGCATCTCCCGGCCGAGCAGGTCCTGGATCTGCTGGAACGTCTCCCTGGCTTCGCTGGATTGCCAGTCGTACTTACCGAGCTCGCGCACAGCGCCACCGGTGTCACCCGGCAACGTATCCAGTTCCATTTCGTGGAAACGTGAGTCGTCGGAGTTCTGCCGCGCCAGCGTCTCCCGTTCCGCCTTCAACGCCTTCTCCAGGAGCTCTCGAACCTCTCCAAGCGTGCCGTCCAACCGGTTGTCCCGCTGCAGTTCTCGCCTGCGCTGCCAGACCTGGCGGGCCAGGTCATCGAGCCCGCGCCGGTTCTTCATGCCCTGCCGCATCAACTCGCGCAGCGCCTGCTGCGGGGAGCTGCCCTCCATCACGTCCTTGCCGATCCGGTCGAGCGCGGCTCGCAGATCCACCGGCGGCGCCAGCGGATCCGGTCCGTCGACATAGGCTCCGTAGGAGTACGAATCGCGAGGCAGGTGGCGGGGATCAGCCATAGCTGACCGTGTCCCCGTCGTCGCTGGGCTGCTTGGCCAGCTTGCGGGTGAGAAACAGCAGTTCCAGGGCCAGTTCGGCGGCCGAGGCCATCGGGCCTGGATCTTCGGTGCCGGCGGCGCCGAGTCGCTGCGCGATCTCGGTCAGCACAGCGACTTTCGGCAAGGCAGCCACCACATCGATGGCCGGCACCCGATCACCGGTCCGCAGCGGGTGCCGGGTGACCGCTTCGGCCAGCGGTGTCAGGTCGACGCCGCGGAGTCTGGCCCTCGCCGTCTCGGCGGTTGCCCGGCGCAGCAGGTGCTCCAGGATCTCCTCCTCGCGGCCCTCCTCGCCGGTGGCGAATTCCAACTTGCCGCGCAGCACCGACAGCACCGACTGCAGGTCGATCGGCCGGGCGGCCGCCTTGGCCTCCTTGGTCAGTGCTGATCGACGAAGAGCCGCCGCCGCAACCGTTTCCGCTGCGGCCACCGAGAACCTAGCGGAGACACCGGAACCCTGGTCCACCGCGGTCGACTCACGCAGTAGCCGGGTGAACCTGGCGATGATCTCCAGCAGATGACCGGGGACGTCGGCGACCAGATTGGCCTCCTGCTGGATCAGCGCGATCTCGTCGGCCAGTTGCAGTGGATAGTGCGTCCGCACCTCCGCACCGAACCGGTCCTTCAGCGGGGTGATGATGCGGCCGCGGTTGGTGTAGTCCTCGGGGTTCGCCGACGCCACCAGCAGCACATCCAACGGCAATCGGAGGGTGTAGCCGCGGACCTGGATGTCCCGCTCCTCCATTACATTCAGCAGCGCCACCTGGATGCGTTCGGCCAGATCCGGGAGTTCGTTGATCGCGACAACGCCCCGGTGGGCCCGCGGGACCAGCCCGAAGTGGATGGTCTCCGGATCACCGAGCGAACGGCCCTGGGCAACCTTGACCGGGTCGACGTCGCCGATCAGGTCGGCGACCGCGGTGTCGGGTGTGGCCAGCTTTTCCGTATAGCGCGCGCTGCGGTGCTTCCAGACCACCGGCAGGTCGTCGCCCAGTTCGTCGGCCCGGCGGATCGACTCGGGTGTGATCGGGTCGTACGGATGCTCTCCGAGCTCGGAGCCGGCGATCACCGGCGTCCACTCGTCCAGGAGATTCGTCAGGCTGCGCAGCAGCCTTGTCTTGCCCTGGCCGCGCTCGCCGAGCAACACGATGTCGTGCCCGGCGATGAGCGCGCGTTCCAGCTGCGGCAGCACCGTCGAACCGAATCCAACGATCCCGATCCACGGGTCGGTGCCGGACCCCAGGGCAGTGAGCAGGTTGGTCCGGATTTCGGCCTTCACGCCGCGTAGCTGGTGTCCGGAGGCTCTGAGCTCGCCGAGCGTTGCGGGCAGGTCTTGAGGTGGTGTGGTTCGCACGGTTTCCGACGGTACGCCTGGGTTTTGTCGGCCAAGTTAACCGACGCATCTGCCCAGGCCAAACGGCCGAAGGTGGCACCAGCAGGTGAGCTTGGTGCTGCGTGGCCGGTTCGACGGACGGGCAGTGTTCGGGACCGACTCAGTTCAGCCGGCCACCTGATAGGTCGGCACCAGGATTGCCCTGGCCAGGGTGTGGAAGACCAGGTTGAACGAGAGGTAGGCGGGCGTGGCAGACCCGTCGACCTCGAGGGCGGCCACATCGACGGCATGCACGACGAAGTAGTACCGGTGGGCGCGGTCACCGGCCGGGGGCATCGGACCGGTGTAGCCGGCCTGACCCGCGTCGTTGCGCAGCTGGAAGGCGCCGGCCGGCAAGCCAGATCCATCGCCGACCCCCTGGGCGAACTCGGTGATTCCGGCCGGGATGCCGGCGACGGCCCAATGCCAGAAACCGCTGGGGATCGGCGCGTCGGGGTCGAAGCAGGTGACGGCGAAGCTCTGGGTCTGCTCGGGGAACCCGGACCAGCTCAACTGCGGGGACCGGTTGCCGTGACCGCCGGCGTACAGGTCGGCGGCCGGTTCGCCGTGCTTCACATCGGCACTGGTCACCGTGAAAGAGCTGACGACGGGCAGCAACTCGTAGGGATCTGGAGCAACAGGGCGATCAAGGGACATCTGAGACCTCCGGGTAGATCGGACTTCTGCGTCCTGACGACGTTAGCAGCGGCCGGTCCCGGTGCCGCCGCGCGAACCCGGATCAGCCGCCGCCGAACAGGTCAGCGGTCGCTGACCAACGCGGCGGCCGCCCTGGCGATCGCGAGTTCTTCGTTGGTCGGCACCACCATGACGGTGACCGGCGCGCCGCGGGAGGAGATCGTCCGTGGTTCCGACGAGCGGGCGGCGTTCCGGTCCGGATCGCACGAGATGCCCAGCGGTTCCAGCCCGGCGAGGATCCGGGCTCGGACCTCGGCGGCGTTCTCCCCCACGCCGGCAGTGAACGTGATGACGTCGACATCTCCCAGCACGGCGATATAGGCACCGATGTACTTGCGGATCCGGTGACAGTAGACCTCAAGAGCAAGTGCTGCATCGGTGTCGCCGCTGTCGATGAGCTCGGCCAGATCCCGGAAGTCGTTGACCCCGGACAGACCCAACAACCCCGACCTGCGGTTCAGCAGGATGTCGAGGTGGTTCACGTCGAGCCCACCGGCGCGCAGCAGAAACAGCAGGACCCCGGGATCGACGTCACCGCTGCGGGTGCCCATCACCAAACCCTCCAGCGGAGTCATACCCATCGAGGTCTCGACCGCTTTGCCGCCCCGGATGGCCGACACGGAAGCGCCATTGCCCAGATGCAGCACGATCTGATTGAGGTCGCCGACATGCCGGCCGAGCACGGTGGCGACCCGCTGCGACACGAATTGATGCGATGTTCCATGGAACCCGTATCGGCGGATCTGGTGTGCCGCAGCGGTTTCCCGATCGATAGCATACGTATAGGCGGCGGCGGGCAGAGTCCGGAAGAACGCGGTGTCGAAGACTGCGACCTGCGGAACTCCGGGAAAGGCTGCCGCAGCCTGCTCGATCCCTACGGCATTTGCCGGGTTGTGCAACGGAGCGAGCGATGCCAGCGCCCGGATTTGTTGCAGTACAGCCTCGTCCACCAGGACCGGGTCGCCGAAGAGCGAGCCGCCGTGCACCACCCGATGCCCGACGGCAGCGAGCGCGTCCCCCCGCAGCGGCCGCCCCGACTCGGCGAAGAGCTGCTGCATCACGCGGAGCGCCGCAGCGTGGTCGGGAATTTCGCCGTCGAATTCGGTGTCGTTACCGGCGAACTGGTGCCTCGCATGGGCGGTCGACCCGCCGATTCGCTCGATGAGCCCGCTGGCCACCGCGGTGCCTTCCTCGACGTCGACCAACTGGTACTTCATCGACGAGGACCCAGAATTGATCACCAGCACCGGAGTCTTCATGTCAGACGGTTTCCACCACGTGGAAACCCTGCGCCTGGATGGCCGTGATGGCAACAGTATTGACGATGTCCGCCACCAGCGCGCCGCGGGACAGATCGTTGACCGGCTTGTTCAACCCCTGCAGCACTGGCCCGATCGCCACCGCTCCGGCGCTGCGCTGCACCGCCTTGTAGGTGTTGTTACCGGTATTCAGATCGGGGAAGATGAGCACGGTCGCCTTTCCTGCCACATGCGAATCCGGAAGCTTGGTTGCGGCAACCAACTCATCGACGGCGGCGTCGTATTGAATCGGGCCCTCCACCAGCAGATCCGGGCGGAGTCGGTGAACAATGTCTGTTGCACCCCTGACCTTGTCGACGTCCGCACCGGCTCCGGACGAGCCCGTGGAGTAGGACAACATCGCTACTCTGGGCTCGATCCCGAATTGCAGCGCCGTGGTCGCCGAGGATATGGCGATGTCCGCCAATTGTTCGGCGGTCGGGTCCGGGTTGACTGCGCAATCCCCGTAGACGAGAACCCGGTCGGCCAGACACATCAGAAACACGCTGGACACGATGGCCGTGCCCGGCGAGGTCTTGATGATCTCGAAGGACGGCTTGATGGTGTGGGCCGTGGTGTGCAAGGCCCCCGACACCATTCCGTCGGCGAGCCCAAGATGCACCATCATGGTGCCGAAATACGACACATCGGTGACTATTTCGCGGGCCCGCTCCAACGTCATCCCCTTCGACGCCCGCAGTCGCGCATATTCCGCTGCAAAGGTTTCCACCAGTGCCGGGTCCTTCGGCGACAGCAGATGCGCTCCGCTGATGTCCAGCCCGGCCGCGGCGGCCTTCGCCCGAATGACCTTCTCGTCACCCAGCAGCGTGAGCTCAGCGACCCCGAGGCGGAGCAGGCTCGCCGCGGCGCGCAGCACCCGTTCGTCCTCACCCTCCGGCAGCACCACATGCCGTCGATCCGATCTGGCCCGGTCGATGAGTTGGAACTGGAACATCAACGGCGTCATCGTCGGGCCGCTGCCCACGTCGATGGCTGCCAGTAACGCGTCCTCGTCGACCGACTCGGCGAACGTCCGAAGTGCGGTCTCGATCTTGACCCGAGAGCCCGCCGCCAACGGGCCCCGGACCGCGGCCAGAATGGTTGCGGTCTCGAAGGTTCCGAGTTCGGTGCTGATGATCGGCAGGTCCTGCTGGACGCCGTCGAGCAAGCGGCTCACCGGCTCGGGCGGGTGGTAGCCGCCGGTCAGCACGATCGCCGCGAGCTGCGGGAAGGTGCCCGACTGGTGGGCCATCATCAGTCCCGGCAGCAGGTCGTAGCGGTCGCCCGGCGCGATCACCGTGGCGCCCTCCACCAACCGGACCAACACATTGGGCAGCGACATCGCCGCCACCACAAAACCGAGCGACTCGCGTAGCAGCCACGCCGGATTGCCGCGCACCAGAACGCCGTCGCAGGCCGCCTGCAACGCCGCAACGGTGGGCGCTGTCAGCAGCGGCACCTCCGGGATCACCGCCACCGGAAGGGGTGAGTCCCGGCCGATCGCCTCCCGGACCGCCTGAAGTTCGTTCGGATTGACCCGATTGGCAATCAACGCGACCGGGTGGGCGTGGGCGGCCGCCAATTCGATCAGGGCGGACTCGGCCGCGGACCGCAGCTGCTCCGGCGAGCGGCCACGTCCGTGAACCACCAACACCACCGGCGAGCCGAGATTGGCGGCGATCTTGGCATTGAAGGCCAACTCGCTGGGCGTCGAGATGTCCGTGTAGTCGCTGCCCAGCACCAGCAGGACGTCGAACCGACCGACCAGGGCGTGGAACCTCCTGACTATCTCCGACAGGGCGGCTTCCGGGTCGGCGTGCATGGCCTCATAGCTCAGGCCCATTGCGTCCTGGTAGCTCTGCTCGACGGCAGGCTGGGCGAGAAGCAGCTCCACCGCCCGATCGGTCGTCTCACTCGAATCGGCGAGCGGGCGGAAGATCCCCACCCGGCCGACCTTACGGGTCAACAGGTTCACCAGGCCGAGGGCGACCGTGGACTTTCCGGATTGGCCCTCCGGCGAGGCGATGTACACGCTGCGCGACATGGGCGTCAGGTTATCCGTCCGGCCGAAGTGAACCTCGACCGCGCTCTCCGGTCCGGGCACGGCAGGAAGTAATTCATCAGGCGTTGACTTTCTGCCGGAGTAGTTCTACCGTGAAGTCATCAACTGATGAATTGTGATCTGAGGAGGCACTGTGGACACTGCCGTCGAGGTTTCCGGGCTGAGCGTCGAGCGTGGTCACCGGTCCGTTCTGCAGGATTTCAGCTGCCGCATGGAGCGGGGCCGGATCACCGGATTGCTCGGCCCGTCGGGAGCCGGGAAGTCGACGCTGATCCGCTGCATCGTCGGGGTGCAGAAGACCGAGGGCGGCTCGGTGACGGTGCTCGGTCAGCCGGCCGGTTCAGCGCAGATCCGGCGGAGGCTCGGCTACGTCACCCAGGCACCCTCGGTCTACCCGGACCTCACGGTCCGGGAGAACGCGCGCTACTTCGCTGCCCTGGTCGGTGCCGGCGCCGACCAGGCGGACAGCGTGATCGCCGAAGTCGGCCTGTCCGGCGCCGCTGATCAGCTGGTCGGCAGCCTGTCCGGGGGACAGCGGTCACGGGCCAGTCTGGCCTGCGCATTGGTCGGGTCGCCGGATGTGCTCGTGCTGGACGAACCCACCGTCGGGCAGGACCCGATCCTGCGCGAGGAACTGTGGAATTCGCTGCGCGCCAGGGCCGACAGCGGCGTCACCGTCATCGTCTCCAGTCACGTGATGGACGAAGCCAACCGGTGCGACCATCTGATCCTGATCCGTGACGGCAAGGCCCTGGCCGACGACACCCCCGCTGCCATCAAGGCTCTCGCCGGCACCGACGATCTCGACGAAGCCTTCCTGACCTTGATCCGGCGCCAGCTGGAGGTGGCGGCATGACCACGGTCGAGTTGAAAGCACATGCCCGGCCGCACATCCTGACCGCGACCGTCAAGCGGATCCTGCTCCAACTACGGCACGACCACCGCACCATCGCGATGATCATCGGCGTTCCGATCATGCTGATCGCGTTGCTGTACTTCATGTTCAAGAACGAGCCGGGGCGGTTCAGTGCGGTCGCGCTGATCATGCTGGCGGTGTTCCCGTTCACCATCATGTTCCTGATCACCAGTATCGCCATGCTGCGGGAGCGAACCTCCGGCACCCTGGAACGGCTGATGACCACCCCGACCCGCGGCGTCGACCTGCTCTTCGGCTACGGGATCGCCTTCGGCATCGCCGCGGCCGTCCAGGCGACGATCGCATCCGCCTGTGCCTACTGGCTTTTCGGGCTGACCACCGCCGGCGGCGCCGGGTACGTGGTGCTGGTCGCCGTGCTGACGGCTTTGCTGGGCGTCGGGCTGGGATTGCTCTGCTCCGCCTTCGCCAGGACGGAATTCCAGGCGGTGCAGCTTCTTCCGGTGGTGGTGATCCCACAGGTGCTGCTCTGCGGGTTGTTCGTGGCGCGGCCGGCGATGGCGGGGTGGCTGGAGATAGTCTCCGATGTGATGCCACTGTCCTATGCAGTGGAGGCCAGCGGCCAAGTCGGCCGGCACAGCGCCCCGACCGGCCTACTCTGGCGGGACCTCGGCATCATGGCCGGGTGCGTGGTCCTGACACTGCTGCTGGCGTCGGCGACCTTGCGGCGGAAGACAGATTGACCCGCGATCGCCGGTTGCCCCAGGACAGGAGGGTCATGACGACGCCCCACCCGCCGCTACCGGCCCGCAGCGGTCGCCGACCCGGTAACCCGGACACCCGTCAGCAGATCCTGGATTCGGCGCGCGAGATCTTCGCCGGCAGCGGGTTCGCGAAAGCGTCGATCCGCAAGATCGCGGCCGGAGCCGGCGTTGATCCGGCCCTGGTGCACCACTACTTCGGTTCCAAGGACGAGCTGTTCCTGGCGACCGTCGAGGTGCCGATCAATCCCCGGACGGTGGTCGAACAGCTCACCGCCGGCGGTGCCGACGACCTGGGCATCAGGATGATCAGCACCATCCTGCAGGTCTGGGAATCGCCGGTCGGAACGTCGCTCATCGCCGCAGTGCGCACCGCCATCGGAGATCCGGGATCGACCAGGGCGCTCAGTCAATTCATCACCGCCGAGATCATCGCGCGACTGCTCCGCTCGCTGCACTACCCCCCGGCCGAGGCAGAGGTGCGCGGCGCGCTGGTCATGTCCGCAGTACTGGGTGTCCTGATGGGCCGCTATGTGCTCGGTGTCGGCGCACTGGCAACGATGCCAGCGACGACGATCGTCGCCTCCGTCGGTCCCACCCTGCAGAGCTACCTGACCGGCCCGCTCCCCCGTGCCCGGTAGCCCGGACCCATGGGGGCTACAGGCGCGGGTCGACGGGCTCCGACTCGAGTGCCAGCACCGCGAACACCGCCTCGTGCACCCGCCACAGCGGCTCGCCACGGGAGACCCGCTCCAGCCCCTCCAATCCCAGTGCGTACTCGCGCAGCGCCATCGACCGTTTGTGGCCGAGGCCGCGCTCGCGCAGCCGGGCGAGATTGGCCGGCTCGGTGTAGTCGGGACCGTAGATGATCCGCAGATACTCGCGGCCGCGGACCTTGATGCCCGGCTGCGCCAGCTGTCTGCCAACGTGGGACAGATTGGTCAGCGGCTTGACGACCATCCCCTCACCGCCGGCGGAGGTCAACTCCTCCCACCAGCCGACACCGGCGGCCGTCGACTCGGGCTCGGTGCTGTCGACCAGCAGCCGGCGGGTGGTCTGCAGCAGGTCAGGCGCCGCATCGACCAGTCGATCCGCCAGCGCGAGATGCCAGCCATGGTCGCGATCGTGGTAGGTCGCGGCCGTCGCCGATGACGCCAAACCCGTTGCCAGCAGCTGGAACGGTGCCAGTCGCAGCCCGGCAAGCCCGTCGGTCGGCCAAGCGTACCGGCGGTAGGCCTGCACATACCTGGACGCGTTCAGCAGTCGAGAGCGCGTGCGGGCCAGCAGATCCACCACATCCAGACCTGCGGAGGAGGCTTGCTCCAGAACCGCGACTGCGGCCGGCAGCACGGCCCGAGCCGCCGCTCCGACAGCGGCATACTGGTTGCGCAGCAGCTCCTCCGCCTTCGCCGACCAGGGCATCAGTTCGCAGTCCAACAGCAGCCAGTCGGTCGTGAGCTCCTGCCACAGGCCGATGTCGGTCGCCGCCCGTCGCAGCGAGGCCAGCAGCTGTTCGGTGAGCTCCCGTCCGAAAAAGCTGCGCCCGGTGCGGGTGTAGAGCACACCTGTCTCCCCATCACGGGCGCCGAACCGGCGGGCCGCTACGGCATCATCCCGGCACAGCAGCACCACCGCCCGCGAACCCATGTGCTTCTCCTGACAGATCAGCTGGGCGATGCCATCCCGGCGGTAGGACGCGAAGGCCTCTTCCGGATGTTCCAGCAGCTCAATATGCTTGGAAGTCGCGGTCGGTGCCATCGTCGGCGGCAGGTACAGCAGCCAGTGCGGATCCAGCGCGAACCGGCTCATCACCTCCAGCGCACCAGCGGCGTTCTCCTCGCGGACGGCAATCCGGCCGTGGTACCGGGTCTCCACCACGCGCTTGCCGAGCACGTCGTCGATGGACAGGTCGTCATCCGGCCGCACCGGCACCGGCGGAGCGGCACCGGTCAGAAACGGTCTCGCCGGTGCGTACCACTCCCGCTCGGCGGGCACATCGACAACTTCCTTCTCCGGGTACCGCAGGGCGGTCAGCTTGCCGCCGAACACGCACCCGGTGTCCAGGCACAGGGTGTTGTTGACCCACTGCGCCGCCGGCGTCGGAACGTGCCCGTACACCACCATCGCCCGGCCCCGATAGTCGTTCGCCCACGGCAGCCGCACCGGAAGGCCGAACTCGTCGGTCTCACCGGTGGTGTCGCCGTACAGCGCGAAGCTGCGCACGCGACCGGACGCCCTGCCCTGGTAGGACTCCTTCAGCCCGGCGTGCGCGACCACCAGCCGACCGCCGTCCAATACCAGGTGCGACACCAGATCGTCGCAGAAGGACTCGACCTCCTTGCGGAACTCGACCGGTTCGTCGGCGAGCTGCGCCAGCGTCTCGGCGAGGCCGTGACTGACCTGGACGCTGCGGCCGCGCAGCGCCTTGACCAGCTTGTTCTCATGATTGCCCGGCACAGCCATCGCATGACGGGCCCGCACCATGCCCATCACCAGGCGCAGCACCCCCGGCGAATCCGGACCACGATCGACCAGGTCGCCGACGAACACTGCGGTCCGGTCCTGCGGGTGCTCGGCGTCGACCGGCCTTCCCTGGTCGTCGGTGCGCAGCAGGTACCCGAGCCGGCCCAGCAGGGACTCCAACTCCGACCGACAGCCGTGAATGTCGCCGATGATGTCGAACGGCCCGGTCATCTCACGGAAGTCGTTCAGCAGCTTCTCCGGCACGATGACCGCCGACTCGACCTCCTGGACCCCGTTCAGAACATGGACCTTGCGAAACCCCTCCCGTCCGAGGCTCCGCAGCGACCGGCGCAGCTGATCCTGCTGCCGCCGCACCACGTCGGCCCCGAAGTCACGGTCGGCCCGCTCACGATTGCGTGCCAGGCAGACCTTCTCGGGCACATCGAGAACGATCGCCACCGGCAGCACGTCGTACGCCCTGGCCAGGTCGACCAGCTTGCGTCGCGCGTCCGGCTGCACATTGGTGGCATCGACGACGGTCAGCCGGCCGGCGGCCAGTCGCTTGGCTGCCACGTAGTCCAGCACCTCGAACGCATCTTTCGTTGCGCCCTGGTCGTTCTCGTCGTCGGCGACCAGACCGCGGCAGAAGTCCGACGAGATTACCTCGAACCGCCCGAAGTGCCGGCGGGCGAACGTCGACTTGCCCGACCCGGATACCCCGACCAGCACGACCAGCGAAAGCTGCGGTATACCAAGGGCACTCATCTGATCAGCCCTCTCGCGAACACCGCGAGCTGCGTCGGCGCACCAAGGGCAGGGTCCACCGCGCCGACCGGCAGATACCGCACCGAATAGCCGTGCGTCCCGGCGGCGGCCGACGCCCAGCCCTGGAACTGCGACCGCGTCCATTCGAAACGGTGGTCTCGGTGCCGGTGGGTACCCGCCGGCAGGTCCGGATAGCGCACGTTGTACTCCGCATTCGGTGTGGTGACGATGACGGTCTCCGGTCGGACATGGGCGAAGATGTTGCGTTGCAGAGCTTCCAGCCGGGGCGGATCGACGTGCTCGATCACCTCCATCAGCACGATGGCATCGAACCCGGTCAACAGGTCGTCCCGGTAGGTCAGGCTCGACTGCCTCAGCTCGACCCGCCCGCGTTGGTGGTCGGGCATCGCGTCGAAGTGCAGTCGGCGGGCGGCGACCTGCAATGCCCGGTGCGAGACGTCGACACCGAGGATCCGATGGAAGGACGAGTCGGCGAGCATCGCCCTGACCAAAGTGCCCTCACCGCAACCGAGATCGACGACGCTGGACGCCCCGGCGGACCGCAGCGCCGCCAGCACCGCGGCTCGTCGCTCGTCGGCCAGCGACGACAGTCGCGGCACCACCTCGGTGTCGCCGGCCGGCACCGCGTTGTCGAGCGAATCGGCTTCCCCGTCGTCGATCTCGGCCAACCGCCCGACGGCAGTGGTGACCAGCTCCCGCCGGTGCGCCAGATAACGCTGGGTGATCAGATCCCGCTCCGGGTGGGTACTGAGCCAGCCGGCACCTGACCTGATCAGTTTGTCGACCTCGTCGGTGCCGACCCAGTAGTGCTTGCAGTCGTCGAGGACCGGCAGCAGCACGTACAGCTGGTGCAGCGCATCGGCGAGCCGCACGTCTCCGGTCAACTGCAGATCGACGTATCGGGACTCGCCCCAGGACGGAATTTCCGGGTCGGCCACGATCGAGCCGACCATCACGGTCCAACCCAGCGGGCCGAACAGTTTCTCGGCCAGCACGGCGCCACCGCGACAGGGCAGGGCCGGGATGTGCACCTGCAGCGGCAGCGTCCCCGCGGCCAGCTCAGGTCGGCTGTCGCAGCGCCCGGTCATCGCCGTGCTGAACACCCGGCCCATGGCGACAGCGACCATCGACGAGGCGGCATACGGCCGGTCGTTCACATACTGGCCGAGGGAGAACGCATCGACGCCGGAGCCCCGCGGCCGACCCTTGCCGCGCACCAGTCCGACCGGGTCCACCTCCAGTAGCAGCGCGGCGGTGCACCGACCGTCGGTCGCCTCCGGGTAGAACACGTGGGCCCGGCCGACTGGCAGGTCGAATGTCTGGACCCTGTCCGGGTTCTTGTGCAGCAGGTAGCCCAGATCGGAGGCGGGAGCGGCGCCGTCTTCCGCGGTGGTGGTGATCGTCAGTAGCACTCGAGCAGTGTGGCCCATCGACCGCACCCGACAAACCGGATTGATTGCCCGCGACTACGCCGTGACCAGCCGGTACCCGACGTTGCGGACCGTCACGATCTTGGTGTTGGCGAGCTTTGAACGCAGCCGACTGATGTGCACCTCGAGGAGATTGCCGCCGTTCTCGCTGTCGAAGGTCGTTCCCCACACTCCGGCCAGCAATTCGGCCCGTGAGCACGAGGCCGGCGAGCGCTGGAGCATGTAGGACAGCAGGAAGAACTCCTTGGCGGTCAGGTCGACCGTTTGCCCGTTGCTCATCACCACCTGACGCTGGAAGTAGTCGAGTTCGGGTCCCGCGCGGCCCACCGTCTGCGGCCGGGGTTCCCTCCGTGGATTCTCCGGCTCACGAATCCGGGCGCGCACCCTGGCCACCAGCTCGCTGTTGGCGAACGGTTTGGCCAAGTAGTC
>JBBROB010000015.1:0-138266 GCA_038229825.1 Mycobacteriales bacterium
AGTGATCGACCAGAAGTGTTCATCAGCGTTCAACTGACAGGGAAATTCAAGATGAGTGAGAACAAAACGCCGCATACCACCAACGATTCGGGTATCCCGGCACCGAGCGACGAATACTCGCTCACCGCCGGACCGGGCGGCCCTGCACTGCTGCACGATCACTATGTGGTGCAGAAGATGCAGCACTTCAACCGCGAACGTGTGCCGGAGCGAGTGGTGCACGCGAAAGGCACCGGGGCGCACGGCTACTTCGAAGTGACTGCCGACGTCACCTGGTTCACCAAAGCCAGTTTCCTGTCCGGGATCGGCAAGCGGACGCCCATGTTCGCCCGGTTTTCCACCGTCGCAGGGGAGCAGGGTTTCGCCGACACCGTACGCGACCCCCGGGGGTTTGCGTTGAAGTTCTACACCGACGAGGGCAACTACGACCTGGTGGGGAACAACACCCCTGTGTTCTTCGTCAGGGATGCGTCCAAGTTCCAGGATTTCATCCATTCGCAGAAGCGGTTGCCGGATACCGGTCTGCGGAGCAACAACATGCAGTGGGACTTCTGGACACTGTCGCCGGAAAGCGCCCACCAGGTGATGGTGTTGATGTCCGACCGTGGCACCCCCCGCACGTTGCGGAACATGAACGGCTACGGGAGTCACACCTTCTCGACGGTCAACGCCGCCGGTGAGCAGTTCTGGGTCAAGTTCCACTTCAAGACCGCACAGGGCATCGAGAACTTCACCGATGCCCAAGCCAAGGAGATGACCGGCAAAGACCCGGATTTCCACCGTCGCGACCTCCGGGAGGCCATCGACCGGGGCGATCATCCCGAGTGGCTGCTGGAGATGCAGGTAATGCCGTTCGCGGAGGCTACCGAGTACCGTTTCAATCCCTTCGACCTGACGAAGGTCTGGCCGCACAGCGACTACCCGCCCGTGCAGGTGGGCCGGATGGTGCTGGACCGGAATCCGGCGAACTTCTTCGCCGAAGTGGAACAGTCCAGTTTCTCACCCGCCAACCTGGTTCCCGGTATCGGTCTGAGTCCGGACAAGATGCTGATGGGCAGGATTTTCTCCTACCACGACACCCATCTGCACCGCATCGGCCCGAACTACGAGCAACTGCCGATCAACGCTCCGCACGTTCCGGTGCACTCCTACAACAAGGACGGCCAGATGACGGTCGTGCACAGCGGCGACCAGCCCGTCTATGCCCCGAATTCCTTCGGCGGACCGCAGGCCGACACGGCCCTCGGAGCGGACCTGAGCTGGCCGGTGAAGGCCGGTGAGATCGGCCGGTATGCCTATGAGAAGCATTCCGAGGACGATGATTTCGGCCAAGCCGGCGCCCTCTACCGGAACGTGATGCTGGAAGTCGATCGGGATCATCTGGTTGCCAACATCGTCGGACACGCCAGCGACGACGTCACCGACGACATGCAACAGCGGGTGATCGCCTACTGGGCCAAGGTCGACGCCACCCTCGGGTCCCGGATCGCCGACGGACTGGGACGTGGTTCGCAGATCAATGGCGGGGTGAGCGCGGCCGGCAGGGCCGATGATCTCGTGACAGCGCGGGCCAACCGAGCCTGACCGAGGTCACGAGGGGGCAGATGGAGATCAGCGAAGCTGAGTTGCACGCCCTGAGATTGGCGTTCGACTGGGCCAGGGATGGAGCCGCCGCGGACATTCTGCAGTTTTTGGATGCCGGGGGTCCGGTCAACCTGACCAACGGTCGCGGCGACACCCTGCTCATTCTGGCCGCCTACCATTCCCGCGCCGAGGCGGTGGAAGCGTTGCTGGACCGCGGCGCGGACGTGCACCGGTGCAACGACAACGGCCAGACTGCGCTGGCCGCCGCGGTCTTCCGACAGCGCGCCGATGTCGTCGGGTTGCTGCTGAGTTCGGGTGCAGATCCAGACGAAGGCCCGAAGTCCGCTCGTGCGGTCGCAGAGTTCTTCGGCCTGACCGAGATGCTGCCGCTACTGTCCGCCTGATCGGACATTGCCGGAGCCAGCGGGTGAGCAGTTGCACCACGGCATCGACGATGTCCGGGGAGCCTGGTGGCCGCCCGAGAGTCCTGTCGGCCGTGGGAGACGAAGAATTGAGGTCATCCTTCGCGATGCCCGGCAGCGAAGTGCCCCGAGGAGAACGCAAAGACCCGCGGAACAGCTGGCCGTTGGGCAGGCCCGTTCCTGGATAGGTCACCAACGATCTTGCGGGGTGAATGTCCCTCTGACCTCTACCAACACGCGACCTGGCATATCATCGGTACGATGAGTAGTCGACCGCGTTCTTACCGTGACCGGCATAGCCGGCTGCTTGCTGGGATGGTCTCGGCCGCCGCGGTAGTCGTGCTGGGGGCCGCTGTGCTGGTGTATCGGGCTGCTACTCCGACCGTCGACATCGCAGCGTTGAACGCGCAGGCAGCCAACGAAGTTTCGGCCGCGCAGTCGTCGATGTCGGTGTCCCGAGACGCGGCCAGAGCCCAAGCCCGGATCACCGTCTTCATCGGGGACGGCGGGACGCTCGGCCGAGGCGCCACGGATCCTGACTCGAAAGGGTGGGTGGGCCTGCTGTCCGTCAAGCGTGGCTGGACCGTCGTGAACTTCGGCGCCGTCGGGTCGGGCTACTCGGCCGGTTACCAGGACCGAATCGCGGCCATAGTCGGGGCGCACCCGGCACGCGTGGTGGTGGCCGGCGGCGGGAACGACGCGTGGGTGTTCGCCACCCACCCGGAGACCGCGATCGTCGCCGTCAGACAGTTCTTTGATTCGCTCCACCAGCGCCTGCCCCGTGTGCAGATTGTCGCGATCAGTCCGCTCTGGAACTGGGAGCCTCCGCCGGCCGGTCTGATCGGGATCGCCACCGCAGTGAAGCTGGCAGTGTCAAGAGTTGGCGGCAAGTACGTGGACATCGGTCAACCGCTGGCCCGGCGGGTCGACTGGTTCGTGGCCGATCGCGTGCATCCGAACGACATTGGCTATGCCACAGTGGCCGCCGCGATCGACCGGGCACTGGGAAGCTGACCCCGGCCCGCGGGTTGCTGATCTCGCCGCTGGCGCACTGGAGCGGTCCGGAGCAGGAGTAGCGTAGCCCGCAACCGAGAGAGGTGCGTCATGGACGAACTCTTTGTGCTTCAGGACAAATTCGAACACATCAAGGCTGACTGGCCGGATTCGAGCCTCATCGCGAAGCAGAACTACGTCTTGGACCTGGACGACCTGGAGGCGCGGGTCGTCAGCATCCAGAGCATCGCGGCGACCAAGGTACTGCACGATGTTTGTCATCTGCGCGAACATATCGAGGGAAATATTCTGCCGGCCCAGCGCAAACGGAACGTCGACTCGCTGCGGGACCAGGAGAAATTGCCGGGTGAGCACCTCTAGCGATCATGGCGGGCGGTATCCCGGGGGGTCCCCGTGCCTTCGGGAGAGCGGCCCCCCGGGACCGAAAGCCGGACTACTTGCCGAAGATGTCCTTGGCCGCGTCCTTGATCTTCTCGCCGGCCTGCTTGACGTGTGACGACGCCTGGTCACCCTGTCCTTCGGCCTCCAGGTCCCGATCGCCGGTCGCCCGTCCCGCTGCTTCCTTGGCCTTGCCGCCGAACTCTTCGGCCTTGTTGCCGATCTTGTCGTCCAGAGCCATGACGAACCTCCACTTGCTGTGATGGAACTGCTTCGTAGCGCTTCAGTTTCTCGGCCGCCCCGGGTTCAAACCCGGAGACCGGGTGAACCGACCTTGGGGTCCATTTTGTGGATGAGCGCCGAGCACCGATCGCCGATCACAGGGGTGACGGAAACACGCAGCACTGGCTCGACCACCGACGGACGTGCCAAGAGAACTACCGTGTGTCGCCGGCGCCAACCTGGCGTCCTGCTCCTGGTGCGCCGGCGTCGGCGTCGGCGGGCCCGCCGGTTCCAGTCGTCCCGCCGCCTGCTCCCGGTGCTGCCTGCTGGCCCGTGCCGACCTGGGGGTCATCTCCCTTGAGCGGATGTGTGCGGCTGAAGAACGAGGCCTGATCGGTCACCCCGCTCAGAACGTTGATTCGGTTGAGGAAGTCCTCCAGGGCGCGGCGCTTGTCGGGCCTTTCCCACCGCGGTAGGTCGACCCTGCGGGCGACCTTGATCTCCCGGCCCAGGGCTTCGTAGGAGGCGGCTTTGACCGCGGCGGTCTCGGCCTTGCCACTGGCCTGCAAGCTGGTCGCGAGACCGGTCAGGCTGGCACCTACCAGGGTGAACGCCGCGAGCACGTACTTGCCGGGACCACTGTTGGTGAGCGAGGTGAAACCTGTCGCGGCGCCCAGTCCGGTCAGGACGGTAGCGGGGATCCCGAGCCAGAGGGCCACCCGATTCCAGTACCTGGACTGTCTTGTCGATATTTCGCGTCGACGCTCGCTTATTCCACTCAGTTGCTGAAACGATGAATTGAATCGGCCGTATGCCAGGCCACCCGCATCGGGCAGGTCGACATCGGCTGCGCCATCGGTGATTTCGTCAACGGCAAGTTGAAGTCTGCGAGGTCCGCGGGCGAACAGCAGCACCGCAGCACCCACCAGGCTCAGGCCCACCAGCAGCGGGCCGAAGATTCCGGCGAGCGGCCACGACGAGATGTGAAAGAACAGAATGCCCGCTGAGGACAGGTAGAGACAGATGGAGATCAGCAGAAAGGCCACGTAGAAGATTGCCGCCCTGGTGTACCGACGGCGCCCTTCGGAGTTCCTGATCACCGCCATGGTCGCCGAGCGGAACACGAAAGCACAGCTGCCGCCGATGATCAGGATCAGCGTGACCAGGGCCCAGACCGCCCCGGTCAGTACCCGTGCACCGGAGGCCTCACCGTTGATGAACACCTCGTGCGGGCTGGTGGACCAGACAGCGACGGCGCCTACGATGACGCCGAATATCGCCAGCGTCAGTGCGACATTCGTCCAGTACTCGTCGCTTCGGCGAATCGCCTCCCTGGCGACGGGCAGCTGCTGTTTCTGCTCGGCGAGCAATTCGGACAGGAGCTCGCTCTGGCGCTGCGCCCATTCCGCGATCTGCGCGCGTTGCTGGCTCAGCAGCAGCACCCAGCGGTTCAGCACCGGGCGGCGTTCGGCCTCGTTTGCAGTGAGAAACGCTGCGGCCTCGGCAGACTGGAGCGGATCATCGCTGCCGGCCAGGCCGGCGAACTGGATCGTCCAGGCGTCCGCCGCCAACCGGATCGCCGGGTCGATCGCCGGCCCGGCCGGCTGCGACAGGCCAAGGAGGGCGAATCTGGCTTCTTCATGTTCGCGTTCGATGCGCAGCAGGTCGCTCAGCTGGGTCAATCTGACGCGTGCTGCGCCGTTGATCAAGTTGATCCCGAGGCGCCAGGCAACTGCGTGCTCGGCCGCAGTGGCGGCGCTTTGGCTGACGAAGAGCCGCTGTGCCTGCGAGAGCACATAGATGTCGTTGGCAAGGCTTTCCAGATAGGAAGCACGGGCGGTGCCGTTGATCAGGGTGGGCATGGATTGCAGCCGAGCGACGACGTTGCCGTAGGACCCCGGCCAGGCGTCGAGCAGGTCACCGATCACCGCCAGCAGGTCTTTTCCCGCGCTGCGTCCGACCGTTGATGGACCGGCGATGTCAGACAATCTTTGCCTCCGAGGACCTTGATCCAGGCCGCCTTCACCGACCGTTCGGCAGCATTCGCCCGAATCCTAACTGTTTGGGCGAAATGTCGCAGCAAATCAGCACCGTGCGCCGTCGGATCAGACGCGGTCGTCCGCGGTGCGATCGGTGCGGGCGGTGATCTCCTGCACCCGGCGTTGCAGGAAGCGGCGTTCCGGCGCCGTGGAGACCAGCGCCAATGCCTCCCGGTAGGCAGTGATCGCCTCGTCGGGATGGGCCCCGCGGCGGAGCAGATCGGCCCTGGCGGCCGGCAGCAGGTAGTAACCCGCCAGTCGCCGATCGCTCGAAATGCCATCCAGCGCAGTCAGTCCGGCGTCCGGCCCGTCGCGGAACCCAACTGCTACCGCCCGGTTCAGTGCCACCACCGGTGACGGCTGCACCCGCAGCAGCGCGTCGTAGCCGGCGACCACCCGCGCCCAGTCGGTGGCCGCGGCGGACGGGGCGGTGGCGTGCTCGGCGGCGATCTCTGCCTGCAGTCGGTAGGGCCCCGACGAGCGCCCGGAAGCTCGAGCGGCCGACAGGGCGGCCAGTCCGGCCGCCACCATCGAGCGGTCCCAGCAGCTCCGGTCCTGTTCCTCCATCGGCACCAGATCGCCGGCCGGGTCGGTCCGGCCAGCCCGACGGGCGTGCTGCAGCAACAGCAGTGCCAGCAGACCGTTGACTTCGTCGTCGGCGGGCAGCAATTGGGCGACCAGGGTGGCCAGTCGCAGGCCTTCCGCGGCGAGATCGCCTCGCGAGCTGACGGTTTCGGTGAAGGTGTAGCCCTGGTTGAAGACCAGGTAGACAACGGCCAGTACCCCGGCGGTGCGCTCGGCGAGCCGGTGCGGCGCCGGCACCCGGAAGCTGATGCGGGTATGGGCGATCTTTGCCCTGGTCCTCAGCAACCGTTGCCCCATGGTCGCCTCCGTCACCAGGAAGGCGTTGGCGACCTCCCGGCAGGAGAGCCCGGCGACCGTCTTCAAGGTCAGCGCCACCTGCCCGGCCAGCGGCAGTGCCGGGTGGCAGCAGGTGAACAGCAGCCGAAGCCGATCGTCTCGGTAGACCTCGCCGTATGGATCGACACCCGAAGGCCGGCCCGAGGTCGGCGGGTCGTCCTGGGCCAAAGTGATCAGCTCGGTGAGCTTGCCAGCCTCGGTGCGGCGGCGGCGCAGCACGTCCAGCGCCCGGTGGTGAGCGGTGGTGCTCAGCCAGGCAGCCGGATTGTCCGGGACACCGTCGCGTGGCCAGCGCGACAGTGCCCGCTCGAGTGCGTCCTGAACGCAGTCCTCGGCGAAGTCCCAGTCGCCGGTCACCCTGATCAGACCCGCCACGATGCGCAGCCGCTCGGCGTCGACCGCAGCCGCGAGCGCATGTGCGACCTCATCGGTGTCGGCGACCGCTCAGCCCTCGTCGATCGGCCAGAACGGCCGCAGTTCGAGCCGTCCACCGCGCGCCATCGGGTGTTTCGATGCGATCTCGATCGCCTCGTCCAGGTCTTCGCAGTCCAGCACATCGAAACCGGCGATCCACTCCTTGGATTCGGTGAACGGTCCGTCGGTGACCAGCAGTTCGCCGGAGCGCACCCGGACGGTGACCGCATCCGCGACCGGACGCAGCCGATCACCACTGACCCACTTCCCGCGGCCATCCACGTCGGCGAACCACTCCTGGATATCAGTCTCGGGTTCCGTCGAGGTGTCGGGTTCCGTGTCGGTCGCAACGAACATGAGGTACTTCATTTGTGATCTCCTTCGGCTGGACGTAGTGACCATACGACGATCGGGCCTGGCCGGATCCGACACGTCACGACCGACAATCTTGGCGCCTGGATTTGTGGCGGCCCGTCGGCGTCACCCAGCTCGATCAGTGCAGCAACCGGCCCCAGGCGGTGTTGATCAACAGTCGCCGAACCTTCCCGGCCGGACCTGCTGCACTCAGCGCGGCGCGGGCCGCGTTCCAGCCGCAGGCGCCGTGCACACCGCCACCGGGGTGCGCCGACGCGCTCGCCATGAAGAGTCCGGGAATGGGGGTTTCCGGCCGGCCGAGACCCGGTGTCGGTCGGAAGATCAACTGCTGATGCGGATAGGAGGTGCCGCCATTGATGGCTCCGTGCAGAAGGTTCGCGTCCGCGGCGGACAGATCTTCCGGTGTCTGCACAGTCCGGGCGATGACACTGCTGCGAAAGCCCGGCGCCAGCTCCTCCAGGTGGGTCTCGACTCTGTCGACGTGTTCGGCGAGCAGATCAGGCGATTCGGCGACGGGACGGGGGAGATGCGTGTAAGCCCAGGCTGATTCGGTACCGGCGGGGGAGCGGGTGGGGTCGGCGGTGCTCATCTGGCCGAACAGCACGAACGGATGCTGCGGTACGCGGCCGACGGTCAGGTCAGCGCCGAAGTCCACGAACCCGTCGAGATCGACACCGAAGTGGACGGTGCCGGCACCCATCGCCCCCGCGGCGCGCCAGCGCAGCGGCGTCTGCAGCGCCCAGTTCATCTTCAGCGTCGGATTGTCCCACTGGAACCGGTCCATCGAGGTGCGCAACCGGCTCGGTAAGTTCTCCAAGCCGACCAGATCCCGGTAGAGACTGGGTGCTGAGACGTCGGCCAGGACCGCCCGACGGGCCTTGACGGCGCCGCGCTCGGTGCGGACGCCGACTGCCTTGCCGCCGGACAGCACCACAGAGGTGACTCGGCTACCGGTGCGGACCTGCCCGCCCCGTGATTCCAGTCGCGCCCGAAGGGCGTCGGCCAACTTTCCGGCACCGCCCTGGGGAACCGGGAATCCGACGTCCTGCCCGAGCATGGCCAGCAGCCAGCCGAACACCCCACTGCCGGCGGCGTCAGGCGGGACGTCGGCGTGCATGGCGTTCCCGGTCAACAGCAGCGCTGCACCTTCGCCGGTGAAGTGCTCCTGCGCCAACCGGCGCACCGGCAGCACGGCCAGCCTGGCCAGATCGACCGCGCCCTCGATCTTCGACCGGCGTAGCAGCTCGATGACCGACCTGATCGGTGGGAACGGGGTGAACATCGCATCCAGTAACGGGTCTCGGAGCAGCTGCCAGCCGGCGAACATGTCCAGCCAGGCCTGGCCGTCGCCGGCGCCGAACTCCTCAAGACCGGCCGCCGTGTGGTCGGGGTCTCGAGCCAGCACGGCCGCCCGCCCGTCCGGCAATGCGTGTGCCAGCACCGACTCGGCCTGCACCCACGTCAGGCCGTGCTGCTCCAGGTCCAGGTTCTTGATGACCGGCGAGGCCGCCGCGAGCGGGTAGAACGCACTGAACAGGTCGGTGACGAAACCGGGCGCGGTGACTTCAGCACTGCGGACGGCGCCGCCGACGGTGTCGTTGGTCTCCAGCAACAGCACCTCCCAGCCGGCATCGGCCAGCGCGTTGGCCGCCACCAGACCGTTGGGCCCGGCGCCAACGACGACCGCATCAACCGTTTCGACCGTCATCGCGATCCACCCTCAGCGGGTGCCGGCTCCGTAGGGCCGCCGCTGCTGCCCACCGGGTCGGTGCGGTTTCCCCAGCGTCCCCACACGCCGTGCTCGGCGTCGCCGGCCGGCTGCGGGTGCAGCACGTTTCCGGTGGTTGCCGTGATGGCCCTCCGGGACAGGCCTCCCACCCTCATCAGAGGTGTCACCAACGCGTCGAAGATCACCGGCAGCGCGCGGAAGCCCAGCACGACGAGGTGGTTGGCCAGGCCGACCGACCGGTCCCTGGCCGGCTTGTCCAGCACACGGAGGATAGCCGCGGCGACTTTCTCCGGTGGGTCGACGGGCGGGGGTGGGCGGCCCTCCCACCCGGCGTAGTTGGCGGCCTGACTGTAGGCGGGCGTGTTGACGCTGCCGGGGGAGATCAGGCTCACCCGCGCACCGGGGATCTGCTTCGCCTCGATCTGCAGAATACGGGCCAGGCCGTGTACGCCCCACTTCCCGGTGACGTAGGAGCTCATGAAGGGCACCGCGATCTTGCCCAGCAGTGAGCCGGTCAACACCAGATGACCGCCACCGACCAGTCGGAAGTGACGCAAAGCCGTTCTCGCCACGTTCGCAGTACCGAGCAGATTCACTGTGATCGCCGTATCGAATATTTCGGCGGGTACGTCCTCAAAGCGCCCGTAGGCGATCGCGGCGGCGGTGTTGATTACCGCATCCACCCGCCCGAACCGTGCCAGCCCACCGGCCAGCACGGCATCCACCTGCTCCGCGGACGCGACATCCGCGATCGCCACCAGCGTTTCGGCGCCCTGCGATTGGCATTGCCGTTCCGTCTGGGCCAGGCTCTGACCCGACCGGGCCGCCAGGACGACCGCCCAGCCATCACCGGCCAGGGCCGATGCCGTGGCGCGCCCGATGCCGCTGGAAGCCCCCATCACGATCGCGACCTTCCGCGGTCGGACATTCTGTGTTGCCATGCCGGCCGCCACTTCATCAGGTATGGAATATCTCGGGTCACTCCCGCAGTTTCCGTGCAAGCTGCGCTGACCACAGTCCCTGAGTAGCCGCCGGCGCCCACCTCGAAACCTGCGTTTCCTCGCGCGTCGGTCCGGGTACCACCTTGAGGCGGTGGGGGTGGCTCATCACCGGTACGCGAACCAGGAGGACGACCGATGTCTGTGACCTACCGCGACATGGCCTGCTCACCGGCGCAGGCGTTCGCCGTGCTGTCCGACGGTTGGCTGCTCGGGCTCTGGGTGGTCGGCGCCTCCCGAATCCGCGATGTCGACGAGACCTGGCCTGCGGTCGGAGCCGGGGCTCATCATTCCGTCGGCACCTGGCCCCTGCTGCTGAACGACACCACCTCCGTCGAAAGACTGGAACCTGACCGGACTTTGCAGCTGCGGGCCAGGGCCTGGCCGGCCGGCGAGGCGCAGGTGCTGATCACCGTCGAAGCACGGGCCGCCGGGTGTCGGGTCACCATGGTCGAGGACGCAGTCAAAGGTCCTGGGGTGCTCATTCCGAAACCGTTGCGGTCCAGGGCATTGCACTGGCTCAACGTTGAATCCCTCCGCCGCCTGGCGTATCTCGCCGAGAACAGAATCCCATCCGGGTCAATCCGCTGAACCTCACTGACAATTTGCAATACCGAAGCAGCATCAAAGGAGTTTGAGATGAAGGCTGTCACCTGGCACGGCAAGCGGGACGTTCGGATCGACGAGGTGCCCGATCCGCGGATCCTGGAACCGACCGATGCGATCGTGAAGGTCACCGCCACCGCGATCTGCGGCTCCGACCTGCACCTGTACGAAGTGCTGGGTGCCTACCTGAAAACCGGGGACATCCTCGGCCACGAGCCGATGGGGATAGTGCAGGAGGTGGGCTCCGCCGTCAGCAACATTTCGGTCGGAGACAGGGTGGTGGTGCCGTTCAACATCTCCTGCGGCCACTGCTGGATGTGCGAGCGCGGACTACAGTCTCAGTGCGAGACGACCCAGGTCCGGGACCAGCACAAGGGCGCAGCGCTGTTCGGCTACACCTCCCTCTACGGTTCGGTGCCCGGCGGTCAGGCCGAATACCTTCGGGTGCCGCAGGCCCAGTACGGCCCGATCAAGGTGAGCCAAGAAGGGCCCGACGAGAAGTACCTGTTCCTGTCGGACATCCTGCCTACCGCTTGGCAAGCCGTCCGGTATGCCGCCGTCCCCGATGGCGGCACCCTGGTGGTCTTCGGGTTGGGTCCGGTGGGCCAGTTCGCCGCCCGCATCGGTCGGCACCTGGGATTCCGGGTCATCGGTGTCGAGTTGGTCCCCGAGCGGCGGGCGATGGCCGAGCGGCACGGCATCGAAACCATGGATCCCACCGGCATCGACGACGTACCCGCAGCGCTGATCGAGTTGACCGGTGGGCGTGGCCCCGACTCGGTCATCGACGCCGTCGGGATGGAGGCGCACGGATCGACCGGCGCCACCGTCGGCAAAATGGCCCAGGCCGCGGTCGGCCTGCTGCCGGATGCGGTGGCGCAGCCGCTGATCGAGAAGATGGGCGTCGATCGGCTGACGGCGCTGCAGAACGCGATTGGAACCGTCCGGCGCGGCGGGACCGTATCGGTCAGCGGAGTCTACGGTGGCGCCGCCGACCCGATGCCGATGATGGACCTGTTCGACAAGCAGATTCAGCTGCGCATGGGCCAGTGCAACGTCCGGAAGTGGATCGACGACCTGCTGCCGCTGGTCGAAGATTCGGCCGACCCGCTCGGCGTGCTCGACCTGACTACGCACGCCGTCCCTCTGGACGAAGCACCCAAGGCGTACAAGACGTTCCAGGAGAAGACCGACGGCTGTATCAAGGTCGTTCTCAAACCCTGATGTAATCATTGGTATGCCCGAGGATCTGCTGATCGCCCGGAACCCCGAACCAGATTCGGCGCTGCCCTTTTTTGATCCGGGTTCCGCTGGGCGACCGGGGGATCGTGCTCAAGGCGAAGGAGACCTGGCCGGGAGAGAAGAAGACGGGTCCGCCTGCGGGGACGTCGCCCGGCGACGCGCCCGTCGCAGATCGACCGGACAACGACCCACTGTGACGCAGCGCAACCAGCATTCCGCCCGGCAGTGCCGAGATTCATCACCCTGAGCATAGCGGTCTTCGTTATGGTCAAATCAATAGTCAGCATTGCTGCGCGCCCACGAAAAATGCCGGTCCGTTAAGAGCAAAGGACACACCTTGATCGGTCTGCGCCGAGATGGGCTGCGCCGCATACTTTCCGGCCTGCTTGCCGGACCACTCGCCGCCGCTGGCCTGATCGTGGTGACCGCCAGTGCGGCCAGTGCGGAGCCGGTCCGCGCCTTCGCGCCGGTTTTCGCGTCCATTACCAACGGCGACATCATGCTCACCGGCAACACACTGCTGACCTGCCCGGCCGGATCGTTGTCGTCGGCGGCACCGGTCATCTCCTGCGCGACTGCCCAGGGCAGTGGTTCGTTCGGCGCCAACAACTATTTCTCCATGGTGAACGTGGACGTCGATTCCGATGCGGCTACCTTCAACTCCAGCACCGCAATGGTCTCGGTGCCGGCGGGTGCAACGGTGCTATATGCGGCGCTCAGTTGGGGCGCGAACACCTCGGCCGGTACCCGCGGAGCCGCTGCGCCGTCCGCAGCTAGCAAGGGCATGGTGAAGTTCAAGGCGCCGAACGGTTCATACGCGACGGTGACCTCGATCAGCACCGACATTTCCGGGACCAATTACCAGGGCTTCGCTGACGTGACTTCGACCGTGGCGGCGGCCGGCTCCGGTTCCTATGCCGTCGGCAGCGTGCAGGCCGGCGTCGGGGTTGACCGCTATGCCGGCTGGTCGTTGGCCATCGCCTACCGGGATGCCACCCAGCCCATCCGAAACCTGTTGATCTACCACGGCTACGGCTGGCTCTCCACAACTGACCAGCAGATGGCCCTGCCCATCAGCGGATTCACCACACCGTCCACCGGAAGGGTCGTCACGCGTCTCGGGGTAGTGGCCTACGAGGGGGACAGATGGCTGAAAGGCGATGGGTTGTCGCTCAACGACACCGCCATCAGCAACGGCCTGAATCCGGCCAATGACGTCTTCAACTCCACCGCGAGCAACCTCGGCGCGGCCGTGAGCAATCGGAACCCTGCCTACGCCAACCTACTCGGCGTCGACATCGACCGGTTCGATGCGACGGGCGTACTGGCCAACGGCGCGACGAGCGCGACGGTGACCTTCGGGACCGCGGTGACGGGGGGCGGTGAGTCGTACTCCCCTTCTCTGCTGACCGTTGCCATCGATCTGTCTGCGTCCAGCGTGGTGCTGACCTCGGTGCCGTCGGTGCCGGTCGGCGGGGTGGTGGCCTTCACCGCAACCGTCGCGCCGACCATTCCGACGGGCGCGGTGACTTTCCTGGTGGTCCCGGCCACCGGCCCGCAGCGGGGCAGGACAGTGGTGCTGGGCAACGTGAAGCTGGTCAACGGCGTTGCGAAACTGCAGACCGTGCTGGCCGCCTATGGCAACAATCCGGTGACAGCGGTATACGGAGGCGATGCGAACAACGCTCTGGCGACGTCGCCGGCCCGGGTCGTGACGGTCAACGCCGCGGTGGGCGACCTGATCGTGAATCAGTTCCGGCTGTCCGGCCCCGGTGGCGCCGCCGACCAATACCTGGAATTGGTCAATGCCGGAAGCGTGACCATCCCGCTTGGCGGATTCCGCGTCCAGAGCAGTTCCGGTACGACCGTGACCCTGCCGATCAGCAGCGGTACCCTGCCGGTCGGACGGTCCCTTCTGCTGACCGGCGCTGCCTTCAGCCTCGGATCAGTCAGCCACTCCGACTTGGCCGCAGGTGATCTCGGATCCGGCGGCCTGCGCCTGGTGGCGCCTGATGCCGCCGCCACGGTGACCGACGCCGTCGGGCCGAATGTCGCCGGTTACTTCTCCGGGACGCCGCTGTCGGCGCCGGCCGGAAATCCGTCCGATCAGTACGGGTGGGTGCGGGTGCAGTTGCCCGACCATCCGAAGAACACCCGGAACAACGCGGCCGACTTTGCGTTGGTCTCGGTCACCGCCGGACTGGTGGGCGGCGTGCAGTCGATGCTCGGCTCACCCTCGCCGAGTGGCACGAAGGATCCGTATCGTCGCGACACCCTGACGTCGACCTTGCTCGACCCCGCCCGGACAGTGGCCGAGGCGCCGAACCGGGAGGTGGTGGCCGGCGTTCCCGGCCGGCCGCCGACGCTCACGGTACGGCGGGTCATCACCAACATGGGTACGAGCGCGATGTCGCTGGTCAAACTCCGGTTGACTTCGCTCAGCGAACTGAACGGGCTGTCCCAGGCAGGGGTTCCCGGTCAGGGCGGAGCGGGCGCGGAACTGCGGTTGATCGATCCGCTGTCACCGTCGAGCGTGGTGACCGTCGGGACCGGTTCGGTGACGGTGCTGAACCTGGGAATCGACGGGCCTGCGGTCGCCGGCGTCGGCGGGGGCCTCGACAGCACCCTGAGTGTGCCGCTGACCGCCGGTGCACTGGCACCGGGCGCGTCGGTGGACGTCGCTCTGACCTTTTCCGTCGATGCCGACGGGATCGAGTGGTTCGACTATCAGGTGGACGGATCGTAGCCAGTTCCCGGTGACGATGGGCGGCCTCCACTGCGAGGCCAACTGAGGCCGTGGTCGACCGATCGGGTTGCGGGACGGTTCTGATCATCACCAACGGTGACCCTTGCGCTCGTGGTTGGACTCTTCGGGTGCAATTCATCTCAGCTGCCGAAGAATGGCTCCATCGCAGTCACCGATCATTTTCTGAATCGGCGTTCTCGACCCGCTGTCCGGGCAATCGGCCATGCGGGAGGGACAGACGGCCACCATTTCTGCGCACTACCCAAACTTCCGGAATCCGGTTACCCTTCGTCATGGGGAGTGACTCAGTGCTCGTGACCGCGCCGGAAGGGGTCGGCCGCAGCGGTGCGTCCGGACAGAAGCTGTATTGGATCGGGCCTTTCCCGAACACCCTTTTTACTGGGGTGTCCGCCGGGACAGACCCGAATTACCGCCGTCCCCAACGAGTTTGCCAAACTGCGTCGCCTCATCCAGATCGGAGCTGAGCATGGCGAGTTTGACCGGTCGTCGGATCACCGTGGTGGGCATCAATTACGCACCCGAACCCAGCGGCATCGCTCCTTACACCACTGCACTGGCCCGCGCTCTGAGCGAAGCCGGGGCGGCGGTGCATGTGATCACCGGCCTGCCCCAACTACCCCCAGTGGTCGGTCAGTGATCCGCGATTTACTGTCGGCTCGTATTTCCACGAGCACGACGGCGATGTTCGCGTGACGCGATGCCGCCATTTTGTCCCGTCCCGGCCGAACCTGCTGGGCCGTCTGTTTCTGGAGGCGACCTTCCTGGCCCGTGCGCTGCAGGTGTTGATCCACGACCGGTCGGATGTAGTCCTGACGGTGACGCCGTCGCTGGCCGGGATGGCCGCTGGGATCCTGGGTCGCAGAGGCCGCCCGGTCGGCACGATCGTCCAGGACCTCACCGCCAACGCCGCCGGCGAGACCGGGGGTGCGAAGTCGTGGATCTGCTCGGCCATCCGACGTGTCGAGTACGGCCTTCTCCGGCGCTGCCGCAAGGTCGGGGTCATCACTCCGGAGTTCGCCTCCGAACTGGCGGTCGCCGGTGTCCGCCCTACTGCACTGGTCGACCTGCCGAACTTCACCCACATCGACCCGGTCGGCATGTCAAAACTGGACGCCAGGGCTCACCTTGGCTGGAACCCAAATCGTTGCACGGTCGTGCACACCGGCAACATGGGCGCCAAACAGGGCCTGCTGGCAGTGGTGGAAGCAGCGCGGCTCAGCAGCGAGCGGGGCTTGGACATCGACTTCGTGCTGATGGGTGACGGGAACCAACGGGAAGAGCTGGCCAGGGCGGCGAAGGGGATCGAAGCGCTGCATTTGATGCCGCCCGTTTCTGTCGCCGAGTACCCGATAGTGCTGGCCGCCGCCGATCTGCTTCTGGTGAGCGAACTGCCCGGAGTGTGCCAGATGTCGCTCCCGAGCAAGTTGACGTCCTATGCCGCAGCGGGCAAGCCCATTCTGGCGATGGTGGACGCCGGCGGGATCACCGCCCGATTCCTTCGGGGCACCAAACTCGGGCTACTGCTGCCCGCTGGTGATGCGGCGGCGCTCGTCGCGACCATCGCTGCCGTCGCGCAGGACGAGCACCGGCTGACAGCGCTGGCCGCATCCTCGACCAGGGTCTTCCGATCTCATTACAGCAAATCGGGTGCCTACCGCAGGTACGTCGATTTCGCCGCAGAGGTGGGCGGGTTCCCGCGACTGGTGCCGAACGGTCGGCAGGCGGTGTCGGCCTCCGCTATGTTGGCATTCTAGGTGGCCACTCCTGTTGCGGCCGTTGCTCGGATTCGGTTCAGGGGCGCCAGGGGGCCGTCTGCCAGCCGGTGGCCCGATCCTTACCAAGCCCGGACGGTGATCACGGATACTGCCGTTGTGGCAGCGGCTGTCGGCTCCAGCCTGCTGCTGCGCGGTAATCAGGCGGGTTGGGATGTCGAGGTCGTTCACCATCGAATCCCATATTGGGCAGTAGGTATCGTGCTGGCTCTCGGCTGGGTGGTCGCGTTGGGTGTGGGCGGCGCCTGGGACAGCCGGGTCGTCGGGAGGGGGACCGGTGAATTCCGGCGTCTGATTCGTGCCACGCTGTTCTTCTTCGGGACCGTCGGGGTGGTGGCCTACCTGTTGCGGGCGAACCTGGCTCGCGGTTACGTCGCGGTCGCTCTGCCGCTCGGTCTGGTCGCGTTGATGAGTTTTCGGGCCTACTGGCGGCATTGGCTGCGGGGGCGCCACCGGGCAGGTGAGCTGTTGACACGAGTGTTGGTGGTCGGCCGGGCATCCGGTGCATCTGCGCTGGCCAGCAGTTTGCAGGCCGGCGCAGGGACGAGGTTCCTGGTAGTTGGTCTGTGTCTTCCACAGGACGACGAGCCGCCCGGCGATTCGCTGGTCCCGGTGGTCGGCACGCTGGCCGGTATCGAGGACGCGGTTCACCGGGTGGGCGCGACAGCGGTGGCAGTCGCGAGCTGCGATCTGTTCGGCTCGGCCGAGGTCCGCAGCCTGGCCTGGGGGCTGGAAGGTACCGGCGTGCGCATCATTCTGGCGCCGTCGCTGGTGGACGTGGCGGGGCCCCGGATCCACATCAGGCCGGTGGCTGGATTGCCGCTGATGCACGTCGAGGAGCCATGCTTCAGCGGCCCGAAACTGGCCACCAAAACGGCTCTCGACCTGGTGGGCGCCGCCCTGGGTCTACTTCTGCTTCTCCCGGTCATGATCGTGGTGGCGCTGGCGATCAGACTCGATGACGGCGGACCGGTGTTTTTCCGTCAGACTCGGGTCGGCCTTCGCGGGCAGACCTTCGGGATGTGGAAGTTCCGATCCATGCACCGGGATGCCGAAGAGGGGCTGGCGGCCCTGGCGGAGCAGTCTCAGGGCAACGCAGTGCTGTTCAAGATGAAGGCTGATCCGAGAGTGACGAGGATCGGCAGGGTGCTGCGCAGATTCTCTGTCGACGAGCTGCCACAGTTGCTCAACGTCCTGACGCGCGATATGAGTCTGGTCGGTCCCCGGCCACCGCTGGCGCGGGAAGTCGCGCTGTACAGCGAGCATGTGCACCGGCGATTTCTGCTCCGACCGGGATTGACCGGGCTGTGGCAGGTCAGCGGCCGGTCCGACCTGACCTGGGAGGAAAGTGTCCGTCTCGACCTGTACTACGTGGAGAATTGGTCGGTGGCAGCCGATCTGAACATCGTGCTGAAGACTGCTGGCGCCGTGTTGCGAAAAAGTGGTGCCTACTAATGATCATCACGGCTCCGCAGGGGCAACGGGACAACGCCAGGAATCACCCTCTGCAGTGCGGTGGCTCGGGATGGTGAGCATGGAGAAGTCCTCCGTCGGTGACGAGGCCGCGCTCGGTGTCGAGATCCGGGTACCGGTGGATCGGGTAGTACCCGGGCAACTCGCCGCCCAGCGATCGGGGGGGTGGTCGGCAAGATATCGACGATGTTTGGTGATCACCGACGTGGTCATCATTTTCGGTGTTGTGATGATCAGTCAGATATTGCGGTTCCAGTACCCCACCCAGGCGAAAGTGGGTGGCACCGGGGGCTGGGGCTATTCCGCGATCAGCCTGACCTTGGCGGGGTGCTGGATCGTCGCACTCGCCCTGCACGGCGCGTGGGACGCGAAATCGTTGGGGGCCGGGCCGACCGAGTTTCGGCGGGTCACTGTCGCCAGCTGCGCGGTGATCTCCTGTACCGCCATCTTCTCGTTTCTCACTCGGACGGAAATAGCCCGTGGCTACCTTGCTTTTGCCTTTCCGCTGGGAGTTTTCGGCCTGCTCGGCGGCCGATGGGTGTGGCGGCGACTGCTGATCGAGCACCGCCGCGCCGGCAATTACCTCAATTCGGTGCTGGTCATCGGCGGAGGGGTGAGCGCGTTGGCCCTGGCGAACCGACTGCACCATCACTTCGAGGCCGGCTACCGGGTCGCGGGTCTGTGCATTCCCGGCGGTGCACGCCCGTCGGCCGCCTCACCGCCGGCAACAGTGGATGGATTCGCGGTTCTCGGCGGCATCGGCGACGTCGATGAGGTCATCGTGACGTCGGGCGTTGACACAGTTGCTGTCGCCGCCACCGAAGTCTTTTCCCCCCAACAGATTCGCCGTCTTGCGTGGCAGTTGGAGGGCAGCAATGTCCAGCTGATCCTGGCTCCGGCGCTGACCGACGTCGCCGGGCCGCGGATACACGTCGAACCGGTGGCCGGGCTCCCGCTGATGGACGTCCGGGCGCCGACCTTCGCCGGGCCGAAGTTGGCAGCGAAGGTGATACTCGACTATCTGGTGGCGGCAGTCGGCCTGACTCTGCTCCTGCCGGTCTTCCTGATCACCGCACTCGCCATTGCGATCGGTTCCGGCCGACCATTGTTCTACCGTCCGCTGCGGGTGGGCCGGGGTGGGCGGCTGTTCCGGTTGTTCAGGTTTCGGTCGATGACCGTCGACGGGGACCGGGTGAGTTCGGTCGGCAGGGTGATCCGACGGTTGGGAATCGATCAGAGTGCCCAGCTGATGAACGTCATCGCCGGCCACATGAGCATTGTCGGCGCCCGTCCGATCGAACCGGACGAAATAATCGACGCGGAAACGCATCTGGAACGGCGTCTTCGGCTGCGACCGGGAATCACTGGCCCGTCACAAGTTCTCGACAGTCATCATCTCCAGATCGCTGACCAGGTTCAGCTCGATCTGCACTACATCGAGAATTGGTCGATCTCCGGGGACCTGCTGCTCATGTCGAGGGCAGCCCAGGTATTGTTCCGGCGACGCTGGACCGATCGGCCGGCTGACTCACAGCTGGGGCAGTAGCCGTTCGGCGGCTTGAGCATCCCAATTGCTGTCCGTGTTTCCCTGGCCGAGCCCAGCGTACGCAGGCTTTGCTCGGTGCTCGCAGGACGGAGCGAGGTCGGGCGCCGTGTCGGTCGCTGCTGCGCTCTCGACCGTACGCGTCGGAGGAGCCGCGGATGTCGGGTCCGGCTGAACCCGCCTCGGAGAGGCCGCACGGTTAGGCGCATTGCTGGCAGTGCATGTGATCTGTGACACACCGACCGTCATCCTTTTGAGTCGGCGCGCGACTTTCGGTGACGACCGGGCCATTGGCGCCATTTCCCGAAAGTGGAACCGCGCTGAATCATTCGGACCTTGCCATCGTCGCAAGTCAGCCGAATTCCGGGCGCAGAGTGACCCCGAATGAAGGCGACGCTCTCCTTCGGGGTAAAGGGGGCGACCTGGGGATGAACGCAGGGTAGACGAGTCGGCCGATGTGTCCGTGGGTAGTCAAATGGTCCCCGTCAGAGCTCTGTCCATGCGGAACAGGCCCTGCCGCAGTGCGGAGCCTGATTGAGGCGAGGGCTACCGCCGGTGACGGTTCTGCATCGATGCCGGTTCTGTGGATGTCTACCCCGCTTGATCGGGGCCGATCGTCAATGGAAAACGTGGCTACCCTCGGGTGGAAGCGGTCTTGAAATGGCCACGAAATTACCGATCAAATTCTGGTGGGGTGCGCGTGAGCAACTTCGACGCCGAAATGCTCGAAACCGTCCGTCGTACCCCTGCGCGCTCGGTGCTGACGGGCTACCAGGTCACCTGTATCTGGCCGTCCCGTCCGTTTCTGCGTATCGCCGTCCTCCACGCCGGCGCAGCATGGGTGGAGCAGGCGAGCGTCGTCAATGATGTGATCGCCGTGTCCGACCAAGTCCGCTGGTTCGATCACTGCTTGACGGGGGCGACGGGGTCCGACTTGTCTCTCGCCTGGGCGGACTGGGCAGATGTCGTCGTCACCGAGCCGCGCGAGGAGCTCATCGCTGAATGCGTCAGTCATGGTTTCGTGCCGGTGGTCGGTATGCCGAGTCTGCGGCATGGCTCGCTGCACTACCGGCGGACACTCCGGGTCGTGCATCCCTGGTCATCCAGGGGGCTGGCGTTGGAGCTGGACCTGGGAAAGCCCTGCCGTGGCCTGCTGGCGTCGTCGGCCGGTCTGAAGACCAGGCAACGACTGCTGAACGCCGACCCCGCCGTCCAGTGGCTCGGTGCCTAGCTGTCCCCGTCGAGACGTGTGCCGCCCACCGAACCGCGCGGCGCAGGTGAGACTGCCCAGGCCCGGCATCTGCGAACGAAATTTGGCCCGTTCCATCTGCGCCGGGAGGTTGTGTATGCGCCCAACCCGGGCCCGGCCTAACCCGTGAGGAGCCGATAGCCCACGTTGCGAACGGTGACGATCTCGGTCGGTGCGAGTTTGGAACGCAGTCGAGACATGTGGACCTCGAGCAGATTACTGCCGCTTTCGGCCGGGCACTTCGTCCCCCATGCGCCGGCCAGCAACTCGGTTCGGGAACAGGCCGCGGGAGCTCGACGGAGCAATAGCGCCAGCAGTGCGAACTCCTTCGAGGTCAAACCCACCTCCCGTCCGTCGGCCATCTGCACCCGCCGTCGGACGTAGTCCATCTCCAGTCCGGCGCGGCCGATGGAGCGCGGCGTCGGCCAGGACTCACTCCGATCACTGCCCGTGTCCCGCATCCGGGCCCGCACCCGGGCGAGCAGTTCGGAATTGGCGAACGGTTTGGCCAGGTAGTCCGCGGCTCCACCGGTCAACACGTCCACTCGGGCGGCAACCCTCGTTACTGCCGACCCGACGATCACCCGCCGGCCCGGACGGGCCGCCATCAACTGGATCAGCACGTCCTCGCCTCGCATGTCCGGGAGCAGTAGATCCAGGATGATCAGATCAGGGTCGATCTCGACTGCCACCTGCAGAGCCGCCGCTCCGGAGCTCACCCGCGCGACCTGGAACGCGGCTCTGGTCAGCACTCGGGATATCAGCTCGGCCACGGCCGGTTCGTCGTCGATGACCAGGATCTGCGTCACGGTGGCTATTCGACCCTATGCGCGATCGGGTTCAGGTTGACTTGGCACCCAGACATAGTCACAGCTTCTTCTCAGAATTTGCTCAGGGACCCGCGGGATGACAGTGACAATCCGGCAGAAGATCCGCTGCCCACCCACCGACGCGCGGAATCAAGCGCCGTCCGTCGCCGGGTCGGCGGGACCCGGACGCCCAACAGTTCCTCGATCTGGCCGACCAGTTCCTCGGTGCCGTCACCCCGGCGGCCGGCGTCGGCGAGGTGATGATGCTCCAGTCAGAAGTCAGGCGGGCGACTTATGATCTGCCTCCTGGAGGTCGGCGGATGGGTGCCCGCCTCGTGGACGGGTGTGACTGGAGCAAACCTCATGACGCAGGTGAAACCGCGGATCAGACTGTGCAAAGTGTGCTCACGACCTGATCGTCCAGGTTGTCGGATCCCGGGGCGATGGCATCACCAAAGTCCAGAAAGGGCGGATCGTGATGATGATTTCGCCGTGCCGTAGCGTGCCGGCCCCGTGCCGGCCCGACGTTCTGGATTTCTGGATGACCGGTCCATCCGCGGCGAAGTTGATGCGGACCGCCAGGGTGTTGATGAAGCGATGCCAGGACGCCCGGCTGTAGCCATCCCAGGTGATCATCACCGGGGGCGCGGGCGCTCCTTCCGCCTGGTGAGAATGCATGGTACTGATCCTATCGAACATACGTACTGGGTAGCTGCTGGAATCAAGCTCAGAACCAGACGTCAACGGCAGCAACAGGGTTCCGCAGTTCGGGAGGGATTTTGGGGGTCGGTGTTCACGGCCTGGCGCAGCAATAGGCAGAACAACAGACCCTCGACGTTTTGGAGGCACGGTCCTCCGAACGCTTGGCCGCTCATGAGCGGCGCCTAAGGTTGGTCGAAGGAAGTCCTCTGTCCTAGACCCAGAACGACCAAGACGGGAGCCAGCAATGTCCGCGACGCTGAAGGTGACGCACAAAGCTATCGGGGCTGAGGTCCGTCGAGGCCCATACGCCATCGAGGTTGACGGAAAGCGTGTCGGGTCAGTCAATATGAACGAGACCTTCGAGGTTTCGGTTGAACCGGGATCTCACGCTGTGCAAGTTCGCAATGGCCGAAAGTCCAGCCGAGTCGAGGCCTTCCACACCACCGACCGCGAGATCGTCGCCTTCCGATGCACGGGCAAGAGGTTCCTGCCGCTATTCCTCGCGTCGTTCATCGTCCCCCGACTGGCACTCGTTCTCGTTCGCGAGTAGGTGTGAGGCCGCACCAAGAGTCGGAAGCGCCGGAACGCCGATATTTGGACGGACAAGCTGTGGCCGGCCCAAACACTGCTTGATTCACGCAGCTACCAGTACATACGTTCGTCATGGTCAGAAAGATTGTCCGACGCGGTGTCGGCCACACTGCACTGAACCGGCATCTTCGCCGAGATGGTGGGTGCGGCAGATGGAATCACCGGTCATCCACCGGTTGACTGCCCTCGCGCCGCGGCCACTCGGGCGCTTCGCCGCCGTCCGGGCGACCCAGCTGCGCAATAGAGGTAATTGCGGTGACCGTCCATGTGCGAACCGTGGTGATCTGCCAGGCTGTTGACCTGCCTTCCGGATGCGGCGAGCCTTCCGGATGCGGCGAGGCAACGGGTCTGTGCTGAACCGAATCAAGGGGAATTCGCGATGTGGAAACGTGTTGTGGCTGCGGGAACTGCTGTCGTCCTGCTGATGTTCTGCGCTCCGCGGGCGCAGGCTGCAGCGATCAAACCGCTGCGTCTGGTCAGTGCATCGCTGAGCGTCGCCCCGCCGATTTCGCCGGCCACCGCCTGCGATGAGGGGTCGGCCCTCAATTGCGGCTACGTGATTGTCAGCGCTGTATTCTCCGGGCTCGACGGCCGCGCCCGGCCGACGCCGGGTGCGCTGGTCGGGGACCTGTTGGGGACGGCGCGGGTCACCCGGATCTACGGCTGCCAGGACCAGCGTGGGCATCGACTGCACCGCTACGACCGCACGGTCACGCACGAGGAGGGCCTGGATACCCGCCGGGGGACCGGGTATCTCATCCCCGTGGCAGGAGACACGCTCGGTGCGACCACTTTCGCCTTCCTGCCCGACCGACAACCGGGGAACTGCCCGGCCGGCACCACGGCGATGACATACCGGATCACCGCCAGCCACCTGAGGCTGGAAATCCAGTCCTTCTGGGGCCCTATCCCGAACGCCACCTACAAGGTGCACGGCAGAGCTCACTGGTGCGGCGCCGTGCCGACGCCAACACCGGCGGCTGCGTCGAACAGCTGAAGCCTCAGCTGTTGATGCCCGTGCTTTCCACGCCCTGCACGATGAACCGCTGCAGCGCGATGAAGACCACCATGATCGGCAGGATCGAGAAGGTCGCTGCAATGAACAGTTCGTGGAGGTTGATGGTCTGCGCGGTGAGGAATGTCGACAGCGCGATCTGCACGGTCCAGGAACTGGAATCCTGGCCGATCACCAGCGGCCACAGAAATGCGTTCCAACTGCCGATGAAGGTGATCGTGGAGACGGCGGCGAAGAAGCCAATCGAATTCGGCACAACAATCCGGAAGAACGTGCCGGGATAACCCAGACCGTCCACCCGCCCGGCATCCTCCAGCTCGCTGGGAAAGTTCACGAAGTATTGACGGAACAGAAAGACGATCAGTGCCTGGAAGAGCCCAGGGACGATCAGGCCCTGCAGCGACGACACCCAGCCCAGGCTCGACACCATCACGAAGGTGGGGACGAACGTCACCGCCGCCGGAATCAGCAGGGTGGCCACGATGAACCCGAGGACAAGCCCGGCATAGCGGAATTCGATCCGGGCCAGCCCGTAGCCGGCCAGCGCACCGATCGAAATCGAGCCGGCGGTCTGCAGCACCGAGACGATCAACGAGAAGTACAGGCTGTGCAGCATCGGTACCGCCGGATCCGAGAAGAGCTCGGAGACATTGGACCACTGAATGGTGGTTGGCAGCAGCTTCCACTGCGGCGAGGTGATGTCGGTATTGGACGAGAGCCCGTTACGAATCAACAGGTAGAACGGGACGAGAAATAGCCCGGCACCGATCGACAGGACGACATACCGGGCGGCAGAACCGGCCCGTTCGGAAGGTGGCCGGGCAGGTCGCCTGTTGCGGGCAGGCATTGCCGGCCGGTCGGTTCTGCTCGGCGCGGTCATTCGCCGCTGCCTCTCCGGCCGATCCCCAGCAGCCGTCCCTGCACCAAGGTGAAAATGGCGATCACCAGCGCCAGGATGATGGCGCCGGCGCTGCCGTGCCCGAAATCCTGGCCCTTACCCAGGGCGATGTAGTAGAGGTAGACCAGTGGCGGTCGGGCGTACGGGGGATAGCTGCCGTTGCTGGACAACAGGTTGTAGAACTCGTCGAACGACTGAAACGCGTTGATCAATAGCAGCACGAGCACCGCAACGGCCGACGTCCGTAGTTGCGGGAAGGTGATGTACCGAAATGTCTGCCACCCGGCCTTGGCGCCGTCGACGGCCGCGGCTTCGTAGAGAATGGTCGGAATCCGTTGCAGGCCGGCCAGGAACAAGATCATGTAGAAGCCGAGTTGCAGCCATAGTCGTAGGCTGACCAACACCAGCCAGTACCAGGGCGGATGGGTTACCGACAACCAGGCCACCGGGTCGAGTCCGACGGCTCGCAGGACGGTGTTCAGTAACCCGAACCGGACTCCGGAAAAGATGGACATCTTCCAGATCAGGGACGCCACCACGTAAGAACAGGCGGTCGGCAGGAAAAAGACAGATCGGAAGAAGGCCCTGGCGAACCGGGCCCGATGTACCAGCAGCGCCAGTGCCAGAGCCCCGGCGAAGGTGGTCGGGACGATGAAGAGCGCGAAAAGGATGAATGTGCCGAGGCTGGAAAGGAACGCCGGATCCGACAGCATGTCGGCGTAGTTGCCGATGCCGACGAAAACACTGGGTGTCACTGTGTTCCGGGCATCGAAGAAACTGAGGTAGACGCTCCACAGGATCGGGATGTAGACGAAGACCCCGAGCCCGACGACGAAGGGACCGACGAACGCCCAGAACCACAGGTTGCGGTTCTGCGGGCCGGCCAGCCGGCGGCCGGGGCCGGGGCGGGCGGATCGGGTCTGCGTGAGGACCATTGGTGCCCCGGGACTACTTCAGCACGCGGGCAAGTTCGGCCGTCACGGTCTTCTCGACCTTGGCAAGTTCAGAGGTAGCGTTCGCACCGTTCTTGATGATGTTGCTCAGGGCGTCGGTGTAGGCCGTGCCCGAGGCTGAGGTCCAGAGAAGGGGTGTTTGCGCCTTGCCGTATTTCTGGGTGATCGTCACCGCGTCAGCGGCGACCCCCGATTTCAGCTTCGCAGCCTTGGCCGCGAGGCTTTGCCGCGCCGGGATGTGGAACCCGTAGCTCTGGGCGAAATCGAGCTGATCGGCGGTCTGGTCCACCCACAGCCACTTCACGTAGGCCTTCGCAGCGTCGGGGTCTTTCGACTTGGCACTCACCGCCGAACCGTAGGCACCGATCGGCACCGATGGCGCGCCGACCGCGGCGCTGAACTTCGGCCAGGGCAGCACTCCGAAGTCATCGCCGAGTTCTTTCTGCAGGACCGGGAACGTCCACAGACCGGTCCACTGCATTGCGGTCAGGCCCTGCGCGATCGCCGATGGGTCCGACCAGTCGGTTGGCGCGCCCAACAGCAGTGACCCGCTGGTGAACAGATCGTGCAGTCCGGTCATCGCCTTGGCGACCGTCGGATCGCCGAAGCCGAATTTGTTGTCGGCGGTGAGATAGTCGGCGCCGACCGACCAGAGCGCCGGCCCGCCCATTACCCCGACCCCGCCGTCGTTGCCCAGGAACAGGCCCTTGACGTCCGAGTTGGTGAGTTTCTTGGCCGCCGCGACGAGTTCGTCAAAAGTGGTCGGCGGTGTCACGCCGGCTTTGCTCAGCAGGCTCTTGCGGTAGACGAGGAGTTGCATGTCGATGACCTGCGGAACACCGTAAAGCTTGCCCTTGTAGGTCATTCGCTGGATCAGCGACTGGGTGAAGTCGCTGGCGGCGTCGCCCAGCACGCCGTCGAGAGCGACGACCTGGCCACCCTGGATCTGGTCGATGTTGGGCCCGTTGCCGGCTTCGAACACGTCAGGGCCGGCATTGGTCAGCAGCGAGGAGGCGACCTTGGTGTCGTAGTCACCCGGCACCCACTCGACCTTCACTTTGGCGGAGGCATAGCCGGCAGCGTATTTTTCGACCGCCTGCTGGGTGCCGGTCTCGCCGTACTGGTGGTACCACTGCGACAGCGAAGCGTTGCCGATCGATGCACCGGAGCTTGCTGCCGATGGGGAAGAGCCGGCTACGGTCGAGGCGGCCGGCGCTGCCGAGGAGCCGACCGATGTGGACGGTCCGGCCACGGACGTGCTGACCGTACTGCCGGGGTTGCTGCGACCGTTGTTGGACCCGCAGGCGGCGAGGACCCCAGCCGCCAGCGCCCCAGCGGAGGCGGCGAAGAAGCTGCGCCGGGTCAGCGGGGTCGCGGTCCACAGGTGTGGCTTATCGATCATCTTGGCCCTCCGTCGACCTTCGGTGGTTGCGGGTGCCGGCCCGGTATTTCAACCAGCAGCCTGATCATTTCCCCTTGGCCGGACATCGAACCCTACAACTGGACGTGCACGCGGCTAGACTGAGGTCGCTGATCCGTACAGCCGGCCTGGGATCGGCGCAGCCGCCGTCCCGGCCTGTTGCGCCGCATTGAGTTGGATCCGCCCAGATTCGTTCAGGATTGCGCCAACCGGACCGTGATAATGAGCACTGCCAGCCGTCAGATTCTCGATCTCGATGATGCTCATGACATCGCGGCGGCGGTGCGTCCACTGCTACGGGAGGTCGTGCGTGACCAGATCGCCGTCCGGGATCACGTCGTCCACAACCAGGTCGACTGGGAACCGTTCGAAAGTCCCTGGCGCGCGCCGCAGGCACTGCTCGATCTGATCGGGGCGTCGACGGCCGGACAGCGGCCACAACGACCGCTTCAATAGTCCAGCGAAATAGCCGGGTGGGTCCACCGGCTACTCCCGACGTTGCCATCGTCGGGCGCGCGGGTCGTGTGTAGTGCGAGGAGCCCAATCCGAATTCATCTCCCCCACACCATGACGGACATCAAAGGCATGGCACCCGCGGCCGGCTGACTGCACGGGCACATGCAGGTCTGGCGGGCTTTCGGAACCGGTCTCTACTCAACCCGACTGCGAGCCGCTATCCCATCCAGAGCCGGCAGGAGGCAATGGCACCTCAATTGATTGATTCGGGTCATCGGAGTGGTGGCTGCTGGGCTCTATCTCGGCTTACGTCTGCGGCTCGGACGTCCAATATCTGCAGGAGTCTTGCAACATTGAGGGGCTTGGTCAGATAGTCCTGTGCGCCGGCGGCCAGCAGTCGGCTGATTTGATGCGGGTTTGCGTCGGCGCTGACCACCACAACGGCCGCCTGGCCTGATCGCGGGTCGGCGAGAAGGCGCTCCAAGACATCGATGCCTTGCATGTCTGGCAGGTGTAGGTCCATGAGGACCAAGTCGGGGGAGCTGGACACAGCCAGTTCCAGACCCTCGGCGCCATGGTCAGCCTCGATGAGACGCCATTGCGGTCGTAGAGTGACCAGTCTCCTGACGAGTTGGGCATTGGAGGCGCTGTCCTCGATGTAGATCAGGGTGAGGGCGACTGCCCCGCCCACGGGGCTGCCGGGTTCGCTCGGCTGGGCCGGATGGGATTTCAATGGACGAGGCTCGTTGACGTCGAGAGAAATCGATGCAGTGAAGACTGTTCCGACACCCACGCGGGAAGTCGCGCGCAGGGTTCCACCCATTCTCGCCATCAGCTGCGACGCAAGTGCCAAACCGACACCGGTTCCCTCGATCTTGGTCGACTCCAGGCCCAACCGGTCAAACGGCTTGAACAGTCGGGGTAGGTCTTCTGGCTGAATGCCCCGACCGGTGTCCTCGATGACGATGTCGAGCAGTCCGGCACCGGAAATCTCGCAGCTGATGTCCACCCTTCCGCCGCTGCGGTTGTACTTGATCGCGTTGGACAACAGATTCAAAAGCACCTGGCGAAGTCTTTGACTGTCGGCATAGACACGACGGCGGAGGTTCGACTCCGGTGCGACATGCAGTGTCACGGTTGCCACGTCGGCCAGTGGGGTCATCAGTTGGACCGTCTCCTCGATAAGGTCCGAAACCACCACCGGTTCCATCGTGAGGTCCAACCGGTTGCCTTCGATCATCGCGATATCGAGTACGTCGTCGATCAAGGCAAGCAGATGGCGACCACCTTCAAGGATCTGGGTGACCGAGTCGCGCTGGTCGGAAGTCAGGACGTCGAGTTCGAGCACCTGCGCGAAACCGAGCACGGCGTTGAGCGGTGTGCGCAGTTCATGGCTGGTCCTGGAGAGAAACTCATCCTTTGCGGACCGCGCCTTTTCGGCTTGCGCATGCGCGGAGCGGATCGCAGCTTCGGCCAATCGGCGTTCTGTGACGTCCTCGATGGTGTCTGCGGTACGGGTCACTCCGCCGCCGGTTTCGATGATCGGCCAGGTCATGGAACGAACCCATCGGACCTCCCCGTCGGATCGGATGATGCGATACTCTGCCTGCGCCGCCACACCGATCTGCGCGAAGTTCCAATAGTCGGACAGGAACCGCCCTTCATCCTGGGGGTGAATGCGCTGAAGACTGTCGACCCGCCTGTGGTCCCCGCAGGTCGGGTTGCAGCCGAAGATGTTCTCGTAGCCCGGGCTGACGTACAGGTAGCCGGGGGGATCCAAATTCCGGAGCACGAAGGCAACATCGATGCTCGCTGCGAGTTGGCGAGCCCGCGCAGCGCTCGCCCGTCGGGCGCTCCCGGCCGAAATGCGATCACCGACGTCACCGACGCCGAGCGTGACGACCAACCGGCCGGCGACATCGCTGGAGCTGACGCTGATGTCTGCCTGGAAGATGCTGCCGTCCTTACGTCGGCCGACGATCTGCGGACCGCCAATCGATCGAATCTCCGATCGCGGAATGAACCCTTGAAGCAGAGCCGCCTGCATTGTCTGCTCCAACGTGGGGATCAACATGTCTACCGGCTGCCCGATCAGTTCCGACCGGACATACCCGAACAGCAACTCGACCTCGTCGCTGACGAGGGTGACTATGAAGTCGCCATCGACACTGACCGCCGCTGCCAAGGACGCTTCGACCAACCTCTGTGACCGACCCTGTGCCAATGCCAGATCGCCGACCTCACGCGCCGTCGAGGCGACGCCAGTGACCAGACCGCTGGTGTCGAAGGTGGGAGCGAGCGTCAGCGAGACGTCCAAGGTCGTACCGCTCTTGTGCTTGTGAGGCACGCCGAACATTTCGATCCGCTCGCCCGAGGCCACCCTGACCAACCGGGTCGCATCGGCCGCCTGGAACTCGGTTTCGATCAACAGGCTGCGCTCACGCCCGATGGCCTCAGTCGCGAGGTAGCCGTACAGCCGTTCAGCGCCGGGATTCCAGCTGGTGATGATCCCGCCAAGGTCCGTGTCGACAATCGCGTCGTGGGAGGCCTCCACGACCGCGGCCAGTCGAGCTACGTTATCCCCGTCGAACCGAACCCCACCGCGCGCAGCATTTTCGGTCGTCAAAACTGTCCCCTTCGTCAGCTCGGCGGCACCGGTGCGACCGACCACAAACTGGCTTTCCGCACAGTGGACTACGCCATCAAACACAGGCTACGCCCGTGGGGGGCGGTGTTGGCGCCGAGCCATGGTCTCTCACCAAAGCTGTTTACTCATCACGGAGTCGATACCCACTGCCCGAAAGGTGATCATTCCGGCGGTCCTGATCCTTCCCATTCACGATCGGTCCAGCAAAAAATGTGACGGCCGGCCCACCGGAGCCTCCCCAAAGCGCGGCCAGTCGGGGACACACTAGATCTGCTGCACGCCAGACCTGCGCGGATGACGCGAAGCGGGGTGTTGAGGTCAGACCTCTGCGGCCTCCCAGACCCGGCCCAACTGCAACATCCGTGTCGTTCCCGGCGCTTCCGGTAGGCACGGACAACGGCGGCGACCGTCGCAGTCTTCACCTGCCGTGTGCTGCGTCCGCGTATTCGATCGTCTCGAGGTCGGCAAAGGTCTGACAACGACCGATTTCCGACCCGACCCGGCTGACGAAGGTGGGCTGCTCAGCCGTTGACCGCGAGAAGGAGCACGAGTGTGATGACAAAAACAATCTCGACGATGAGTGGATGACGCTGACGGAAGTTCCAATCGGTCGGTGCCAGCCATCCCGCGACTGTGCCCTGGTTTGACGGGGTCGAGCGCGGCAAGACTCGCTGGACCTGTAGTTCCAGAACCGATGTGGTCATGGCAAACCTCCGAAAGAATTTCGTTAAAGTTAGGGTGAGAATGGTCCCGATCCCGGGGCTCAACTGGCATCCCTTATTGATTCAATTCAACGTCGCCGCGAGATCTTCCGGTAGTTGCAGCTGCATTGAGTTATTTAGCCCCCAGATCCACATGCATATGCATGGGCGCAGCCGGTGCATATGCATCTGTTGCATCTGCCCTGGTCGACACCCGCTCTTGCCCTGTTTCGTCCCCGATGCCGAAGGAGTTCAGTCATGACGCGGCCACCCAACCGTGATCGAAATATCAACTGGGGCCGGGGATGGCCTGATCCGGCGCCGGGACCAGCGGTGGGGGAGCGGCTCGCAGGAGGGGATCTGCGTTGCCGCACTCGCGTAAGGGGCGGGGTTGCGGTTGGTGCCGGTTCGGTGGGTTCACGAACGCAGATCGCGTGGGCATCCGATTACGGCATCGGTCGTCGCCAGGGCCAAAAAGCAACCTGGGTCACAATGGCCACCCACCAAAGCTTCCGAGAGTGATTCGGTGCCGCAGAAAGAACAACGGCAACAGCAGGGAGAACCGGACCTCCCATCCAACCGATCAGCGCTGACCGTCGAGAGTCGAAGTGCCCTGTGTCCGCCCACTCAGATGCTGTCACCGCGGGCGGCTCCCAGGGCCAGCGTCACGGCAAAGCGACGGCAGCCCGCGCTGGAGGGAGAGCCGACGTAGCCCCTTACCCGGGCCACCTCGCCACCACTCCAGAGTCCGATGGCAGGCACAGGACGAAACCGCTGAGCACGATGAAGGCCAGAGTTGCTGCCTGGCGGTGCCCGCGGGTGTCGCGGATGGATGGGCACGACAGGGGCGGACAGTCCGCGCAGCCCGGAAGCATACGTCGCTGACAGGCCGTCAACCTAAGTTGTAGTAGAGCTGACCCTGCATGCGTCGCCGCAATGGATCCAGATTCGGGCCTGATCCTTGTCGAAGCGAATACACTTTCGCACCAGTAGAATGATTTGATAGCCCACTTGGGGGGGCGAAGGTGGTGGGCCGAGCGTCGCATTCGTGGTGCTGGCCGGTGAGGAGGGGCGATGTGAGGCCTGCCGGGTGGAAAGTCGTGCTCGCGGTCGGGGCGGGCGCGGTCGGGGTCTACTTCTTGGTACCCAGACTCGTGGCTCAGGACCCAGGACTCGTCGCTCAGGATCTGGTCTACCTGTCGATCGGAGCGGCCTCGACGATCTGTGTGCTCTGGGCGATCCGGGTACGACGTCCCGCGCAGCGGGGGGCCTGGTATTTGCTGGCGGCCGGCAGTTCGTGCTTCGTGTTGGGCGATGGCGCCCAGGAGATCTACGAACAGGTCATCCACACGTCTCTACCGTTCCCCTCATGGGCCGACGCCCTCTACATCGCCGGCTATCCGTTCCTGTTCGTCGGCGTCTTCCGGATCACCAGAACGCGGGGATCGGCCGGTTCATGGTCCGCGCGCGTCGACGCGGCGATGGTCTGCGTCGGGGCGCTGGCGCTGTTGTGGCAAGTGATGATGGGCAGTTACGCGCGTGACGCCAGCTTGAGCGGGCTCGGCAAATTGATCACCATGGCCTATCCCGTGATGGACGTGGGCTTGCTGTTCATCGTGATCGTTTCGATGATGACCGGGTCACGGCGGCGGACGGCCGAGCAGTTGCTCATCGTCGCCCTCGCGCTGATTCTGGTCGGCGATCTGGTCTACGACCTCATGGTGCTGTATGGGAGTTACGCCAACGGCAACGTGATCGATGCACTTTTTCTGCTGAACTACGTTTTCGTGGCCGCTGCGGCTTTCCATCCCAGTGTCGCCGATCCATATCCGACGTTCAAAAAGATCCGGGCGCAGACCTTCTGGTGGGCGTTGATCGCCGGGGCTGCGTTCGTCTCGCCGGTCATTCTGCTGATCAGCGGAGTCAGCGGCATCCAGGTGGATGTCGGCGTGCTGGCGGGTACCACCATCGTCCTGCTCGCACTGGCGGCAGTGCGTACCAAATGGTTGTTCAACGGGCTGGCGCGGCGAACCAGCCAGTCGGAGGAACGCGGCCAGGCACTGCACCAGGCATTGGCCACTCAGCAGGCGCTCGAGAACGACCTGCGGCACCAGGCGTTTCACGACAGTCTCAGCGGGTTGCCGAACCGTGCGCTTCTGCACGATCGCGTCCAGCACGCATTGGAAGCCTCTCCCCGACAGAGTGGAACGGTGGTGCTGCTGTTCTGCGACCTCGACGGCTTCAAAGCCGTCAACGACAGCTTTGGTCATCAGTTCGGCGACGACCTCCTCGTCGTCGTCGGCAAGCGACTGGTGTCCATCGTCCGCCCGGGGGACACGGTTGCCAGACTAGGCGGCGACGAGTTCGCCGTCCTGCTCGAGAACGTCGACAACGTCGATGCGGCTACCGTATTGGCCCAGCGAATCGTTTCGGTGCTGCGCGAGCCCACCGTCATCGACGATCACCAGATCCAGCTTTCCGCCAGCGTCGGAGTGGCGTTCGCGGTCGCAGGGACGACAACCGAGACGCTGCTGAGCGCAGCGGATGCGGCCATGTATGACGCCAAAGAACACGGCAAAGATCGTTACACCATTTTCCAGTCTTTCATGCGTTCGCGTGTCATCGACCGGCTGATGTTGATGAACGCATTTCAAGGGTCGCTGCAGCGGAGGGAATTCTTCCTGGAGTACCAGCCCCAGCACTCTCTCGCGGATGGCGCCCTGGAGGGTTTCGAAGCGCTGGTTCGCTGGCAGCACCCCACACTGGGACGGCTCGAGCCCATCCGGTTCATCCCGCTGGCAGAGGAGACGGGATTCATCATCCCGCTGGGCCGGTGGATTCTGGAGCAGGCATTGGCGGAGGCGGCCGACTGGGTCGCGATGGACGGCCGCCCGCTGAGCATCTCGGTGAATCTGTCCGGGCGCCAACTACAGGAGCGGAACCTGCTGCAAGACGTGCGGACTGCGCTGTCCTTCAGCGGCGTTCCCCCGGCGCGGCTGATCCTGGAGATCACCGAAACCGTGCTGGTGGTCGACCCAGAAGATATTGCGGAGGTACTCCAGCAATTCAAGGACATGGGCATTCGAATTGCCATCGACGACTTCGGCTCCGGATATTCATCGCTGAGCTATCTGCGCCAATTTCCGGTCGACATCCTGAAGATAGACAAGAGCTTCATCGACCCGCTGGAGGACCCTGACAGTGAAGGTGCGGCGTTCGTCCAGACAATCCTGGGCCTCGCGCACGACCTCCGCCTGCAGGTCACCGCCGAAGGCATCGAAAAGCAGATCCAGCGGGACACCCTGACCCGGATGCGGTGCCACAGCGCTCAGGGGTATCTGCTGTCCCGACCTCTGAGTGCCAGGGCCGCCGAGGCCTACATCGCCGGCCCGGTCGGCGTGGGAGCCTCCTCACAGGAGGATCGGGACCGTTCGACTGTCAGCATGCCGAGCCAGTGATGGGCGGGGCCGGTCGATTCTGTTGCCGGTGATGTCGACACAGTTGTATCAGGAATCGACCAGCACATTGCCCAACCGCTGACCGTAAGGAGAAGGACGAACACAACGACCATCACGATTTCAACGATCAGCGCATGACGTTGGTTGAAGTTCCGGCCACCGACGCCCGGCGGGCGGATATGTGGCCGGAGGTGACGTCCTCTTCCAGCACGAAACTGCCCGGACATGTTGTACAAGAGCCGCTGTGCTCATTGCAGGTCCCTTCTCGTGATTGGCGACAGGCCTAATCTGGACTGGCTGTGTCCCGGTCAGAATATGTTGACTTCGCTTCGACTGAGGTACGAAAACCCTGCCTACCGGCGAGGGAGACGGTCGAGGACGTCATGCCGCAATCCGCACCCGTCGGAAACGGGTCGACGCAGCCGATACCTCGTCCAATGCGTAGACATCGACTCTGGCGGCAACTGCCCGGCATAGGCAGGACGACTACCCCAAACTGCCTGCTGGGCCAACGGACCCGCGACAGCCTTCGGCGGCCCATCCCCCGTCGCACCGAGCAGGCACACATCGGGTCCAGCGTGGGCGTCCTCACCGCCACCCCCATCACCCCACCTTGACAAACCGGTCGCATCCGCCGAGGACCTGCTACGCCGGGTGGACACCGCCATGGACCGCTAAAGGCGGCGGCGGAGGAGTCCGTACGGCCGTGCCAGCGTGAGTTGCCGACTGGGCACGGCCACGATCGAGTGGAGCGACCCGACCCACAACTTCCACACCCGCGGCCTGAACGGCTGATAGTTGACCTGAAGAGACGGCTGAGGCCGCCCGCCCTTCGTCCTTCAGCCCCCCGAGACAGTGATCGGCAGGCCGGTGTCGTCCCAGACGTTGCCGGAGATCTTGGTGGTGTCAGCTCCGTAGGCCAGGATCTGATAAGTGGTGGGAAGGCTTCTGCCGAATCTGTTGCCGGTGATGACGACAGACAGTTTCGGGTAGTTCTTGGTCGCCAGATTGATCGTCGCCGTTCCGCCGTCGAGCCAATTGTTCAGGAATTTCAAACCGATGATAGGACCCTGATCCTGCCCAACCATGAAGCACGACATGTTGAAGCCGGTGATGAAGTTGTTGGAGTAGACGATGTTGTTGCCGTTACTGATCTGGGCTCCGTCGTCGTGGGTCTGATTGTCGCCGTTGGTCGATGACGGACTGAAGTAGGCCCCGTCATGGATGTAGCAGGAATCGACCAGCACATTGCCAAGTCCGCTGGCGTCGGCGCCGTCGACGACGTAGGAGATGTTGCAGCGGCGCATGGTGTAGTTGCTGCCCTGGATGCCGACGGTCCAATTGTTCGGGGACTGGGCCACCAGGGTGCAATCCTGGACCAGTAGGTTGGTGTTGACCGGGTTGAACTGCTGCACCATCGCGTGACTACCCGAGCTCGGCGCCACCAGCGGACCGCGGATCACGCAATTCTTGATGGTGACGTCGGAGGCTCGGATATTGACGTATCCGCGAATGTCCAGGCCCTGGATCACGGCGCCGGCGGCGGTGACCGACATGTCGCCCTGATACACCGTCAGCACCGTTCCGGCCGGCACGCCGGTGTTACCCGAACTAGGTTTTGCACCGACGGCCGCGACCTTGGGTGTTCCGGCGCCGGCGGTGGGGGACGCCTCCGGATAGATGTACTTTCGGACCACGATGGTGGCAGCCACACCGACCATGGCGGTAACGCCCGCGGTGCGCACCAGGGTGCGACGGCTGTACTGCTTCGGCTCGAACGCTCCCGGTCCCGAGTCGCCGACGAAGTCCAGGTGGTCCAGGTCGACCGACAGGGGCAGGCGATTCGGGTGGTGCTGGGTTTCATGAACAGCGGGGTCGGGACGAACGGGTGTGGTCATCATTACTCCATCAGACAGGCGCGAATTTCTTCGAGCAATTCGTGACATCCGGCGCCCGGTGTGGTCGGCACGAATTACCTGGTATATCCAAAATGTCAGACGACGTTGATGGTGACCGCTGCCAACGCCCGCGGCGCCGACTTTCCATCGACCGGCGCTACGGTAGCGGAGACCGTGTTGTTACCTGATCCCTGTACCGGGACCAGCACCGAGAAGCCTGTGTCGGAAGCAAGTGTGATGCCCTTCGTGGCGTAGAAGTCGACCACGTCGGGCCGGGAGTTGCTCGGCACCACGATCGTGTTCGACACGCCGGCGGGGCCGGTGACCTTGAGGGTGACCGTCACCGGCGTCGAGGCGTAGGCGGCGTCCGCCGCCCAACCGCTGATCGCGAGATTGCGGGATAGCTGCCGTACGTGATCGAGATTCCCCAAGAGCACACTCGCGGTCTTCACGGCATCCGCCTTGTCGGTGAGGGTCATCGAGTGGAAGCTCGTGCCGTCCGCGGAAACCACCGTCCTGAGTCCGATGTAGTGGTAGGCGGGATTCAGCAGGCTGGCCTTGTCGGGCGCGTTGCCGGTCAGCAATGACAGGGCCGTTGCGACGGTCACCGTCTGTGGGTACCACTTTGCGGTGATGCCCGTGTAGATGGTGCGATTGGATGCCCCGGAGGTCAAGGTTTGCGCAGCGACGTCTGGGTTGTCGGTCAGCTTGCCGTACTTGCCGCCTGCCGCCATTTTCGCCGACCATGCCCCCGACATCGAATCCAGCCCGGACACTTCTTGCAGGGCTGACACGCCCACCGCGGCCCGCTGGGCGTTGATCAGCTGCAGGAAGCTGCTGTCGAAACCACTGAGCGCGGATGCCGCAATCGAGCCGGCTGCTGCCGACGGCAGTTGCGACGCATTCGGCTGGTGTTGCATTGCTTGGTTTGTCATGATATCCACTCTCTAGTTTCAATTCCGACACGGCAGAGTCAGTCTCGCCGAGAATGAGTCTCGGCAGCAGAACGCCGACCTGTCGCGGCAAAGTTGCCAGTCGGCTGGATCGCTGCTCCGTAGGGCAACGGAATTCTCTGTTACTTGGGCCGATATTTCTGCCCTTGCACTCACTGTAGTCGCTTGTTGACATAAAGTCATCGGGCGGTCGGCATGGTGACCATCACGTCATGACGACCGCCGACGGGAATCTCTGGGCGGCAACAGCCGACGAGAGGACATTCTGGCCGCAGGCGGTGTTGTCGGCCACGACGAAACTGCCGGGACGGGTTGTCCGAGAACCGATGTGCTCATCGCAATCCCCTCTTGAAATCGCGGCGGTAGTACCCAGACTGGCTTTCGCTCAGCGTGATTCGACCGGTCTTTGATGGTGACTCAAGTCAAAATCGTCGCGAGGTCGTCAGGTAGTCGCTTCTGTATGGAGTAGTTCGGCCCACCCGACCGCGTGCAGACGCAACGGCGAGGTCCGGTGCATCTGCACTGGTTGCGGCCTATCAGCCCCGGGACGGGAAGACGATGACCCCTTCACGGACCGCGGTGGAGACGGCCTCCAATTTGGAATGTGCACCGAGCTTGGTCAGCACCGACTGCACATAATTGCGAACGGTGTTCACACTCAGATGCAAATCATCGGCGATCGCCTTGTTGGTTCCGCCCGATGCCAGCAAATGGAGAATTTCGCGCTCACGGTCGGTGAGGTCGGACCCCACAGAGTGGTAGGTGCGGTTTAATTGGGGAAGCAATTGGCCCAGCAGTGCAGGGGAGATCAGCGCCTCACCGATCGCCGCTGCCCGCACCGCGTCGGCTACCTCGGAAGCGGCGCGGTCCTTTGTGAGGAAACCGGAAACACCCGCCTCGAGGGCCGCCAGCAGAACATGGTCGTCAGCTGACCCGGTCAGCATCAACACCATGGTGTGAGGATTGCGCCTCCTGATCTGAACGGTCAGCTCAACTCCATCCTGGCCGGGCATCTGGTAGTCAACGAGTACCACTCTCGGCTGCATTGCCTCTGCGAGGGTGAGCGCTTCCGCGCCATCGGTGGCGATGCCCAGCACTTGTAGACCCTCTTCGTCGGACAGCAGCCTGGCGAGACTCTCGGCGAACATGCGATGGTCGTCGACGATCAGGATTCCGATGTCGGTCTCAGTCATCAATGCCTGGCAGACGCGCAATGCGCAGGTGATCTGCCCAGGGCAGAGTGACCGTGACGGTCGTGCCGGATCCGATGACAGAATCGATCGTCACCCTGCCACCGCTCCGGCGCACGATGCCATCCACGGTCGTCAGGCCCAGACCGGCAACCGTTGCCTTCGTCTTGGTCGTGAAGAACGGATCGAACGCCCGGGCGACCACCTGCGGGCCCATTCCGGCCCCCTGGTCGGAGACGGTCAACCGCACCTGCTGGTCGTATGCCGCCCCGGTGGGGCTCGCGGAATCGGCGGCGATGGTCAGTGTGCCACCGCGCGGCATCGACTCCGCTGCGTTGCGCGCGAGATTCAATATCAGCAAATCGATCTGCTGCCGGTCGACGACGACCACCAGGGGTTCGGCCGGCAAGACCAGCCGAACCGCGATGGTCGGTCCCGCCGTGAGCTCCAGCAACGCCGTCATCCCGCGGAGGACGTCGTTCACCACCAACGGCTCCGGACTTGTCGGCAAGCTTCCAGCCAGTGAGGCCAATTGACGCGACATCGCCGCTGCCCGCTGGACGGCGCCACCGATGCGATCGGCGTCGTCGATATCGTCCTGATCCGTCAGATGCCTGCCGAGCAGCGCAGCGCAATTAGCGATCGTCCCCAAGAGGTTATTGAGATCGTGGGTGAAGGCCACGGTCAACTGCCCGAGAGTTTCGAGTCGGTACGCCTGCTCATGCTGGTCAAGTGCTCCGGTCTGGCCGGCGACCTGTGTCCCACTTCTGTTCATCTACTCGTCCGCTCGGTCAACGTCCGCCCATGATAGAGAGAATACCGTCTCGCTACCGATCTTCGAACGTCACCTCGCGCGGTTGGCAAAATCTGTCGATCACGGCCAGGAACTCGTCGAGTTCGAATGGTTTCGTCAGGAATTGTTCCGCACCGAGCCCCAGCATCGTGCAGTGCTGCGTTTGGCCCGAGTCTCCGCTGACCACGACAACCGGAATGGACGAAGTGCTGTTGGCCGACTTCAACCGTTGCAGGACCTCCTGCCCACCGAGTCCCGGTAGGCGCAGGTCGAGCAAGATCAGGCTGGGCAAGCTCTCGCCGGCCGTTGCCAATGCCTGATCACCCTCGGTGGCCACCAGGAGTTCGACATGGGGCCTGAGCCGAAGTATTCGCCTCACGAGGTGGATGTTGTCCGCGTTGTCTTCGACGTAGAGCACGGTGTGTGTTGTCAAAGGACGGCCTTGGCAGGGGCTCTGGGCGGGTCGTGGAGGGCAGCGGCACTGTCGGTCCGCTCCTTCTTCCTCCGTAGGGCCTCGACGATGTTCTGGAGGTGACGAAGGTCAATCGGCTTGGTCAGATAGTCGTTGACGCCGCGGGTCAGCATCCGGCCGATGGCGGCGGGCGTCGCGTCGGCCGAAACCACGATGATTGGTGTTTGCATGGTGAGCGATTCGGATTCCGCCCGCAAGCGCATGTAGACCTCGTCACCAGGCAGATCCGGCAGGTGCAGATCCAGGAGAACGAGATCCGGTCGGCAGCCGGAGAACAAATCGATGCCCGCCCGCCCGGTAGCAGCGGTGTACAGCGTGATCCCCGGCCAGCCGCTGAAAAACAGTTCGAGGACCCGCGTGTTGGCTGCGTTGTCCTCGATGTACAGCACCACGAAGGGATCGGTGTTCGCCACGGACCCCGGCGACTGCCGGCCCAAGAGCCGCTCAATGGTCAGACTCGGGCGGGCGTCTGGATCGACCCGGCCTGCGGCGGGCAATATCACGGTGAATGTGGATCCGCTTCCGGGAGTGCTGGTCACCTTGATTCGGCCGTGCATCGCTTCGGAGAGGCTGAGGGCCAGGGGAAGCCCGATTCCGGTGCCCTCGATACTGCCCTGGTCTGCGTCGAGACGATCGAAAGGGACGAAGACGCGTTCGATCTCTGCGGCGGAAAGGCCGAGACCGGTATCTGCGACTGATATCTCGATATCATCTGGACCACAGGCGCGGTAACTTAGTCTCACGGTTCCGCCATGGCGGTTGTACTTTACGGCGTTGGACAGCAGGTTGATCAGGATCTGCCGAAGGCGTTGCGGATCAGCGAGGGCCGCCAATGTGCGGGTGTTCGCTGAATGCTCGAGATGGATGCCTGAGGCTGCGGCCAACGGGCTCATCAGCGTCACGACATCGGTGACCAGGGTTTGGATTTCCACCCGATCCACGGACAGTCGGAGCTGCCCCGTCTCGATTTGCGCGGTGTCGATGAGCTGGTTGATGAGGTTGAGCAGATGGCGACCGGCGTCGAGTATGCGCGCTGCGCTGTCGCGGTCGTCGTCGGCCAGTTCTGCCATCTCCAAAAGTTGGGCAAACCCCAGAATGGCGTTCAACGGCGTCCGCAACTCGTGGCTGGTGCGTGAGAGAAAGTTGTTCTTGGCCTGGGTGGCGACGACGGCCTGGTCCCTGGCCGCCGATAGCTCCGCCAATCGCGTGGCGAGCAGTCGCCGAGCGACGATCAGTGAATGACTCAGATTTCCGAACTCGTCCTTGGAAGATGGAGTCGGGAGCAGGGGCTCCCCCTGCCCGAGCCGCTCTGCGTTGTCGGCTGCGAGCCGGACACGTCGGGACACGCCGCCTGCGAACAGAGCGACGCCGGCCAGGCCGGCCATTGCCCCGAGGGTCACCCCGATGATCTCGATTGCCTGGGCCGCGTTTTCCAACCGGGTGATCTCGGCCCGCTTCTCCAGGACCATCCTGGACGGTGCCATCTGCAGACTTGAGATCTGCGCCCGGAGTTGGTCCATCGTGACCTTCCCGGTTTCCAGGGCGTCCAGCTCCGCCGCGCCCGCTTCGGCCAGGACCGAACTGTGTATCCGTTCGAGATTGGTGAACTCGCCCTGCACAGCGACCGCAATCTCGGCCACCGCCGACCGCTCGAGGTCGGTCGATGCGGCCGCGATGAGTGACCTCACGTCAGCCGAGACCTGCCTGCTGGCGGCCGTGAACGGCGCCAGGAACTGCGGATCTCGCGAAGCGGCATAGCCCCTCATGCTGGTTTCGGCATTTGCGGCGTCGTCGAGCACCACTTGGGAGGTATCGGCCAGCGCCCTCGCAGCGATAGCGACTTGGCGCCCGCTGCGTTCCTGGGCCTGGACTGCAAGACTGGCTCCCGTCACGATGACGAGGGCAAGGATCGGAGCGGCCAACATGAGCAGACCCTCGACCCGGATCGAGCGGTTGCGCCACCATCGCACCAAGCGTCCTGTTCGACCGCTGCGGCCGTTCTGCCGACCCGCTTTCGTGGTCGGTTTCGAATCTTTCATCGCGGTCCCAACCAATCTGTACTCAGTGGTTGGGTCTTCACGAAAGCGACCGATAGCCTAATCGAGGGTCGTTTCCGTGCGGGGCCTACCCATTCATGGTAGCGCTCAGTGGCCGACAAACGTCCGCACCGCAGAGTGAAGACCGGTGCGTCGAATCAGTGACCGGAGTTGGGCTGCGCAACTGATTTTCCGCAGGAATTGCGATGTGGCCACGATCGAGGACACTTCCGACCGCTCTTGTTACTGAATGTGCATGCTGATCTTTCCTGCATTTGAGGTATCGGTCGCCCGATTCCTTCGCCGTCGCGACTGAGGGAGCCCCGATGGGTGATCCGATCAGGTCCTTTCTCGAGCTATTCCTCCGGCGCCCCCGACGTCGCCCCGGGGCCTGCAGACGTTCCAGATCATCGGGGGCGGCCAACCGCACAACAACATGCCGCCATGCCTGTTGACCAATTTCGTCATTGCGTTGCAGGGTAGTCTTCCGCAGCGACCCTGCCATTGCCGGTCTCAACCACCCAGCGGCGGTCGCGCAGTGGCGGCAGCCGGGTCAGCAGATTCTGGACGGCGGACTGCGCTTTCCTGGCGATGCCCCACAACGCCGGCAGATGCCGGCTCATCGTCGATGCGTCAATGGACAGCAGCACCAGACGCAGGGCGGCGTCGTCGCGGGTGGTGCGCGCCGGCACCGCGATGGAGCAGGAATCCAGCCGCACTTCCTCCACAGCACTTGCGTAGCCTGCTTCCCGGGCGCGATCCAGTGCGGCGATGAGCCGGCCCGGTTGGTATGGGTGAAGATGGTGCGGCTTTCCAGCGGACGCTGCAGATAGGCCGAGCGGACCCAGTCGTCGTCGAAGGCCAGCAGGATCGTGCCGACCGCGCGGTGGCATGCAGGGGCGGACGGCTGCCGATCCGAGCGGCCCGCGGTACCCGGGTACATCCGCATCGCGCGGGAGGAGATCTTCGGGCCGGTACCGACCGTTCTGGAGCACCGCAATCTGGACGAAGCTATCGGCTGGAGCACCGACACCGGCTTCGGCCTGGCCGGCATGGTGCTCTCGGTCGACCCGCACCAGGCACTGTCGGTCGCGGTCCGCATGGACACCGGGTCGGTCGGCATCAACTTCGTCGCCTCCAACCACAGTGCGCCCTTCGGCGGACGCCACGATTCCGGGATGGGCATGGAATTCGGCATCGAAGGCCTCAACTCCTACCTGCTCTACAAATCGATTCACCGGTGCATCGGTATGGGATAGGTCGCTCGGGGCGGCCAGATCCAGCAGATTCTTCGCCGGCGTCGCCACCGGCGGCGGGGCAATCGGATCGTCTTCGTCCAGCGGTGCCGGTAAGAAGCTGTCCAAGACGCCCCAGTCCGGCCAGCCAGCAGCGCACCAGGGGCCATGGCGGGTCCGGGCCTTCTACGGTGGACGATCTAGCGCTGGTAGAGCACCGGGTTGCGGTGGCTGGCCGGAATCTCGCCGGGCGTGGTGCCGGGCATCCAGTTCTTGATCTCGTTGAAGTGGTACTGGGTGACCGGCTCGGTGAGGGTGATGTCGGCATCCATGTAGATGACCGTCATGACGGCGCGCGGTGAGCCCGAATTGTTGGCGCCGGCCCGGTGGAATGTCCAGCCGGTATGGAAGCTGACGTCGCCCAGGTTGAACGGGGTCTGCACCAAGGGGAAGTCGTGGTCGGCCAGTTCCTTGTTCAACGCGGCTTCCGACTCGTCGCTGATCGGTAGGTCCCGGCCGAATTCGAACTTCTGGCTGCCCCGGGCGAAGGACAGCGGACCCATGTCCAGAGGAGTCTCCTGCAGCGGAACCCAGACGGTGACGGTCCGGTCGGTCGACAGGGGCCAGTAGTACTGGTCGGCGTGCCACGGGGTGATGCCGCCGCCGGATTCCTTGTAGAGCGCCTGGTCGTGGTAGAGCCGGACACCGCGGACCTGCAAGAGGTCGGTGGCGATCGCTGCGAGCCGCTCGGAGAAGACGAACTCCTTGACGATCTCGCTGTGCTCCCACAGATTCGTGACCTGGAGGAAAGCCTTTCCGTACGTGTCCCGTTCCGCCAGCGGTAGCTGCTGGGTGGTGAGTTCCTTAACCTTGAGGGTGATCTCGGGCTCGTAGTGGCGGAGATCGTTGGGGTCCAACACATCGGAGAGCTTGACAAAGCCCTCCTCGTTGAACTTCAGGACGGCTTCCGGAGCGACGTGGTACCTCGTCCGCATGTTCTGGAGTGTGCTTGTCATGTCTCAAGGATGGCGCTGGGGCCCAGCAGCCGCAACGCCCCTGAAGCACCCTCTGATACTTTTGCCGTGGATCGGCCGGCCTGGTGACCGATGGCGGCGGCAGCGCCGGTGGCTCCCGGCCCGGCCAGCCGGCCATCCGCCCTGGGCACCGGATGAGAGCGGGATTGGCAGGGGTCGCCAATTTCGCCCACCCAACAAAGACAAGCCGCTCAGGTCCAAGGTAGGCCCGAACGAGTTGCCCAATAATCGGTGGCGTCCTCGGTCAGGCCGGACAGTTGTGCCAATTCTTCCTCGGTCAGGTCCAACGAAATTGCGTTCACGTTGCTCGTCAACTGGGCGACGCTGATCGGGCCCGAGAGCACGAGCGGTAGGAAGTCCAGGGCTATTGCCGCGGCGAGGCAGACCGCGTCAGGGCCGACGTCGTACTTTCGGGCGAGTTCGACGACCAGCGACCGGATGTGGGGATCCTTGACCAATCGGCCATTCGCCAGCGCCTCCTTGACAATGACGCCCAGCCCGGCGTCAGTTGCGTCTCTGAGGGCTGCTGTCGCGGAAGTCTCCAGAATGTTCCATGTCGACTGCACGAAGCTGAAGGGTGCCAGACCAGAGTGTCTGAGTTCGGCCACGGTGCGGATCGTCTCGGCCTGCCCGGGGCCAGTTGTCGAAACGCCGATCAAGACGCCGGATTCAGCAAGGGTGCTCATGGCGTGCAAAACGTTTCGGTCCTGCAGGACGCCCGAGTCGATCGTGGCCGAGTGAATTTGATAACCGGTGAGCAAGCCACCCAATTTCCGAGTAGTTTCCGCCGACTGGTCCAGAAACGCATCGACACTCAGGTCCTTTGTCTCTTGGGGGAAGCGGTCGATCTTCCAGTCGCCGACATATCGATAACCCCATTTCGACGTGACGACGACGTCGCCGTACGCCCTTTGCGCAAGCCACTCGGACAGGAAGTCCTCGGCCAGGCCGTAGGAACGTGCGGTGTCGAAATGCCGGAGACCCATGGTGTACGCAGCGTCGAGAACCTGATGGGTCAAAAGGCGCATGGCGTCGACGGAACTATCCGCGAGGTCTGCGGCGTGGCCGAGGTTGAGGTAGGTCGGCCTGCCGAGAGCAGCCGTTCCCACCGACAGGCATGGCAGCATCAGTCCCGTCGCGCCGAACTGCCGCATCTTCATTCCCACGACTGCGGAGTCTGTCACATGGACTCCGGAGCCGGCATGAAGTCCTGGAGCCCGAAGTCTTGACAAGAGCAGTGACGTGGCGCAACATTAGCCGAACCACCCGCTTAAACGATTGGGCGCACCGCAATGACGCAGAGCAAGGTCACGATCCGCGATGTGGCGGCTCGTGCGGGCGTGTCGACCACCACGGTGTCGCACGTGCTCAACGATGTGCCGGGCAAACGGATCCTGGATTCCACCCGGGTCCGGGTACGTCAGGTGGCCACTGAACTTCGGTACACCCCCAATCGGTTGGCGCAGGGCCTGAGATTGCAACGGTCGCACACCATCGGCTTCCTGTCCGACGAGATCGCGACCACTCCGTTCGCCGGGAACATGGTGCGCGGCGCCCAGGACGCTGCCGGTGAATTCGATTCGTTGCTGCTGTTGTTGAACTCGGGTCGGGACGAGGGTTTGGAGAGCAAGGAGATCGGGGCCCTGTTGGACCGGCAGGTTGACGGCATCGTTTATGCCTCGATGTACCACCGCGTCCTGACGCCTCCGGCCGCCTTGGAGGCGAGCCGGTCGGTGCTGCTGGATGTCCGCTCCCACGTGCCGCTGTTGCCCTCGGTGGTCCCGGACGAGGTGGGTGGGGCCGTCACCGCGGTGACCGAACTGCTATCGGTCGGCCACCGGCGGATCGGCTTCATCAACAATGTCGATGACATTCCGGCCACCCACGGCCGGCTGGCCGGCTACCGCCAAGCTCTGACGGCGCAGCAGCTTCCGTTGGAACCGCAGTTGGTGATCGCCGCCGGGCACGACGCACCCAGCGGCTATCGGGCGGCAACGGCGTTGCTCGCCCGGTCCGACCGGCCGACCGCCATTTTCTGCTTCAACGATCAGGTGGCGATGGGGGCCTACCAGGCCGCCCAGCAGCTCGAGCTTGACATTCCCAAGGACCTGTCGATCGTGGGATTCGACGATCTGACGCTGATCTCCGAAGGTCTACGTCCGGGTTTGACCACCGTGGCGCTTCCGCACTACGAGATGGGCCGGTGGGCGATCCACACCCTGATGGCCCTGATCGACGCCATCGGTAGCGTGCCTGCCGAGCAGGTCGCTTTGCCTTGTCCGCTGGTGCGCCGTGCATCAGTGAGCTCGCCGCCTCGACTCTGACCTCGAGGCGGCGAGCGACCACCGAAGACACCCGTATCAGCGGGTGTCCGTTGGGTTCGGCATCTGCCGTACCCCTACCTATGGAGGAACCCTGTGTTGTCTCGAAACCTCAGGCGCCTCGCAACCGCCAGTTTAGCGGTTGCGATGGGCGCGACGCTGCTGGCCGGATGCGGTAAAGGCGGCTCCAGCAGCAGCTCCGCCAGCGATGGCACGTTGACGTTGTGGACTCACAACGCCGGCAACGCCGCGGAGCTTGGCGCGATCACCGCAATCGTCAACGATTACAACGCCAGCCAGAAGACGTACAAGGTAGTCATCCAGGCCTTCCCGCAGACTTCGTACAACCAGTCGGTGGTCGCGGCCGCGACTGCCAAGAAGCTGCCGTGCATCCTTGATTCCGACGGACCGAACGTGCCGGACTGGGCTTGGGCAGGTTATCTGGCCCCGCTGGACGGGCTCGACGCCACTTTGTCGAAGTTCCTGCCCAGCACCGTTGGGAAATACAATGGCAAGAACTATTCGGCCGGATTCTACGATGTGGCCCTGTCCATGTATTCGCTCAAGTCGGTGCTGACCGCCAACAAGATCCGTATTCCCACCATCGACACGCCCTGGAGCGAAACGGAGTTCAGCGGCGCGCTCAAGACCCTGAAAGCAACGGGGAAATGGGCGTACCCACTGGATCTGGGCACCGCCGGCACCGGTGAGTGGCTGCCCTATGCCTACTCGCCGTTCCTGCAGAGTTTCGGCGGTGACCTGACCAACCGTTCCGACTACAAGTCGGCGGGCGGCGCGCTGAACGGCCCGAAGGCCGTCGCCTGGGCAACCTGGTTCCGGGGATTGGTGACCAGCGGCTACATGGCCGCCAAGTCCGGAACCGACTCGACAGCCGATTTCGTCAACGGCAAGAGCGCGATCATGTATAGCGGATCCTGGGCCGCCGATACCCTGACCAAGAAGTTCGGCAGCGACGTCGCCTTCCTCCCACCGCCGAACCTGGGCAACGGCCCGAAGATCGGCGGCGCGTCCTGGGAATGGGCAGTCAGCAGCGGGTGCTCCAACAAGGCCGGCGCTCTTGACTACCTGAAGTACTCGCTGCAGGACAAGTACGTCGCCGCTGTCTCCAAGGCCACCGGGACAATTCCCGCGACCGATGCTGCCGCGGCGCTGGTCAAGGGCTACGAACCGAATGGCGTCTACGACTTCTTCCGCCAGGAGTCCAAGAGGTTCGCGGTGCTCCGGCCGGTCACCCCGGGATATCCCTTCATCGCCACTGAGTTCGCCAAGGCCACCCAGGACATCCTGAACGGCGCCAACCCGAAGTCAGCGCTGGATCAGGCAGTGTCCAATATCGATTCCAACAACAAGTCGAACAACTACTTCGGAGCTTCCTGACCTTCCCGTTCGACCGTCTGGGGGACACATCATCCGTCCCCCAGGCGGTCCCGAGGGTCGCCCAAGGAGACCCCAATGACAACAACCAGAACCATCGATCCACCTGCCGTCCACGTCGCCCCTCGACCCACCGGACGGTTCGGTCGCCGCCGGCGATCCCAGAAGGCCGTCGCCGCCTGGATGTTGGCGCCGGCGGCAGTACTGATGATCACCTTCGTGCTGATCCCGATTGCGCTGACGTTCGCGCTGGCGTTCACCAACGCCAACCTCATCTCACCTGAACCGGGCAAGTTCGTCGGGCTGGACAATTTCAGCCGGCTCTTCCAGGACGTCACCTTCTGGCATTCGCTGCGCAACACGGTGCTGTTCGCGATCTTCGTGGTACCGCTCCAGGCCGGTCTTGCCCTGGGCCTTGCGGTGCTCATCAACGTGAAGGTCAAGGGCGTCAACTTCTTCCGCACGGTCTACTTCCTGCCGGTAGTGACCTCGATGGTCGTCGTCTCGATCCTGTGGACCTTCCTGTACCGGCCGGACGGCCTGATCAACGGGTTGCTGGCCAAGATCGGCATCACCGGCACCGACTGGCTCGGAAATTCCAAGACCGCTCTCGCATCCATTCTTTTCATGTCGATCTGGCAGGGCATCGGCTTCCATATGGTGATTTGGCTATCCGGTCTGCAGACCATTCCCGGTGACCTCTACGAGGCGTCCGCGTTGGACGGGGCCAGCCGCTGGCAGGACTTCCGATTCGTCACCTGGCCCGGACTACGGCAGACCCGCACCTTCATCCTGGTCACCATCACCATTTCCGCGTTCAGTCTTTTCACCCAAATCAACGTGATGACGCAGGGGGGGCCGTTGGATGCCACCACAACCGTTGTCTACCAAGCGGTCCGGACCGGATTCCAGCAGCAGCAGACCGGTTATGCCTCTGCCATTTCCCTGGTGTTCTTCGCCCTCGTCCTGGCCGTCTCCCTGGGCCAGCGCTACCTCACCCGCGACAAGGACCCGAAATGACCATTCTCTCCGACGCTCGTCCAGTCGAGCCGGCGGCTACGCTGCCGCCGCAGCAACCCCGCCGCTGGGGACGACTCATCGGCGGATACGCCGGCCGCATCGCGCTGGCCCTCTTCTTCGGCCTGCCGATTGTCTTCCTGATCGTGTCCTCCTTCAAACCGGACGCCCAGATCTTCGCCGACGTCACCTCGGTCAAGGCATTCCTGCCGGTCGGCGCGATCTCCTTCGACAACTACACGGCCGTCTTCGATCGGGTTCCCTTCGGCCAGTTCATCTTCAACTCGGTGATGATCTCCGTGGTGACCGTAGCGCTCGGACTGCTGATCAACTCCATGGCAGCATTCGCCCTGGCAAGGCTGAAGTTCCGCGGCAAGATGATCGTCCTATCGGTGATCATCGCAACGTTGATCGTCCCGTTCGAGACCTTGGCGCTGCCGTTGGTGTGGTGGGTCAACAAGCTGCCGTGGTTGGATGCGAACGGTTTCAGCCAGGGATGGCTCGATACCTACCAGGTGCAGATCATTCCGTTCATCGTGAACGCCTTCTCCATCTATCTGTTCTACCAGTACTTCGATTCGATCCCGAAGGAGCTCGACGAGGCGGCGGTTGTGGACGGCGCCGGCTGGTTCACCATCTACCGCAAGATTGTCATGCCGCTGTCCGGGCCGGCCATCGCGACCGTCTCGATCCTGACCTTCCTGCCCGCCTGGAATTCCTACCTCTGGCCGTTGATGGTGGTGCAGACGGAGAGCCTGCGCCCGGTCATGGTCGGCATGGACTACTTCAAGCAGCTCAACACCTCCTGGGGTCAGATCATGGCCTACGCGACGATGATCACCCTGCCGATCCTGGTGCTGTTCATCGCCTTCCAGCGATCGTTCATCAATTCCATCGCTTCCTCCGGCGTGAAGGGCTAGGCGGGTGCTGCTCTTACCTGAGGCGTGGGTCTGGGACTTCTGGTTGGTGTCAGCCGACGAAGCCCCGGACCACCGCTACCACTTGTTCTTCCTCTACGCCTCCCGCGCCCTGCACGACCCGCGCCGCCGGCACGGGCGGGCAGGCATCGGGCACGCCGCTTCCCCGGATCTGGTCAACTGGGTGCGGCTACCCGACGCGCTGGTCCGCGGAGACCGACCTGCCTTCGACGATCAGGCCACCTGGACCGGATCTGTGGTGCGTGGACCGGACGGCACCTGGTTCATGTTCTACACCGGGGTGTCCGACGCCGATTCGGGATTGGTGCAGCGCATCGGTCTGGCCACCTCCACCGACCTTCTCCGCTGGGACAAGCACCCCGCCAACCCGCTGCTGGAGGCCGACCCGCAGTGGTATGAAAAGCTTGCCGAGCCACCGTTGTGGAATGACGAAGCCTGGCGCGACCCTTGGGTTTTCGCCGACCCAGGCGGGGACGGCTGGCACATGCTGATCACCGCCAGAGCCAACCACGGACCGTCAGACGATCGAGGAGTGATCGGCCATGCCCGCTCTGCCGATCTCGTCCATTGGCTAGTACAACCACCACTGAGCGAACCCGGCGACGGGTTCGGTCAGCTGGAGGTCTTCCAGCTCCTGGAGATAGACGGAGAGTTCCTGCTGATCTTCAACTGCCTGGAAGGCGAACTCTCCGACGCCCGCCAGACAAGGACCGGCGGCACGGGGGGCGTGTGGGTCGCCGCCGGGCAGTCCGCGATGGGCCCCTTCGACATTGCGGGGGCCACCCTGCTGGCCGACAGTCGTCACTACGTCGGCAAGGCAATCAAGGACCCCGCCGGTGACTGGGTGCTCCTGGCCTTCGAGAACGATGATCGCGACGGTAATTTCGTCGGTTCCCTTACCGACCCGATGCCGTTGACCGTCGGGAACCGGACGCTGGAGCTCGCTGATGCTGACCGCGCATGGACGAACTTCGCGCAATTGGGACGGGAGTGACACGGGTCTTCCAATTGGTCCAGGCCTGAAAGGGCGATCCATGCCGCCGGCTTCGCGCTAGTGACCGAGGCGGTGCCGGGGGCCGGAATCTTGGGCGGCGGTGAGCGCGAGGGGGCGCAGCATCGACTTGACGACATGGTCGAGGCTGGTCGCGCAGGCCTGGAAGTCCGCGATCGGCCGGCCCATCGGGTCGGGCAGGTCGTCCTGCTCCGGGGGCACCGGTTGCAGTTGACCCCTGGCCGCTTTGGCTTCGACCAGTAGCCGCCGGCCGAGTTCGCCGGCATCCGACGAATAGATCGGCGGGACTGCGGCGGCCAACCGGGCGAACTGCAACATGGTGAAGGTGCGGCCGATCGCCGCGGGGAGCATTCGGGCCACGAAGGACCGTTGACCGCGGGTGGAGGTCAGAACGAGGTCGGCCTCGCGCAGCATGGCGGCGTCGAGGTTCCGGCTCTGATGACCGTCGATGAACGATTTCCGCTCGGTGAGCACCGCAGCGGCGAGCTCGTGAAGCGGCCGGACCTCCGAGGCGTGGGTTCCGGCCGACTGCACCAGCCAGGTGTTCGCCGGGCCGAATCGCGCGTTGGTCGCCGTCTTGAGCAGCTGCTCGGCGATCGGGGAGCGGCAGTAGTTAGCCGTGCAGATCATCAGCACCCGGAAAGTTGAGATGTGGATCAACCTTTCAGGTATCGTCCGGACGACCGCCGCCGCGCTGCTGGCGGTCGCTGAGGTGTGTGCTCGTCAGTTTAACCGCAACGGGCAGTGGAGCCGTCCTTCACTGCATGGCCTCTCATGGGGGGACGATAACTGGCGGGAACGAGAAGGTTTGCGATGAATGCCACTGATGCCCCACTCTCTGGTGGGGAGCGAGCCGGACGACTCGCGCTCGTTGATTCACCCCCCGGCTCAACCAGGTAATTACTCCGCTTTGTAGTCGGTGGTCTGGGGGAGTAGCGGGTATCGCCCGAGAATGGATGGCTGAGGGCTCATCATCATCTGATCGACCCGCGCTGCGGACATCGGCCTCGCGAAGTAATATCCCTGGCAGAAATCGCATCCCAGTTCAGAGACGAGCTCGTGCTGCCGGGTGGTTTCCACCCCTTCCGCCACCACGGTCATGTTCAGATCATGTGCCAGTTGGACAACGGCACGCACGATGGCGACGCTGGCAGTTTTGACCGTGAGATCGGCGACGAAGGATCGGTCGATCTTGATCACGTCCATCGGAAATCGACTGAGATAGCTCAGCGATGAGAACCCTGTTCCGAAGTCGTCGAGCGCGATGGTGACTCCGACATCGCGAAGATCATTGAGGGCCCGGAGCGCTCCTTCGGCGTCACGAATGAAGACGCTCTCGGTGATCTCCAGCGTCAGTCGTCGCGGATCCGTATTGGTGTCGGAAAGGATCGACGCGACCGTGGCGGCGAAACCGGCCGACATGAGTTGCTGCGGTGAGACATTCACCGACATTCCCGGATCTCCCTCCGGCCGGTCGGCCCGCCATCGGTACCGGTCGTTGCAGGCCTCGCGCAGGACCCACGAACCGATGGGCCCGATGGCCCCGGATCGTTCCGCCAGCGGTATCAACGTCGCCGGAGGAACGAGTCCATGCGTCGGATGACGCCACCGGACCAATGCCTCGAAACCCAGAATCCGTCCGTCTGCGCTGGACACCAACGGCTGGTACTCGGTGTGCAGTTCGTTCCGCTGAAGTGCGCCCTGGAGGTCTCGCTCCAGCCGGATCTGCAGATCGAGTGCGTCCTGCAGTGCCACGTCGAACATCTGCTGGCGGTTCCCGCCGGCCCGCTTCGCCTGGTACATCGCGCTGTCAGCCTCTTGTAGCAGCTGCTCCGGTGAGTGATCGCCCTGCAGGGCGTAGGAAATTCCGATACTGGCAGTGATGTCGACAGCGATTGTGGAGAGGATGAAGGGCTCGGCGATGACGGCAAGCAGGCGAGCACCAATTGCGACGGCTTCTGCAGGCGCGCTCAGATCCTCGCACAAGACGACGAATTCATCGCCTGACATTCGGGCGGCGGTGTCTCCGGGTCGGATCGCGTTCGTCAGTCGGTGACCCACCGCGGTCAACAGCTCGTCACCTGCGGCATGGCCGTAGGAGTCGTTCACCGCTTTGAGTCGGTCGAGGTCGATGAACAGGGCCGCAGTCTTGTTGTCCGTCCTGCGGTTGCGCAGAAAGGCGTGCTCAAGGCGATCGACCATCAGAATTCGGTTGGGCAGGCCGGTCAGCGCGTCATGCAGTGCGGCCTGGCGGGACTTGTCCGACGACGCCTCAAGGTCGACCCGGGCCTGGGCATTGATCAAGAAGGAGCTTGCGACGTCCGCGAGAGTCTGGGCGTCGGCCATCGCGGTCTCGGACAGCGGGCCGGTGGCGTTTCGATAGAGATCCAGCGCACCGATCGGTTGGTTGCCGTGCTGAAGGGGAAAGGTGAATACGGCAGCGAGGCCGAGGTCGATCGCCTCCTGGGTGAACCTCAGGAAGCGGCGTTCCGCCCGAAGTTCGGGTATTGAGACTGCCTCGCCCTGGCGGTGGGCCCAGACGCCTGGACCCTCTCCCAACCTGGTCTGCAACTCTTCGAACTGTCGCGCCGAGTCATCGGAGCCCGCAAAGTAGCGCGGTGCCGAGCCCAGGGACATGACGGTCACTCCGGCGGCGGTGATGGGCAGCACGTCGACGATGCACATGACCAACTCGTCGAGAATGGCCTGGATGGGGAAGTCGGTCAGCATGGTCCGGGCGAACGATGCCAGCACCGCCGCCAACTTCTCCGCCGAGGAGGGGTCCCCGACCCGGACAGGGCGCTCGTCGCCCTGCCTCAGCAGAAGTGTCATTGTCAACCCTTCAGCGATCCGTGGAAATCCTGGTAGGCGGTAAATGAACAGTTGCTCTCAATGGTGAAATGACTGCGGCCCGGGACGTGAAGGGCACAGAGTACCAATCGCAAGTGCGAACGTCGGGGTGAGGCGCATCCAGCTGGCTGGCGTCTCGATGCTCCTGGGCACACAGAGTTGTCGAGAGGCTACTGAATTGCCCTGCCTGGTCGGAGTGGGCCGCGCATTTGAGGAAGTTGACTCCGTTTGATCGCCCTCCGCTTTCGATTACCGGATTTTGACACCAGTGAATGAATTCTGCGCGAGGAAAGGTCGTCGTCAGGTGGCCCACACCGTCGTGGACGATAACGAGAACACAGTGACATTGTGTGACAATTGCATGATTGTCTCCGATCTCGCCTCACTCTTCGGGGGAATTGTTCGTCGCACCATCGCATCGGATGATGCGGCGGCGCGCGCAGGTTCACAGTGCCGGTTCCGATCGCGGTCCCGGGGCCGGGAATGACACCCTGACCAACTCTGTGCTGCCTGCGGTGCCTGATCAATCGAGGTTGTTTCCGGTCCGGTGCGCAGTCGATCACCCGCTGAACCGACCGACGGATTCAGCCTCGCCGGGGCCCAACGCCACGGTCACGAAGGACGGTGCTGCGACGAAGACCGTCGTGACCGAGATCGTCCGTTCACCACCGGCACGTTGAACAGCCCATCCGCGTCGAATGGCGCCGCCATCGGCAACGCCTTCCACGTCCAGATCCCGTTGATCCAGGCGGAATCCGCTGCAGCGTCCTGAATGCTTCGTCGTCGCGACTAAAGGTGTACAGCCGAGCGTGACGGTACGTAGCACCCCCGACGGGCTGTTCACCCTTTTCCACCGACATCGGGGAGTAGACGCATCCCTCCCGTATAGTATAAGAATGAGCCGCCAACCCAATGAAACATCCATCAGCTGGTATGAGCGATCGATTGTCGCGTTTTCGTTGGCGGCCGATTCCCTTGCCGAGATGCATGAGAGTCCCGTCGCATTCAATCAGCAAGCGATGGGCACGCTCACCCGGAGATCGAACGACGCCCGGGCTGATATGCGGGCCGCTCGTGAGGCTTTCACCGTCGCGCGGGCCAAAGCCGGCTGATCTGGGCCACCGCAGCATACCGGCAGCTACGAAGGGGACTGCGGGGTCAGGTCGGGTGTTCTGTCAACCAAGTCAGACCTTGGGGCCACCACCCCGGATTCGGGTCTTTCGGCCCTGTGGCGGCCGTGCGTGGGGTCGCTATCTTTGCGGTCTGGCCGGTTGTTCGTTGCCACCACTACGGTGTCCGCGCACGAGTCGACCGGACCGGTCCTTGATCAGACGCGTGGAGGCATAAATGGGACACCAAGGTGAACAGCCGGAAATGAACGTCCTGACCAGCCAGGAGTGCTACCACATGCTGGCCGCACGGCACGTCGGCAGGCTGGGCGTTGTGGCAGACGGATATCCGTTGGTCATCCCGGTGAATTACGCCGTCGACCGCGATGTGGTCGTCATCCGCACCGAACCGGGTTCCGTTGTGGCGCACGCTGACCACGGCAACGTCACGTTCGAGGTGGACGAGTTCGATTTCACCAAGAACTCGGGCTGGAGCATCCTGATCCGAGGTCAAGCCGAGGCGCTCACGGCCGAACACTCCAAGGAGCTCATCGAACGGACGGAAGCCAGCGACGTGCACCCATGGGCTCCCGGCGAGCGGAACCACTGGATGCGGATCATTCCGCACGGCATTTCCGGCCGACGCATCGTTTCCAGCGACGACCTACGCTGGCGACTGGGCACCGGCGCCTACATGTAGGTGCCGATCGGGAGGTATTGCTGGGAGCGACACTCGGTCAGGTTCTGGGCACTGGTTCGGCTTGATGCGATAGAGCCGGCCCGGCGTGGAACTGGCGCTCGGTGTTGGCGTGGCGCTGACCGGTCTGGCCTGACCCGCGGCCCTGAAGGTGAACCTGGCCTGCTCACTGATCTCGAGAAGTCCGCTCTTCATGGTGATCTTTGCGGTCCAGGGGTTGGGCGGCAGGGATTTGTCCAGCACCGCGGAGACCGGTTCGGTGTCACCGACCCCACGGTCGTCCCTAGTTTCAGCGGAAAGGGACCGGCGCTCGGCCCGATCACCCTACGTATCACGCCCATCACTCCCCGTTTGCCGTGCTGCGACCGGCGCGGCCCGAGGGTGACCGGGGGCCAGATACCCGGTATCTTCGCTTGTAAACCGTCGGTCAACCGGCCGGCGTAGATCCAACAGGCATCAGGGAGGACATCATGCTGGAGGCCGCGCCGGTCGAAGGGGTCGACGGAGCCGATGCTCCGTCCGATGAACTGGCGATGTCCCTGGCCGAAACGGCCCGTGATCTGCAGGCAGAACATGCAGTGCTGGAAGATGCGGCGGCCAGCATCGCAAAGGCGGCCGTGGACCTGCTGCCCGGTGTTGCCATGGCCTGCGTGACGGTGGTCGGGCGTGACCACGCCGTCAATACCCTCGGTCCGACAGATTGCCTGCTGCAGTCCCTGAACGCGGTCCAACAGGAGCATCGAGCGGGTCCGTGTCTGACCGCTCTCCAGCAGGGTTCGGAGCCGATGGTGCTGGTCGAGGACACCGCATCCGACGACCGGTGGCCGGCCTATGCCGGGGCGGCCCACGCCCTCGGCATCAGCAGCGTGCTGTGTGTGAGGCTCTACGTGCTCGACCGGGCACTGGGAGCCCTGAGCCTGTTCAGCCGCAGCGCTGACGCGTTCACCGAGAATGTGGTGCTCGCCGCAACGGCCTACGCGGCGCATGCGGCGGTGGCTTTCGATGCGGCCAGGGAACGCGACAATCTGCATGCGGCGATCGTCGGCCGAGATCGGATCGGGCAGGCCAAGGGCATCCTGATGGAGCGTCACAAGGTCACCGAGGATCAGGCGTTCGCCTTGCTTGTCGAGGCGTCGCAGAACACCAATACGCCGATGCGGCTGATCGTTGACGAGCTCAACCAATCGGGCGTCGGTCCTGTCTGCCCACCTGACAGCGCGCCGTAACCTATCCGAGGTTGTCCGGTTCGGCCGATGCAATAGTTTGCAGCAGCCGCCGGGCCATATCGGCTGCGGGCACATTGTTTTCCGCTGCATCCGCAGTGAGTTTTGCGCGTGCCTCGTCCGGAAGTTGACCTCTTTCGATCAACATGCCGATCGCCTGATTGATGTCTCGCTGATCGGCGAGGCCCCTGTTTTGGGTCAAATCAATAGCCGCGTGCAAATCTTCGTCCACAGCGATCGGACCGATCAATATGCCACTGCGGCCGGCGTCGTGCGCCAGACTCGCAAATGCGGCGGCATTCTTGGCGTAAAAGATGATGTGGCCGACGGCGGCCGAACCAGGCAGGTGTAGTGGCATGCGCAGGGACGTGCTGGCCGCATGAATGTGCTGGCCCCCGATCGCCGTCAGCAGGACCGGAATGCCCTCCACCACGAGGTGGATGGTCAAGCCCAGGAACGACCGCACCGCGCCCCGCACGTCATCCACCAACACGGAGATGATCGCCCCGAGATCGGCGCCCGGTTCGTCGAGAGCATCGGTGAGCTCCGCGAGCTGATCGACGAACGAATCTGGCTGGGACATCGGGCGGGGCTCCGCGTGGTCCCGAAACCGCTGGTCTTTGGTGCCCGGGCCGAGCCACGCGGTAGAGCCTGACTCGAAGCTCGACGAGAAGGGTCGGGTCGGGGCCAGATCAACTCGTCGACAGCACTTTTGACCCTACCCTCAATTGGCCCCATCCGATCGATCCAGATATGGCCGCTGCTGGGCCGGCTACTCCGGCCCGGCGCGTCGGGCACGTGCTCGGAACACCGCCTGGTCAACGAGAGTCTGTGCCACCGTGGTCAATTTGACATGATCGGCCTGGCTCATCGTACGAAGTCGTTCGAATGCCTCGTCCGCGGTTCCGCCACTCCTGCTGCGCAGAATGCCGATTGCCTGGTCGATCACCGGTCGGTTGATAAGTGCCGCCTGTAGTTTTCGGGCGAGTCTGTCGGTCTGGTCCAGGATTTGTGCATTGTGCACCGCGATCGCCGCCGGCACGGCGAACATCTGCCCCAACTCCTCGGCGCGGCCGTCGAAGGCATTCTTGGCGTGGGCATAGATATTCATCGCGCCGACCACGCCGGTCGGCGTCAGCAACGGCAACGACAGCACACTGTGCACGCCGAGCCGACCGGCCCTCGGGCCGAAACGCGGCCACCGCGCATCGCCGCCGAGTGAACCGGACCGCATCGCAGTGCCGGTGGCGGCAGCGCTGATGCAGGGGCCCTCGCCGAGCCCGTACTGGATGGCGTCAATTTCACGGACGAAGTCCACGGTCTTCACGATGATGTCCGGTCGGCCCATCTCGGTCAGTGTCAACCCGGCGCCGTCGGCACCAGGGATGGCCTGGACGGCATAGCCGGCCACCTGGATCAGCAGATCCTCGATCCGGTCCCAGCCGGATGACAACTGGGACAACGACTTCAGGCTTTCCGCCAGGTCGGAGTCGTCCGACTCCTCCCGGGTGTGGCGCTCCCGGGCTGATTCGAAATCCGTCGCATCTTCGCCGAGTGCGCCCGGCTCGTCGTTTTCCATCACGGACTCCTCACACCCAGCTGCTCTGAGTTCATAGATTACTCCCCAAATCCCAATCAATCGGTCATCCTTCACGGACTGAACAAGGCCTTCGGAGCAGACGAAGTGGTTTCTGCAAACATTCCGCGGACTTACCTATTAAGATTGGCCAGCCGTACATATGAAGATCGGCAGAATCAGTTCCGACCGGGCCGCTCCTCGTAGACAAAGATCACCAAGCCGACGCCGAGCAGCACCGCTGCTGCCCAGACCGCGTACGTTCCTACCGCTGTAGTGAGCAAACCACCCAGGACGGCGCCGAGCAGGAAACTGGTGATCACCAGACCGAACCTTTTCGCCCGGCCGCGTGCTATCACATCGTGGTCGGCCAGACCCAGGAACACCGCCTGGCTCATCGTCCGCAGATTGCCGGTCGTCATGGTGGTGTTGAAGGCGGTATCGACCAGGATCCGAAAGGTCGATGTCTGGATCGCCGAAACGAAGGCCACGGCGATGGTCACGAAGGCGTTGGGGACACTGGCCGGTACCGCTCCGACGGCGATCAGGACGATCATCTCCAGCACGATCGCTGCTCGCACCGGGCGCCTGAGCAGACGCTCCATGGCCGGTCGCCCGAGCGTCTCCGCGACCAGGACCCCAGCCAGGAATGCGATCAGCGGCGGCAGGTACCCGACGGCGTTGTGCCAGTGACGTTGAGAGAGCGCGATTCCGAAGAGGACGACGTTGCCGGTCTGGGCGTTGGCGAACACCCCGCCCCGGCTGATGAAGGTATAGGTGTCCAGGAAACCGCCGACCACGGCGAGCAGCATCCCCAGTTCGACGCTCTCCGCCGTCTTCCGGCGTGTCGGCGCCTTGCGTCCGCCCGCTGCTGTCATGGCTATATCTTGCCGGGACACCTCTTCGAGGTTCCAGCCCCTGTCTACGCCCTGCCCCTGTGCGCATACCGTTGCGCCAGGCGCAGACCGTTCTGCTGTTTCGAGGCTCAAACCGCCGGCTTTTGGGCAGTTTCCTACGCGCACGGCGGATTCTCGGACGGTGGGCCTGCCCGGCAGCGGCCATTTCCTGAGTTGACTGCCTGAGTCGAGCTTGTGCGGGTCGGCCTCACATTGTTAGACATATTGCGCAGCAACTATTTTCAAGGATCGCTGGCAGGAGATCGACATCAGTTTGTCGGGACGTGCGACATGGGATTCAGCAACAGCACCCCACTGGCCCGCCGGTGTCGACGGGTAGCGGGGCGCTGCTTACCTGGCAGCCAGCAAGCTGCGGGCGATGCCTGACGGACAGGCGAGGCTCACGGTGTGTCGTTGTCTGCGATGAAGATGTGGTCGTTGGGGCGGGTGATGGTGGCGCCGGTGGGGGTGGACAGGTTGACGGTGAAGGATTCCAGGGGTTCGGGGGTGGTGTCGTTGATGATGCCCAGGCGGATGGTTTGCAGGGTTTGGCCGGGGGTGAAGGTCAGGGTGCCGGCTGTGCGACTCGAGCTGATGGCCCGCGGTCAGGTGTCCGATCCGGACTTCCGGCGGCGGCTGCCGGACCGGGAGCCCGATCGCAGCGGCGTCGACCGGGTAGCGGCTTCGCTGATCGCGGCCCAGGTATGCGGCGCCGAGGGCGATCTCGCCGGAATGCTGCTGACGACTGTGGGTGCAGGCTCACCCCCAGTTCAGCGACCACGCCCTGCTCGGCATGATGTGGACGGCCGTGCGTGATTTCACCCGGATCGAGGTGGACACCGCGGTGCACGGACCCGACGCCCACGACAGGTCGGCGGCCGAGGCACACCTCGACGGCATTACCCAGTACGCGAGCCGAATGCATCGCTACGGGGCACTCGGCAAAGCCTGGTCCGCCGAACTCGAAGCCCAGCTCGCCCGGTTCCACGGCGACCGGACCCAGCTCGACCTGTTCGAGACAGCGGTAGCCCGATGGCAGGCCATCGGACACGTCTACGACGCGGCGGTGTGCCAGCTCCGTCTCGCCGAAGCGCACGCCGGTCTCGGTGAGCGCAACGTTGCCCGCAGCCACGCCCAAGCAGCAATTGCCGTCGCGCACAGTCTGGCCGCGGCACCGCTGGAACGCCAAGCCGAATCTCTCCTGGAACGGCTCGGTTCGACGCAGCGCGCCGAGGGCCTGCTCACCCGACGTGAACGCGAGGTCCTCGCCCTGATCGCGCAGGGCCACACGAATGAACAGATCGCTGCCACGCTGTTCATGTCACCCAAGACCGCAAGCGTGCACGTCTCCCGAATCATCACCAAGCTCGGTGCGACGAACCGTACCCAGGCGTCCGCCATCGCACGACAGACCGGCCTCGTGACCGTCTGACCAGCATTGCCGTCCGGTGGCCTGGCTGCCTTCGCCGGCGGGGGGAGTCCGGACAGCTGGCGCTTCACCGAGGTGCGGGGAGCTCTGGACCCAGAATTGTCTGATCTGCCGGGATTGAGCTCCGCGCAACTCGCGCTGGGGGTCATGCCGACGCCGTACTGTTCAGAGCGGTTTCATCATCGACCTGACGATGCGGGAGACAGCGCAAGTTGGAGCGACAAGTGGTATCGAGCACGACGATCCAGTCGGTCGGCTACGACCCGACGACAGCGGTGCTGGAGATCGAGTTCACCCACGGCGATCTATACCAGTACTTCATGGTTCCGACGTCGACCTACCTCGGTATCGTCAGAGCGGCGAGCAAAGGGCGGTTCTTCGGGGAATTCATCCAGGGGAAGTACCAGTTCCGGAAGGTGCACTAGGCCGCGCCCCGCCCGTAGTCGCAGGTGTCGCAGCTGGGACGCGTGTGGCCGGTGCGGCGACTCTGGCTCGTCCTTCTCGAGTTGCGGAGAGCTCCGGACCCAATTTTGTCCGATTTGCCGGGAATAGGCTCGCCGGTAGCTGGAGCCCGACCCCCCGCAACTCGAGCCCGACCTCCCGCAACTCGTTCCCCCAACGGGAACTGGCCGTCAGTCGCGGTGCACCAGTTCGTTGAGGCTCCTCAGGGCCCCGGAATTGGCGAATGATTCGGCGAGAGCCGCTGCGGGAGCGGTAATCCGGAAGGTGTGGCTACCGCCGGGGGGAATCGTGACGAGGGCCTCGTCGACCACTGCGTCTGGGTGCCACCGGTCGGCCATCACCGCGACGTGGCGGGCCAGCGAACTGGAGTGGACCGTCACCTCGAGACCGCCTTCCCGCTGGCGCACAGCGGTTGTCAGCACATCGACCGCGAGTTTCAGATCCTTGTCCTCTGCGAAGAACCAGAGCGCCCGCTGACCGTCGGCCGTCGTCGCCATCAGGAACTCACCGCGGCGATCAGCCGCAGCGGAGATCCGTTCGGGCAGAACAACAGTCTCCGCCGCCAGCCGGTCGACGACCAGCCGGGTCTCGAAGGTGGCCAGCACGGTCCCGTCGAACCGCAGACGTTGCACAGTGGTGGCGCCGCGCCACGACACGCCGCTGTCATTCACGCCGATCAGGGCCAGCGCGTCGTCGCGCGGCTGAATGGTCAGTAGGCGCGGTGCGTAGGCAGCGCGTTGTGCATACCAGAGCAGCTTCTTCTTCCCGTCACCGTCGATCGCCGCCCAGCTGGTGACCGGCCAGCAGTCGTTCAGCTGCCACACCACGGTGCCCATGCAGATGCCGCGGTGGGAGCGGAAGTGCTCGACCCCGAAACGGATGGCCTCCGCCTGGTTCAGCTGCATCAGGTAGTGCCACTCAGGGAACCTCTCTACCGGCGGCAGGTGGGGTGCGGCACCTCTGGCGAGTTTACCGTTGCCGTCGGTGGCCTTCTGGTGGTGCAGCATCCCGCGCGAGGTATGCGTGAGCGGCCGGTCGTGGATGGATCGCTCGATCGTCGAGATATTGGGTGGTCCTTGATATCCGAATTCCGAGACGAACCGGGGCACATGGTTGCGGTATTCGGTGTAGTCCACGTCGTTCCAGACGTCCCAGATGTGCCTCAGCCCGTAGTCGTCCTCGTTGGGATGGATGTCCATCGACCCGGAATACGGGCTGCCCGGGTAGTACGGTCGGCTGGGATCGAGTTCAGCGACGATCGCCGGCAGGATGTCCAGGTAGTAGCCGGCGCCCCAGGTCCGGTCGCCGACCGGATCCTGCCAGGACCAGTCGAACCAGCCCCAGATGTTCTCGTTGCAGCCGTTCCACAGCACGAGGCTGGGGTGCGGCATCAACCTGACGACGTTCTCCCTCGCCTCGGCGATCACCTCGCTGCGGATCGGTTCCTCTTCGGGGTAGGCGGCGCAGGCGAACAGGAAGTCCTGCCACACCAGCACACCCAATTCGTCGCACAGTCCGTAGAAGTCATCGGATTCGTAGATCCCGCCACCCCAGATGCGCAGCAGGTTGATGTTCGCCTCGATGCCCTGCCCGATCCTGGTGCGCAGGCGGTCGGCGGTGATCCGCGATGGGAAGCAGTCGTCGGGAATCCAGTTGGCGCCCCTCGCGAAGATCGGCACATCGTTGACCACCAGGATGAACGCCGAACCCACCTCGTCGGCGTGGGTGTCGAGCCGGATGGTGCGAAAGCCGATCCGCCGCTGCCAGGTGTCCAGCGCGGTCTCGGAGTCGGCGAACAACTCGACCGAGAGGTCGTACAGGGGCTGGGATCCGAGATCGTGGGGCCACCACAGTTCGACGTCGGGCACCGCCAGGGTCAGCTGCGCTGACCGGGCGCCCGCGGGTACGGCCGCGGAGGTGCGCACGCCGGCGATGAGCGCCGTGACCGTCATCGGCGTGTCGGAGGTCCGCTCGAGGTCGACGTCGACGACCACGTGGCCGGTGGCGCCGCTGACGGTGGCGACCGGACGCACCGCGGTCAACCGGGCCATCGACCAGGTCTCGATGGCGATCGGCTTCCAGATACCGGCGGTCACCACCGTCGGGCCCCAGTCCCAGCCGAAGTTGCAGGCCATCTTCCGGATGAAGTTGAACGGCGTCGGGTAGGCATTCGGCAGGTTGCCGAGCTGCTGCTTGATGTTTTCGGCATAGGCCCAGGCAGAGTCGAAGATGACTTCGACCTCGTTGTCGCCGTCGGCCAGCAGGGCGGCGACCGGGATGCGGTAGGAGCGGTGCTGGTTGACGAATTTCCCCGCCTGCCGCCCGTTCACCAATATTGTCGCCACCGTGTCCAAGCCGTCGCAGACCAGGTCGACCCGGTCGGAGCTGTCAGGCGCATAACTGAAGTGGGTGACGTAGGACCATCTCTGGTGGCCGATCCAGTCCAGGGCAAGCTCGTTCTCGTCCAGGTAGGGATCGGGGATCAGTCCGGCCGCCAACAGGTCGGTGTGCACGCAGCCCGGCACGGTCGCCGCAATGGCGGCAGGCAATACCGGCGGCCGGACAGCCGCGCTGGCAACGCTCAGCCGGAGTTCCCACCCCCGGGTGAGTGGTCGACGAATGACTGGCACGGTTCAGACTCCAACGGTGGTGGCTCGACGCAGGTGGTGGCGACGCCGGCGGTGGCGGCGCTCATCATCTTCGACGGCGCTCGGCAAATTGTCGACTCGCGTCACTCCAGTCACATATGCGGCACGATCGTGCGCGCCGGCGAAGTTGATAAGCGCACCAGGGGTCGCGCGACACACCGTCGGAGCAGCCGGGATCCGGCTCTCCGCCGGCCGATACTCAGAGGGAGCACTTCCGGGGCGCCCGGAGCACAAGGAACGAGGCCCCTTCCGGATATGAGCCGGAAGGGGCCTCGCCTTTTGCGATGAACATCCTGGTCCACGCGCTGTCCCGCCAGGTATTCGTCGGGCGGGCTGGTCTGGTCTCCCGGTATCCCGATCGACCGCGCCGTTGCCTCGCATCGCTGCGTCCAGCTCTGCCGGCCTCTGCCTCGCCTCACCGGTATCCCGGTTCGGCTCCGCCTCGGCCGTTGCCCTTCGATGCATTTCTGCCGTTCGATCCAGCCCTCGGTCGCCCGGTGGCCGACTCGACCGTTGCCGTGCGGTTTCCCGCCGGTCCAGGTCCGCCGTGACATGCGGTTCGGACGCCCGGCGATTCGATCGGCCGAAGCCGACCTCCTCCACCACTTGCCCGCAGTACATCGCCCATCGAACTTGGGCTGTCGACTGCTCGCTGTCACCGCGAGCGACCCGGCAGCTTGCGCATGCCGGACCTGTCGAGAGCCGTCGCACGACGGATCACGTCCGTTGGACCAGTTACCGCACAACAGGTTTGCCCTTGCAGGCGCTGCCGGCGGCCCCAGGTGCATCGGGGCGTGGACAAGTTGTATCCCCTCCGGCGGTGACTGCACAAGGGCCAAATGACGAGAAGTTTTCCGGCAGGTGAACGCTTGTCACTCCAGTCACAACCATCACCGACACGGCGACGACACGCCGGGCCGGCGAAGATTCACCGGTGCCGTCGGGTCACGCACCGACCGCCTCGTAAGGTCAACAGGATGAACGCTGACGAGCACGCGCTGGCCGAATCGGTCGGCAAGCTGGCGGACGATGTGCTCGATTGGCGTTTCAAGGCGATCCCGGCGATCGCCGACGGCTACACCACTGCGGAGTTTCTTGCCTCCGGCCCGCGTCTGAGTGACTTCGGCACTCCGTTGCTCACGCTGGACACCGAGGCGCTGGCGTCGAACATCGCTGAGATGGCCCGCTGGTGCGGCTCACGAGGACTTCAACTGGCACCCCACGGAAAGACCACCATGTCCCCGGCGCTGTATCTGGCGCAGCTGCGCGCGGGCGCCTGGGGGATCACCCTGGCCAACGAGCCGCAACTGCGGGTCGGTCGGGCGATCGGCCTGCACCGGATCCACCTGGCCAATTCGCTGCTCCGCCCGGCCGGACTGAGATGGCTGGCTGAACAACAGGACTCCGACCCGTCCTTCCGGTTCAGCTGCTGGGTGGACTCCGTCAGGGCGGTCGAGTTGATGACCAGCGCACTACCGTCCGCAAGCAGTGTGGACGTCTGCGTTGAACTCGGCGCCGCCGGCGGGCGCACCGGCGCGCGGGGCCTGCCCGCTGCGGTGGCCGTCGCGGAGGCGGTGCAGCGGTCGCCACGACTCGCGCTGGTGGGTGTGTGCGGGTACGAGGGCGCGGTCGCGCACGGCACCGACGCGGAGCAGCTGACGATGGTGGACCGCTACCTCGACGAGCTCGCCGCACTGCACGCCGCCGTCGGTCCGCTGTACGACCTGACGAGGGCCGGCGCGGCCATGGTGACCGTGGGCGGCAGCGCGTATTTCGACCGGGTCGCCGACCGACTCGGCCCGCTGGCAGACCCGGATGGGTCGCGCGGCCCGGCCACCGAAGTTGTGCTGCGCTCCGGCGCGTACGTCGTGCACGACGACGGGTACTACCGCTCGGTGACTCCCGGCAACCGCACCGACGGCCCGGCCCTGACCTCCGCCATGCACGCTTGGGCCACCGTTGTCTCCAGGCCGGAACCCAGGCTCGCCCTGTTGGACGCCGGTCGCCGCGACCTGCCGTTCGACCAGGGTTTGCCCGAACCGCAGCTGCGCCGGCGACCCGATGGCCGATCGACCGCGCTCACCGGCGCCTGCATTTCCAGACTCAACGACCAGCACGCCTTCCTGGAGCTGGCGCACGACGCCGATGTCGAGGTCGGGGACGTCATCCGGCTCGGACTTTCGCATCCGTGCACGGCGCTGGACAAGTGGACCCTGATCCCGGAACTGGACGATGCCGCCGCCGACGATCCGCGGGTGGTCGGCCTGATCCGGACCTTTTTCTGACCGCCGGGTTTCACCCTCCTGTAGCAGATCGGAGCGTCTTCGTTGAGCGACCGGGTCATGCTCATCACCGGTGCCGGATCCGGCATCGGCGCCGTCATCGCGGCACAGGCGGCCGCCCAGGGTGATCGCGTGGTGGTCGCCGACCTCAACGCCGAAGCGGCCGCTGCCGTGTCCGCCGCCCTTCCCCGGTCGATGGCCGCGACAGTGGATGTGACGTCGCGCGTGCAGGTCCGGGCCCTGGTCCACCGCATCGAAGCCGAACTCGGCCCGGTGCAGGTGTTGGTCAACAATGCGGCGGTCGCCTCCGACGTACCGTTCGACGAACTGTCGGAAGAGCTGTGGCACCGAGACATCTCGGTCAGTCTTGACGCCGCCTTCTACACCATCTCGGCCGTGCTGCCCGGCATGATCTCGGCCGGCGCCGGAGCGATCGTCAACATCACCTCGGTCAACGGCCTTACCTACCTCGGCAACGAGGCCTACAGCGCAGCCAAGGCCGGCCTGATCAGCCTGACCAGGAGCATCGCCGTTCGCTATGGGGCGCAGGGTATTCGGTGCAACGCGGTAGCCCCCGGCACGATTGCCACGCCGATCTGGGAGGAGCGCAGGAGGGCCGACCCGCAGGTGATGGAGAAGGCAGCGAAGTGGTACCCGCTCGGTCGGATCGGCCGACCCGCGGAGGTGGCCGCGGCCGTGCTCTTCCTGGCCGGAGAGGGCGCATCGTGGATCACCGGGATCACTCTGCCGGTGGACGGCGGCCTGTTGGCCGGCCGGCTGCAAATGGCTGATGAGATCAGCACGACCGTTGCACCTGAACGGCTTCCGGAGTCGATGTGAGGAGAAGGACCGTCCTGCGCGGTGGCACGGTGGCCGACGGTTCCGGTGCGCCCGAATACCTGAGTGATGTCGCAGTCGCCGGCGACCGTATCATCGAGATCGGTGACATCGTGCCGCTGGCAGGCGATGTCGTGATCGATTGCATCGATCGGATGGTGCTGCCCGGCCTGATTGACGCCCATTCGCACGCCGAGGCAGCGGTTTTCGATCCGGAGGTCGCGCTCGCCCTGCTCCGACAGGGGGTGACGACGGTGATCACCGGTCAGGACGGCGTGTCGTTCGCACCCGGTGACGGCCGCTACGCCACCGACTACTTCGCGGCGCTGAACGGTTCGCACCCGAGCTATGCCGGCGGGGGAGTAGGCGCCCTCCTCGCCGGGTATGACGGCCGGGTCCCGGTGAATGTCGGCTACCTGGTACCGCACGGGACGGTCCGGCACGAGGCGATGGGGGACGCCGATCGGGCCGCAACGTCCGCCGAATTGAACAAGATGGTCGAGTTGATCTCGGCCGGACTGACCGCCGGCGCCCTTGGCCTGTCGACCGGCCTTGACTATGCGCCCGGCTACTTCGCCGACACCCGAGAACTCGTCGAACTCAGCCGGCCGGTGGCCGCGGCAGCGGCAATCTACGTCTCGCACATGCGCGGCGGGTATGAGGACAACCTGGCGGCCGGGATCGCGGAGGTGGCCGAGATCGCTCTCGCCACCGGGGTCTCCGCGCATGTCTCGCACCTGCACGGCCCGGCCGCGCTGGTCCTGGAGCAGGTCGACCGGGCTGCGGCGCACGGAGTGGATCTGAGTTTCGACGCCTACCCGTACCGCCGCGGATGCTCTCTGCTGGCGATGCCGATGCTGCCGCCGTGGCTGCTGCGACTGGGCGTCGGGGTCGCTGCGCAGCAACTGGCCGACCCTGCAGTCCGGGCCGAGATCCGGCAGAACTGGCTGCCTGTCATGGTGTCTCGGCCGGATATGGGGGCCGGCTGGGCCGACGGCATCACCCTGGCCGGCGTGCGCGCCGACGAGTATCGCTGGGCCGAGGGCTTCACCGTCGCCGCGGCCGCCGCCCGCGCAGGGTTGGATGCAGGCGAATTCGGGTTGCTGGTGCTCGGCGACTCCGGGCTGGCCGTCAGCGCCGTGCTGGCGGTGCCGCAGCAGCGTCCGATCGACGAGCTGGCGCAGATCTTCTGCCACCCAGCGCATGTCGGGTCGAGCGACGGCATCTATCTGGGCGGGCGACCGCACCCACGCGGCTGGGGGACCTTCGCTCGCTATCTGGGGCGGCACACCAGGGAACGCGGCGACTACACCTGGGGGCGAGCTGCACTGCACCTGGCGGGCCGAACAGCGGCCCGGCACTGCCTGGGTGATCGCGGCCGGATCGCCGTTGGATTTGCTGCCGATGTCATCGTCGTCGACCCGGCGGTCGTCATCGACACTGCCGACTACACCTGTCCGCGCAGCCCGGCCCTCGGTATCGAAGATGTGTTGGTCAACGGGGTGGCGGTGCTGTTGGGTGGGGCGTTGACCGGCCTACCGGCCGGACGGGGCCTGCGCCGCTCCGCGCCGGTGGCCCGGCTGCGAACGGAGAGGACGGCCGGATGATTCTGGTAGCAGGGTCAGGCCTGGACGGCGACGAGTCGGCGCCCGGGGGCGTGACCGTGTTCGACGAGACGACCCTGCGGCAGGTCGGGCACACCGCGCCGGTCGACGAATTGATGTATCTGGCGATCGATCCATCAGGGAGCTACCTGTACGGCGTATCCGGCCTCGCCGTCGGACTGGTGCACGCCTGGCGGATCGGGCCGTCCGGGGGTGAGTTGGTCCGTGTCGGTGAGCCGGTCGGCTCCGGCGGCGCCGAACCCTGTCAGGTGGTGGTGGACCAGTCCGGCAGCTTTGTGCTGGTGGCGAACTACGGCGGATCGACACCGGGTTCGGTCGCGGTGCTGCCCATTCTCGATGACGGATCAGTCGGTACGGCAACTATTCTCACTCGGGTGACCGCACCGGGCCCGGATCCGGAGCGGCAGCGGGAGTCACACATCCACCAGGTGGTGCCGGTGCCGGGCGGCGAGGTGCTGGTGGTGGATCTGGGGGCCGACGAGGTCGTCAGCTACCTGTTGCGGGAGGGCCGGCTGATCGAGCCGGTGGTCAGCCGCGCACCGGCGGGGTGCGGCCCGCGGCACCTGGTCCGGTTGCCCGATGGCCGGGTGCTGCTGTCTGCCGAACTCGACTCCACGCTGCTGCGTGCCCGGCTGGTCGGCCGAGAGTTGATCGGCTGGTCAGCGACACCGTCCACCGGCTTCAAGTTGGCACCGGGGGTTCGCAACTACCCGAGTGACGTTCAGGTCGCCGGCGCCGGCGACGTGGTGTACCTGGCCAATCGCGGCGCCGACTCGGTCGCGAAACTGTCGGTGCGCACCGGCGGTATTCTGGCCGAAACGCGCTGCGGCGCGTGGCCGCGCCAGCTTGCCCTGGACGGCGATCGGGTCTATGTCGCTTGCACCAACGCAAACCAGGTCACCGTGCTGGATGGCACCGGCATGATAGCGACGCACCCACCGATTTCGCTCGCCCGACCGATGTGCGTGGTGATCAGGACAGCTGTCGATGATGGAGGGAACACCCGATGAGAACAGCAGTGATCACCGGCGGCGCAAGCGGTCTCGGCCTGGCCACCGCGGTCCGGCTGGCCCGGGAGGACATGTCGGTGCTCACCATCGATCGGTCCGAGAACGCCGATGTGGTGGTGGATGTGACCGACCCGGCGGCGGTGTCCACCGCCGCTGCCTCGATCGGCCCGATCGACATCCTGGTCAACTCTGCGGGCGTGATCGGGCCGAACAAACCGCTGTGGGAGATCTCGGACCAGGAATGGGCGGACACCTTCGCGGTCAACATCACCGGCACGTTCAACCTGTGTCGCGCCTTCGTCCCTGGAATGCGGGAGCGAGGCTGGGGGCGCATCGTGAATATCGCCAGCATCGCCGGCAAGGATGGCAATGCGAATCTGTCCGCGTATTCGGCCAGCAAGGCGGCGGTGATCGCGATGACCAAGTCGCTGGGCAAGGAGTTGGCGTCCTCCGGTGTGCTGGTCAACGCTATCGCCCCGGCCGTCATCGACACCCCGATGAACGCCGCGACCGCGCCGGCGGTGCTGGCGCGCCTCACGTCGATGATTCCGATGGGCCGGATCGGGCGCCCCGACGAGGTGGCCGAACTGATCGCCTGGCTCGTCTCCGACGCCTGCAGCTTTTCCACCGGCGCGGTGTACGACATCAGTGGCGGACGTGCCACCTACTGATCACAGCCGGGCCGGGGCAACGGATCACATCGGGCGGCGCGCTCCGTAGAGTCGGACCAGTGGAACGTCACGGAAATTGGGGTACGGCCGGGGGGCTGCCGGTCCAGGACCGGCCGAGGGCGGTCAGTCTGGCCGCTACGCCGTCGCGGGTCGGTGCCGGCAACCACCGCAATCTGGTGGCGATCCACGATCAGCTGCGCGGTGAACTCCGGCAGATCCAGCATGCCGTCGACGAGGTGGTTGCCGGTCAGTTGGATCCGGCTGCGGCCAGGGACCTGATCAACCGGATGACGATGCGGCAGAACCGGTGGACGCTCGGATCGTTCTGCGCCGCCTACTGCCGGATCGTGACGATCCACCACACCATCGAGGACACCCACATGTTCCCGGCGCTGGCCGCCGCCGCGCCGGACCTGGCGCCGGTACTGCTCCGGCTGGAGGCCGAGCACGAGGTGATTGCCGACGTGCTCGACAGGTTCGATCGGGCGTTGGTGCTGCTGGTCGGCGAGTCCGACGAACCGTACGAGAGTGACTGTGCGGTAACAGCATCCGGGCCGGGCGGACTTACCGAGCTGCGCCGCCTCGCCGCCGAACTCGCTGATCTGCTGTTGTCTCATCTGGGGTATGAGGAGGACGAGCTGCGGCAGGGATTGGGCCTTCTCGACGGTCCCATCTGACCGATGAGCGGCCGGGGTGTGTCAGCCGGGCACGCGGGTGAACGTACCGAATCCTGCGCTGTTCACGTACTCCAGTTCGACGGTGCCGACCCGCCCGCCGGCCCCGCCGTTGAAGGTCACCGCGGTCAACGGGTCACCGTTTCCGCCGGGCGGCAGCCAGGAGAACACGTCGCCGTCGTAGTGGGTGAGTGTTCCGGTCTGCCCTTTCGGCCCGATCCGGACCGTGATGAGGTCGCCGCTGGACGCGACGACGACGTCACCGAAGTAGGCATTGCCGTACGTACCGAGGTAGTCGACGATCGGGCGGGCCGGCTTCGGACTGGCCGGCGCCGGCGTGGTCGCCACCACGCTGGTGTTGACGAACAAGCCGGCGAAGATCGCGCCGAAGTAGGCCGCCCAGTCGCGTTCGACGCTACCGGTGCGCACCAGGTCGGAGAAGCTCGTGGTGATCGCCTCGGCGGCCCCGACCGGCGCGGCATTGGTCAATGCGATGATGCCGACCCCGGCGGCCGGGATCATGGCGAACGCTGTGGCAGCCCCGACGTAGAACGCTCCCGAATGTGTCCACCTGACGTGACCGGTCGAGCTGGTCTCCACGTTGAAGCCGTACCCGTAATAGCGGGAACGGGCATCCGCCAGCGCGGCGGCGGCATTGACCGACTGCGACCGGTGGGCCTGCTGCAGCCCAACAGGATCGATCGTTGGCTTGCCGTTGATCGCCCCGCCCGCCAGGTTCATCGTCAGCCACTTCGCCATGTCCAGGACTGAGGAGCTGACCCCACCGGCCGGTGACTGCGCATCCGCATCCCGCTGGTACAGCGGAGCGAACTGGTCGCCCACCTTCGCGTGCAGGGTGGTCCGGTTGGGCCGCTGCAGAAAGTCGGAGTGCTTCGAACTGGTCGACGTCATGCCCAGTGGCCCGTACAGCAGCTCCTCGCACAGGTCCTCCCAGGGTTTGCCGGCCGCCTCGGCCACCGCCTGCGCGGCCACCGTCAGGCCGAAGTTGCTGTAGCCGTAGGCCAAACGGAACGCGTTCAGCTTGAACAGGCGCAGTTTGCCGATGATCTGCGCGCGGTCGAATCCGACGCCTTCGAGGTCGTCCCCGGCCTGACCGGGCAGTCCGCTGCGATGCGAATAGAAGTCGCCGATGGTGACCATCTTCGTGACGGCCGGGTCGGACAGCCGAAAGCCCGGCAGATGCAGGGTGATCGGGTCCGACCAGTTCACGATCTTCCGGCCGATTGCGTTGGCGACCGCGGTCGATCCGATCGACTTGGACACCGACGCCAGCTGGAACACCGTCGCCGGTTCCACCTTCTCCGGCCTGCCCAGCTCCCGAACGCCGAATCCCTTGGCGTACAACACCTTTCCATCATGTACGACGGCCACTGCAAGACCTGGGATGTGCGAGACCGACATGACATCAGCCACCAACCGGTCGAGCCGGCCGACCGCGGATCGGATCTGACCCTCGGAGATCACGGTCGCGCTGTACTCGTCCGGCTCCTGGTCACCGACCGGCGCAAGTCCGGGCAGACCGGCAGCGACGCCGGCTGGATACTGGCCTGGACGATACGGCTCGGTCATCGCCACCCCTCATCCGGGCACTCGCAACGAATGCCCTTTTCGGTCAGGTGACAGGAAGTATCGGTGGTCAGGCATCCATTGCGGATCCGCCAGTGGGGTGACCACCGTCAGGCGATCCCGATCGTCGGGGACCCGGGTGTTCCTGCCATCAGGACCAACGGAACGGGGAGGAGCATTGCGCTCCTCCCCGTTCCGTTCCGTGCTGCCCCTGGGTGGGGGCAGCGGTTACCGGATCCGCTGCGACAGCGTGTTGCTGGTGCTGGCGGTGAACCCGGCGCTACCGGCGTAGACGGCCGACACGAGGTGGGTGCCCACCGCCAATGACCTTGTCGCATAAGCGGCCTGGCCGGCCGGGTTGACCGTTTGCGGGGTGCCGACGTTGGCTCCGTCGATCCGGAACTGCACGGTGCCCGTTGGGGTTCCGGTCCCCGGGGCCACCGCCCTGACGGAGGCAGTGAAGACCACCGTCGTACCACGGGTCGCCGGGCTTCCGCTGGAAGTCAGCGTCGTCCGGCTGGCCGCCTTGTTCACCTGCTGGGTGAGGGTGGCGCTGGTGCGGGGCAGATAGTTCCCGTTGCCGCTGTACACCGCCGACACCGTGTGCCTGGCCACTGTCAGGTTGCGCAGTACCAGGGTGGCCTGACCCGCAGCGTTGAGGGTCACCGGACCACCGATAGCGGCGCCGTCGATCCTGAACGTGACGGTGCCGGTGGCCCCGGCCGGTGTCACCCTGGTGGTGAACGTCACCGACTGGCCGAAGACGGACGGATTCCGATTGCTGGTGAGCGTGATCGCCGAGGCAGCCCGGTTGACGACCTGCGTGAACGCCGCGCTCCCACCGCCGGCGAACGTCGCCGACCCACTGTAGGTGGCGATCACCGTGTGGGTGCCGCCGGCCAGCGCGGCAGTGGAGTAGGTCGCCCGTCCCTGCGCGTTCAGCGTCAGAATGCCGCCGACGTTGATGCCGTCGATGCTGAACCGAACGGTGCCGGCGGGTGTACCCGTGCCGGTCACCGGCCGGACGGTAGCCGTGAAGGTCACGTTCTGCCCGAAGGTGGACGGCGAGAGACTACTGGTCACCACCGTGCTCGTCGGTCGTAGTACCGGGCCGACGGTCTGGGTGACCGTCGGGCTGGTGCTGCCCAGGTACGCCGCGTTGCCGCCGTAGCTGGCGGAAATCGGGTGGGCACCGACAGACAGGGCGTTGGTCGAGTAAGTCGCCTGCCCCGCAACCACTGTCACTGGGATACCGGCGGCAGAGCCGTCAACGGTGAACTGGACCGTGCCGGTTGCGCCCGACGGGCTCACCGTCGCCGTGAAGGTCACTGTGCCCCCGAAGACCGACGGGTTCACGTTGCTGACCAGCGCGGTGGTGCTGGCGGCCTTGTTCACCGTCTGGGTGGTGGACGCCGTGCTGGCCAGGAAGACGGCATCCCCGCTGTAGTTCGCCGTCACCGTATTGCTGCCGGCAGGCAGTGCGTTCGTGGTGAACGCAGCAGCCCCTGTCGTATCCACCGGCACTGTGGTGGTCGTTCCGTTCGCGGTGAAGCTCACCGTTCCGGTGGGCACACCCGAGGCCAGCACCGGACTCACCGTGGCGGTGAACGTCACGGACTGCCCGACCAGCGACGGGTTCGGCGCACCCAGCACCAGCGTGGTGGAGCCCGGTTTCGGCACGGTCACGGTGACCGGGCCGGCATAGACCGACGCCCCGAACGCGTTGACGGCGCGTACCCGATAGCTGTACGGGCCTGGGGTGACTGCGGTGTCGACGTAGCCGGTGTCAGCCGGGGTCAGCGTGGCGAGCACGCTGAAGGCGCCGGCGCCCACCGCTCTTTCCACGACGACGCTGGTGGCGTTGGTCGCGTTGTTGGTCCAGTTGACGGCGACCTGTGCACCCGCCGGCAGGGTCGGTGCCGGGACGACCACTGCGGTCAGCCCCGTTGGGGCCTTCGGCAGTCCTTCGACCGTGATCACGTTCGACGGCGAATCGCCGGCGGCGTTGAACGCGGTGACCCGGTAGTTATAGGTCGTGGTCGGATCCGGCGGGTTGTCCTTGTAGGTCACCGTGTTCGCGGGTGCGTCGGCGATCTTCGCGTAGGTCCCGGGGATCCCGTTGATGACTTCCGCGCGTTCGATGCGGTACCCGATTTCTGCCGTCCCCGGATTGGTCCAGGAGGCGGGGTTGAGGTAATCCACCGGAGTGCCGTCGGTCCAGGCGAGATCGACGCTGCCCCGGGTGAAGGTGAGAACGGGAGCTGCGGGGAGCGACCTGGCAACGTGAACCGTCACCGGCCTCATCATGTCCATCTCCTCGTGGGACAGGATGTGGCAGTGCCAAACGTATTCCCACCCGAAGTTCGCCAGGGCGTTGGTAATGGGTGCGATCGGGTTGCCGTTGGCGTCGGTGTTGTTGAAACCTGCCTCCGTTCCGTTGGGCCCGTTCGCCGAGCCCGTGGCTCCCAGCGGCATCGCCGGGTTGAGGGGTCGGATGCTGTCAGGGACGCCGAAGGGCAAGGTGGGAACGATCGGCCGCACGGCGACGTAGGTGTCCTCCAGCGGGCTGACCCGGATGGTGTCCTTCCAGCCGAGTTCGTTCGGATCCGGCGGGATGATGATGTTGTCCCAGGTCACCCTGTTGATGACTTGGACGTCGTACAGATGGAAGTGCATCGGATGGGTGTCCACCCCGTTGTGGGTGATCTTCCAGATCTGGGTGCCGTCCGTGGAGGTGGAGATGGGGGTGACGTTCAGGGCGCTCGGCAGGCCGGTGGCGTCCAGGTTCTCGGTCGACGGGTTCACGAACGGGTAGAGAATGATGTTCTGCAACAGCGGTGTGGCGCCGGGCGCCTCCAGACCCATGTTGGCGCTCATCCGCCCCCATTCGTCGAAGTTGGCCGAGTTGGCCTCATCGTGGATGCCCTTGGGTTGCAACGGAATGGAGACTTGCGGTCCGGCCAGGGTGTCGAACTTGAACAGATCGCCGCCCTGCTGCTGGATGCGGGCGTACCCATCGCATTTCGCGGTCGGTGCGGTCGGGCTGCTGCAGTTACCGGTCCCGACGAAGTTGGTGCCGTAGGTCGGGTTGTAAGCAGCCTGGCCGACGATGACCGGATCCGAGCCGGCCTCGAACACGCCGGCTGGTTTGCCGGCCGCATCCAGGTGATGCGCAAAGGCGGCCATCAGGGCGCCCATCCGATCGGCGGTGGTGTTCGGCCGGTCGAAGGCCACGGCAGGTGCCGCGGTGGACACCTTCACCTGCATGATCGTGCGGGTGTTGGGGCCGTAGCCGGGCAGGGTGCTGGGGGCGCCGACGGGGGTGAGATCCGGGCCGCCGGTGTAGTAGTCGTAGCCGCTGACCCTGGCCGGGAAGGCTGCAGGCGCATCGTTGTACAGAATCAGGGTCTTGCCACGGTACTGCGAGAAGTCGACGATGACGTCGGCGCGCTCGGCCGGCGCGAGCAGCAGGGCGTGCTTGTCGGCGTTACCGAAGTCGAAGCGGGTGGGGTCGGTGATCCAGGTCATCGGCTGACTGGGCACCACGGTGGGTTGGGGGAGGAAACCGCCCTCGGTGCCGATCTGCACGAAGCTCGGTCCGGCCGGGCTCTTCGTCAGATCAGGTGTCGGGAAGACGTTGGGATCGGTCTGGGCAGCGGCCAGTTCGGCCGGTTTCAGGGCGACCTCGCTCAGCGTCCCGGTGGTGGGGTCGGCGACGTACCACTGCAGGTTCCAGAAGCGGTCGTTCGCCGCGTTGAGGATCCGGTAGCGGTAGGCCTTGGGGTCCACGGTGGTGGTCGGGTACGCCGCGCCGTTGACGATCGGGGTGTCGTTGAAGGCCTCCATGCCGACCGAAACGTTCGGGGTCGACGGGATTTCCGCCGGTTCGCAGAAGGGCTGGACGTCGGGGTCACAGGTCGGGTCGTAGTAGGGATTGGCGATCGGCGGGAACTTGGCGTCCTTGGCCGGCGGCCAGAACCACGGTCCGTACATCCAGCGGCCGAAGGCACTCATTCCCGATGCGGCACCTGGGTTCTGCGCGGGCATGTAGACGTGCGGGGTCCACAGGCTGCCCTGCCCGCCCCACTTGGCTGCGTTCCAGGTCGGGTCGACCTTGGCCATGGTGGCGGCATCGGGCACGAAGGTCTTGTCCTGCACGATGAGCGGGGTACCGACGCCCAGTCCGTCCAGGGCGCCTCCCGGTGCGGTCAGGCTCTGTTCCATCGGGTCGGTGAGCAGGTAGCCGGCGGCTTCGCCCGCATACACGTTCAGCCGGGTGATGCCCCAGGCGTGGTCGTGGTAGAACATCAGCCGCGCGCTCTGCTGGTTGGTGTAGAAGAACGTCTCCGCACCGGGGCCCGGGTCGGGCATGTCGGGAACGTTGCTGACGCTGACACCCTTGGGGTAGGCGGTGGCCTCTCCCGCGGGGGTGACCCACTGGTGCGGCGTGCCGTCACTGATCCACGGGGTGATGCCGCCGTGCAGATGCAGGGTGGCGCGGTTCTCCGTGTAGCACTCTGCCGGCTTGGGGGTCTGCCCACAGGCGGGGTTGCGCACGCCGTCGGTGACCAGGCCCTGGTCGGTGGCCATGTCCATGGGTACGCCGTTCGCGTCCAGCGTTGTCATGCCTGGTCCGGCGCCCGAACCCATCAGCGAGGTGTCAACGGGGAGGAACAGGTCGCCGGACACTCCGTTGGGCAGCAGGTTGCGGAACAGCACCCGTACCGGACGGTCCTTGGTGGCGACGATGGTCGGCCCGAGATAGTGCGGATCGTCGACGCCCGTGTAACCGGTGATCGGGGCGGCCGGCAGCGCCGGGTCCAGGTTTGCGTTGGTCAACGCCACCCGATTGCCGGGCACAACGCTCGTCGACAGTTGCACGTAGCCGCGCAGCAGGGTGGCCGGCAGGTCGCGATGGAACTTCATCCGGTACTGCACGACGGCGATCTCGTAGTAGTCGGTGCCCGGGTAGGTGGTGGTGTCGGGCACTGCCACCGGGATGTACTGCCCGAGGTCGTTCGCGGCGTTCGGCCCGAGACCGGGCAGGGTGTCCACGAACTTCTTCAGACCCGGCGTCAGGTAGCCCGCGCCGGGCGCCGTGACGGTGATGCCGGTGACGGCGCCCTTCACCGCGACGGTCGCGGTGGCACTGGCGCCCTTGTCCAGGGTCCCGACAGTGTCGGTGATGACGACCGCAGGGGCGGAGTCATAACCTGCGCCGCCCGAGGTCACATCGATCTGGCCGATGTTGATGGTGGCGTTGACGGTCGCCGCCGTCGGGTTGACCGCGTTGCCGTCAACGATGGTGACCTTGGGTGCCTGCAGGTACCCGCTCCCGGGCGTGACCACGTCGACAGCCGTGACTTTGCCGGTGGAGTCCATCGTCGCGGTTGCGGTCGGGGCGGTGCCGGTCGGCAGTTCGGGTAGTGAGAACTGGACGATCGGCTGAACGGTGTAACCGCTGCCAGGGTCGGCGATCGTCAAGCTGTCAACACCGCCGCTGGCCACCGCAGTGGCGCTCGAGCCTGCGGTGGGATTGCCGCCGGTCAGCGTGACAGTGGGAGCGGTGAAGCCGAAACCGGCTTCGTTGACCGCGATTCCGGTGATGACGCCGGTGGAGATCTGGGCGGTGGCGGTCGCGACACTGGTCGGGGTCACCCCGGCCGTAGTGATCTGCACGGTCGGCGGGAGGGCATAGCCGCTCCCCGGATTGGTGACGGTGACCCCGGAGATGGCGCCGGTCTTGGGTTCGACGGTGGCCGATGCCTCCGCGCCCGTGCCGGGATCGGTGACGGTCGGGGTCACCGTTGCCGCGAACGAGTAGGTGCGGTCATGAGAGAAGTCCGGGAATCCCGGGTCGACTCCGAGGGTCATCGTGCTGCCCTGGGCGGGCGCCACGTTGGTGGCCAGAGTGGCGTCGGCAGATGCGGGGTAGCTCAAGGTGTCCGGGGTGAGCGCGACACCGGTGTCGAGGGGGATCCCCTCGCCGTAGAAGCCCAGCACGTCGCCCTGTTGCACGGCGACCGGGGGAATGGCGAAGGTCGCCACCTCACCGGTGACGACGGTCGGAGTGGGCACCGTCAGTACTCCGCTGTCGTACACCACCGTGTACCCGTTGGCGGTGCCGGTCGGGCGAAGGACGTAGGCATGGAACAGGTTGCCGGCGGAGGTCGTCGGGCTGCTGCCCGGTGTCCCCTGATTCCAGGTCTGGAAGCTCTGCAAGGTGCCGGCCGGTAGCTTGGTGTTCGCAAGGACGACGAAGACCGGACCGAGACTGCCTGGCGCGGTGGCGAAGTCAGTGGCGTAGGCGCGTTCGGTCAGGGGGTTGCCGAACGAGGACGGAGTCGGGGTCCCCAGGCTGATCTTGACGATCGCGTCGGCCAGTACCTGTGGTGAGTTCGCCCAGTTCGGATACGGCCCGAAGTAATGCGGAATTTTCGTCGGATCGGTCGGACTGATCGGCGCTGCCGCGACCGCGGCCGGCGCGGCGGTCCCGACGAGCCGGCTCGGAACGGGCCCGGCCTGCGACGGGGTGGTCGCCATCAGCGCCACCAGACCCGCAGCCATCCCCGTTGCCAGCAACCTCGCGATGAGGCTCCGCCGGCCCCCATGATGGTCTATTGGTGCTCTTGCTTGTCCCGCCGCAATCCGCGTTGATCGCATGGCCCGCTCCCTGGAGTGCCGGGCAGATCCGATCGCACAGGTTGCGCACAGACCGCTCCGGACGTTCTCTCATTTATCGCAGGGCGCAGATGGCCCACCCAGGGCCGTTGGTCGCTGTCCGTTGGGACAAAATCGACCGAATAGGGGCTTTAGTCCCCATTCGATACGTCTGGGCGATTCCATGCATACGCAAAGTGACCGGCATTCGGCACGGCTTGGCATTGTCGTGACGCTGCGATATCCGGGGTCGAGAGTGGGTCAGTTGCTCTCGGGGTCAGTTGGAATCGGGATCGGCTGATCGACGCCAGCGGATGCCGGCCTCCAGGAACCCGTCGATGTCGCCGTCGAAGACCGCCGAGGGGTTGCCCACCTCGAAGTTCGTCCGGAGGTCCTTGACCATCTGGTACGGGTGCAGCACATAGGAGCGCATCTGGTTGCCCCAGGAGTTACCGCCGTCGCCGCGCAAGACGTCCATGGCCGCCTTCTCCTCTTCTTTGCGACGCACCAACAACTTTGCGCCGAGCACGGCCATCGCCGACGCACGATTCTGGATCTGGGACCGCTCGTTCTGGCAGGACACCACGATGCCGGTGGGGATGTGGGTAATACGCACCGCGGAGTCGGTGGTGTTGACGCCCTGGCCACCGGGACCGGACGAGCGGTACACGTCAACCCGTAGTTCCTTCTCGTCGATGTCGATGTGGTCGCTGGTCTCCAGCACCGGGATCACCTCGACACCGGCGAAGGACGTCTGCCGCCGGCCCTGGTTGTCGAAGGGGGAGATGCGGACCAGTCGGTGGGTGCCCTGCTCGACCGAGAGGGTTCCGTAGGCATAAGGGCTTTTCACCTGGAAGGTGGCCGATTTGATGCCGGCCTCTTCGGCGTAGGACGTGTCGTAGACCTCGGTGGCATAGCCGTGCCGCTCCGACCAGCGCAGATACATCCGCATCAGCATCTCGGCGAAGTCCGCGGCGTCCACCCCGCCCGCCTCGGACCTGATGGTGATCAGTGCCTCCCGGATGTCGTACTCACCGGACAGCAGGGTGCGGACCTCCATGGTCTCCACCTCGCCGTGCACGGCGACGAGTTCGGCCTGCGCTTCGACCATCGTCTCCGGGTCGTCCTCGGCCAGTTCGAACAGCACATTCAGGTCGTCCAACCGCTGCCGAAGGTCCTGCACCTTCTTGAGCTCGGTCTGCGCGTGGGACAGTTTGCTGGTCACCTGTTGCGCCTGCTCCTGGTCGCTCCACAGGTCCGGCACGCTGGCTTGTTCGGACAACTCCGCGATGGTGCGCTTGAGCCGCTCCACGTCCAGAACGGCCTCGATGCTGGTCATGGTTGCTTCGAGAGCCTTGAGCTCAGCGGATTCGTCGGCATTCACAACCGCCAAGCCTACGCGGAACGGGCACCCGCCCCGGCACCATCGACGCTCCCGGGGTCGCGGGCGCCGCGTCAAGGGAACGACCCTAGAATCCCGGTATGACGAGCCGGGTCGAACCGCAGCCGGTTCTATCGCCGCTCACCGGCAGCGCGATCTTCCTGTCCCTGACGATCGATCCAGGCGGGGAGGCTGCGGTCCGCGGATTGCTCGCCGATCTGGCGGGGCTGTCGCGTTCGGTTGGCTTCCGGGTGCCCGCAGCGAGTTTGACCTGTGTCGTCGGCATCGGCTCCGATACCTGGGATCGGCTGTTCACCGGGCCGAGGCCGGTGGAACTGCACCCGTTCCGGGAGCTCATCGGCGCCCGGCACACCGCCCCGGCCACCCCCGCCGATCTGCTGTTCCACCTGCGGGCCGGGCAACTGGACGTGTGCTTCGAGCTGGCCAGCCAGCTGATGAACCGGCTGCGCGGCGCCGCCACCGTGGTGGACGAGGTGCACGGGTTCCGATTCTTCGAGGTCAGGGATCTGCTCGGGTTCGTCGACGGTACCGAGAACCCGACCGGCGACGCCGCCACCGATGCGGTGCTGATCACCGACCAGGACACGAATTTCGCCGGCGGCAGCTACGTCATCGTGCAGAAGTACGTGCACGACCTGACTTCCTGGAACGCGATCAGCGTCGAGGAGCAGGAACGGGTCGTCGGCCGGACCAAGCTGACCGACATCGAATTGCCGGACGCGGTCAAGCCCAGCAATTCGCACGTTGCGCTCAACGTCATCGAGAACCTGGACGGCACGGAACTGCAGATCCTGCGGGACAACATGCCTTTCGGGCGGGTGGGCAGCGCCGAGTTCGGCACCTACTTCATCGGCTACGCCAGCAGTCCGGCGGTGACGGAGTTGATGCTGCACCGGATGTTCATCGGCTCCCCGGTCGGCAACTCCGACCGCATCCTGGACTTCTCCACGGCGCTGACCGGCGCGCTGTTCTTCGTGCCCAGCGCGGATTTCCTGGACGATCTGCCACCGTCGCCGGGTACCCCGGCCTCGCCGGACCTGCCGCTCGGACCACCACCATCCCCACCGTCGCCAGCCGACGGATCGCTCGGCATCAGAAGTCTCAAATCGCCCGGATGAGAAGGACTGCGCCATGAACAACCTGCATCGCGACCTGGCACCAGTGTCGTCGGCCGCCTGGACCCAGATCGAGGAAGAGGCACGGCGGACCTTCAAGCGGCATCTGGCGGGGCGGCGGGTGGTCGACATGGCCGGACCGGGCGGCACCGACCTGTCTGCGGTGGGTACCGGCCATCTGATCGACGTGGAACCGCCGGCCACCGGGGTCATCTCCCGTCAGCGGGAGGTGGTGTCGCTGGTCGAACTCCGGGTGCCGATGTTCGTCAGCCGCGAGGCGATCGACGACGTGGAACGCGGTTCGAAGGACTCCGATTGGCAGCCGGTCAAGGACGCGGCCAGGCAGATGGCGTTCGTGGAGGACCGGGCGATCTTCGAGGGCTACCCGGCCGCCGGGATCACCGGACTGCGGGCCAGCAGCTCGAACGCGCCGCTGCCGCTGCCCGCCGACGCGCGGGATTTCCCGAACCTCGTCAGTCAGGCGCTCTCAGCGCTGCGGCTCGCCGGTGTCAACGGTCCGTATTCGGTGCTGCTGTCGGCCGACGCCTTCACGGTGGTCAACGAAACCTCTGATCATGGCTTCCCGATCCGGGATCATCTGGCCCGGCTGGTCGACGGGGAGATCATCTGGGCGCCGGCCATCGACGGCGCGTTCGTGGTGAGCACTCGCGGCGGCGACTTCGAATTGCATCTCGGGCAGGATCTTTCGATCGGCTATCTGACCCACGATGCGTCGATCGTGCAGTTGTACCTGCAGGAGTCGCTGACATTCCTGACCTATACCAGCGAGGCCGTCGTCGCCCTGCATTGATCAACCCGCTCGATCAGCCCTGGCCATCGGTATCCGGCCGGAAGACGAAGTGGAGTTCGGCGGTGGTGCGGTCCGCCGCGTCGATCCGGCGCGCCAGGAACCCCTCCGGCTCCAGCTCCAGCACCGCATAGCTGACGATCCGCTCGAACTGACGCTGGACGTTGAAACGCCCGGCCGGGGTGTACTCGCCGCGGCACGGATTCTGTTGCTCGGGGCCCGGCGTCGCATCCGCGTCGGAGGATTCGAAGACCTTGCCACCCGGCAGGAATCGGAGTCGCACCGCCGGCACGGCGTCCGCCGGGCCGGCTGCGTCGTAGCTCCCGTCGTACCGCGGCTGGAACCAGGTTGGTTCCGGCGCTTCGGCGTCCGAGATGTCCTCCTCGGCGGCGTTCTTGTCGATGCCACGGAGCGACTTCAGCGCGTCCCTGATTCCCATGGTGTCCTCGATTCATCCGATCCTGCGGGCTGCAGAACTGTCCCGACGTCCTCGACCCCGAGGTCGCCAACCCCGGAAGGAAATCTACCGCTGCAACCGGGATCTGGCCCTAACGAAACCCGACGAGCGCATTCGATGACCCGATCCTGCGGTGTCTGCTGTCAATAGGTGAGCCAACGCCCAGGGCATTGGTCCGTCTGGTCCCAATCGGGTGATTCGCGTGGTCTATGTGTGCCCGAACCTCTACGATTCAGGTACGCCCATTCGGAGCAGTGTGGGGGCCGGGAACGCTTCGATCTTCGATCAGGAAATTTGTGCTCAATTGGGACTGACAACAAGCGTCCGCAGGGCCGGGAGGCCGCGCGCGAAGCACCGGACCGGATCCGGTCGACGGCGCGCGGCCCTGATTGCTGTCTTCACGACGCTGGTCCTGGTCGGAGCCCAGCAAACGGCCTTCGCGGAATCAAACCAGCAGGCTGCCGCCCCGGGCCTGATCTGTCTGCCGCTGAGTAATCCGGTTGTGACGCCGCCGCTGGCCGGCGGTGCGCTGGCCGGCGCCGGCACGAACGCCGGCTCGCTGGGCGGGATATTCAGCGGCGTGACACTCAGCGCGCTGCAGGCCACCTCGGCGAACACCATCGCATCGGTCGGCAAGAGCATGAACATCGGCCGGCGCGGAATCCGCATCGCCATCGCCGTCGCAATGCAGGAGTCCTCGCTCAACCCGGCTGCCACCCTCGGCCCGTACGTCGGCCTGTTCCAGCAGAAGTCCGATCCGAGTTCGGACCTGTACACCCAGCACAACCGGCTGGACGCGACCGGCGCCACCACGATGTTCTTCCAGCAGTTGATCAAGCGGGTGCCCGGCTACCAGACGGACCCGCGGCTGGACTGGCAGATCGGCGAGGTCATCCAGGAGACCAACGTCGGGCGCAATGTCGAGCAGTGGTTCGGGATGTCCGAGGCGCTGACCACGAAGTTCGTCTCCACTCCGATCATCTCCCTGATCGCCCCGGTGTCGAAGTCGTTGCAGCCCAAGCCGGTCGGCGTGACCGGAAAGCCGGCGCGGGCGGTGGCACCGACGCACGCGCCGGCACTGGCGATGATTCCGGCAATGCGGCGCAGCGGCGTCGCGTTCGTGGCCGCCGCCTTTGCAGTGCCGGCGACAGGCACATCGGCGCCCACCACTCCGCTACCGCCGGCACCCGTCACCGCCCAAGCAACGGCCACCGTTGTCACCGGGACCTCGAAGCTGACCGGATGGGTCACCGCGTCATCGACCGGCACGGCGAGCGTAGCGACGACATCGTCGGCTGCACCGTCGACCACCGCGACGACCGACACTGGACCGACAACCGCGCCGGTAGCCATCACGCCGGTGACCACCGCGCCGGTGACCACTGCGCCGGTGACCACGACGCCGGTCACGGCCACGCCGACAACCACGGCGCCGGCCACCACATCCAAGACCACCGCCCCGGCGACCACATCGAAGACCACCACGCCCACGCCGAAGAGCACCGCACCCAAGACGACCGCACCGAAGACGACCGCGCCGCCCACGACCAAGACCGCCCCGCCGCCCAATGTCACGGTGAATCCCGACCCACCCGAGCCGCCGGTGCCGACCGGATCCGCCGATCCGTCGGTGACGCCCGACTCGGACAAGGCCAGCACCGCGAACGGTGTCATGCCGAACGCGGCGACCCCCAACAGCGCCGTGTCGGGAGACTGCAGCCCCTCGACCAACGGTGGCTCCACGTCGTTCGATCCCGGACTGATCATTTCGGATGCTGTGTTCTACAACAGCAGGGCGATGTCTGCCGCCGATATCCGGATCTTCCTCAACAACAAGGGCGCCGCCTGCACCGCGTCGGCATGCTTGCGATCGCTGCGGGTCAGCACGCCGAGCCAGCCTGCCGACAAGTACTGCGCCGCCTACCAGGGTGGTACCAGCGAAGATGTCGCGACCATCCTGCAGCGGCTGTCGGTGGCCTGCGGCATCAACCCGCAGGTGATGCTGACGACGCTGCAGAAGGAATCGGCGCTGCTGACCCGCAATGACGTCACCACAGCCAGCTACACCGCGATGTTCGGGTGGCACTGCCCGGACAGCGGACCAGGCGGCTCGGCGAACTGCGATCCCCGGTACGCCGGGTTCTTCAACCAGTCCTACGGGATGGCCAAGCAGTGGGCCCGGTACCGGCTCGAGCCGCAGAACTACAACTTCCAGGCCGGCAAGATCAGCACGATCCAGTGGAACGTCGCCGCCACTGGCTGCGGCGGCTCGGCCGTTCTGGTGCGCAATACCGCGACCGCGTCGCTCTACGACTACACGCCCTACCAACCGAACGCCGCGTCGTTGGCCGCGTACCCGGGCGTGGGGGACAGGTGCAGTTCATACGGTAACCGGAACTTCTTCTTCCTGTTCCAGAAGTATTTCGGCACCACCGGCGGCGGAGTCAACCAGAATGTCGGCCTCAACGGGGTCAAGGTCACCATCCCGGGTGGGCCGAACGTCGCGTCCGGTGCGGCCGGTCAGGTCATCACGGCACCGACCGCTGCCATGGCGAGGGGTCTGGCCGCAGGCTTTGCGACGGTGGGCATTCCCTATGTCTGGGGCGGCGGCACCCTCGGTGGACCGCCCGATCAGGGTTGTTCCAGGGGCCGTGGAGCCTTGAACTCCTGCAAGGGGATCGTCGGGTTCGACTGTTCCGGGCTGACCGGATACGTGCTGCTGCAGTCCGGCGTGCGCATTCCCGACTACTCGGCCGCCCAGCGGGCCGCGGGCAAGTCGGTGCCGTGGATCCAGGGACAACCGGGTGACATCATCGGTTACCAGGGGCACGTCGCCATCTACCTGGGCCTGATCGCCGGCGTTCCGTACCTGTTGGAATCGCCGGACGTCGGCATGTTCGTGCAGATCCGCCCGGTGTACTACACCAACGGTGGTGTCCCGGTGGACAACGTGCTGCACCGCTACTGGGGTTGAGGGCTGACCTGACGTGCCCGACCGGGTGCTGGTCGGCGGCATCAGGGATGGGCTGCTGGCGGCTGCCGACCCGGACCACGCGCCGCAGATGCAGGCGTACATGAAGTCGTCGATGCCCTACCTCGGCGTCCGGCTGCCCGACGTCCGCAAGGTCGTGACCGCTCAACTGCGCCTGTATCCACCATCGTCAGCCCAGTCACTGGGACGGTCGGCGGCCATGCTCTGGCGGGAGGCGACCCACCGGGAAGAGCGTTACGCGGCCACAGCGCTCACCCGGAACGCCCTGGTGCGCTCCGACCTGACCATGTTGCCGCTATACGAGGAGATGATCGTCAGCGGTGCCTGGTGGGATCACGTCGATGAGGTGTCCCATCGCATCGGCGATCTGTTGCTTGCCCACCCGGATATCATCCGGCCCGTGGTACTGACCTGGTCGAGCCGTGCCGACCTGTGGCTGCGTCGGGCCAGCATCATCTGCCAACTCGGCCACCGGACCCGCAGCGACCTTGATCTGCTCACCGCGGTGATCACCCCGAACATGGCGGACAGGGCGTTCTTCATCCGGAAGGCGATCGGCTGGGCGTTGCGCGACTACGCCTGGACCGACCCGGCCTGGGTGCGGCAGTTCGTGGCGACCAGACGGGACGTGCTCAGCCCGCTGTCGATCCGGGAGGCGATGAAGAACATCGACTTCAACCGACGCCAAGGGGCTGACCGGCCGTGTATCTGAACCTGCTCGACTGGCGCCGCAGAGTCGGCCGGCTCTACGCCGACGTACGGGCAGAGTCTGACCCGGCGGTAGGGCATTCGCTGTGGCGAGCCGGCCGGGACCTGCTGTTCACCGGTCATCCGGAAAGCCCGTTGCCGGCCGGCGACCCGTTGCGTACCAGCGGATTGCCGTATTGGCCCTACGACCCGGCACTGCGCTTCAGCGCGCCGATGACGGTGCCCCATTCGCCCAGGACGATCACCCTGCCCTCCGGCGACGGTGACATCGCCCTCCGGTTGGCCGGCACGGTGTACCTGGCCGACCCGATCATGTCCGAGGTCGACGTCTGGTGGCTGGAGCAGTATGCGGGCGGGATCTTCCTGCCGCTGCGGGACGGGACCGCCGGTACCGGCAGCTATGGCGGCGGCCGGTACCTGCTGGACACCGCCAAGGGCGCTGACCTAGGGTCCGACGGATCCGCGATGGTGCTGGACCTGAACTTCCTCTATCACCCGTCCTGCCGTTACAGCCCGGAATGGTCCTGCCCGCTGGCCCCGCCGGGTAATCGGGTGACGGCGGCGGTCCGGGCCGGCGAACGCATGCCCGACCCGCACTGACGGCAAGGCCCGACATCCACCCGTTCTCGGCGGACGACTCACGACTGCAGTCGGCGCCGCGAAGACCTTGAGAACCGCCTGCCGGTCGTCGAACACGAGGAGGCCGGCGACCCGCCGGCCGGGGAGGTGCCGGAGCACGCGGATCAGCCGGGCACCCCGGCGCAACCCTCTGGCCGCAGGCTCGAACGGCCGCAGGGCCGGGTCGGTCAGCAATGGATGGTCAGCGGGCCAGTGCATCGTCGTCTCGTCTCCGGGGTGGGGTGGGGATGTCGAGGCCGAGCGTCAAGGCCGCCGACAGGATCTGCTCGGCGCGGTCGGTCCAGCCGTGATGGGCGAGCGCGTGCTGCCGGGCCGCCGCCGCGCGTTCCTGTCCGGCGGCGGGTGCGGCCAGTTCCGCTGTCACCGCGGCGACCAGGGCCGCCCGGTCCCCGGGCGGCACCAGCCGACCCCAGCGCCCCTGCTCGAGAGCAGCGCGGACCTGGCCGATGTCGCTGGCCACCACCGGCACACCGGCGGCGAGGTATTCGTAGAGCTTGAGCGGCGAGAACCCGAAGTTCGGTAGGTGCGGATACGGCGCCAGTGCCAGATCGCAGGCCGCCAGCATCGCGGGAATGCGATCGTGTGGAAGCTGTCCCAGCCAGTGCACGCGGTGACCCAGGCCTTCGGCGGCGGCCTGCTGCGCCAGATCCTCCTGCACCGGGCCGGAGCCGGCGACCACGATCTGGACCCGCTCCGGCAGGTCGGCGAGGGCCGCGATCGCGATGTCGAGGCCGTGCCAGGGCCGCAGAGATCCGGTGAAGCCCAGCAGAGCCGCGTGCGGTGGCAGCCCGAATGCGGCTCTGGAACGTTGCCGTGAGTAGCGGGTCGCGAACCGATCGGTGTCGACGCCGTTGGGGACGGTGATCGCGGCGCCGCCCGCCGCGTACGGGGCGATGGCGGCCAGCACTTCGTCACTGACGGCTACCCGCAGGTCGGCGGACCTCAACACCCGTGCCTCCACTTTCCGCGCGAGCGAGCCCAGATGCAGCCCGCGCCAGGTGGTTTCCTCCAGGGTGAGCAGCGCGTTGATCTCCAGGAGGTGGCCGGCGCCGGTGTCGGCGGCGACGGCGAGGCCGGCCGACCCGAACAGCGACAGACGCTCGTAGATCAGGTGCGGCCGGAGCCGGCCGGCGACCTGGGTGGCCCGGACGCCGAGCGTCCGGGTCGCGTCAAGTTTCCGTTGTTCCCGCTCGAGACCCTCGGAGCGGCCCGGGTGGGGCACCACGTGCACCGGCATGCGCCAGCCCAGCAGATCGGTCGGGTCGGACGGCGCGATGCCGACCACCTCGACGCTGTGACCGAGAGCGGCGAAGGCGTGCGAGATGGCCCGCAGGTGGACCGATGCGCCCGTGGCGTCACCGACGCGGACACCGGTGTCCGAGCAGAGCACCAAGATCCTCATCGACCCGGCGTCCCTGCCGACCCGGCGAATACGGCCAGCAGCCGGTCGGTCGCGCCGCTGGGGGTGAACTCGGACCCGACCAGGCGGCGGCCGGCCAGGCCGAGGCGCCGCGCCAGCACCGGGTCGGACAGCAGCTGCGCCAGCGCTGCGGCGAAGGCCGCGTCATCGTCGACGGGGCCGAGCAGTCCGGTGACCTGGTGCCGGACCAACTCCGACTCGTGCCGCAGGATCTCCCGTGCCACCAGCACATTGCGCCGGACGTGACCCAGCCCGTACCCGTCGTGCGAAGAGAACAAGTAGGTCGCCATGTGAACGCTCCGCTGCGGTCAGGTGAATCAGGGACGGATCGCCGATGAACATCGGACCTGTCCCTGAGACCCTTCCGGAGCATGCGTCGTATTACCATCGGACCTAGGTACTAGTACCTCTCCGCGTCTGCCCTGCGCTGCGCTGTAGGACCGCTACTTCGGGCGCATCACCGCGTAGTAGCCGGGGATGACTTCCGACCCATGCTGATGCTGGAGCGGAATCGTGTAGATAGAGGTGAGCCCATCGGTCTCGACGACCCATTCGTCCGCCGGCATGCAGTTTTCTCGGTCCAAAGCACCGAAATGACGAGGCTTGGGGAGCCGGGTGATGGCGCGCTGCAGCGGTGCCGGTATCCAGCCGCGGCGGGCCCCCAAGTGCTGTAGGTAGCCGAGAGAATCGCCGGGATAGTTGGTCTCGGCCAGGAACAGCCGCCCCGCGGTGCCGAGCAACTGGCGCAGGTTCACGGCCATGGCGAGCCTGGCCTTGGGTGGCAGCACGTGAAAAACCCCGCGGACGAACACGTTCGCCTCGCCGCCCACGGCCTCGACCAACCGGGCACCGGCCTCCGGTGCGATGACGTCCAGCGCCAGGAAGCGGAGGTTGCCCACACCTGCCGATTCGGTCTTCGCCCGCTCGACTGCCTGCGGGGACAGGTCGACTCCGAGGACATCCGGGAAATGCTCGGCCAGGATGCGTGCCTGGCGCCCGTTGCCGCAACCGACGTCGACGATCGGCAGGCCCGGGTCGAGATGCTCCAGCGCGATCGGCAGGTACTGCTCCATCTCACCGGGGTTGGAGGTGTCCCACAGCACATCGCCACCGTCACCGGTGGCCTTGATCTCGGACCAGTACTGGTCCCATCCGACCTCGGGGTTGCGCGGGGCCTTGGCGCCGAGCCGGGCCGCGGATGGCATCAGCAGCCAGCGCCGCCACGATTCGGACGGAGCGGATTCCGGGCTGCTGACTGTCATTTCACCAGTGTGGCATCGCCGGCGACAGGGAGGCCGGACGCCGGCGCTGGTGGCATCAGATCAGCGGTTCCGATCGGCGGTCCGAAGAAGAAGCCCTGCGCGTATTTGCAATGCAGTTCTCGCAATACCCTGACCTGATCGGCGCTTTCCACACCCTCGACAACGGATCGCAGCCCCACCGAGTCGATCAGATGCAGGACGGCTTCCAAAAATTTGCGCTGCCGGGTACCGGTGATGTCCAGGATCAGCGAGCGATCCAGCTTCACCGAGTCGATCGGCAGTTGCCGCAGCGAACTGATGGACGAGTACCCGGTTCCGAAGTCGTCGATGGCGATACCGACACCGGCCTCGCGTAGGACGCCGAGCGTCTTCATACCCGTTGCGCTGGTGGTCATCAGCGCGGTCTCGGAGAGTTCGACGATCAACCGCCACGGCTCGACGCCGTGGGCGCGCAGCGTGTCGATGATGAACACGTCCAGATCGGGGCGCCGCAGCTCCAGCGGGGACAGATTGATGTTCAGTTGGAAGCCGCCGAGGTCAGCCGACTGGCGCTGCCACTTGGCGAGCTGGTCGACTGCCTCGCGGATCACCCACCGACCCAGTTCGACGATCAGACCGGTGCTCTCGGCGATCGGGACGAAATCACCCGGGCCGATGACTCCGCGATCTGGATGCTTCCAGCGCAGCAGTGCCTCGGCCCCGATCATGGCCCCGTCCGCCAGGTTCACGATCGGTTGGTAGAGCAGAAACAGTTCACTCTCTCGAATTGCCTGGGCCAGCCCGGATGCGATGGTCAACCGTTCCTGGACGGCATTGTGCATCGAGGGGTGATAGACCTTCACGTTCCCGCGCCCGTCGGCCTTCGCCGCGTACATGGCGGTGTCTGCGTCCCGAAGGAGCAATTCCCCGGTCGCTTCCGGATCACCCAGCCGCAGGCCGACACTGGACCCGGAATTCACCGTGCGCCCGTCGATCACGTAGGGCGCGCTGAGAGCGTGCAGGGCGCTCGCCGCCAGATTGAACGCCTGATCGGGGGAGGCATCGGGAATGCACACGGCGAATTCGTCGCCGCCGAGACGGGCCACGGTGCTGCCGGGCCAGTGCAGGCCCCGCAGCCGCCGCGCCACCTCGATGAGGACCGTGTCACCCGCGCCATGGCCGAGGCTGTCGTTGATGGTCTTGAACTGGTCCAGGTCGACCAGCAGCACGCTCGGCGGTAGAGACCCGGTCCGCTGTCCAGCGACCGCCGCGTCGAGCCGGGTGTGCAACAGCGTGCGGTTGGCCAGTCCGGTCAGCGGGTCGCGCATTGCCAACCGCTCGAGTTCTACCTTGACCTGTTCCAACTGCCTGGTGCGTTCCACGACCCGCTGCTCGAGGTCGGAGTGGACGTCCTGCAGTTCACCGGCCAGCAGGTTGATACCGGTGATCACCGCATCGATGTTGTCCCTGGCGGGCGACGGATTCATCCGGGCGCTCAGATCGCCGGTGGCCAATTGCACGATCAGGTCGACGACCTGCTCCAGCCGGCTATCGTCGTCCGACTTGTTCATCGGCGCTCTTCACGCAGCCAGGCCAGGGCGAGTGACTCGGAATTGAAGAATTTGGTGGGGGTGGGCATCTTGCTCACCCCGAGAACGAAGTTGGCGATCACCCGATCGACCGGGGATTTGCCCAGCAGGGCGATGATGTTGGCCGCGCAGGGCAAGGTGAACACATTGCGCGCCGCGCGGGAGACCGAAGCTGTTTCCGTCATGTCGACGAGCATGGGCCGATGGGTCGATCCGCAGAGCCGGTTGACTTCTGCCATCGCGGTCTGCGCGGCGGGTTCGGTGATCTTGGCGCCCGATGCCCAGGTGAGCCGGACCAGCCAGTCGTCCAGTGTCACATGGACGACCTCGTCGTCGGCAAAGGACTCCACGATCACCTCTTCCACTGCGCGGGTGCATCTTCCCGTGCACGTGGCCGGCAACGCCGCTACCCTGTGCAATCAAGGCTGACGCCACGTATATTACCGTGTCGGTCTGGGTGTGAGGGCTGATCGCCCCTCGCTTGGCACTGTCACCGGATCAGCAGAGGATTCCCGTTGGACGCGGAGACGCTGCCGTTGAGCGACGAGTTGAAGGTCGAACACCGCATCCACCCGGTCGTGCTTCCCGGTGACCGGTGCTGTCCAGGTTCAGGTAGGCGGGACAGTCGCCCTTCCGGACGGCAAGGGGTTGTGCAGCAAGCGTTTTGAATGTCCTTCGGTCGGCGTCCCGAACTCGGGTGGTCGGGCCGTTGCTGGTCCACCTGAGATAAGCTCGTCAACCGTCGGCTGCCGAGTGAATCATCCTGGGATCACACCGGTCCCACGTTGTGCGGCATGCAAGACCTGGAGGATCGCATGACCGAAGTCGCCCCGGGGTCCGCCACGGCCGATTGGGACGGCGCGCAGTATGCGGCTGTCAACGGACTGCAACGGTGGGTCGCGGAGCGCTCGCTGGCAGCGATCGACCTGACCGGGGATGAGCGTCTGCTCGACATCGGTTGCGGTGACGGACACATCACCGCCGAACTGGCCGATCGACTGTCGTCGGGCACGGCCGTGGGTATCGACCCGTCGCCCCGGATGATCGAGGTGGCCGACACCAGGGTGGCCGGCCGGCCACGGCCGAACCTCAGGTTCGCAGCGGGTGCGGTGCAGACGATGGAATTCGCCGACGAATTCGACATCGTGGTGTCGTTCAACGCGCTGCACTGGGTCGCCGACCACCAGACGGCCCTTCGTCACATCCGTCGGGCCGTGGTCGCCGGCGGGTCCGCGCTCCTGCAGATGGTCTGCGCCGGCGAGCGGGAGAGCGTGGAACAGACAGCGATGCGGTTGTGCGGGCTGCCGCAGTGGCGGGAGTCCTTCGGGGGCTTCGTCGCGCCCTTCCACCATCCCGACCCGGATACCTTCGTGCGGCAGGCCGGTGACGCCGGTCTGGGCCTGACGAGACTGACGGTGGACGACCTGGAATGGGACTTCGGCGCCCCCTCACACTTCCTGGCCTGGTGCCGAGTCGGATTCTCCGACTGGATGGCGCGGTTGCCGGACGAGCCTGCGCGGGCCGAGTTCATGAGACAGGTGGGCGACTCGTACTCCCGAGTTGTCGGCTCCGCGCAGATCTTCCGGTTTCTGCAGATGACCGCGCTCCTGCAGGCCGGCTGAGCTGTCACTCTCGGGTACAGTTATACGCCCCTTCGAGTGATTTGCCACCCAAAAGGGCCTGAGCTTGACCTCGCTCGGTAGTCTTGATGTTAGCGGCCGGAAGCAATAAGGGACCGGCCGAGCCACCACTGGACTCTCCCTGGATGTGTGACAAGGGTCCTCTCCGAGCGCCGAAATGGCGCATTTTTCAAGGATTGCGACCCCATGTTCTGTCTGCGCGCCCAGACCTGGGCCGGAACGATTGCCAAGCGCCTCATCTCGCTGACTCTGATCGTGATGGTGGCTCTGCTGCTGATGCCGGCGGGCAACGCCGACGCTGCCACCCCCCGCCCGATGGGCCGGGTGGACTCCACCGCGATGTCGGTGGCCACCGATACCCTGCAGCTCACTGGCTGGTCAATGGATCCGTCAGTGCGCGGGCGGTCCAACTTCGTGCTGGTCACTGTGGACGGGCGTGGTTACGGAACCTGGCGATCAGCGGCAGTCGGCCGGCCGGACGTGAACAAGGCGTTCGGGGCGACCGGCGGCCACGGATTCCAGATCAGTGTGATGCTCCCAGTCGGCACGCACACCGTTTGTGTGACCTCCCGTCCGGCGCAGACCGCGACTCCGACATCATCGCTCGGCTGTTGGTCATACACTGTCTACCCGAAGGTCACCAAGGCGCAAATGCTCGCCGTGGCAAAGACTATCGACCCCACCGGCACGATCAGCTGGGTGTGGACACCCAGCACCGCGTTCAGCGGACAGGCCGAGCCCTGGAACAACCGGATCCTCATCTCCTCGACCGGCGTGACGACTCGCTACCTTCGGGCGACCATGCTCCACGAGTGGGCACATGTGCTGCAGTACCGGGCTTTCGGCGGCGGTCAGGGCTGGTGGGATGCCGTCGGCTCGTTCAACGCACTGCTGGGTCATCCGGGCGATGAAGACAGCTACACCGGGCTCGAACAAGGCGCTGACTGCACTGCGCTCGCCATCGGTTCGGACCATCTGGCCTACGGGTGCCCCGCCGCCCTCAGGGTGTTCGGTGCGCGAATCGCCCACGGAACCTCGATGAGCCGGCCCCAGGGTGTCACCGACTCCGTAACGGTGAACGGCCGGAGCCTCACCGTCAAGGGCTGGTCAGTGGACCCTGCGAACCCCACCCGGTCGAGCGCAGTGCAGGTCACCGACAACGGCGTGGCGCGCACCGGTTCGGTCGCCACTTCGCTGACCCGGGTGGACGTGAACGCCGCGATGGGGGTGAGCGGTCGGCACGGATTCCAGCTCGTGGTCACCGTTCAGGCTGGGACCCACCTCATCTGCGTCACTTCCAGGTCATCGACCACCCTCGCGATAACCACCCTGACTCATTGCGTGACTGTCACGGTTCGCTGAGTCCACCGGCAACCCGGGCGTCAACTGGATCCGGGCTCGTGTCGTCCGTCGGTGCTGCGGCGGCGGGCTGCGATGAGCAGCACGCCTCCACCAGCCACGACCGAAAGAATGCCGACCAGCAGCGGGCCGCCGACATCGCGCCCGGTGATCGCCAGGCCCGGCGACGTCGTCGTCGGCGTCGTCGAACCGCTGCCGACGGTGTTGGTGCTACTCGACCCGGTGGTCCGCCTCCCGCTCGTCAACGACGAAGTGGTCGGGGTAGTACTGGGGGTGATGCGGCTGCCGGAGGTGGTGATCTGCGACTGGTTGGGGTTCGTCGGCGTCCTGGTGGATGTGGAGCGGCTGGTGGAGGTGGCCGTTGTCGGAGTGGTCGGTGTGGTCGGAGTGGTCGTCGGCCCGACCGCTGCGCACGCGGTCGGGATGATCGTGTTGTTGTCCAGGGTGACCGCCCCGGTCCTGGCGAACAGGCGCCCGCGGATGGTGGCTCCGGTGTTGGCGGTCACCGAGGAGAGCGCGAGAATCGTCCCAGCGAAATTGCTCCCGGCACCGAGGGTGGCAGACGAGGTGACCTGCCAGAAGACGTTGCACGACACGTGAGGGGTGGTGAATGCGACCACGCTGCTGGAGCCGGTGATCAGGCTGCTGGCGGCCTGGAAGATGAACACCGCGTCCGGATCGGTTCGGTTGTCCAGGGTCACCGTGCCGGTGAGCCCGAGTTCGCCGCCCTGGTACACCCCTGGTGCCAGGGTTTTTCCGCTCAGATCGGTCAGCCCGGAGTCGGCCGGTGCGGGCGTTCGGCCGGCTGCATCAAGGTAGGCAGTGGTCACATCGGCCTGCGCCTGCACGGCCACTGCGTCGTTCACGTGCTTGACCCCGGGCGCAGTGATCACCCCTGGCGGGAAGCCGACCACCGCCGATCCGGGGTTCACCCCCACGCTCAGTCCGTTGACAACAGTCGGACCGGTGTTCGTGACGGTCGAGCCGGCCAACACCCCGAAACTGGCGGCGGTACCCAAAGTCACGGTGGGGACGACGGCGGCCTGCGCGGCATTGCCGGTCGCGGCTGCCACCGCCAGGCCCAGGATCGTGCCGATGGCGAGAGTCAGCGAGCGAGCGCGACGACGGGCGGATCGAACAGTCATGACGGCTGAACCTTCCAACGCTGGATGGCACCAGCACTAAGAACACAAAGTGGCGAGGACGTGAGTGGTGACGGAGAAACAAACGTCACCCGATGGAGACCGACCTGACTCTGGGTTTGCGACGCACCCCAGATCGGACACTAGACCATCTACCCACAGTAATGCAACGACCACATAGAGTTTACCGGGACTTGAAGGAGGTCTAGTTGCCCGGTATTTGTGCGCCTACCACGAACGGGCGTAAGAGCGGGGGAGGAATGACGGCACAGACAGTCACAACATAGTGATGCTCTTCCAGGTATGGATCAATCATTCGGGCGCACGATGCTCGATTTGGTGCCCGTGTTGGACGAATCTCACCCGCCGAGTGGAAAGCTGGGGACGTGCGACATGTTCACGCACAGCGGTAGAGATGAGCAGAACCTTGGTCGGCCCGGTGGGACTCCGTTCTTGCCGGTGTGCAACGGCGTTGGACACCGGGTCGTGCGCGCGGTGGGGCCTACGTCATCGGTGATGTCGGCCGAAATAGGATTGACCCCGTGAGCATCGACCGTGAGCGGAACCATCGCGCCATGGCGTCTCGCCTGGAAACGGCGCGACTGCTCCTGCAGCCGTTCGATCCGATGGACGCTGAGCGTTATGCCGAGCTGATTGGTGAGCGGGGTCCCGGCGCCCGCGGGTTCGGGACCACGACGGAGGGAGCGCGGCAGAATATCGCCCGAATGGCGCAGGAAGCCCAAGACAATGGCATCGGGTTTCTCGCCATCCGTCGCCGCATGGAGGGGGATCTGATCGGCTACTGCGGACTATTTGTTGGCCGGGCCAGCCTTGACGAACCGGAAATCGCCTATGAACTCTTCCGCCGCGCGCACGGACGTGGTTATGCGACGGAGGCTGCAGTCGCCTTGATAGCCGAAGCGGCTGAAACCGGGCGGCACCGGCTGTGGTCCACCGTGGGCATCTGGAATTACCCATCGTTTCGAGTACTTCAAAAGGCCGGTTTCCGACGCGATCATGTCGAAACGGATTCAAACGGCGCCGACGTCGTTTACCTGGTACGTGACCTTTGAACGACCGTGGAGATCGAGCGGGCAGTTCCTCTGTATTCGTTGCGTGGATGGAGGGGGTGTCGCTCAGACGTTGCTCTCGGTCATCGGCACATCGGGGAAGGCAGAGGTGACGGCTGCCGCGGCGCCGCTCTCGACGGGTTCGGAAAGGCCCAATGTGTACGAGGCCATCGAAATGGAACCGGCGAAGTGGCCGTCCACCAGAAGATCCAGTGGCTGATCGTCGGCCAGGCCAGCGACATAGAGCATCGGCAGATAGTGGTCGGGCGTCGGAACCGCGTTGTCGAAGTCGGGATGGCCGTCCAAGCTCACGATGCCGGCCGGGTCCGACAACAGGATCTCGCGCGCCCGATCGTCGAACCGCTGCGCCCAGTCGAAGCCGGTGTCACGATGTCCGATGTCGGCAGCGCCCAAATTGTGCACGATGTTTCCACTGCCGATGATCAATACGCCGTCGTCCCGAAGCGGCGCCAACGCGCGCCCGAGCTCCATGTGGTGATCGAGATCCTTGAAGGCATTGAGGGACAGCTGCACCACGGGAATGGTGGCATCGGGAAATGCATGGATGAGTACGGACCAGGTGCCGTGGTCGATGCCCCAGCTGTCGACGTCACACCCGACCCATCGTGGGTTGACCGCGTCGGCGACCTGCTCGCACATCTCGGGCAGTCCGGGCGCAGGGTACTCGACGTCGAACAGCTCCGGCGGAAAGCCGTAGAAGTCGTGGATCGTCCGCGGGCGCATCATCCCGGTCACCGCGGTCGCGTTGGTGTACCAGTGCGCGGAGATCACCAGAATGGCGCGCGGCCGGGGAACCGCCCTGCCGAATGCGCTCCACGCTTGGGTATAGCGGTTGCGCTCCAGCGCATTCATCGGACTTCCGTGACCGATGAACGCGGCAGGCATCTTATTGGCTGCCATATTGGCCTTCCGGGTAGTGAACTGTGTTGCGGCCACGACGCGATCGTTCAGGGCAACGGTAGCCGCCCCAGGCGGTGAGTCGTCGAAACGCCCGGCCGTCACCTGCCCCAATTCAGCGGGCTATCCGCCTATGTACACGTCACCGACGCACCCGCACGATTCCCGTTGGCGCCACAGCCCGGCCGGCCGCTCGGTGCGGGGCGGCACATCAACGCCGGCCACCCGCTCCAGCAGCATGGCCACTGCCCGCTGGGCGATCTCAATGATCGGTTGCGCAATCGCGGTGAGATGGGGTGAAAAGACATCCGCCCAATCGAAATCGTCGAAGGTCACCAGCGCGATGTCGGCCGGCACTCGTCGACCGCGCTTTTGCAGGGCGCGCAGGGTACCGATCGTCATGTGGTTGTTACCGACAACGAGTGCCGTCGGCGGACTGGCCAGTGCCAGCAGTTGGTCAACGGCCTGTTCGGCGAACTCGGCGTTCGAACCACCGGGTACCACCAGTGCCCGATCGAAACGGATATTATTGCTGCGCAGCGCCTTTCGGTAGCCGGTGACGCGTTCCAGCGTTGTCTGAAGACCCGGTACGCCGGAGATCATGCCTATTCGGGTGTGCCCGTGCCGGATCAGATGCCTGGTCAGCTTCGCGGTGGATTCGATGTTCTCCACACCAATCTGATCGAAGTCGTCAGCCGCGCAGCGATCGACCAGCACGGCAGGTAGCTTCAGATCTCGCAGATACTGCAGAGCAGCACCTGTCTTGCCGGTAACCGGCGCCAGCAGAATGCCGTCGACCCGGCGGCGGTGCAGGGAGCGGACCACATCGAGTTCCTCGGTGGGATCCTCATGCGTGTCCGCGAGCAGCAGAGTGCTCCCGGCGGCCCGCACTGCGGCATCGATGCCTGCGACCATGTCCGCGAAGTAGAAATTCGAAAGGGCGGACACGGCCAGGCCGATCGTCGCCGTTGTCGAGGTTGCCAGGGATCGCGCCAGGCTGTTGACCACGAATCCGGTATCGGCGATCGCCGCCAGCACCCGGTCCCGGGTATCCGGATGGATCGCCCGCGTCTTGTTGACCACATGGGACACCGTCGAGACGGAAACCCCGGCCCGACGAGCCACATCGGACATGGTCGTCACTGGACTCCCTTTCCACATTGATCGGATCCCAAGTCAACAGACCCACAGGGCCAAACGGGCGAAAACTAGGCGCAACCGTTTGCGCAAGCGCTTTCGCATGCGAGTATAGCGGAGCAGTGATTCAGACAACAGGCCAAGAAAGCTCAAGGAGGAGCCCACGGAATGTCTCTCATCGCGCCCCACCTTGTCGCCACCCGCTCGGCCCAACGCGGGGCCGATCCGCTGAGCCCGCCTTCTGGAGCCACCGGCCCGGCCGGCAGACGGTTGCCACCCGAGGTCGCGGCGGCCGGCCCGGCGCGTCAGCTTGATCTGAATCCCGCCGGGCCGACAAGCTGATCACCCATCGGCCGCGTCTGCCGCGACCGGCACCGCCCGCATCATCCAGGGTCGCTGACGGCATCGCCGTCAGACACCCCCTGACCCCTACCCCGGACCGAAGTGTCCACCCAACCGAGAGGGATTTGTCCATGAAACTCACCGTCCGCAGGACCGCGGTCGTTGCGCTGGCATTGACGGCGACGTTGTCGTTGGCAGCGTGCACCAAGAGCAGTTCCACTGCAGCGAGCAGTTCCTCGTCGAGCAGTAGCGCGGCAGCCCCGGCTTCGGGCGCCGGATCCTCCGCGGCCGCACCGGCCGGGTCGGGGTCGTCGGCTCCGGCGGCATCCGGCGGGGGTGCTGCGGGCGGGACCGTCAAGATCGGGTTGGTGACGAAGACCGACTCCAACCCGTACTTCGTGAAGTTGCGCGAGTCGGCCAAGGCGTTGGCCGCCACGCAGGGCGCGGAGGTGATCGCCCTTGCCGGAAAGTTCGATGGCGACAACGAAGGTCAGGTGACGGCGATCGAGAACCTGATCCAGCAGGGCGTGAAGGGCATCATGATCACCCCGAGCAACTCGGCCGGCATTCTCAATGCCATCAAGCAGGCGCAGGCGAAGGGCATCCTGGTGGTCGCGCTGGACTCGGAGACAACGCCGCCGGATGCGGTCCCTGCTACCTATGCCACCGATAACCTGCAGGCGGGCGTGATTCTGGGTAAGTACGTGAAGGCGAAGATCGGCAGTACCGCTCCAAAGATCATCGCAATGGATCTGGACCCGAGCGCCAGTGTGGGTATTCAGCGGCACAACGGGTTCCTGGAGGGGATGGGGTTGCCCGATGGCACTCCGCCGCAGGTGATCGGCAGTGCGTTGACCGCAGGTGACCAGACGAAGGCACAGTCGGCGATGGAGAACCTGTTGCAGGCGCATCCGGACGTCAATATCGTCTACTCCATCAACGAGCCGGCCGGCCGGGGTGCGTATCAGGCATTGACGGAGAAGAATTTGCAGAGCAAGGTGATCGTCGCGTCGATCGATGGCAGTTGTTCGGGTGTTCAGTACGTGAAGGACGGTAAGTTCGTCGCTACGGTAATGCAGTTCCCGAAGGTGATGGCCGAGGATGGGGTGAAGGCGATCGTGAATTTTGCCAAAACGGGTACCAAGCCCTCCGGTGTCATCAACACGGGGGCTACGTTGATCACCGACAAGCCCATCGCCGGTGTCGATTCCAAGGACTCGACCTGGGGCCTGGCCAACTGCTGGGGATGATCGGCCCAGGCACTCTGAGCTGACTGCACGCATTTCGCCAAAGGAGGCGGCATGACCACCGCAAGTACTGCCCCCCCGAAGGCTCGTGGCTCGGACCGGGCGAAGGAAATCTTCGCCCGGTCTCCGGCCCTGGGACCGACGGCCGCTCTGATCATCGCGCTGGTGTTCTTCTCCATCGCGACAAGTACATTCCTCAACCTCGACAACTTCAGCACCATCGTCGGCCAGACGGTGGTGGTCAGCACCCTGGCACTGGGCCAGACAATGGTGATCCTGACCGCCGGTATCGACCTGGCGAACGGCGCCATCATGGTTTTTGCCACCGTGCTGATGGCGAAACTGTCCATGCAGATGGCGTCCTCGGCCGCTGTATTGATCGGCATTCTGGTGGCGGGTGGCGTCGCCGCCATCTCCGGTCTGCTTGTCACCAGGCTCCGGCTACCACCGTTCATCGTGACCCTGGGCATGCTCGCGGTGGTCACCGCCGTGTCAGCGCTCTACAGTGGCGGCACCACCACCGACGTCAGCAGTGACAGCACACTGACTCTCCTCGGTAAGCAGATCGCCATCGGCTCGGTGAACATCAGTTACGGCATGATTCTTGCCGCGATCATGTTCGTGGTGATCTGGATGGTGCTGGGCAAGACCGGCTGGGGCCGGCACGTCTACGCAGTCGGCAATGATTCGGAAGCTGCCCGGCTCAACGGCATCAACATCAAGGCCACCGTGCTCTCCGTCTATGTCGTCGCCGGGATCATCTATGGCTTGGCAGCATGGATGGCCCTGGGCCGCAGCCCTTCTGCCGACCCCAATGCCTTTCAGACCGGCAACCTGGACTCCATCACCGCTGTCGTGATCGGCGGGACATCCCTGTTCGGCGGGCGTGGTGGGGTGGTCGGAACCATTATCGGCGCGCTGATCGTCTCGGTACTGCGCAACGGCTTGACCGCGATGCAGATCGATTCGAACTATCAGAACCTCGCCACCGGTGTACTGGTCATCCTGGCCGTGGCCTTCGACCAGCTGACCAGAAGGAGGAGCTCATGAGTCCGGCAACCACGACGAACATCACCCCGTCCGACACCTCCGGCCCGGCCCGCGGGCCAGCAGGGGTACAGCCGATCCTGGCGGCCCGGGGAGTGGTCAAGCGGTACGGCAAGGTGACCGCGGTCCGGGAATCGGACTTCGACCTGTTTCCGGGAGAAGTGCTCGCGGTGGTCGGTGACAACGGCGCCGGGAAGTCGAGCATCATCAAGGCGATGACCGGCGCGGTGATCCCGGACTCCGGGCACATCTACCTGGATGGCGAGGAGATCAGGTTCTCCAGCCCGAACGAAGCCCGAAAGCGCGGTATCGAAACGGTGTACCAGACGTTGGCCGTTGCGCCGGCGCTGGACATCGCGACGAACCTGTTCCTGGGCCGGGAGATCCGCAAGGAAGGTTTTCTGGGAAAGCTGCGCTTCCTGGACAAGAAGGCAATGCGGATCGAGGCGAAATCACAACTGGAATCGCTCGGTATCGCCACCGTGCAGGACATCAACGTGCCGATCGAGAACCTCTCGGGTGGGCAGCGCCAGGCAGTCGCAGTCGCGCGTGCGGCAATGTTCGGCACCAAGTTGGTGATCCTGGACGAGCCGACGGCCGCCCTGGGTGTCAAGGAGACGGCGAGCGTGCTGGATCTGATCAAACGAATCAGCGCCAGGGGATTGCCGGTCATCCTGATCAGCCACGACATGCCGGCCATCTTCGAGGTCGCCGACCGGATCCACGTGCATCGCCTCGGCCGGCGCGTCGGGGTGGTCGACCCGAAGGAGATCACCATGTCCGACGCCGTCGCCTTCATCACCGGAGCTCTGGCGATCCCCGTCGACGGACAGGTGACGGAGCATTTTCACGAGCATCACTCGGCCTGACCGGGGCACCTCCCGGTAGGGGCGAACGGGTTCGCGGGCGTGGTCGAGAAGACCACGCCCGCTTCCTTTTCGAGCCGATGGATCAGGATGCCTGCCGCTCAGGCCGATTGGTGATCGCCAACTGGTGAGCCGTGAACTTCGCCAACGACGCAAGCTGGTCGGGCGACAACCGATCGCATACCCAGTCCCAATGCAGCGCAACCCAATCGCCTGCCTTGATGCCGCCGGTGAGGGTGCGGCCACCAGCGGAGCACCGGACCGACTCCGGTCTGGGAGACCCGAGTCGCAGGGCCGCGCCATCCCAGGTCAGCGGGCGGTATTGCACCTGCAGCCGCTGGTCTTCGATGAAGTCGACGCGACCCCAGCGGATCCGGCATTTGTCGAGAACCTCCAGTGCTTTGGGCGATCCGGTCCGCCGGAGCACCGACACCCACGGGTAGACCGCGAAGACGTGAAAGCTGTGGTGGGGCACGGGTCCGGGTCGTGTGGTCAGCGAGGCCAGGTCGGCGCCGTGCTGTCCGGCGAAGGCGCGGGTCACCACGCCGGCGAATGCGTCGGGTCGTACCATCTCCAGCAGTCCGTTGCCCACCCAGTAAGCCTCCACCACCCGTTGGTCCATCACATCCTCGCTGCCGGCGATGGTGGCGAGGTGCTCCAGATAGGGCCAAGCCCCGTCGAACGCCCTGGCCCGCTCTGTCATGTCCAGGCTCGGTGCCGGCGACCCGGTGGAACCTCCTGCCCGGTCTGCGAAGTCGAGCAGATCACGCCCGTCGCCCGGTCCGCAGTATCCCAATTCGTTGGGGGGATAGGCGTACCGCGCGAACATCGCCTCGGCGGCCAGTCGGGTGTCGATGCCGGCCGACATCAGCAGATCCGGGGCAGTTGCTCGCCGATCGGCAGGTCGACGACCCGATTGCCACCCAGTGCTGTCCTGGCCACCACCATGCCGGCATGGGCGTTGCTGCACTGGCCGATCACGGTGGCCCCCCGACCGTGTACCTGCGCGCGCATTGCAGCCAGCACCCTGGCGGAGTCCGCCTGCCGGACCACTGCGATCAGTTTGCCCTCGTTGGCCACCTGGAGCGGATCGAGCCCCAGCAGACTGCAGGCGTTGGCCACCGCCTCGGGAATGGGCAGATCCCTTTCCACCAGATCGATACCGATCTGCGAAGCTCTGGCGATCTCATTCAGTGACGCTGCCACCCCACCCCGGGTCGGATCCCGCAGGACGTGGATGTCGGCGCCGGTGGCGATGACGGCCTGCACCAGTTCGTTCAGGGGAGCGGTGTCGGATTCGATCGCGGTGCCGAACTCCAGACCCTCCCGGCAACTCATGATGGCCACCCCGTGCAGTCCGATGGATCCGCTGATGATCACGACATCACCGGCCGCTGCTCTGGTCGGCCGGATGTCGACACCCTCATCGATCACCCCGATGCCGGCGGTGTTGATGAAGACACCATCGCCGTGGCCGCTGTCAACGACCTTGGTGTCGCCGGTGACCAACCGCACCCCCGCGATTTTCGCGGCCTGACCCATGGCGGTGGCAATGCGGTTGATGTCCGACAGTGCCGTGCCCTCCTCCAGGATGAAGGCGGTCGACAGGTACAGCGGTAGCGCGCCGGACATGGCGAGGTCGTTGACCGTGCCGTTCACCGCCAGATCGCCGATATTGCCGCCGGGGAAGAACATCGGTCGGACCACATACGAATCAGTGGAGAACGCCAGTCGGCCGTGGACGTGGGCGAGGATGGCGGAGTCGCCGAGTTCGGTGGTCGCGGCCGCCCCGAAGGCCGGCAGGAACAGATGCTCGACCAACTCTGCCGACATGGCTCCGCCGCCACCGTGTCCCATCACGATGGTGGGCGAATCCCGCAACGGGACCGGACAGGTCCAGCCGTCGAAGTCCAGCGACGGTGCGGTGATCTCAGACATTGCTGCCTGCTGTCGTCAAATCGAGCCGGCGGTAGAGGTAGTAGGCGGCGCAGGCCCCCTCCGACGAGACCATGGTGGCCCCGAGCGGGTTCCGCGGCGTACATTCCTTGCCGAAGGCGGCACACTCGTGGGGCTTGATCAGGCCCTGTAGTACCTCGCCCGACCGGCAGAGCGTGGACTCCTCGGTCTGGATCTGCCTCACGTCGAATCGATTTTCGGCGTCGAAGTCGGCGTAACGGCCGGACAGCCGCCACCCGCTCCCGGGGATCATGCCGATGCCCCGCCAGACCCGGTCGGTTCGTTCGAAGACGTCCAGGAGCATGGCCTTGGCCGCAGGGTTCCCCTCTTCGGTCACCGCCCTGGCATAGGCGTTCTCCACCTCGTGCCGACCGGATTCCAGTTGCAGGACGGTCCGTCGAATGCCTTCCAGAATGTCCAGCGGTTCGAAGCCGGTGACGACGATGGGCACCCGGTACTTCTGTGCCAGCGACGGATATTCGGTGGTGCCCATGACGCTGCACACGTGCCCGGCGGCCAGAAAAGCCTGCACCCGGCAGGTCGGCGACTCCATGATCGCCGAGATCGCCGGCGGCACCAGCACATGCGAGACGAGCAGGGAGAAGTTTTCGATGCCAAGGCGCCTGGCCTGGTAGACCGTCATGGCATTCGCCGGGGCAGTGGTCTCGAAGCCGATGCCGAAGAACACCACCTGCCGGTCGGGATTCTGCCTGGCGATCTTCAGCGCGTCCAGGGGCGAGTACACCACCCGGACGTCGCCGCCGGCGCTCTTGATCCGGAACAGATCGTGCTGGGAGCCCGGCACCCTGAGCATGTCCCCGAAGGAGCAGAAGATGACCCCGGGCTGTGCTGCGATGGCCAGTGCCCGGTCGATGATCTCCAGTGGCGTCACGCAGACCGGACACCCAGGGCCGTGGATCATCTCGATCTCGTCCGGCAGCAACTGGTCGATGCCGTGCCGGATGATCGAGTGGGTCTGGCCGCCACAGACCTCCATGATCGCCCACCGCCGGGTGGCCGCTGTCCGGATTCGGTCCAGCAAATTGGCGGCGAGGTCGGGGTTGGAGAACTCTTCGAGATATTTCATCGGGAGAACCCGTTCGTCATCGCGTTGCCTGATTCGGACGTCGCATCGGCGGTGCGATCCGGCATCGGAACGCCGGCTTGCCGAGCCGCCAGAGCGAACCCGTCGCCGAATTCCTCCTCCATGATGCCCAGTCTCTCGAAGTGCGCCAGGGTGGCCAGCGCCGACTCCTCGTCGAGTCGCTGAAGGGCGAACCCGACGTGCACGATGACGTAGTCGCCCACGGCGGCCTCGGGTGTGTACTGCAGGCACACCTGTTTCATGACGCCGCCGAAATCGACCTCCGACATCGGACTGTCGTCCTCGTCGAATAGTCGCAAGATGCGGCCAGGAACGGCTAGGCACATTCCGGTACTCCCTTCTGCTCGTTCCGTGCTCCCGCGGCCGCCAATTGGCCAAGCGCGAGACCACCGTCGTTCGGCGGCACCCGCCGATGTCGAAGAACGGTGAAACCGTTCCGCCGCAGTACGTCGCAGGCACCACCGAGTACGACAGCATTCTGGAAGACGCCGCCGGACAGCGCTACCGTCGACAGCCCGATGGACCGGCGAGCGCGGACGGCGAGCTCTCCGATCAAATCGATCACCGCGCGATGGAAACGGGCACCGATCTCGCCCGCAGCGAGTCCTGCAGCCGCATCCGCCGCAGCCGCCCGGATCACCGGAGCCGGGTCGGCCAGCAGTTCCGATCCTTCGACGAAGGCGAACGCATAGCCAGCGCCACCGGTGCGACCGAGGAACGGACGCGACACACCCTCCAGTTCAACCGCTGCCTGGCCCTCGTACGCGGCCACCTGCCGCACCCCGGCCAGGGCGCTGATCGCGTCGAACAGTCGGCCCATGCTCGAGGTGGGGACGCAGCCGAACCCGCTGCTGAGTTGTCGCCGGAGAACCATGAGTTCGGCCGGCGGGCACTGCCGGACGCAGGGGAGTGCCGCCGACCACGGCACGGCCGCGGCGTCCAGGTGCGACAGCGCCATTCGGTAGGGTCGCTCGACGGCCGCATCGCCGCCGGGCAGTGGGACATAGGACAGGTGGGCGAATCTCTCGAAATCCCGATATCGGCTGATCAGCACCTCGCCGCCCCATACAGCGCCGTCGGAGCCGAAACCCGTTCCGTCGAAGGCGATTCCGATGACCGGTTGGTCGCCGGGCCAGCGGTGCTCGGCCAGCACCGAACAGATGTGGGCGTGATGATGCTGCACCTGGACAACGGGAAGCGGCTGCCGGGCGGCCCAGCCGGTGGTCCGGTAACCGGGATGACGGTCGGACACCACCGCGCCCGGCTGCACACCGGTGAGCATCGTCAGGTGGCCGGCCGTCAGAGTGAGCGTTTCGACGGACCGTAGATCGTCCATGTCTCCGATGTGCTGGCTCATCCAGGCGTAGCCCCCCTCGCCGATGCAGCAGGTGTTCTTCAGATCGGCGCCGATCGCCAGCGTCGGTTCGACCGGGCAGGGCAGTGCGATCGGCAGCGGCGCATACCCTCTGGAACGCCGGATCGGCAGCGGCTCGCCGTCGACGACTCTGGATACCGAATCGTCGCACGGCACCTGGATGCGGCGGTCGTGGCTCAGCCAACCGTCCACGATCGGCCCGAGCAGGTCGAGGGCCTCGTCATCGTCGGTGATGATCGGTTCGCCGGAGATGTTGCCGGAGGTCATCACCAGGACCTGCGGCGAGGGCGCGTCGCCCGGCAGGCCGAACAGCAGGGTATGGACCGGCGTGTAGGGCAGTAGCACTCCGAGATCGGGGCTGCCCGGCGCGACTGACGGGGCAACCCTGGCCGGAACATCGTCGAGCCGCGCCAGCAGCACGATCGGACGAGCCAGGCCGGCCAGCATGTCCTTCTCGTCGCCGGCCAGTTGCGCCAGCCCGGCGGCGGCACCCAGATCCGCTGCCATCACCGCGAACGGCTTGTCCCCCCGCCGTTTCCGCCGTCGCAGCTCGGCCACCGCCGCCTCGTTGGCGGCGTCGCACACCAGGTGGTAACCGCCGAGTCCCTTGACCGCGAGGATTCGGCCCAGCCGCAGCAGCCGTCGCGCTCCCGCCATGGCGGCCCGGTCGGCCAGCCGGGGAGCGCCGGGCTCCACCAGTGCCAGCCTGGGCCCGCAGGCGTTGCAGGCGATCGGCTGTGCGTGGAATCGCCGGTCGGCCGGATCGGTGTATTCGCCGCGGCAGTCGGCACACATCTCGAACCCGGCCATCGTCGTGCCGGCCCGGTCGTAGGGGAGGGCGGTGATGATGGTGAACCGCGGGCCGCAGTTCGTGCAGGTGACGAAGGGGTGCCGATACCGCCGGTTGCCGGGATCGGCCAGGTCGGCGAGACAGTCACCGCAGGTGGCCACGTCCGGGGAGGCCAAGGTTCTGGCGGTCGCGCCGACGGTCGACTCGCCGATGTGGAACCCGGTGCCGCCGCGGACCGGCATCGCCACCACGGCCAGGTTTTCGACGATTGCCAGCGGTGGGGCATCGCGCTCCAGCCGAGAAAGGAAGGCGTTGACGCCGGCCAGATCCCCTTCCACCTCGATGACCACGCCGGCGCTGTCGTTGATCACCGATCCGGTCAGATGCAGTTCGGTCGCCGCGGCGTAGACGAACGGCCGAAAGCCGACACCCTGGACCAGGCCGGTGACCAGTACCCGGCAGCGGCCTCGCGTGCCGGCGCTCGGCAGCGCGGCGCCGGGCCGGACGGCGGTGCTCATCGCCGCTGCACCTCGTCACGGGGACGGCCCATCATCTCCAGACCGGACAGCGCTTCCTGCGCTGCCTTTCGGTCAACGACCTCGACCGCGAAGCCCATATGGATCAGCACCCAATCACCCGGCAGCACGGGGTTTTCCAGCATGCCCACATTGATCTGCCGCGACTTGCCGAGCACGTCGACCAGGGCGACCTGGTCGGCGTACCCCTCGACCATGGCCACCACCTGTCCCGGAATGCCAAGACACACGAGCTACCGCCCCCCCGCCGACGTGTCCACAGCGATAGCGGCGGCGACCGGCGCTGCCGCACCCGCCAGCAACCGCACTACTGCCGCAACCGCCGGCCCGACCGCAGCCGACACCACATCGGACAGGCCGAAACCGTCGCTGACGTCGGCCGGCTCGCAGCCCACCAGCGTGGTCGGCGGCAACACACCACCGAGTCGGCTGACCGTCGCGAGCACCAAAAGGGGGGCCATGCCGTGCGGATCCGGTGCGCCGTCGTCGGCCGGTGGTCCGGCAATCGACAGCACGTGCACGCTGCCCGGTTCACCGCGCGCCGGTATCAGGTCTATCAGGATCAATCGGTCCCACTCGTCCAGCAGGTCGTAGGCCAGGTGCATTGCTCGAATACCGTAGTCGGTGACCGTTACGCCATCGGGAAGATTCATGGCGGCCAGCTGCCGGGCGACCTGGGAGCCGAAGCCGTCATCGGTCAGGAAGACGTTGCCGACTCCGGCGATCAGCACCCGCCCGGCCGCGACCGGCGGTGATGCCTGCGTGCCGGGTCCGACCACTGCTCACATGCTCCTGATCTTGAGGTACCGGGCGATGTCGCCGCGGGAGGAGTACGCCAGTACGCCCGCTGCGACCGCTGCAGCGGCGAAGGCGATGGTGGTCAACATGCCGATGGCTCTCATGATTGCCTCTCCTTGGTCAGCGGGGGGATGTTCATCTCTGCCTCGGCCTGAAGCTCCTCCGGACCGAAATACAGATATCTGCCGTACCACTCGTGCAGGTCAGCGGCCGGATCATCGACGAGAACGACTGCCACGTGGGTGTTTTCATCGACATCGCGGTACACCGCGGTCACCTTGGCAAGCTGGCCGGTGTAGAAGAGGTCCTGCGCATCGGCTCGTCGGCGCGGCCGGATCCGGACGAGACTGCCGCAGCCGACGGCGATCCCGTCGATGCAGACGGTGTCGGTGGTGGGGGAGACGGCACCGTCGACGCCCGGATCCCACCACGGCGGCTGTTCCGGCGCGGCCCCGTCGGCGGGGCCGGGAGGAGCGGTCGGTCCGGCAGGGGTGCTGAAAGTGGGAATGTCGAGATGGTCCGTCAGCGGGTCACGCCGGTGCGGGTCGCGCAGCACACCGTGCATGCGGGCCAAGGTCTGCCTGGGCATCGATTCGCAGCGGTCGATGATCGCGGCGGCTGCCGGGTCGGTGGCCCTGGCCGCGGCCTTCTCCTCGTCGGTCAGGGTCATCACCCGCAAGGTGAGAATCTCGTCGATCTCGGTGGAATCGAAAAGCGCACCTGCACTTTCCGGAGCGAGCGCCGGGTAGTCGTACAGGATGATCGGCGACACCAGCAGGATGCGGGTATCGCCCGGATTTCCGGTCAGGACCGGCCAGCACCGGGATTGCCGGCACCGAGCGGCGGCCTGCTCGGCCTCCGGCGGCGGTTCCAGCAGCGAGATGAACGACCCACCGTCGATTTCCAGCAACACGTGGGCGCCAAGGAACGACACTGCGGTGGCCGAGTCCCGGTCGGCTACCGGCTCGTCGTGGGTGTTGCTCACGGTGCAGGAAAGTCGCAGGCCGCCGGGCACATCCGGCAGTTCCGCGGCCGACACAGCCACCGTGCCGGACAGTGCCCTGCGGGTCCGCACAAGACGTCCCAGCGGTCGCCCATCCGGGTCGCCCAGTTCCTCGAACTCCCGCGCGGCGGGTACTTTCACATCGAAGGTGACACCGGAGAGCAATTGGTCAACGGTGACCGGCCCGAAAGGTATTTCGCAGACGGCGGCCTCGTCGAAGGGCAACACCCTGGTGGCGCCGACCCGGAGCCCGTCGACCGGCAGGTAGTCCTCACCGGCCGCCTGTTGGACCCGGCGGCGGACCAACTGCAAAAATCGCAGATTGATCGACACCGACGCCTGCGACTTCGTCCGGATCAGGCATTCGCAGTGCAGCTGCGGATCCTCGCCGCGGCCCGCCGCGAAGGCCGCCGGCGGACCGAGAACGCCGAACTGCCAACGCATCTGATTCTTCGGTGAGCTGGCCCGGTAGGGGTAGAGCAGATAGCCCTCCCACCGCACGGCATCGGCGACCTCCCTGGCCAGTTGACTGCTCACGTCGACCGCACCCCGGCCTTTGCCAGCAACGTGCGAAAGGTTTCCTCCCAGCTGATCATCCCGAATTCGGAGCGGACCTGGGTGAGGACGTCGATGGTGTCGCGGTCCAGCCGGATCCAGCCGGCCCCTGGGAAGAATTGATCCATTGCCCGATGCCAGACCTGGGCGGGCATCAGGTACCCGGAGTCGGCATGCCACGGGATCTGCTGCACTTGGAACCCACTGTCCCCCTTGAGAAATGCTGTGCCTGAGAACATCAGGGACAGCGGAATGTGCCCACTCCGCACGGCATGCAGGTATTTGCCGGCGGCGACCTCGAGATCGTAGGTCAGCGGGAATGGCAGCGACACCTGCGTGCTGCCGGTGAACCCGGGTGCCACCGTCGAGGTGTGCCCCCACAGGAACGGCTGCTGGGTGTCCCGCCAGCGCACCCGGTGGCCGAACAGATCCACCAGGCCGGCCGCTTCGGCGTCATCGTAGCCCCGGCGCTGCGGATCGATCCGGACCTGGCAGCGCAGTGCCATACTGTGCACGACTTCGCCGCTGCTGGCAACGATCTCGACCTTGATGGCAAGGCTCGGCGTCACCGCGTACGCTTCGACCTCGATGCCGGAGACCGTGAATTCGATCATCGCGTGGCGCTCGCACGGAGGGGATCGGGAGCCGGCCGACTGCGTCGGCCGATCTGCTCGAAGTACTCGGCGATCTGCTCCCTGGCCTCGGTACCGCCGTCGAACCCTCGCCAGACCTGACGCAGTCGCCCGATCAGCTCGTAGCAGCTGTCGATGGGAACCAGGAAACACTCGTACTCGCCGCCGCCACGCGCCGGCGCCCTGAGCAGGAGCGCCTCCACATCGGGGAGCAGCTGCTGCAGAGCCGGGTTCGCCCTGGTCACCTGGTGCCAGGCGGTGAGCGGCAGCGTCGATTCGGTGGCGCCGGCCGGGCCGGGATAGAACGCCGAGACGGCGTCCATGGCGGAGTTCTGGAACACGAAGACCAGCCCGACCGGGATTTCCAGGTCGTCCCACTCACCGGCTCCGAGCCGGAAGTCCGGGAAGCTGAGGTAACGGTCAGGAACAGCGCGGTATTTGAGCTCGGCGCGTTCGGCGGTGAACAGTAGATAGCACGGACGGCAGGCACAGAGCAGACTTCGCTGCTCGGTGTTGACGATGTGTTGGTGCGCCTGCGTGATCGGCTCGCCGCACATCTCGCAGCGGGGACCTGGCGGGGCCGTCGAGCGGCGCCGGCTGATTCTGGCGATGACCTCGAGCGGATTTCGCGGGGGCGTGCCGCCGGTCACGGGTGCTCGGATGTGCGGGCCGCGGGCGCGGGCGATCGGCCCGGCCGGTGCGGCACCACGGTCAGCGGAATCAGTCCACGGCCCGCGGCAGGAGCCGATGGCCGAGCATGCAGATCGAAGCCGCTGACCTCCGGTGCCGCCTGCAGGATCGCCTCCTGCACCGCAGCGGACATGGTCGCCGCCGACGATCCGCACCCGTCGGCGCTGCCGAGCAGCCGCAGCTGCACGACGCCGTCGTCGGTGATGCCGACCAGTTCGGCATCACCGCCGCGCGACGCCAGGGAAGGCCTTACCGAGTCCAGAGCACGCTCCACCCTCGTGCTCAGGCCCTCCGGATGCAGGCCGTGCACCAACAGCAGGCTGGCCACCAGATCGTCGTCGGCCATCGCCCGCAGCACGTCGCCGGTGAGAACACCCTGCTCGTAGAGGATCTCCATGATCCGCTCGATACCGCCGCCATAGAGGTCGGCCAGCAGACGGACCAGTTCCTCCGACCGCTCCCTGACCAGGATCCCGCCGGCGGAACTGGCATCTAGCAGGGTCTCGATCCGGTCCCCGACGGCCCGGAGATCGGACCGACCAGCCCCTACCGCGCCGTCTGTATCAACCAGTAGCTGGGGATCATCCAGTACCGATGCTCCCGGTGCAGCTGACCGTGCCGACATGTGGCCCCTCCTCGATCCTTGTCCGCTGATCCTTTTCGAGCGTGCCGACCAACCGCCGTCAGACCGTGCCGGCGGATTGGGTCGGCGAATGCACCGTCTCGATCGTCCTGCCCTCGCCGAGGTACATGTGCACCCCACACGGCAGGCACGGATCGAAACTCCTGACAGTGCGCATGATGTCGATGCCCTTGAAATGGTCGCGGTCGTTCTCCTCGAAGATCGGCAGCCCCTGCACCGCGTCCTCGTACGGGCCCGGAGTGCCGAAGGAATCTCGGGGATTGGCGTTCCAGGGAGTCGGTGGGTACGGGTGGTAGTTGGCGATCTTGCCGTCCCTGATGACCATGTGGTGGCTCAGCACCCCCCGCACGGCCTCGGTGAAACCGCAGCCGATGCCCTCGTCGGGCACCTCGAAACTCTCCCAGGTCTTGGTGCGTCCGGCCCGGATTTCCACCAGCGCCTTCTCGGCGAAATGCAGGGCGGCCGCGGCCGCATAGGCCTGGAAATATGTGCGCGCCCGGTTCCGCTCGATGGTGTTGCTCCACTGCGGAATCTTCCACTCCATTTCGACGGGGCCTTTCAGCGCCGTCTTCGGGAGGTTGATCTTGACGCTGTGACCGGTGGACTGGACGTACCCGATGTCGACGAGTCCGGCCAGTGCCGTTGACCAGAGCCGGGCGAGTGGCCCGCCGCCGGTGTCCAGCGCGAGATGGTCGGTGCCGTCGAACCAGCGCGGTGACATCACCCAGGAGTACTTGTCGTCCATGTCCCGCTTCTGCGGGTGCGGGTTGGTGTGCTGGTTCCAGGGATGACGTCGGTCGACCGGGTTACCCAGTGGGTCGCGGGTCACGAACATCTCCTGACCCTCCCAGTCGTCGTAGTACGAACTGCCCAGCAGGATCCGGATGCCCAGGTTGATCTCCACCAGGTCGGTGGTGACGAGCTTGCCGTCGACGACGATTCCCGGGGTGACGAACATGGCCCGGCCCCATTTGGTCATGTCCTTGTATTCGAAATTGCAGACCTCCGGATCCTGAAAAGACCCCCAGCAACCCAGCAGCGTCCGGCGCAGGCCGACCTGCTCGTATCCGGGCAATGCCTCGTAGAAGAAATCGAACAGGTCGTCATGCATAGGGACGACCTTTTTCATGAATTCCACGTACCGCATCAATCGGGTGATGTAGTCGGTCATCAACTGGATGGTTGCGACTGTGCCGACGCCGCCCGGATAGAGCGTGGAGGGGTGCACGTGGCGACCCTCCATCAGGCAGAACATCTCCCGGGTGGACCGACTGACCTGCAGTGCCTCCCGGTAGAACTCTCCGGTGAACGGGTTGAGCGACCGCATGATGTCGCCGATCGTCTTGTACCCGTGGGCGCCGGCCTGCGGAGCCTCGGTGCGGTTGGCCTTTTCCAGTACTCCGGGATTGGTCTCCGAAACCATTCGTTCGCAGTAGTCGACGCCGACCAGGTTCTCCTGGAATATGTTGTGGTCGAACATGTATTCGGCGGCCTCGCCGAGATTGACGATCCATTCAGCCAGGTGCGGCGGTTTGACGCCGTAGGCCATGTTCTGGGCGTAGCAGGAACAGGTCGCGTGATTGTCACCGCAGATCCCGCAGATCCGGCTCGTGATGAAATGCGCGTCGCGCGGGTCCTTCCCTTTCATGAAGATCGAATAACCGCGGAAGATGGAGGATGTGCTATGACACTCCGCCACCACCTTCTGTTTGAAATCGATCTTGGTGTAGATACCGAGGGACCCGACGATCCGGGTGATCGGGTCCCACGACATCTCGACCAGATCGGCCGGGTCGGACGGGCTATTTGCTGGTGCGGGGCGGGTGGAGGTCATGGGCCTGACTTTCCTGGCGGGGACGGGGAATGCGGTGCGACCCTCGGCGGCCCGATCGGGCCTGAGCCTTCACCAGGTACGGGCGGCACCGGAGGTCAGCGTGCTGCCGGGTTGACGCCACTTGGGTTCTTTGTCGAGTGTTTTGACACTGACCTTTCGCAGTGCTCGGATCGCCGATCCATAGAACCCGACCGCTGTGGTGGAGAGTTTCCCGCCAGGCGGTTCGTCCATGAACGGCATGAACTTGTCCGGGAAACCGGGCATTGTGCACCCGATACAGATGCCTCCGACGTTGGGACATCCGCCGATGCCGTTGATCCAGCCTCGCTTGGGTACGTTGCACTTGACCACCGGCCCCCAGCAGCCGAGCTTGACGATGCACTTGTGGGAGCCGTACTCGGTGGCAAAATCCCCCTGCTCGTAGTAGCCGGCCCGGTCACATCCCTCATGCACTGTCTGCCCGAACAGCCAGGTGGGCCGGAGTTGTTCGTCCAGCGGGATCATCGGGGCCTGGCCGGTGGCCTGATAGAGCAGATACGTGATCGTCTCGGACAGGTTGTCCGGCTGAATCGGGCAGCCCGGCACGCAGACGATCGGGATGCCGGCTTTGGATTTCCACTGCCAACCGAGGTAGTCCGGCACACCCATCGCGCCGGTCGGATTGCCGGCCATCGCATGGATGCCGCCGTAGGTCGCGCACGTTCCGACCGCCAGCACGGCAAGCGCCTTGGGTGCCAACCGATCCAGCCATTCGCTGGTGGTGACCGGTTGGCCGGTGGCCGGATCGTTGCCGAAGCCCGACCAGTAACCTTCACCGTGCAGTTTCTCGTTCGGGATCGATCCCTCGACCACCAGCACGAAGGGCTCCAGTTCGCCCCGATCGGCCTTGAAGAACCATTCGAGGAAGTCATCGGCGCCGCCGGTCGGGCCGCACTCGAAGTCGATCAGCGGCCAGTGCACGGCCACGTTCGGAAGTCCGGGCAGCGCACCAAGGGCGATTTCCTCGATGCTGGGCTGGGTGGCCGCCGTCAGCGCAACGGAATCCCCGTCGCAACTGAGCCCGGCATTGATCCACAGCACATGGACGAGAGTTTCCTCGGCAAGTTTCGCTGCGTCAGTAGGCATCGAGCAACCTCACAGAGCTCACCCAGGTCTGCGGCGGGAGACCCATCGCGTCGTCGTGGCCGGCGTTGTCGACTTGAGCGGCGTGTCACAGTTCTAACGCCGCAGAAAGATCATTGTCAAGCACCCCAACTGACGAGTTCCCGCTGAGCGAATTGTTCAGCCAGTTGAGCCACGGGGCCAACAAATGGACGTCAGTTGCGGTGATGGTGACCAGTTCGGCGGCTGCGTTCACCTGGCGAACATCGGCTCTGAATCGATCCAAGTCGAAATTCACGTACGGCAGCAGGTCCATCTTGTTGATCAGCACCAAGTCGGCGGCAGCGAACATCTGCGGATACTTCAGTGGCTTGTCCGAGCCCTCGGTGACCGAGGCCAGGATCACCTTCTTGGCCTCGCCCAGATCGAAAAGTGCCGGACAGACAAGATTGCCGACATTTTCGATGAACAGCAGCGAGCCCGGCGCCGGGTCGAGCGCCCGCAGCGCCCGGTGGACCATCTCGGCATCCAGGTGGCATCCGGCGCCGGTGTTGATCTGGACGACGGGGCGGCCGGAGGCGCGAATTCGCAGGGCGTCCAACGGTGTCTCCTGGTCGCCCTCGATCACTGCGATCTCGACCCGGCCGGCGACGGCGCTGATGGTCTGTTCCAGCAGCGTGGTCTTTCCCGAGCCGGGTGAGCTCATCAGATTGACGGTGAAGATGCGCCGTTCTTCGAGCCATCGGCGATTCTGTTGCGCCAACCCGGCGTTCTTGGCCAGGATCTGCTGCTCCAGGATCACGGTTCGACCGTCCTCGTCGTGGCGGTGGTCACCGGCGCTGCCAGGCTTGTCGCCGTGCCCGTGGTGATGGTCCTGGTGGCCGTCATGAGGATGGCTGTGCTGCTGTGCAGGTTCCCCGCTGAATTCCTCTGGCGGCTCCCCGTTCAGCAGGGTGACTCTGCTACCGGATGCCTCACCGCAACCACAGGTCGAGCACATGTCAAGCCACCTTTACAGATCGGATCAGCAGTTCTCGACCGCCGATGACGTTGACATCGGCGCTGCCACACGCGCAGAGCAGAATTGGCCCGGTCAAAGCGAACTCCGCACCGCAGGAGCGACAGACCGCGAGTCCGTCCGGTTCGTCGATGTCCAGCACGGCGCCCGCCAGGGTGGTGCCGACGGTCGCCAGCTCGAAACAGAACCGCAAGGCATCGGGAACAACCCCGGACAGCTTCCCGATGCTCAGATGGACCGCGCTGACGTGGCGTTCACCGAGTCGATCGGTGACCTGGTCGACAACGCCCTGGATGATGGCCAGCTCGTGCACGCGGCGACTCCCTCGCCGTCTGTTCTCTTCCGTCCAGAACGGTGAGGGAGACCGGCACGAGTGAAGCTACGCCTCTCAGCCCTCGGCGACCAGTCGCGAAGAGGGATGCTCGACGTTGCAAGAGGTACCTGCGGGTGCCGGCTTGGTCTACTGCCCGAACACGTTGAGCAGGACGGGAATGTGTGCTTCTCGATCAATCCCGTCGCTGACGCCGGAGGGTGAAGGTCTCGAAGATCTCCAATCTGCCCTCGGTGCCGATCACTTCGTAGTAGGTCACTTTGATGGAGGTGGCCCCACCGGGTCGGTTCCCGGGATCGACATCGAAGGCCGCGAACCCGTAGGCGCTGGCGGCATCCCGGCTCGCCGACCACGGTGCGGCTTCGGTGACGTACACCGGTGGCCGTTTGCCGGTGACGGCGTTCGGCTCACCGACGGCGGTGATGACCCGGCACTGCGGCGGCTCGAAGAACAGCTGATTGGATGGCACGGAGGTGCCGCCGCCACCGATGACCATGTGGACGGTGCCTCGAGAAGTATCAACGACGTCGGTGCGGTTGGACACCGGAATCGGGGTGAGGGTCTGGTTGGCCTGCCGCCCACGGATGGGGTGGGACCGTTCGTAGTGGTGCTCGTGGCCACAGACGACGAGGTCGACGCCGTATTTGTCGAACAACGGTAGCCATTCCTGCCGGACACCCAGATCGGCGCCGTTGAATTTGTCGGCCGTGCTGATGGCGACCTGATGCATGCACACCACGATCCAGTCGATGCCGCTGTCGCGCCGGGTGGCAGCCAATTCCTTTTCCAGCCAGGACTTCTGGGCTGCTCCGGAGTATCCGCGGACGTAGCTGTCGCCGCCGTCCTGATAGCAGACGTCGTCGTTGTTCAAGCTGATGATCCGCACCGAGCCGACCGTGAATGAATACCACATGCCCTTGGTGACATCGTTCTGGCCCGCAGTCGGAGGAACCGAGAAGTAGGTCTGGTAGGCCTGGTAGCCGATCGGCCCGTTGCCCCTTTCGTTCTCGTGATTGCCGGCGGACGGCATCCACGGCCTTGACTTGGCGCTGCGGCTGTTGTTCTCCCAGAAATCCGACCAGGTGCGGACGCGGTCGTTGGCCAGATTCGCGTAACACAGATCGCCGTTGAACAGGTGAAAGAGCGGCTGGACCCGCTCAACTCCGGCGGTGGTATCACCGGCGGCCGGCGATCCGAGGTTGTCGTTGACCAATGGCGGATTGGCGATGGTGACGCCGGCCGGCGGGACGTAGACCCGCCCGGTGGTCGGCGTGCCCTGGTCACCGAAACTGGTGAAGGTGAAGGCGGCCCTGCCCCGCGGGCCGGTGGTGAAGCTGGCGAACTCGGGTTCGGCTCCATCGTGTCCGGCCGCGTAGAAGTAGTCCGTCGACGGACGCAACCGACCGATCAGGGCGTGGTGTGCGTAGACCACCTGGCCGGACTTCGCGTCGGTGTAGCTGACAGTCTTCGCATCCACCGCACGTTCGAACTCCCCGTCCGGAGTGCCCAACAGAACCCTGGGACGGTGAACGGGCTGCAGTGAATGCCAGGACACCACCACCTGTGCCGAGGCGTCCGCACCGAACTGCAGATGCAGCCCGGACACCCGCGGTGTGGAGAGCGGATCGCCGACGCGGGTACGAGAGCTGCTGGCCACCGATGGTGCTGCGGTTGCCGCGGTGCCAGTGGCCGGACGTGCCGGTGCGGCGGCCGCCGGTGTCGCCGCCCCCAGCGAAAGTCCGGCGAAGCCGACACCTGCCGCGCCGGCGGCGGTGAGGAACCTGCGACGGTTCAGTCCGGAATTGCTCGATGCGGGTGGTTCGACATCATTGTTTGACGACTGATTGTTCGACATGGCCGCCAGCTTGACCCACCGACCCCGCCGGCGGGTGGATGTCCGGTGAACGGCCACCGAACATCCACCACATCTGTGGGGGCGCCTGCCAGGGCGTTCGTCCAGTTGTGCCACCGTGCCCCAGGCGAGTACTGCGCCGGATTGTCGGTGTGACCGCCTACTGTTGCCGGATGAGCAAAGTCAACGCCATGCAAGCCATCCGGGAGGCCCGGTATGCAGCGCGGGCGTCGGCGACCTCGGCCGTCGTGACGAACCGGGCCGTGCCGAAGCCGGAACCCGATGCTGTCGTCACCATCGGCCCGAAGGGCCCGGACGCAACGGTCGGGGTCGAACCGAACGACCAGCTGTTCGCCGCCGAGCCAGTCGAGCCAGTCGTGGCGGCCGAGCCGGTCCGGACGGAAGCGGCGGAGGCGCTCTGCGGACACCGGAGCATGAACAACCGGATCTGCAAGCGGCCGGCCGGCCACGCCGAGAAGAACCACCGCTACAACTGATCAGTCGGCTGCCCACGGCGCAACGCCGGCCAGTGCACTGCCGACCAGGGGCGCAAGGGCACGGCTGAACGACTGGGTGATATGGGTGGCATCCCGGTAGATGAGCATGTTTTGTACGACGACCGGGCAGCCGCTCGCCGCGCACAGCCACCTGGTGGGGTCGATCACCGCGACCCGGTCCTGCTCAGCTGCCGCGATCACCGCGGCCTGCCGACCCGGAAACTGGTTCGCCGTCGTCAGATCGTTGGTCTGCGACCCTCGGCTGAACTGACATGCCGCCGCTGCGTGGATGTTGGCTGCCAGGCACACCGGGACATTGGTGGTCGGAGCCGGCACATCGGCGAGGTACACCACGCGATCGGCGGCGCGCTTGAGCGCGGACAAGGTGATGGCAGTCTGCGCCGCCCAGTCCACATTGGCGTAGCCGGCGCCGGGTAGCGCGTTGCTGCCGCTGGCGATGACGAGGTCCGGGTGCAGATCGCTGATCCTTGCCAGGGTGTCGGCCCGCCATGCCGGGCATTCGGTGAACGGGCGGTGCAGCTGGGCACTCATCAGGAGCACGTCGGCCAGCGGGCACGCCGCCTTGGTCCAGGAGATCAGCTTCCAGCCTCTTGCCTTGGCCAGCACGTTCACCGCGCCGAACCACTGCTCGGCGTGCGAGTCCCCGAAGAGCACCACGGTCCTGGTCCCGGCCGGATCGCCGAACACGCAGGGCGGCTGTCTGGTGGTCAGGAAGTCGGCATTGCAGCCGTCGGAGCTGGTCGGTGGCCGATCGTCGACCGCTGTGGCCAGTGACGGCGACAGGTTCGACGGCACCCTGGGCAGCGAGTAGGCATCGTTCAGCAGTACGGACATCCGGGCGGAGTCGACGCCGGCCAGGTTCAGTTGGGCGGCCGGCCCGCCGTTGCTCAGCTCGCCCGGCGGCAGCAGCATGATGACCAGCGCAACCCCGGTCACCGAGGCCGACATGGCCCCGCCGAGTGGGAACCACCGACGACTCCTGGCCGGGCTGGCGGCGGCGACCTGCTCGATGAACCGATTGCCCAGCGCGGCAAGGCCCAGGGCGATCGAGGCGGCCGCCAGGTTTTCCGGCCAGCCGAACTGTGTGTGCAGTACGGCCGGAGCGAGCACGATCAGCGGCCAGTGCCACAGGTACCAGCCGTAGGACATCCGGCCGAAGAACTGCATCAGCGGGCCGCGGAGCACCGACTCGGCGCCGGCCGCGGATCCGGCCAGGCCGGACAGGACCACCAGCCCGGCGCCGAGGACCGGCACGGCTGCGGCGCTGCCGGGGAACGGCGTCCGGTCGGTGAAGATCACCGCCGACGACCCGATCAACACCCGCCCCGCCCAGCTCGCCGGGACGGCGACGCTGCGCGGCAATCGGAGCAGGGCTGGGGTGGCGACGGCGATCACCGCGCCGACCCCGAGTTCCCAGCCGCGCGTCTGCAGGGCGAAATACGCCAGGGTGGCGTTGTGGTCGGTGATGTCGATGGAGATCAGCAGGGACGCGGCGGTCGCGGCAGTGGCCAGAACGACCAGCGCTGTCGACACCCGCCGGCGGAACGCGAGCCCGACAGCGATGATGGCCAGCGGCCAGAAGATGTAGAACTGTTCCTCGACCGCCAGTGACCAGAAGTGCTGCAGCGGCGACACCGGGCCGTCGGCGTTCTGGTAGTCGACTCCCTCGATCGCCAGCCGGTAGTTGATCAGGTAAAAGGTGCTGAAGATGCTGTCCTTGGCCACCTGGGTCGCCTGCAGCGGCGGACCCCATCCTCGCGTCACGACTTCGGTCAGCAGGATCACCGTCATCGCCGACGGGAGGAGTCGCCTGATCCGACGTGCGTAGAACCCGCTCAGCGAGATCCGGCCGCTGCGACCGTGTTCGGCGATCAGCTGCCGGGTGATCAGAAAGCCGGAGATGACGAAGAAGACGTCCACCCCGACGTACCCGCCGCTGATCCCCGGCACGCCGCAGTGGTAGAGCACCACCAGGATCACCGCGACGCAGCGGAGACCCTGGATGTCGGGGCGGAACCTGCGATCACCTCGCGCCGTCAGACCGGCGGCAGCATCCGACCGGGTCTGCGGCGCGGTCACGGCCGCGCCGCTGTTGATCAGATCCACCCAAGGGATGGTAGGCGGTTCGAAAGGGTCCAAAGGCGAGCATGGTCCGACCGGCGCCGGATAGCGTGAGGGCTCCTGACGGCTATGGAGGCACGGTGCCGCGATCATTGATCATGTCCAGGCGGGATCTGGAGTTCCTGCTGTACGAATGGCTGGACGCCGCCGCGCTCACCGAACGTCAACGGTTTGCCGAACACGGCCGGGAGACGTTCGACGCACTGCTGGATCTCAGCGAGTCGATCGCGGCGGAGAAGTTCGCCCCGGCCAACCGGGCCGCCGACCTCGAGGAGCCACGGGTGGCCGCGGACGGCACGGTCGTCCTGATCCCCGGGATCGGTGAGGCCCTCGCCGCCTACTCGGCTGCCGGACTGGCCGGCAGCGTCTTCGACGGCGGGCTCGGCGGAATGCAGTTGCCGCTGACGGTGCACCAGGCCGCCTGTATGTACTTCCAGGCGGCCGGTATCGGGACCTTCGCATACGCATTCCTGGCTGCCGGCAATGCCGGACTGGTGGCCACCCACGGCAGCAGCGAACAGGTCGAGCGGTATGCCAGACCGATAGTCGAGGGCCGCTGGTACGGCACCATGTGTCTGTCTGAGCCGCAGGCCGGATCCTCGCTCGGCGATATCACCACCCGTGCAGTCCGGCAGGACGACGGCAGCTACCGGCTGTACGGCACGAAGATGTGGATCTCCGCCGGCGACCACGAACTTGGCGAGAATCTCGTGCATCTGGTGCTGGCCCGGAATCCGGACGGACCACCGGGCGTGAAGGGGCTGTCGTTGTTCATCGTGCCCAAGCACCTGGTCAACGACGACGGCACGATCGGTGAACGCAACGATGTCGCTCTGGTCGGCCTGAATCACAAGATGGGCTACCGGGCGACCACGAACACCCTGCTCAATTTCGGCGAGGGCTCGTTCACCCCCGGCGACCGGTCGGGCGCGGTCGGGTATCTGGTGGGTCAGGTCAATCGGGGGCTGACGTACATGTTCCACATGATGAACGAGGCGCGGATCGCCGTGGGTGCGGGCGCCGTCGCTCTGGGGTACACCGGCTACCTGCACGCGTTGGACTATGCGCGGACCCGCTCGCAGGGCCGCCCGGTGACCTCGAAAGACCCGGCATCGGCCCCGGTCACGATCGTCGACCACCCCGATGTCCGGCGTATGCTGCTGGCCCAGAAGTCGTATGTGGAAGGAGGTCTCGGGCTCGTTCTGTACTGTGCGCACCTCGTCGACGACGAGCGGACCGCCGATACCGCGGAGGATCGGGGGCGTGCGCACCGGTTGCTGGACATCCTCACGCCGATCGCCAAGTCCTGGCCGTCACAGTGGTGCCTGGCGGCCAACGACCTCGCCATCCAGGTGCACGGCGGCTACGGCTACACCCGCGACTACCCGGTGGAGCAGTACTACCGGGACAACCGACTCAACCAGATCCACGAGGGCACGCATGGGATCCAGGCGCTGGATCTATTGGGTCGCAGGGTGATCGCCGATGGGGGCGCCGGTTTTGATGATCTGGTCCAGGCGATGAGGGCAACGATCGCGCGAGCGGGTGAACCGGCGAGTCCCGGCGATGCCCCCACCTTCGCCATGGAACTCGGTGTCGCGGTCGACCGGCTGGAGTCGGTCACCGAGCGTTTGTGGGAGGGGAAGGACGCTGCCGTTGCCCTGGCCAATGCCACCCTCTATCTGGAGGCGGCGGGGCACATCGTGCTGGCCTGGATCTGGCTCGAGCAACTGCTGGCGGCCGGGGTCGGCACAGGCGATTTCTACCAGGGCAAAAGAGCTGCGGCGCAGTACTTCTTCCGCTTCGAACTGCCCACTGTCGGCTGGCGGCTCGATCTGCTGTCCTCCTTGGATCGCACCACGCTGGACCTCGACCCGGCCGCGCTCTGATCGAAGTCCCGGCTGCCGGCCCTACTCCAGCAGGCCCTGCCGCATGCCTGCTGCGACGGCGGCCGCGCGGTCCGACACACCGAGCTTCTCGTAGAGCCGCTGGGTGTGGGTCTTGACCGTGCTGGGTGCGAGAAAGAGCTCGGCGGCGATCGCCGGGATCGACTTGCCCTGGGCGAAGGCGACCAACACCTCGCGTTCCCGGTCGGACAGGACGGCCGCACCCGGCTGCGCCCGGAGTCTGATCTGGCCGGCCAGACCGGCGGCGAGCGCCGCTGGGACCACGGTCTTGCCGCGGGCCGCCTGCTGCACCGCGTCGACGATCTCCGCGCGGCGCGCGTCCTTCGACAGATAGCCCGCTGCACCCTCCTCCAGGGCCCGATACACGACCGCACTGTCCGTCGCCGCCGACAGCAGCAGCACCCGGGTCGGCAGCCCGTCGCGGACGACGGCGTGCACCACGGCGAGTCCGTCCATGTCCGGCATCTGGTAGTCGACCAGGGCCACCGCCGGCCGATGCTCCCGGATCAGCTCGATGGCCTCGCGCCCGTCGGCGGCCTGCGCCACCACGTCGATGACGCCGCTCTGCAACAGACCGCGGGTCACCCCGTCCCGGAAGAACGGGTGATCGTCGGCCACCAGCACGGTGATCCGCGGCGTAGGTCTGCTCATCGACGTCCTCGTTCGCTTGCCGAACCTGGGGTGTACCCACGTGCAACCATCTGACAATGACGGTGGCTGCCGGATCGACCGCGGGGCCGATCCTGAATCTGGATGAAATCGTAGTCGAGCATGCGATCCGGGGGGCTTCGCTGCACGTCTGGCTGCGCGGGGTACTGGTTTCCTTCGTGGCGCTCACGGTGCTGTGGGCACCACCTGAGTACTACGTGACACCGCTGCGGTTGCTCAGCGTCGGCTACCTTGCCTGGGCGTTGGCAGTGGCGACCTGGTTTCGGCGGGATCCGGATCACCTGGTTCAGCTGACCTGGCTGATCCTGACCGTCGATCTGCTGGTGCTGGGCGTTGCGAATCAACTGGCGGGGGTGTCCGACTATCTCAGCTGGACGGCGTACATCCTGGTCAACGGTTTCATTCTGGTTCCGGTGCTGGCGGCCGCCCAGCTGCGGCTGCCGCTGGGAGTGGCCGTCGGCGCCGGTTCGACGGCCCTCTACCTGCTGTCCAGCATCTCCGCGCGGCAGGCCAACGGCGTTCCCGGAACCGACGGCGAACCGTGGAGTTCTGTGCTGCTGCGCACCATGATCGTCGGCGGGGTATCGGCCGGCGCGGTGCTGCTCAGCAGACTGCAGCGCGGCCGGGTCGCCGACATCGCCCGGCTGGCGGCGCAGCGGGCGCACCTGCTCGGCGAGCTGACCAGTCTGGAGGACCGCCAACGCCGTGAACTCGCCGAGGCCCTGCACGACGGCGCGTTGCAGTACCTGCTCGGTGCCCGCCTGGAACTGGAGGAGGCGCGCGACTCAGGCAGCCGGGAAGCGTTCGATCGGGTCGACGAGGCGCTGACCCACTCTGCGCAACTGCTCCGCACCACCGTCGGCGAACTCCATCCCGCCGTGCTGGCCCAGGCCGGACTGGCCCAGGCCCTGCACGATCTGGCGGTCAACACCAGGGGACGCGGGCGCGTCGAGGTCAGCGTGTCGATCGACCCGCCGGACGATCAGCACCGGGACCCGACAGATTTCGTCCTCTATTCGGCTGCCCGTGAGCTTCTCGGCAATGTGGTCAAACATGCCGGGGCGCAGACGATATCGCTGTCGCTGGTGCGTACGGACCGGGACGCAACGGTCACCGTGACCGATGACGGCACCGGCATCCCGGCCGGCGAGATGGAGCGACAGTTGGCGGCCGGGCACATCGGCCTGGCCTCCCACCGACTGCGGGTGGAGGCGGCGGGTGGTTCGCTGACGCTGGCACCGGGGTCGCCGCACGGCACCGTCGCGACGGTGGTGCTCCCGATCGCACGCCGAGCATTCGCCGAGCGCGACGGCGAGTGAGCCCGCGAGTTGCTGTCCACCGATCGGTGGACCCGCGATTCCGCCGGTACACCGGCCGGCCGGCGGATCGTGCGGCGCCGCGGCGCGGCCGAAGCTGGATGCAGCCGGCCAGGAAAGCGCCGGATCCAGCGAAAAGGTGAGCATCATGACCAGCACTTACACCCCGCAGCAGCAGTGGACCGCCCCGCAGCCGCACCGGGCACCGGAGCAGTGGGCACCGGAGCAGGGTCAGCAGACCCGTCCGGTCGAGACCGCCACGGTGCGCGGCGGCGTCCAGGTCGACCAGGGCCGGTTCTGGGTGGGCGCTGTGCTGACGTCGGTGGTGGCGGCGTTGGCCGCGGTGATCGGAATGGTCGTTGCGCAGGACCTGCTCCGGGTCCCGCTCTCGCTCGGCTCGCTCGGTCTGGCCGGTGCGCACATCGGCAGCTATGGTCTGACCGCCGCGGTGGTCGCGTTGCTGGCCGCCGTTGCCTATGACGGGATGCTGGCCTTCGCGCCGCGTCCGGCCGTGTATTACGGCACCCTGACCGGCCTGCTCACCGCGCTGGCCGTGTTGATGCCGTTCACGGCGGCGGTGCCGCTCGCCGCTCAACTCGCGCTCGCCGCCGTCAACCTGGTGGTCGGCGTGCTGATCATCACCTTGGTCCCGGTGGCTGCGTCCAACGCCCAGCTCCGGTGAGCCGCCAGGTCCGGCAGTCATCGCACTGACAACCAGGCATCCTGCGCGGCATCAACCGCGGCCGCCGACTGCCGTCCGAGGGCGATGCCGAGCGCTGCCAGTTCGTTGCACACCACGTCCAGCCGGGCGGCCAGGCCGGTGTGGTTGACCCGCAGTGTGCCAGCGGCCAGCGAGCCGGGCGCTGCGCCCAGGATTTGCGAACCGGCCGCCCGCGCAGCAGCCACAATCGCCTCGACCGTGCTGCCTGCCGGCGCCGCAATAGTTGTGACGACGGTGGCCGCCGCGTCGTCGTCGTCGATCCAGGGCCGCAGGCCGAGCTCCCGGACGCCCGCCCTGGTCGCTGCGGCCGATGCCCGGTGGCGCCGGATCACCTTGTCAAGACCCTCCGCCTTGACCCTGGCGATCGCCTGGTCCAGCGCCGCCGTTTCCAGTGAGGACGGGGTGCCCAGCAGCGCATTGCGGCCCGTCCGCAGCCAGCCGTCCCGCAGGTCCAGCAGCGAGAGGATGGATTCTCTCGGGGCACGAGGGTTCTCGTCCATCGCCTGCCACGCCGCTGGGCTGACTGACATCGCCGACACGCCGGCCGGGCCGGCAAGGGCCTTTTGCGCCCCGATCACCACCACGTCCGCGTTCCACGCCGCCGGCGTCACCTGATGGGCACCGACCGAGGCGACCGCGTCGACGATCAGCAGTGCGCCGTGGTGCGCGGTGATCTCGGCGATGCCGTCCATCGGGTTGGCGCCGCCGGTCGCCGCCTCCGCGTGGACGACGGCGACCAGATCGAACCGGCGGGTGGCCATGGCCTTTTCCAAGTCCCCGGCGGATATCGCGCGGTCGCAGGGAATCGGCAAGGTCACCATCTCGGCGCCGGCGGCGGCCAGCCAGCGTCCGAACAGCGCACCGTACGGACCCGACACCACATTGAGCGCCCGAAGTCCAGGTCTGGCAATGCTTCTCGCCGTCGCTTCCAGTGCAACGACGGCTTCGGCCTGGACCAGCAGCAGGTCGAAGCGGGTGTTCAGCAGCGACGCGACGGCCTGCTCGACCCGGACCACGTCAGCCGGCCCGACCAGCGGTAGATCCAGCAGGGCCTTCTCGGGCGAGCGGGTGGACCGCGGGCTCATGCCGGATCCTTCCGCAGCCGCGGGACTGCCTCGATCAACTGACGGGTATAGCCGACCCGTGGGTGGTCGATGACCTGTGCGGCACTGCCGGTCTCGACGATCACGCCGCCCACCATCACCGACACGTCGTCGCAGATGTGCCGGATCACCGCGAGGTTGTGCGAGATCAGCACCACGGCGAGACCGAGGTCGTCACGCAGTCGGACCAGCAGATCGAGCACGGCGGCCTGGATCGACACGTCGAGGGCCGACGTCGGCTCGTCGGCCACCAGCACTTTCGGTTCAACGGCCAGGGCCCTGGCGATCGCGATGCGCTGCCGTTGTCCGCCGGAGAACTGGCCCGGGTAGCCGTCCAGCGCCGAGCGCGGCAGCGTCACCTTCTCGAGCAGGTCGACGCAGCGTGCCTCGACCTGGCGGCGTGGCAGCCCGCACACCCGCCGCAGCAGTTCGGCCAGTGTCTGCCGCACCGTCATCCGTGGATCCAGCGACGAATACGGGTCCTGGTAGATCATCTGGATCGCGCTGAGCTGATCGCGGCTGCGCCTGGCCGGCAGGATGCCCCCGTCCAGCACGACCCGGCCGACGTCAGCCCGGATCTGACCGGTCAGCACCTTGCCGAGGGTGGTCTTGCCCGAACCGGACTCGCCGACCAGCCCGTGGATCCGGCCGGCACCGAGAAGAAGATCCACCCCGCCGACCGCCCGGACGGCAGCGGCTCCCGACCCGTAGAAGACGGTGATGTCGCTGGCCCGCAATCGATCTGTGGCCGCCCGGCCGACGAGCGGCGGCATCGGGGTGGCCGGTTCCGGGTCGACCGCCGGTAGCTCCAGCACGGCGTTCAGCAGGGTCCTGGTGTACGCCTCGCGCGGTGCGTGCAACAACGCGGTGGTTCCGCCGGACTCGACGACAGCCCCCGACCGCATCACGGTGATCCGGTCCGCCATCGACGAGACCACTGCCAGATCGTGGCTGACGAAGATCATCGACAGGCCGGACCGCTCCCGCAGGCCCCGTAGCAGTTCCAGGATCTCGGCCTGGGTGGTGACGTCGAGGGCGGTGGTCGGCTCGTCGCAGAGCAGGATCTCCGGGCGGGCGGCCAGGGCCATCGCGATCACCGCCCGTTGCCGTTGACCGCCGGACAGCTGATGCGGATAGGCGGCGGCGCGGCGCTCCGGATCCGGCAGCCGCACCAGTCGCAGCAGGTCGAGTGCCGTGTCACGGGATGATTGAGGCGACTGCCCGAACGCCCGGCGCGGTACCTCGGAGATCTGGTCCCCGATGGTCATCAGCGGGTCGAGCGCGGCCGCCGGGTCCTGGAACACCATGGCCAGCCGCCGCCGGCGGGCAGCGCGAACTCCTCTGCCCACCAACGGGATCGGCGCGCCGCCCAAGTGCAGCATGCCGGCGGACACCCGCGCCGACGCCGGCAGCAGTCCCATCAGCGCGCGCAGGGTCACGCTCTTTCCGCTGCCCGACTCACCGACGATGCCCAGGGTGGTGGCGGCCGGCAGTTCCAGATCGACCGACCGGACGACGTCGCGCCGCTCCCGCCCGGCCGGGAATGACACGGTCAGGCCGGCCAGAGTGAGCACCGGTCCGGTCATCGCCGTACCCGCCAGATGTCGGCGATGCCGTCGGCCAGCAGACTGAAACCCAGTCCGGTGAGGACGACGGCGAAACCCGGCATGGCCGGGAGCCACCACTTGCTGGTGATGAACGACCTGTTCTCGAAGATCATCGTGCCCCAGTCCGGGGTGGGCGGGGCGATGCCGAGGCCCAGGTAGCCCAGGGTGATGACCGCGACGATCACCACCACGATGTCGGAGGCGAACAGCACCACCGCCTGGGTCGCGGTGTGCGGCAGTACGTGGCGGAAAACCACCCGCGAGGTGCGCAGGCCGCCCTGCCTGGCCGCAACCACCCAGTCCTGCTGGGCGGTGATCGCGGTGGCGTTGCGGGTGATCCGGGCGTAGCTGACCCAGCCCACCAGGGCCAACGCCGTGTAGATGCCGCTCTCGCCGGGGCCGACCACGAAGACCAGGGCGATGATCAGCACGTAGAACGGGAAGGCGATCACCACGTCGACCAGTCGCAGCATCACCGTGTCGAACCAGCCACCCGCGTACCCGGCGAGGGTGCCGACCAGCACTCCGAACAGGGCCGGAAAGATCAACGCCACCACGGCGATCCGCAGGTCGGTGCGGCCGGCCGAGACCAGCCGGGACAGCAGATCCCGGCCGAGTTGGTCGGTGCCCAGCCAGTGCCGGGCGCTCGGGCCGGCGAGGAGGGCGACCGGGTCCTGGTCGGTGGTGCTCGGCAACCAGATCGGCCCCAGCAGCACGATCGCCGCGATGCTGCCGGTGAGCACCGCACCGGCCAGGAACGGGCGGCTGTGCCACATCCGCGCGCGAACGGTGTCGCGCCGGGAAAGGGTGTCGCTAGCGGGGTCTGCGGTCATCGCCGCACCACCGGTCGAGTCATCCGGAGCCGGGGATCCACCGCTGACGCGGCCAGGTCGGTCAGCACGTTGACACCGACCACCACGACCGCGAAGAACAACGAGACCCCCTGCACAACTGGGAAGTCACGATTGCTGATGGAGTCGAACAGCAGGTTGCCCAGCCCGTCGATACCGAACACCCGCTCCACCACGACGGTGCCGCCGACCAGGTAGGCGATGTTCAGGCCGAACAGGGTCAACGTCGGGACGGCGGCGTTCCGGGCGGCGTGCACCAGCAGCACCCGTGGCTCACTCAGCGACTTCGCCCTGGCCGCTGCCACGTAGTCGGACTCCAGCACTTCGATCAGTCCCGCTCGCAGGCTGCGGATGAGTACCGGCACGATCGCTACGGCGGCGGTGAAGGCGGGCAGGATCAGACCGCGGAAGGTCAGCCAGGGGCCGGGCCCGGCCCCGCCGACGGGGAACCAGCGCAGGTGCACGCCGAAGACGACGATCAGCATCAGCCCGACCCACAGTGCGGGCAGGCCGGCGCCGATCGACGGAATGATGCGGATGACCTGGTCGGCGAGCCGATCGCGGCGCACGGCCGCCCACAGCGCCAGCGGGACGGTGACCAGGACGGCGAACAACCCGGCGAGCACGACCAGTTCCAGCGTGACGCCGACCCTTGGGAAGATCAATGTCCGTGACGGCACCTGGTAGAACAGCGAATCGCCGGTGTCGCCCCTGGTGATCAGCCGGGCAGCGAACGAGCCGAACTGGGTCCACAGCGGCCGGTCCAGACCCCACCGCAGCCGTAATGCCGCGACTGCCTGCGGGGTGGCCCGGTTGCCGAGCATCGACTGCGCCGGGTCACCCGGAATGAGGTGCAGCAGCAGGAACGTGATGACCACGACCCCGACGACCACGCCGACCGCGTACAGCAGTCGCCGCCCGGCGTAACCCCAGATCCCGCCCCGGCGCACGGATCTGGACAGGGGCGGCACCGCAGGCAATGGTTCAGCCGTCATGAAACCTTGACGTTCTCCAACCGGACCGCTCCAGCCGGGTTCACCTCGAACCCGGTGACCTTGGCACTGACCGCTTTCAGGGCCGGCGGGTAGGTGAGCGGCACATACGGCGCGTCATCGGCGACGATCTGCTGGATCTGCTTGTAGAGCGCCTTGCGCTTGGTGTCGTCGAGTTCGGCTTCGGCCTGACCGACCAGCTTGATCGCCGCCGGGTTGTGGTATCCGGTCCAGAAGGAAGTGGAGCCGCCGTTGACATCGTCGATCTGGAACGAGGCCATCTCGTCGGGATCGCTGATGTCGTTGACGGCGTTGTTGATGGCGATCTCATAGTCGAAGCCGAAGAACGCCTTCTTGTAGGCGGCGGTCTCGATGGACCGGATCTTGACAGTGATGTTGATGGCCTTCAACGCCTCCTGGAGAATCTGTGCAGTCTGGTTCCACGACTGGGTCGATGCCGGCACCAGGATCTCGGTGCTGAAGCCGCCCGCGAACTTGGATTGCGCCATCTCGGATTTCGCAGCGGCCAGGTCGTAACCGAGCATGGTGATGGTGTTGTCGTAGTACTGCAGCGTCGGCGGGAAGAACGAGTCGGCCGGCTGCGCGGTGCCGAAGGTCGCGGCCTGGGAGATCTGTGCCCGGTTCACCAGGTGTGAGATCGCCCGCCGCACATGGCGGTCGGCGAACCTGCCCACCTTTTCGTTGAACAGCAGCAGGTCGACCGACCATTGCGGCGCGTTGATCAGGGTCAGTTGCGGATTTGCCTTGACATCGGCGACGTTGGCCGGCGGCACCGAGTCGATCGCCTGGACCTGGCCCCCCTGCAACTGTTGGACCAGCTGGTTGTCGTCGCTGACGATGCTGAACTCGACGCCGTCCAGGTGGGGCAGGCCGGCCTGCCAGTACTTCTGGTTGCGGGCCAGCACCACGGTGCCGCCCTTGGTCCAGGACTTCAGCGTGAACGGACCGGTGCCGATCGGGGATTGGAAGAAGACGGCGGCGCTCTTGCCCTGCAGCTTGTCCGGCACGATCGAATTGGAGAACGCGGAGATGTCCGAGATGAGCGGCGCCCATGGCTGTTTCAAGGTGATCACCACGGTCTGCGCATCCGTTGCGGCGACCGTCTTGATGGCACTGTCCAGGAAAGACAGTGGCCCGTCCTTGTTGTCGCGCGCCCGCAGAATCGAGAAAACCACGTCCTTGGAGGTCAGGGCCGACCCGTCGGAGAAGCTGACGCCCTTGCGGATGTCGAAGGTGTAGGTCTTGCCGTCGGCCGACACGGTGTGCCCGGTGGCCAGGTGCGGCTGCAGGGCGCCCTTGACGTCGGTGATGTACAGGGGCTCGAAGATCTGATTGAGGGTGTACACGTCGCCGGAGACGATGGTGTTGTGCGGGTCCAAGCTGGTCGGTCCGGTGGTCCTGGCATATTTCAGCGTTCCGCCCCCACCGCCGGTCGCCGCGGTGGGGCTCGCGATGGCACTGCTCGCCGTGCTGGATCCGCCGGTCGAAGTTGACCCGACGGTGCTGCCCGGTGTGGAGCTGGTGGTGGCCGACTGCCCGATCGGCGTGCTGGGGGTGGAGCAGGCAGCGACCAGCGGCGTGATGATCAGCAGGCCGGCGCTGCCGACCCCGAATCGCAACAGCTGGCGGCGGGAAATGCGCTGGGACATGATATTCAGCTTTCTTGACGGTGAGGACTGGTGACGGCGTTGGACATGGGCGGCCGGACCGGCCATCGGTGGTGGGCCAGCACCGGACGGCCGCCCGCGAACACCCCGGTCACCGACCCGGGATCGAGGAAGATCTCCGCGTCTTGGGGGTCGGTGTCCAGCACGACCGCGTCGAACCGGTAGCCGACCTGCAGGCGCCCGGTGACCGATCCGACCCCGCACAGGTCGGCGCCGTTGGCCGTCGCGGCCACCAGGGCTTCGGGCACGGACAGCCCAGCCCGCACGAGATGGGTGATCTCGCTCAGGTTGCGGCCGTGCATGTCCCGGTGGGCGAAATCGGAGCCGAGCGCGATGCGCACGCCGGCCGCCTTCGCGATGCGCACCGCATCGCCCAGCGCCGCCCCGGCGTCGGCCGCCCGCGCGGCGGTCGCCGCCGGCATCGCTCCTGGCGTGCTGGCCACCTCGGCCAGATGCGCATAGATACCGACCGTCGGGACCAGCGTGGCGCCGGCAGCCGACATCAGCGCGGCGTCCGCCTCGGTCAGCCAGATGCCGTGCTCCACCGAGCGGGCCCCGGCCCGGACCGCCATTCCGATGGCCGGGCCACCCAGTGCGTGAACCATCACCGGCTTACCCCGGCGCCTGGCCTCGGTCACTGCGACGACGATCTCCTCTTCGGTGAACTCGGCCGGGAAGTGGCCCCCGGCGGAGGACATGACGCCGCCGGTCGCCATGATCTTGATCCAGTCGGCCCCACTGCGCAGGATCGTGCGGACCGCGCGGCGGACCTCGTCGACGCCGTCGGCAAGATGCGGTGGTCGGCCCAGATAGTCCGGCAACATGCCGTCGGTCGCCAACTCGAGCGCCGCCCCGGGCAGGAAGCCGTCTCCGTGGCCACCGGTCTGGCTCAGTGGCACCACGCTGACCTGCATCTCCGGGCCGGCAGCGAGTCCGGCGGCGACCGCGTCCCGGACACCGGCATCCAGGCCGCCGGCATCGCGCACCAGGGTGACACCGGCGCGGAGAGTCCTGCCAAGGGCGGCCACGGTCTCGGCGATCCGGTAGCTGTAGGGCGTGGAGATCTGCTCCCAGCCGTCGAAGCTGTGGGTGACTGCGTGCAGGTGCGCGTCGACGACACCCGGCATCAACCACAGCCCGGTCATGTCCACATCGGTGATGGACCGGCCGACCGGCAGGGCGGGGCCCAGGGCAGTGATCTGCCCGTCGACCACGGTGACGTCGCACGGGCCGCCGAATTCCCCGGACTGATCCATCACCTGCAGGTCGCGGAGCGTGAAACCGGCGACGGCGAGGTGGTCGGGATGCATGCTCCTGCCCTTCCGACGCCGGGTGGGCCCCGGAGAGCAGGCCGCGAATTGCCGGTTGATCCGGCCAGCTCGAACTCCGGGGCACCCCATCGCGGAGAAGGGTTGCCGGTCAGCTAGCCGGGTCTTTGCGCTGACGCTCGTGAGCTGCGCCGATCATAACCAGACGGAGCGTCCGGCCGGCAATCCCCAGGTCGTGAAGAACGTCACCGGCGCAAGGGGCAAGTATCGGTCGGGTGAGATCCGACCTCGTTGGGTACTGAGCGGCCAGAGGATTACCCGCCGCGAACGAGAGGTGCGCGATATGCGACTCCCCGGGCCGAACGACATGCTCAAGATCGCCGGGCAAGGATACGAGGCGGCCGAGCGGGCGATCTCGCTGGTACCGCGACTGGTGATCATCGTCGCCGAGGTCGAGCAGATCATGGCGCAGGTGCGCACGGTGATCGCCGACATCCAGACCACCCAGCGCCGGGCAGCCCAGGTGGTCGGCCGTACCGAGACCGTCGTCGCCAGGGTCGAGACCGTGGTCGGCCGAACCGAGCGACTGACCGACGCGCTGGCTCCGCTGGCGGAACGCTTCGAGCCGACCCTGGCCAAGCTGGAGCCGCTGGCGGCCCGACTGGCCGCCACCACCACCGCCGTCGAGGTCGATGCCATCGTCACGCTGATCGACACGCTGCCCGCCGTGGCGGGCAAGATGCAGACCGACATCCTGCCGATCCTGGACACTCTCGGGACGGTCGCGCCCGACCTTCGTGACCTCCTGGACGTCTCGAAGGAATTGAACGAGATGCTCGGCGCTGTGCCGGGGCTCGGGCGCATCAAGAAGAAGATCGAGGAACGGCAGGAGCAGGAGGACGACTACCGCGCAATGGAGGCACCGCCGGCCGCTCCGGCCAGGCAGAGCTGACTGACCACCTCTCGCGGGTCCCCCCGACTGGTACTACCTTGAGCTGACGATTCGGGCTCTGGAGGTTTGCCGTGGATGTCCGCTTCCTGTCCGCCGACGGCGTCAGCGTCGCTAAAGTGGGCGACCTCCCGCAGCTGCTGTCGCGCCCGGACGGGCTGGTATGGGTGGACATACCGAGCTGGGACGATCAGGCCGCTGCGGTGCTCGCCGAGGTGTTCCACTTCCACCCGCTGGCGATCCACGACGCCATGGAACGCAACCAGGTGCCCAAGGTGCACGTGTACGCCGACCACACGTTTCTGGTGCTGCACGCTCCGCAGGCGGGCGAGGGCGGCCATGTGCACTACGTCGAGCTCGACCAGTTCATCGGTGAACGGTTTCTGGTATCTGTCCACGGGCCACTGAATCCCAAAGTCGACCCGGCATCGGCCAACGTCGAAGTGGCGGCGGTTTTGGGTCGGCTCATTTCCGGAAAGCTGCACCCCACCTGCGGGTTCGAGCTGTCATATGCGCTTCTGTCGTCACTGACGGGACGGCTGCGGACCTTCACCGCCGAGTTGACCAGGGACGTCTGGCAGCTGGAGCAGCGGGTGACGGCCGGACATCTCGGCGACCCGGAGGAGTTCCTCGACGAGATGTTCCGGGCCAGGCACGGGCTGTTGACGGTCAAGACGATGTCGGCCCTGAGCCGCGAGGTGTACGCGCGAATGGTCACCATCGAGGTGTTCGGGCCAGGGGTCGGGGTGAACCTGTTGAGGGACGCTGTCGACCAGTTCCACCACCTGAGCGTGATGGCCGACGGGCAGAAGGACTATCTGCAAGGGACGATCGAGTTCTACCAGGCCAGGACCAATACCAAGATGACCATCGCGGCCGAGCGGCTGGCGGTGATCGCGGCGATCACCCTGCCGGTGACCGCGCTGTCATCGGTGCTGGGGATGAACGTCATCGTCAATTCGCAGACCCACTGGGGCTGGCTGACCGCGCTGCTCGTGGTGATGCTGGTGATGTCGCTGTCACTGCTGATCTGGGCGAAGCGCAAGGGCTGGTTCTGAGCACGGAGCGGCGGCCCGCAACGCTCTGCTCACTACGCGCCGCCGGTCTGTTCCCGCACCTTCATCTCGGCTTCGAAAACGTGCGGTTGCCCGGCGCCGAGTTGTGCGCGGACCTTCTCGGCACACGCCCGGAAAACCCGCCAGTAGTGCTCGTCGTACTGCTCGACGATCTGGAACGTCCAGTTGCCCGGGATCACGTCTCTGCCCACCAGCACCTCGTCGATCTCGCCGGCGAGTTCGGGGTGGCCGGCCTGGCGCAGGGCCGCGATGCCCTCCTGCAGGGCCAGGTCGGCCTGACCGGACATGCGGTGGAATGCGTAGAGGTACCCCCTGGCGTTCTCGATCACCTCCAGCGCCGCGGAGATCTTGCCCTCGGCATCGACCTCCGTGTCGGTGATGTGGTCCGGCCGCGCATGGTAGGCAGCGCGCTCGGGGTGGCGGGCGGATCCGAAGCGGGCGATCAGGTCATCGTTCACCCAATTTTGGTACCCATTCGCGCGGTGTTCAGCCCGTTCGACTCCCGCGGGGTGGGAAACCGGTGCACGATCCGGGAGGAAGGCAGATGACGGCACTGATCGGGACCTCCGGCTGGAGCTACGACCACTGGGTGGACGTGCTGTACCCGGCAGGTAGTCCTCGGCGCCGGCTCGAGTACTACCTGCGGGAATTCCGGACCGTCGAACTGAACAGCAGTTTCTACCATTGGCCGCGCGACTCGACGTTTGCCGGATGGCGATCCAAACTGCCGCCGGGCTTTGCGTTCTCGGTGAAGGCGCCGCGCGGCCTCACCCACGCGAAGAAGTTGTACGACCCGGACATCTGGATCGGCCGGATCACCCTCGGCTGGCATGAGCTCCGTGACCGGCGCGGCGCCGTGCTGGTCCAGTTGCCTCCTACGCTGGCGCGCGACGATGCTCGTCTGGAGTACTTTCTGGGCCGGCTGCCACCGTGGTTGCGGGTCGCAGTGGAGTTCCGGCACCCGAGCTGGATCAACGATCGGGTTTTCGACATCCTGGAATCCCACGGCGCCGCGTACTGCGTGATGAGCGGCGCGGGCCTGCCGTGTGTGCTGCGGGCCACGGCCGATTTCGTCTACGTGCGGTGGCATGGACCCGACCATTGGGACCTGTACGGCGGGTCCTACTCGGACGCCGATCTGGATTGGTGGGCGGACCGGATCGGGGAATGGCAGCGGGACGGCCGGGATGTCTACGGCTACTTCAACAACGATGGGGGCGGTAACGCCGTTCGCAATGCCAGATACCTGCGGGACGCGCTGCACCGGTGACCGCCCGGATCCGTCCGTCTGGCAGGCTCACCCGGTGGATACCCTGACCGCTTTCATCGCCGGTATGCCCAAGGTCGAACTCCACGTGCACCAGGTGGGATCGGCCTCACCCGCCACCGTGGCGGCGCTGGCGGCCAGGCACGAGGGTCACACCAAGGTTCCGGCCGACCCCGACCTGCTCTCCGACTTCTTCACGTTCACCGATTTCGCCCACTTCATCCAGGTGTATCTATCCGTCGTCGACCTGATCCGCGACGCCCAGGACGTGCACCAGCTCACCTACGAGGTCGCCAGGGACATGGCGGCCGCGCAGATCAGGTACGCGGAGCTCACCGTCACACCATTCACCACCGTGCGCAACGGGGTGCCGGCTGCGGAATTCTGCGCGGCCATCGAGGACGCCCGCATCCAGGCCGAGCGAGATTTCGGGATCATCCTGCGCTGGTGTTTCGACATCCCGGGTGAGGCCGGCCTCGAAGCGGCTGACGCCACCTTGGACATCGCGCTGACCCAGCAGCCGGCCGGCCTGGTGAGTTTCGGTCTCGGCGGGCCGGAAGTCGGCGTGCCACGCGCCCAGTTCGCCCGGCATTTCGCTGCGGCCCGCGCCGCCGGTCTGCACAGTGTCCCGCACGCCGGGGAATCGACGGGGCCGCAGACCATCTGGGACGCGATCAACGAGCTGGGCGCAGAGCGAATCGGCCACGGCATCACTGCCGCGACAGACGAGCACCTGATGGCCTACCTCGCCGAGCACCGGATCACTCTGGAGGTCTGCCCGACGTCCAACGTCTGCACCCGTTCGGCGCCTTCGCTGGCAAGTCATCCGCTACCGGTGCTGGTCGCTGCCGGCGTCCCCGTCACCATCAATTCCGACGATCCGTCGATGTTCTCGACGACCATCTGCCGGGACTACGAGCTGGCCGCGGAACTGCTCGGGCTGGACGCCGGCGGCCTCCTCGCCCTCGCCGGGTCGGCGGTGTCGGCGTCGTTCGCCGGTGACGCCGATCAGCGCCGCATCCTTCATGAGATCCAGTCCTACCGCTGAGGCAGCAGAGCTAAAGCTGGCGCGGCGGTCGCAACACAGTGCACAATGGGCCCAGCGCTGTCATTCCGGCACTTTGGTTACACCGGCACGGCAGCCAGATGCAATCGCAACACGGCACACCAGCACACCGACATCGGTCGTGGCATCCACGTTGGGGAAGACGTTGGAGCTCGAGCGGAGGTGGACTGTGGTGACTCGCGAAGCGAATGCGGCGCGCGCCGGAAGGACGCAAGGCGTGGTTTTCGTGCACTCGGCACCAGTGGCGATCTGCCCGCATGTCGAGTGGGCGATCTCCGGCGTGCTCGGGGATCGGGTGACGCTGTCCTGGACGGCACAACCCGCGTCTCCCGGCCAACTGCGCGCCGAGGTGGGCTGGAAGGGCGAACCCGGCACAGCCGGACGGCTGGCTGCGGCGCTGCGCGCCTGGCCGATGCTCCGGTTCGAGGTGACCGAGGATGCCAGCAACGGCTCTGACGGTGAGCGGGTGTGTCACGTTCCCGGCCGTGCGCTGTGGCGATCAGCCGTCTCGGCGAACGGCGACGTGATCCTCGGCGAGGATCAGGTGCGCTCGTTGATGGCCGCCGCGAGCACCCTGGATGCGTTACGGCATGCCCTGGCCTGCGCAATCGGGTCCGACCTCGACGCGGAGCTGGAACCGTACCGACGTGCCGGAGAAGGCACGCCGGTGACCTGGCTGCACCAGGTCGGCTGACGGTCCGTGCCGGCACAACCACCACGGAACCCGAACGTCCTTCGATAGGTGTCCCCGGCCGGGGGCGAATCGAAGGGCTGGTGCGCGGCAGTGGGATTGCGCGGCCATCGGCTGACCATCGGCCTGCTTGCCGGACTGGTCACCGTCCTGATCATCGGCAGCAGCAC
>JBBROB010000016.1:0-137748 GCA_038229825.1 Mycobacteriales bacterium
CGACAGTGGCAGCGTGCAGTTCGATGGCGAGCCAGTGCAGCTCGGACGTCCCCGCGATGCCATTGCCCACGGCGTCAGCCTGATCTCACAGGAGGGCACTCTGGTGCCATCCCGACCGGTCCTGGAAAATGTCTTTCTCGCACGATGGTCGCAGCGCGGGGGATTCCGGCAGGGCAAGATCGATCACCAGATATACGACACACTCATCCAGACAACCGGTTTCGAAATCGATCCGGCCGCGAGGGTAGACACCCTGCCCACTGGTGTCCAGCAGCAGGTGGAGATCCTGCGGTCGCTGGCCAGGGGTGCTCGCGTACTGGCTCTGGACGAGCCGACGGCCGTGCTGGCCGAGCACGAGAAGGACAATCTGCTGGCGCTGCTCCGGCGGTTGGCCGCGTCCGGTACCACCATCATCCTGGTCTCGCACTTCCTGGACGAGGTCCTCAGCGTCGCCGACCGGATCACCGTGCTACGGGACGGCGCTCTGGTCGCCACCGGTCCATCCGTCGATCAGACTCCACGAACCCTGGTTCAGCAGATGGTCGGCCGCGAAATCGACGTACTGTTCCCCGAACCGGCCCCGGTCCCCGAATCGGCCCCGATCGTGCTCTCCGCCCGTGGGCTGTCCCGTGGCATCGTCCAGGCCGTCGATCTGCATGTCAGGGCGGGCGAGATCCTTGGCATCGCGGGCCTGGTCGGCAGTGGCCGGACTGAGACCCTGCGGATGCTGTTCGGAGCGGACCGGCCGAGCGCCGGGCTGGTCGAGGTGAACGGAAAGGACCTCGGGCGCCCGACGCCCCGACGCAGCATGGCCGCTGGCCTCGCCTTTGTTCCAGAATCGCGCAAGGAGCAGGGTCTGGTGATGGTCCGTTCGGTTCGGGAGAACATGGCGCTGGCCTCGCTCAGTGCGCGCCGGGTCGGACCTTTCGTCCAACTCCCCGCGGAACGCGCTGCGATAGCGAAGATGTCATCCTCGGTGGATGTCCGTGCGGCCCGGACCGACGCCAGCATCGAGACTCTTTCCGGCGGAAATCAGCAGAAGGCCCTCTTCGGAAAATGGCTGCTCCGATCTCCGCGAGTTCTGTTGATCGACGAGCCCACTCGCGGGGTCGACGTCGCCGCCAAGAGCCAGATCCACCGTCTGATCACCGATCTCGCAGCGGATGGCATGGCTGTGATCTGCGTTTCGTCTGAGATCGATGAACTGCTGGGCCTCTCGCACCGGGTCATGGTGATGCGGCACGGCCGGTTGGTGGGTGAATTCCCGCGCGGAACCAGTCGGGAAGTTCTCATCGCTGCGGCTTTCGGAGATCAGGGAGAATTAGAGTGAGCATGCAATCCACCACCGGAGAGTTGTTGACGGCCAAGCCCGGCGTCGCCCTCCGACGAGGTGTCCGGCTCCGGGACTACGGCATCGTGATCGCCCTGATCGCGATCATCGTGGCTCTCTCGTTGAGCACCGACACATTCTTCAGCAAGGCCAACGCCATCAACGTGCTGGACCAGTGCGCGGTGGTCGGCCTGCTTGCCACCGGGGCTACCGTCTGCATCCTGACGGGTGTCTTCGACCTGACAGCCAGTGCGTCGCTGGCACTCTCGGCCATCGTCGGGACGCAGGTGGTCCGCCACACATCGGTGGCTCTGGGATTCGGCACCGCAGTCTTGGTCGGTGCGGTCATCGGTTGGGTCACCGGGATGATCGTGGTGCGCAGTGGCGTCAACTCGTTCATCGCGACGTTGGCGACGAGCATCATCTACCGGGGTCTGGCGGTGATCGTCACCTCCGGCGCAATTGTCTATCCGCTGACCACGCAGACTGACGGGTTCGGCTTCTTCACGGAGGGGTCGATCTTCGGCCTCACCTGGGCGACGATCTTCTTCGCGGTGGTCGTCATCATCATCGGCGTGATCGTCGCATTCACCACATTCGGCCGCCGGCTCTATGCGGTCGGCGGCAACATCGAGGCAGCTCGGCTGTCCGGCATCCGAGTGGGTTCGGTCCAGGTGTCGGCCTATGTGATCAGCGGAGTCTGCTCGGCGCTGGCCGGGCTGATCCTTGCGTCCCGCGCGGGTTCGGCCCAGTCCAGCATGGCCACCGGTGCCGAGCTGACGGCCATCGCTGCCGCGGTGATCGGCGGCACCAGCATCCTGGGCGGCGAGGGTGCCGTGTGGCGCGGCATCGTGGGTGCATTCCTGGTCACACTGATCGGCAACGGGTTCAATCTGCTGGGTTGGAACACCACATATCAGCAGGTCGTGCAGGGTGCACTGATTCTTTTCGCGGTGACCGTCGACCGACTGCTGCGCAAAAGGAGCGGATAGCAACGGGTTGCAATCGACCCCTGGCGGTTAGGCTGGACCCCATGCCGCATCGGGCCAGTGGGCCTACGCTTGCGGGAGTCAGTCTGCAGGTGGGTTTGTCCCGTGCCGTCGTCCTCCGCGGCGACGACGTGGTGGCCATCCGCTCGGTTGCTTCAACCTCCAGCTTCATTGCACCCACGGCGCTGGACGGTTCGGCTGTGCCCGCCGGAATGGACGATGTCGAGCAGTTGATCAGAAGGATCGTCGGGGTGGCCGGCAATTCGCTCGGCGCCGTCACACTCGACATCTCGCAGATTCTGCTCGATGCGCTGCTACATGGCTCCAATGAGCTGCCCAGGATCGCAGTGATCCGGATCGTCCCGGTCGCGGCCACGGACCCGGCTCTGGCCCGGTCGCCCGCCGCACTGGTCGAGCGACTCATCGAGCACCGGTTCACCGTCTCGGGCGGCCACGACCTTCTCGGCCACGAGCTGTGCCCACTGGATGGCGAACGGCTCCGCGAGGTGACCGCCCAGTTGGCCGCTGCCGGCGCCCGTGACATTGCCATCGTCGGCGCGGGGTCCCAGGCGAGCCCGCTTCACGAGCGAGCCGTGGCGAACGAAGTTCAGCGCAGCGTGCCGCAGGCGCGGATCTCGGTGGCCAGCGATTTCGGAGGGCAGGGATTGGTGGCGAGGGAAGCGACCGCCACGCTCGACTGCGCGCTCGGTCCGCTCACCGACAGACTGCTCTTGCGGTGGGAGTCGACACTGGCCAGGATCGCACCTGGGGTTCCACTACGGGTGGCCAGAGGCGATGGCGGACACAGCACGTCCTCGCGCGTGCGGGCACTGCCGGTGGTGGCTCTCGGGGCCGCCGACGCCATGCAGGTGGCCGGTGCGGCCCACCTGGCACACAACACCGACTGCCGGGTGCTGCTCCCCCGGCGCGGCGGCCAGGTCGCCGGCGACGTCCGGAACGGATTGACCGCCATCCGATCCGGTGAGCTGGCCGGCTTCGGTGTCGAATTGGTGGTGCCAACCGCAGTTCTCACTCCCGACCGCGGGGACGCCGACCACGGGCTGGGTCGCTTCACCGACGTACCGGTGATCCTGGCCGATCGCGACTTCGACGAACTGGCTTGTGTGGGCGCGGCCGTCACCCAACCGACGTCCTGGCTCGATGAGTTCGCCTTCATCGAATCCGCCGACGAGCTGAATCGGGTACTCGAGGAGGTCCAGGAGCGGGCGAACGCCATCGTGATCGCCAATGGAGCAGCGCCCGGATCGGCGCGGATGGCAGAAGTGTCGACGGTGGCCGTTCCCTACAGTCCACCAGGGACGATCAGGATCAGGGTGCGAGTGGTCGGCGAAGCCGACACCGACCCGCGACGGCTCGAGGTTTTTGATCGGATGGCACGGTGACGACGAAAGCTTGCAGCGCAACGGGAACGGCCGGGGCAGCGGTTGATCTGCGGCAACCCGGATATGTCGGTGCCATCGCATCGATCTCGTCCGAGGACGTCCCAGCCCTTTTCGAGGGTGCGAAATTCTATTCCCCGGCTGTTGGCGACGCCAACAAATCATCGCTGACGTCATGGCTGATGGGATTGCTGGACCGCAACGGACCCGTGTCCTTGCGGCGTCCGGAGGCAATGGCCCCGGACACCCCGTGCATCTCGCTCTGCGTGATCGGTTCGGGTTCCGCCATGGCCGACCTACCGCCGTCGGGCAACGAGTTCTCCATGGCCGTCCGGCAGATCGAGCGAATCAGCGGTACGCGGTTCGGCGCGATCTACCCGCTGGCCGCCGCGACCGTCAGCGCGCTGGCCCCGGTGGTGGCCGCCTCCCAGCTGGGCGTCCCGCTGATCGACGCTGACGGGATGGGCCGCACCTTTGCGCTGATCCACCACACCGCCATGTATCTGGCCGGGGTGTCGCTCACGCCACTGGTCGCGCAGGGTCCGACCGGAGAGAGCGTGCTGCTGCAGACGCCGGCCGGCCCACGAGCCGACCGGCTCCTACGCGGCAATGTCGATGCGCTGGGCGGCTGGGCAGCTCTGGCGGCCTATTCGACCACCGTTGGTGTGCTTCGTCGAGCCGCCCTGCCCGGCACGATGTCCCGGCTGATCAATGTCGGCCGGGTCCTGCTGCAGTACACCGATCCCGATCAGCTGGTGATCCGGCTCGCTGCGATCATCGGCTGCCGGCGAATCGGGCGCGGCCGGATCGTCGAACTCGAACATCTGTCCCGGCCGACAGATTGGACGATTCCCGCCCACCCGTCCAGCCTGGTGCTGCAGGAGATCGACGGCCTCGGCCGACAATTCCGCATCGAATTGCGCAGTGAGATCGTCGCCGTGTTCGCTGACGGGGAGCTGATCGCCGCGGCTCCTGACCTCCTGTGCTTGTTCGACGCGTCCCGCGGAGTGCTTGCCACCCTGGACAGTCTCGAACCGGGTGACCTGGTGGATGTGTTGGCCACGCCGGCCGACGCCGTCTGGTACTCGCCCGAGGGGATGGCCATGGTCGGGCTCGGTTCGCACGGGATCCCGCTTCCTCACCCGAGGCGCCGATGAGCGCTCGCGCGGGAAAGCAGGATCAAACGTGAGCGCCCGGCCGTCGACGTTACCGCTGATGCTGGCCGAGCTCATCCGGATCGAGCCGCTGGCGTCGGCAACGGTATTGCATCCGGCCGACCCGACCCGAACAGTGGCACAGGTCGTGCTGGCCGAGACGTTCGACCGCCTTCGCCGCACTCCCCCTCATTCGCTGGTGGTGCTGCACGCGGAGGCGGCGACTGGCGGTTGGTCACTGGCGGCCGCCCTGCATCTGGCCTGGGAGCGCAACTTCGCCGGGGTGATCGTGACCGCAGCGGTCGCCGGAGCATCCAGCGCTGCGCTGGCCGCCCGATTGAACATGTCACTACTTTTGATCGACGCCGACCCGGTGGATGTGGCGCTGCAGCTGGCCGGTCAGATCAGCGCACCGGCCGCAGCGCGGGCATTGCGGCAGGCGTTGTGCGCGGAGAAACTGTCCGAACAGAACAGCATCCGGGCCGTACTGAACGTGCTCAACGCGGAGTTGGGTGCGACCCCGGTGGCACTGGTCGCCGGCGACGCGGTGCTGGCCGGACGATCGACGGCGATCCAGGAGAGGCCCGACGTGGTGACGGTGACGGTGACGGTCGACGGGCCCGGCGAACCGTGGGCGCGGTTGGTGGCGGCCGTGCCGGCGAACTCCTCGGTCGCCGTGCCGCAGGTCGAGGCCTTGCTCAAGCTGGCCCGCCCTTCCCTGTCGGCAGCATGGGCAAAGACACGACTGAACTCGGCGGCACACGCACGACAGGAGGCTGCGGCCTTCGGTCTACTTCGCCGATGGGCCACCCAAGCAGTCGGCGTCACCGAAATCGCTCCCACCCCCGACCTGGATGTGGAGACCCCCTCCTGGAGTGCTGATCTCGGTTGGCAGGTGGGCGGCCTGAATCGTGCCGTCTGGATTGCACCGTTGCGTTCGGTCGGCCCACCACCCGACGAACTCACCTACCTGGTGCGAATGGCCTGGCAGCGCGGCCGGCCCACCTGGCCGCTGATCGCAGAGGATGACGGCTGGATCTCCTGGCAGAGCAGTTCCAACGAAGTCGACATCGCACCTCTTCGCAAGGCGCTCAACAGCTTCGCCAATTCTGCTGCCACTTACCAACTGGCTATCGGAGTCGGGCGGGCACATCCGGGTGTGCCCGGCTTGATTCGGTCAGTGGCCGAGGCACGCCTGGCCGCCCACGTCGCCCGTCAGGCGGGTCAGCAGGAAGTCCAGTGGTTCGACGAGGTCGGCGCCCCGGCCGCACTGGCCTGGCTGCCCACCCTGGAGATCGCGAAGGTCGCCGACCTGTGTCTGGGCGACCTCATGGCCGCACACGATCGAGTCGCCCTTGTCGACACCGCCCTTGCCGTGATGGATTGCGGCGGCTCACTTGTCGAAGCCTCACACCGGCTGGGTGTTCACCGCAACACGGTGCTCGCGCGAATTCTGCGGGCCAAACAACTCGGTCTCGTCTTCGATGACCCGAATCAACGTCTGGCACTGCACGTGCTGTGCTATGCGCTGGCATCCCTCCGCGAGCCGACTGTCCGCTAACGGGTGGTTCTTCCGCCGGACTCCGAACCGCACGATCGCAGAACGGCTGACGACACCGGGATCACTCCTCGCCGAATCCGTAGCGAATTCGCGCGGCCGACGGGCTGACGAAGCGATCCATGATGTCGGCCTCGACCTCTGCCGATCCGCGCGCGACCGGATCGCCATAGCCGCCACCCCCGCCGGTGGCACAGCGAATCACATCTCCCTTGCGCACTCTCATTCCGTTGACCTTGAGGATTCGGCGTTCGTCGGGTCGGCCCGGATTGATCACTACGTCCGGCCCGACCGCGTCCTCGCCACCGAACAGACCCCAGGCCGGTTGCCGGGAGCGTTCGAACCACAGCGACACCGTCATGTCGGTCTGCGCCTCGTACTCGCGGACGACACCGTTGCCACCGCGCCAGCGGCCGGAGCCGCCCGAGTCGGGACGGATCCGGTATTCGTTGATACGCCACGGGTATCGAGTTTCGTACACCTCGATCGGGATGTCCTTGAGGGAGCCGTTGACGTTGTTGATCAGTGCGCTCTCGCCGTCCGAACCATCCCATGCGCCCCAACCACCGACGGTCGCTTCCAGGCTGACGAAATCTCGATCGACACGCGGATCCGTTCCGGCGGTCAGGATGATCATCGAGTCGCCGTGGCTGGCCCCTGCTACTCGATCCGGCAGCACTGGGGCCAATGCGCGGGCCACCATGTCGATCAACAGCCCGAGATGCGAGAAGTACCACTGACAGGCCGCCGGCGATCGTGCCCCGAGGACAGAGCCGTCGCGCACCTGGGTGGTCATCGACCGGAACGATCCGCCGTTGCCGGGCAGGTCCGGGCTGACCAGTAGTTTGTATCCGACCCTGAGGGCCGAGACAGCCTGCGCCACCCCGCAGTTCACCGGTCCGACCGTCTGATCGGCAGATTCGGTCACGTCGAAATCGATGTCCTCGCCCGAAACAGTGACGGTGAGACGGATCGGGATCGGGGTGTCCAGGTCGATGCCGTCGTTGTCCAACACACCCTCCGCGGCGTACCGACCATCCGGGATGGCTGCGATGACAGCGCGTTCCAACGTCTCGGTCTGCCTGAAGATCTCGTCGCGGGCCATCTCGAGTGTTTCCAGGCCGAACCTGACAACGAGTTCCTGCAAACGCTTCTCACCCATCTTGATGCAGGCGATCATGGCATGCATATCGCCGCTGGTCGGGTAGGGGAACCTGACATTCGTGATGATGATGTCAATGATGGAACGCTCGTCGACACCGCCGGTCACCAGCTTCTGCGGACCCATTCGCAGGCCCTCCTGGAAGATGGTCACCGAGTCCATCGAGCCGCCCGGATCCTTGGAGCCCACGTCGATCCAGTGTGCGCGGGAGGCGGTAAAACCCACCAGCGTGGTGTCGACGAAGACCGGGCCGAAGATCGTGACGTCGTTGAGATGGGTTCCGCCCAGATAACTGTCGTTCAGGATCCACACGTCACCCTGCTGCCAGACACCACGTCCGAACCGTTCTTCGGTGGCCAGCGTGCAGGTCTCGAGATTGCCGAGGAAGATCGGCAATCCGGCGGACTGGCCGAGCACGCGGTGCTGCGCGTCCAACAGGGCCACCACGCAGTCGCCCGCCTCGTAGATGATCGGGGTGTAGGCGGAGCGGATCAGGGTCGCATTCATGTCGTCGGCACTGGAATTCAAAGCGTTGCGGATGATCTCGACCGTCACCGGGTCGATGTCGATTGCGGTGGTCACTTGCTCTCCTTGCCTCGGATGATCAGCGAGCCGATCTCGTCGATGGTGACGGTGTAGCCGGGGGGGACGACCGTCGTGGCGGTGTCCTCGGTGACCACCGCCGGGCCGACAAAAGTGTGCCCGACCAGCAGATCATCGCGACGGACGATCATCGAGTCACGGGGTTCTCCCGCGAACGCGACCTTGCTGATCACGTGCGGGAATGCGACATCTGTTGCTGTTGCCCACTTCTGTGGGGCCGGCTTGCCGAGGTCACCGAAGGCGGTGGTCCGGAGCATCACGAATTCGATCGGAGCACCGAGGTTGGCGTGTCCGTATCGGGCCTCGTGCACAACAGCGAATCTCTCAGCCACCGTCTTGACAAAGCCTGGCTCTGTCGGTTCGGTCGCGCTGGCCAGCTGCACCGTCAGGGTGTACTCCTGCGCCGCGTACCGAATGTCCACCGAATGCGAAGCCGACCGCTGGTCGGCTGCGACGCTCTCGTGCAGCAGCGTTTCCAGACCCATCGCTTCGGTACGGGTCAACGCCGCCGTCATGTCGTCGACGTCGAGATCCGCATCCAGGAAGAAGTAGGGCTCCGTGTAGTCCTGCCGGATCTGGGTCTGCAACATCCCCCAGGCGGAGAACGCTCCAGGGAAGCGCGGCACGATCGTCTCCTCGATGCCCAGTTCCTGCGCCAGGAACACGGCGTGCATGGGGCCGGCTCCGCCGAAGGCGACCAGCGCCGAATCGCGCGGCTCTATGCCGCGTGACACGGTGATCGTCCGGATCGCCTGTGCCATCTTGGAATTCGCCACATCGCAGATGCCATCGGCCATCGCGACGGTGGTCAGGCCGAACTGCTCGGCGAGGTCGGAGACCGCGGTGGCGGCCAGTTCCGCGTCCAGGGTCATCTGCCCGCCGGCGAAGCCGTTCGGGTCGATCCGACCGAGTACCAGGTTCGCGTCCGTCACCGTTGCCTCGGTACCGCCTCGGCCGTAGCACGCAGGTCCGGGACGCGCACCGGCCGAGCGTGGTCCGACCCGCAGCCCACCGGCTTCCGACCAGGCGACCGACCCGCCGCCGGCGCCGACCGTGTGGATATTCACCACACTCATCAGCATCGGCAGACCCTCGAGATGCGCCTCGGCCGAAACATCCGGTTCGCCGTCCACGATGAGCGACACGTCGAAAGAGGTGCCACCCATGTCGATACCGATGAGGTGCGGCCGGGCGGTCTGGCGCGACAGCTCGGCGCAGGCGATCGCCCCGCCCACCGGTCCGGACAGCAGCGTCTGCAGTGGCCTGGCGCGCGCCGATTCGGCTGTCAGGATCCCCCCGGACGACTGCATGACATGCAAGGGGACGGTAAGCTTCCGGTCGACCAGACGGCCTTCGAGTTCGCTCAGGTACCGCCGGACGATCGGGCCGGTGTAGGCCTCCACCACCGCCGAAGAGGTGCGCTCGTACTCCCGCCATTCCTTGGCCGCCTGGTGAGAGAGCGACACGGTGAAGTCGGAACCGAGTTCCTCGAGAAGGATCTCGCGTGCTCGCAACTCATGTGCCGGATTCTTGTAGCTGAACAGAAAGGCGACGGCCACCGCCCCGTAGTGCTCCTCCGCCGCCCGGCGGGCCGCGGCGCGGATCGCCTCCTCGTCGAGTGGCGCCAGTTCCATGCCCTCAGCCGCCATGCGTCCGCCGATACCGATGACGTCCCGCCGACGCACCAACGGCTCCGGCTTGCGGTAATGCAGGTCGTACAGCCGCGTTCGGGGACCACGGGCGATGTGGTAGCTGTCCTCGACGCCAGCGGTGGCCAGCAGCAGCACCGGCACGCCCCGTCGTTCGAGGAAAGCGTTGAGCCCCTGGGTTGTTCCGTGCACGAGAAAGCCGATGTCGGCTGGATCCTGCACCACCGAATCCAGCCCGGCCAGCACTCCCTCGCTCAGGTTGCCCGGCGTCGTCGAGGCTTTGCTCGCCGCAAAGACCCCGGCCGTGTCGTCATAGGTGACCACGTCCGTGAACGTGCCCCCGATGTCCATCGAAACTCGGTAGCGGGCCATCTGTCTCCCCGTCGGCGTTGGCGAAATTTCACAGGCGATCTGGAACTGGGATCAAGTTAGGACGGTTACCCAGTCCCCCGGTGTGCGCGACGCCTACCGGATTGGCGGCTGTGCGTGCGATGCGCACGAGGACGCCCGTGGTTGTCCTGGGCAGACTGCCCAGGACAGATCTGGATGGGTGCCGTCGTCGGCAGATTCCTTGGAGGCCAGCCATGCCAGCAGACAACGACCGCCGCGCGCGCGATCGAGTGGCGGAGATCGACCTGGCGATCGCGATACTGACCAGAGCTGTGGGTCCGGTGAGCGTCCGAGCGGGGACCGACGGTGAACGCCAGCTCCGATTCGTCCACTCCGAAGACGTCGCCGAGCAGGAGACCGCATGGATGCCGTTCACCGGGGCTCTGGGCGCTCGTGCAGTATCCGGCGACCGGCTGACCGTCGGCCTTGGTCCGCACTCCCAATCGACCGTTGAAACTGCCCGGCGTGCAGCGGCCTCGGTGGGACCACAGCTGTCAGCCGGGACGATCGGGGTCACCTTGCCGCCCGGCCGGCCTGAACTGGTCGGGCCGTTGATCGATGGTCTGGGCACCTCTTTCGACGGCGATCAACCCGTGCAGTTGCTGGTGGATCCGTCGAGCGTTCGCGCCGCCCGCCTCGGGATCCTCGCGGCGGACACCGTCCGCCTGGTACGTCGTCTGGTGAGCGCTCCAGCCAATGTACTGACGCCGGAACGGGCAGCGAACTGGGCCAGCGACATCGCCGCGCACAGCGGTCTGGAATGCACCGTACTGGGACCGGAAGAGATCGGCCGTGAGGGTTTCGGTGGCCTGGAGGCGATCGGGTCAGGCTCCAGCAACGGTCCGCGGCTGGTCCGGTTGACCCACCGAGGCTCGGCGAGCGGCCCGGTGGTGAGCTTGGTGGGCAAGGGCATCACCTTCGACAGTGGCGGGCTGTCCCTGAAGTCGCCGGCGGCCATGCAGAACATGCGGATGGACATGGCCGGCGCTGCGACGGCACTGGCCGTGATGGGCGCGTTGCAGAGGGGCCGTTGCCCGATCACCGTGCACGCCGTACTCCCTTTCGCAGAAAACCTGCCCGGTCCCGGCGCGGTCCGGCCGGGGGATGTGGTGACTTCCTGGAACGGAACCCAGATACAGGTTCTGGATACCGACTTTGAAGGACGAGTGGTGTTGGCCGACGCTCTGGCGCTGGCGGCGGCCGACCAGCCTGATCTTCTGATCGATCTCGCCACGCTTACCTATCAGGCCGAGGTCGCCCTCGGCCCCGAAATAGCCGCCGTACTGGCGCGTGACGATGCTGCCGCACAACAGCTGCTGGCCGCGGCAGCGCAGACCGGAGAACCCATGTGGCAGTTGCCATGGGCGCCCCGTTACATCGATCAGGTGCGTACCCCGTTCGGTGTCCGGAACCATCCGCTGCGCGACTCCGGACGCGCCTTGACCGCTGCGTTGTTCCTGGGAGAATTCGTCCCGGAGTCTGTGCCCTGGGTGCACTGCGACATGACCGGGCCGGCCTGGGCAGGCACCGCGTCGGAGGACGGTGCGACGGGGTTCGGCGCCCGCACGCTGCTGCAGCTCCTCTTGAACCCACTCCAATGACCGACCGAGTTGACCACCGTTGATGTGCGGCATGGCGGCGAAGGCCCGACAGCTGGTTCGACGCCGTCGGGTCGACCAAGGCGGCGGTGGGCGACGGTCAGGTGTTCGGTGCCTCAACATCGTCGTCGGTCGGCCGTTGCACGGCCAGGTAGACCGCGGCCAGCTCTTCGTCGCTCACCGGACCGCCGTAGCTGTCCGTCGTTGCGGCGACGTCTCGATGGGCCTGATCGACGAGGTCGGCGGGCGAGGTGGTTGGCTCATTGCTGGTCATGACCCATTGTCGCAGGCCTGTCATGTCCCGCAACACCGCCATTGAGCCGACCTGCGGCGCATCTGTGTTCAATCGCAAAAAGGTCTCCGACGCGAGGCGTCGGAGACCTTTTGTCCGGACTCGGGTCAGTCGTCGTGGTCGTCTCTATCGCCGACCGGTGTGATCAGGCCGACGAGTCCGTGCTCGTACGCCCCGTCGAAGCTGCCCGGCCCTACCCCTACGCCGGCCGCGAACACCAGGTCGTTCGGCGTCCCGATCGTTCCGTTGCCGAACGAGATCCCCCACAGGCCCACGTTCACGAGTGGATGTCCATGCGAGTCACTGAGCGTGCCGTCGAGGTGTCCGTTGTGTGTGTCGAAGGCATTGATTCTGCCGTCGAAGACGTTGCCGACCAACAGATCGCCACCGAAGTCTCCCCAGTGCTTCGGAGCAATGGCCATGCCCCAGGGTCCGTTCAGCCCATGGTTTGTGACGAGACGCTTGATGAACTGGCCGTCGGCCCCGAACACACTGATCGCTGAGTCGCCGGCCGAGCCGAAGGGTGGGGCGTAGGCGACGTACACGCGGCTGTCAAGGTATGCCACGTTGTACGGGGGCGTCGCCATGAGGTCGATCTTCGGGTCGACGAAGTCATGGTGTTTTTTCGGGATCACCTTCATGAAATTGGCGTCGTAAATGTCGATATTGCCGCCCGGCGCGTTGTCGGCCGCAAGGAGCACCGGTCCGGATTTGTCGGAGTTGTCTGACTTGTCGTTGCGCGTCGGCACCAGGGCCAATCCGCCATAGAAACCACCGGGCTTTCCAGCGCTGGCCGGCAGGGTGGACGTTCCACCGTTCCACCCGGTGATTCTGGTAACTGGCGGTCCCTGTGCGGCGAACACTGTCTCGGTAAAGATGAAACGTGCGGGCTGGCCATTCGTCAGGACGAAACTGGTCGTCGGATTGAAGACAATCCCGGTCGGCGATGCTGCACTGACAACGAGCGGCACCATTGCGGCGTTGGCCTGGCTCGTCCCGCGATAAAGAGTGGTCGTGTTGTCGAACTGGTTGCTCGTCCACAGCGGACTTCCAGGAGTCGCCGACGTCCCCGGGCTGAAGGCAATACCCCAGGGGTTCCTCAGGTGTGTGTCCAAAACTGGCGCCCCGTAGGTATCTACGTCTGCCACCAGATTGACCTGCCTGAACGCATGGTCGTTGTCGCGGCCATCGTGGCCGTCCCGGGCAAGCGCGGGCCCGGCCGTTCCGGTGAGCGTCATCGCGCTGGCCGCCACGACGATCAGCGCCCCGCTCCAGCGGCGGCGCAGTGCACGCGACGTTCGAACTTTACGCGAGGGGGGTAGCGGGATGGCCGGCGATTTTCTGATCCTGAGCATCAACTGTCTCCTCAATGAGCACGACGGGTGCGGAATCGACCGCTATGCACGTTCGGCCCGTCTGTCACGCAGGTCAATCCCCAAATACGGGGGTTGACAAAGACCGACTCAACGGGGGCAGGCTGGTCAATTCGAACCGCTGTGTCTGGGTGGGTCACCTCTACTGCCTGATGCACCGCGGCCGCGGGCTGCTCCTGGATAGACCGGGCGGCTCTCGGTGGCGGGCTGGGCGGATCGGGTCGACCATGTCGTGGACGTCGCTGACGACGCTACGGACCTCGGCTTCCCAGGCGCGCTGTTGCGGCCGGACGGACACGTGGCCTGGGTCGGTGAAGATCGGCAGGATCTGCTCGCCCAGCCGCCGACGTGGTTCGGCGCCGCCGGCAGCTGAGCGCGCGCAATTGTCGATCACGTGGCTGGAGCCTCCCCAGCCCAGCTCGATGCGACCAGCAACAGATCTCACCGGCGATAGCGGTTGCCGCACGCGGATGGCCGGATGAGCCATTCCGGTCAGTACCGGGATCGCGTTGGGCGGGCGTCGTTCACAAGATCGTCAGGACGGTGCTGGTTCCAGCCGAGTGGATGAGTTCGACTGCACGCTGCTCGCTGACGCGGACCGCCCGACCCCGGAGCTACCTGGGAAAGTGAAGTTGGCCTTCGCCGGGGTGTGCTGCCCGATGGTGGGCGTTGGTCCACCGTGTGGGATTGTGGGCCAGAAACCAGAGGTCGAACGTGTCGGTTGGCATCGGTCGTGAGAGGTAGTAGCCCTGAATGACATCGCATCCCAGGCCAGCGAGAACGCCTACGGTTTCAACGTTTTCGACGCCCTCAGCGACAATCGTCATGCCAAGGTTGTGCCCCAGCTCGATAACGCTCTGGACGATGACTGCGTCGCTTCGGGAACCACCGATCGGGGTGATGAAGGACCGATCGATCTTGAGTTCGCTGATGGGCAGGATCTTGAGTTGTCCCAGGCTGGTGTAGCCGGCGCCGAAATCATCAATGGAGACGACGACGCCGAGGCGGTCCAGCCGTTCCAGTAGGCATCTGGCCCGATCCGGTTCGATCAACAGTGCCGACTCGGTGATCTCGACGTGGAGTAGCCGCGCCGGCACACGGTGGGCGGCCAGGAGTTCCGCAATCGTGGTCGACAGCCGGTCGTCGAGAAGGTTCCGGGCAGAGATGTTCACCGCGACCGGCAGTCCCCGACCCGCCTCAACCCATATTCGGGCCTGACCGAGGGCTTCGTCCAGCACATAAGTGGTGAGCGGGCCGATCAGCCCGGTGTGCTCGGCCATCGGGATGAACTCATCCGGGGACACCAGGCCTCGCACCGGGTGGTTCCACCGCAACAGGGCTTCGACCCCGACGATCTCACCGGTAGTGACGTTGATCTTCGGCTGGTAATAGAGGACCAATTCACGGCGGTCCAACGCCCGCCGCAGCTCCCCCAACAGCGACAGCTTCGCCGGCGAGTTGGTGTCCAGGATCGAGTCGTAGGCGAAGGTACCCGACTTGTGGGACTTCGCGGCATACATTGCCACGTCGGCCTGTTGCAGCATCCTGGTGGCGGTGTCGCCCGGCCCGCCGGTCACTGCGATGCCGATACTGGCCTCGATATCCAGGCGTACATCCTCGACGGGAAACGACAACCGCAGGGCCTTCAACAGCCTTTCGGCAACGATCGTCGCATGCGCGGTGCCGGCGATGTCGGGTAGCACGACCGCGAACTCGTCGCCGCCCAGACGCGCCACCGTGTCGATGTCGCGTGACCCGGACACCAGCCGCTCGCCGACCTGCACCAAGAGCAGGTCACCGTATTCGTGGCCGAATGTGTCGTTGACGTCCTTGAACCGGTCCAGATCGATCACCAGCAGAGCGGTGGTGGTGCCGCCGCGCTGACCGGCTCGAACCGCTTGACCAAGCCGTTGGGACAGCGACGTTCGATTCGGCAACCCGGTGAGCGCGTCATGCAACGAGTCGTGGATCGCTTGCAACCGCTCTGCGGAGAGCAGTGCGCGGTAACCGCGGCCAATAGCGGCCAGCTTCGCGGCCAGTAGCAGCCCGGCCAGGAACACCACCGGCGTCAGCCGGCCCGTGAAGATTTCAAGGTCCTGTAGCCGCCGAAGAGCGTCCAGCGAATGCTGATGACTGGTGTCGGCGACATCGTGGACGGCGCTTTCGATGGACGCGTAAGCCGGGTCGACCTGGTCGCGGTCGATCCGCAGCGTGGTCGCGGTGTCGCCGCGGTCCACTGCTTGGAACATCAGCGCGGTGGCCGCCAAGTACGCAGTGTGCTCGGTCAACACCCGATCAACCAGCGTCCGGTCCGAGGGTTGACCGTCAGATCTGACCCTGGCCAGGGCGGTACGAAGCTGTTCGGCGGCCGCGCCGTAGGAGACCTGGACCGCTGCGCCCGGTTCAAGGCGATACTTGCGCTCGAGAGACTCCTCGGCTGCGACCGCTTTCGCGGCAGCACCGTAGTCGTCGGACAACTGACTTGCTGTCGCGGCGACACCGGTCAGACTGGCTGTGGCCTGGGAGGACCACACCGCGAAGGCGCTGACGCCGACCACGATCAAGACCAACCCAACACTGGACAGCCCAGCCCGTCGAGCCACCCGCCCGTCGATGCCCTCGCCAGCGTGACCTGTTCTCATGGTCGGCTCGTCGCCGCTCCCCCGTTCAACAACCTGGCCACCGGGGTTCACCGGTAGCGCCGGTTAGAAGCCTCATGACGTCGCAGCAATCAACCAACTCATCTACCGTCGGCACTCCAAGTAATATATACACTACCCAAAGTAGCTGAGGTACGCCACAGACGCGGTCGGGCTCGGCCTGGAGCTGGTGGCGGCCTCGTCCCACCCAGCGCCTGACCCACTGGAACCCCGGCGGCTCGGCAAGTCCCGCCGTCAGGGTGCTGGTGGCCGACCGGGTGACCGCAGCGGCACGCACCATTCTGCGCGAGGCCGGCTGGGGTTGGCTCGACCTGCGAGGCCACCTCCATCTCACGGCACCAGGACTGTTCGTCGACGCCGACGTACCCCCGGCGAATACCGCGCGAGGTCGTTCCATCCCGCTGGCCGGTCACGTCGGCATCGAGGTCGCCGCCGCCGTCCTACTCAAGCCCGACGAGCCGGCGGCGGTCCGGCGCATCGCCGCTGCCCTCGCGCGGGCACCGAGTTCGGTATCGGCCGCACTGTTCGACTGGCTTTGCCAGGGCCTTTTCTTGCAGCCGATCGGATGACCCTGTCGCAACGTCTCTGGCATCGACGGCGAATCAACTTTTATGAGAGATCGTGTCACTGAGTTCGCTCACCAAATGAAAAAGGCCCGCCGATCAGGCTGTTGTGCCTGATCGGAGGGCCTTACGCACTGCGGTGGTAGCGGGGACAGGATTCGAACCTGTGACCTCTGAGGTAAGGGCGGGCACTTGTAGACACGGTCCTTGACCAGGCACGATGCGGCGAGAGGTGCTGAGCCGGAACGACTCTCAAGGGCAACTGCATCACGTTAGCTCATTTCGGATTTTGTCCCATGACAGTCAATTCGTGGCGTAGGCGTGGCGTGACGGATCAGACGCGCGCCCTATGGTGGTCCGAATCGGCCCTGGCGTGGAGCTCTGCGAAGTAGCTGAGCAATCGGGCCGAGGTCGGCGACGAGTCGCTCCGCGCTGCGCTCGCCGGCCCTTGGGCGACCTCTTCGCGAAGAACCCGCCCGGCGGTCGCGGCTGACGCGGAGCCACTAGTGGCGCATGGCACTGCCCGAATACGGCCCGCCGATCTTAGGCTGCCCATGCAGGTTGGATCGTCAGTCTAGTGCGCATTGACTTGGAATGTCTAGATTGACTAGACTACAGTCGTGAAGAGGACAGCGATCATCAAGAAGATCAGGCAGGCGGCCAAAGATGCACGCGTGGACTACGTCGAGGTCGAACGCACCAATCACACCGGCCTGATCGTGGGCTCGGTCCGGACGACAATCGCTCGTCACGGCGAGATTGCCGAAGGCACAGCCGAGGCACTCTACAAGTAGTTGCAGCCAGCACTAGGGAAAGGATGGTGGCGACGATGACCGATTCAACCCAGGAGCTGACAGTCACAGCCCGCAAGAGCGGGCGGTGGTGGTCTCTGCAGTGCGAGGAGTACCCAGCCGCGATCAGTCAAGTGGCGCGGCTGGATCAGGCAGTGGAGTACATGACCGAGGCGATCGCCTTCGTCGCCGAGCGGGAACCGTCGACCTTCACGCTCCGGGTAGTCCCGGAGTTGCCAGCCGAGATCACGCGTGAGCTGGCCGAGTCGGTCCGGCTGCGCGCGGAAGCCCGCTCGGCGGAGACCCGCGCGGGCGACTTGGTCCGGGCAGCTGCCCGCCAACTGCAAGCTGATGGCTTGTCGCTCAGGGACATAGGTGTCGTTCTGGACGTCTCGTATCAACGGGCGCATCAACTGCTTGCTCCGGCGAGCTGATCAAACAGGGACTTCGACGGCCGGGCGCGGCGGACCCGGTTTGATGATCGCCTCGTGCCCGGCCGCGGCCAGATCGGCGCGGGGCTGCACCGACCCGTCCGCCGAATCGGCCAGCACCTGCCGCGGACCGTCCTCGTCGGCCAGCAACTCCGGTCCGACCTCGGCGTCGCTGGTGAGCGGGCCGGATGCTTTGCTCACCTGGCAGTAGGTGATGATCCCGGTGTCCGGCTCGACCGCCACATGAGCTTTGAAGCCGTCCTGCCGGCGGTGCACCGTTTGTGGGCGACCGGTAAGGACGGCCAGACCCTGGCCGACGACCCACCGACCGCAGTCCGACGGCTGCCGGATCATCCGCACAGGTGCTGCGGGACAGAGGTTCAGCGGCGGCTTTGGGGTGCATGCCTGGAGCGTCAGGCCGGATTGAGCGCGCTGTGCAGAAGCTCGCCGTCAAAGTGGAGGTCATCCAATTGGGTCCTCGGTTCTTCAGGGGCCGGGCGTCTCAAACGCCAGTCAGATGTCCGTCCCAAGCGGAGTCGGCCAAATCGGGTGGACGCCCGTGCAGGGATGTTCAATTCGTGGCGTAAACGTGGCGCCGCCTGCCCACCGACAAGCACGAAGCCCTCTGACCAGGCGATAATGTCTGGTCAGAGGGCCTACCGACTGCGGTGGTAGCGGGGACAGGATTCGAACCTGTGACCTCTGGGATCTGCGCGCCGTGTTCCGGACAGGCCTTTGACCAGCGGCAATAGTCACGTGATCTGATGTGACACAAGCGCTTTCATTCATCTCGCATCATCCGGATAATCGTGGCTCAACGTCCTATCAGCTCGAGTTCGTGTCAGGCTCGTGTCATCGTCCAGCGGTCGCCGTCGGCAACCTTCGCCGACCAGCCGCGAACCAAACGAAGACCGGCGCGACGCTGAGAAGTCTTTCATGTCAGAGTCGCGTGGCCGGAATCGCTGGTACAGCGCTGATTCGGTGCCGACGAATTCTCACTCCGGGCCGTCGGCGAATTTTCGATGGGCGGCCTGTCTGGAGGTGCCCAGCACCGCGCCGATCGCAGCCCAGGAATCGCCCGCCTGGTGCGCGGCGGCGACGGCCTCCCGGAGACGCACCTCGGCCTCTTCTGCGGCGGCGAGTGCAATACCGATCGCTCGGAGGTGTCGCCCGTCCCGAGCCGGTGTAGTGGCCGGGTCGAGGCCGTCCAGCCACCGCTCGGTCGAGGTGAGTTCGGTCGTCGCGTCGGTGCTGCTACTCATGGGAATCACCTTTCAGAGGTAGTCGTAGAACTTGGCGCGCATCCGGTCTGCGTGGATGACGCGCTGCGGGTCCTCGGCGGGGACGAGGACGATTTCCAGAAGCCTGCCGCTGCGATCGGCGCCCAGGATGAGAAGTCGGAGTTCGCCGTCGTACTCCTGCTCGATGTAGCGGAACGGTGTGCGGATCGCGTGCAGGATGTCGGCATCGTCGATGCCATGTCTCCTCGCGCTCTCCGCGACTTCCATGGTGTCATCCTAACATTGACTGTCATCATCGTGTTGACACTGATCGGCGACGGGATGCGCGACCCGCGTTGGTGACGCTTCACGTCGGTGGATCCAGGTATGACCGGATGGTGGCGGGCAGTGAGACTTGTCGAGATGTGAGGCCACAAGCGGTATCGCCGTGGTACCGCCGCCATCCGTGCCTGCCGACGGCAATATGCACCGCGGACCGATACCCGTAATCCCGATACACCGTAATGCCGTGGTCGAGTCCAACATCCGCCCGGCCGTTACCGCGTGACGTCTGGAGCCGACAAAGAGGCGCAGGGCCGACACCGGCAAACCTCAATCCGGACAACCAATCCCTGGCTCGCCGCGCAACTTTCACGAAAGATCGTGTCAAGTTCGTGTCACTGAGTTGACCTCAGCAAAGCAAAAAGGCCCCCTGATCAGGATGTTATGCCTGGTCAGAGGGCCTTACCGACTCCGGTGGTAGCGGGGACAGGATTCGAACCTGTGACCTCTGGGTTATGAGCCCAGCGAGCTACCGAGCTGCTCCACCCCGCGTTGGCGGTAACACCACTGTAGCAAGTGCTGTCACCGAAGCCAAATCGGCTGGAACACAACGATTTTCTTGTCTCAGCCGCCGGTCGAACTGGTGCTGGGCGCCGTTGTCAGCGCCGTCCCGGCGATCTTGAGGTAGTTGTTCACCGCGTCCTGCAGCTTCTGGCTGGCCGCCCCGATCTGGCCGAGGTCACCCGAAGCCTTGGCTGCCACCAGGGCCTGGTTCGCGGCGTTGAGTTGGGTCAACGCCTGCGCCTGATTGGACGGCAGCACCACCGGCGTGCTGGGACTCGTCGACGAACTGACGCCGGCCGAGCTCGAGGTCGAGGCACCGGAGGTGGATGTACCGCCACCGGTGGCCGGGGTCTGCACCGGTGCCGCGTTCTGCAGTGCAAGGGTGAGGGAGTCACCGACGCCGACCTTGCCGTCGTACCAGACCAGCACCTTGCTCAACTGCGGATACGACGAGGTGGATGCTTGACCCTGGATGTAGAACGGCTCCACGTAGAGCAGACCGCTGTCCACCGGGAGGGTGAGCAGGTTTCCGAAGATGACGCGAGACCCGCCCGTCTGGGTCGACAGCGTCACCAGACTGCTGATTTGCGATGTGGTCCGGAACAACGTCTGTACCTGCGCCGGGCCCGGAGTCTGGGTTGCCGTCGGTAACGTCAGCACGGTGAGCTTGCCGTAGGTGCCGGGGTCCGATGAGGCGGATACATAGGCGGCCATGAAGTCCCGGGAGAATCCGGTCAGCACGCTGGTCAGATCGAAATGCGACTGGGTGTCGCCGGGCAGCTTGACCTGCAGGTAGTACGGCGGCTGGTAGAGCGTCGGGTCGGTCGATGTCGGATCGCCGGGCACCTTCCAGAATCCGGAGCTGTTGAAGAAGTCGACGGGCTTCTGCACGTTGTACTTCACCAGCAGCGACCGCTGCACCTCGAACAGGTCCTGGGGGTACTTGAAGTGCGCACGGAGGTCGGTGGAGATCGCACTGCTGGGCTTGATCAGACCGGGGAAGATCCCTTCCCAGGCCTTCAGCACCGGGTCGAGCTGCGCATCGTTGGCCGAATAGAGGGTGACCGTGCCGTTGTAGGCATCGACCGTGGCCTTGACCGAGTTCCGGATGTACGAGACCTGGGTGTTCACCTGTGCGGCTGCGCCCTGGGCGTCGAGCGAGTTGTTGGTTGCCGTGGCCAGTGACACGTTCTGCGCGTACGGGTAGTTCTGGGCGGTGGTGTAGGCGTCGACGATCCACACCAGCCGGCCGTCGACCACCGCCGGGTAGGGGGAGGTGTCGGTCGTCAGGAACGGCGCGACCTTCTGCACCCTGGTCCGCGGGTCGCGGTTGTAGAGGATCTTCGAGTTCCCGTTGATCTCGGAGGAGAACAGGAAGTTCGCATCGCTGTAATGGGTGGAGAACACCAGCCGCTGGAAGAGGTTGCCCAGGTGCACACCGCCGGTTCCGGTGTACGCGTACGGCAGGTCATTGGTGTCCTTCTCCCGCGGCTGACTGCCGTTGTCGACGCCGACGATGGAGTAGTCGGTGGTCAGCTGGCCGTAATAGATCCGGGTCTGGTTGACTTTGATGTCGCCCTGGCCGGAGATGTCAGAAACCGTGTAATCCGGATAGCCGCCATTGACGACCTTGTTGGCTGGTGCCGCGATGAATCCGTCGCCATGGGTATAGACCATGTGCTTGTTGATCCAGTTGGTCTGATCCCCGGACAGGCCCTGTTCGTCGAGTTCGCGGGCCGCCACGACGTAGTCCTGGGTCTTTCCGTCGACCGTGTAGCGGTCGACGGCCAGCTGATCGGGGAAGCCGTACCAGTTCCTCAGCTGCTGCTGCTGGGTGAAGGTCGGCGAGAGCACGTTCGGGTCCAGCAGTCGGGCATTAGGGACGGTGCCGGTGTCGTCGACGACGCTCGACGCCGGAACATCCAGCACCCCCGAGTAGGGCTTGTAGGTCACCGTGTCGGATCCGATGCCGTAGGCGGACCTGGTGGCGTCGAGGTTGCGCTGGATGTACGGCGGTTCCTTGGAGATCCCGTTCGGGCTCACCACCACCTGCTGGAGCACCAACGGCCAGACCCCGCCGATCAACACGCTCGACAGCACCAGCAGTGCGAGGGCGACAGCCGGCAGTTTCACCGAGCGCAGGAACGCACCGACGAAGAAGCCGACAGCACAGATCGCGGCGATCACCATCAGGATGATCTTGGCCGGCAGCACGGCATTCACATCGGTGTAGGACGCACCGGTGAACGACCCGCCACGACCGGAGAACAGCAGCGCGTACCGATCGAACCAGTACTGCACCGCTTTGACCAGCACGAACAGACCAACCAGGACCGACAGCTGGAGAGATGCCTGGGAAGTGATCCGGCGCCCCGGCCCGGACAGCCGGAGCCCGCCGTAGAGATACTGGGTCACCAGTACCGCAAAGAAGCTGAGCGAGACGACCGCGAACAGCCAGCCCATGATCAGTTGCAGGGCTGGGAGGATGAAGACGTAGAAGCCGACGTCGTGCCCGAACTGCGGGTCGGACTGGCCGAAGGTCTGGGCGTGGAACCAGAGTTGGACCGTCTGCCAGTCACCCTGCGCCGAGAACGCACAGATGATCCCGACCAGGATCGAGATCGCGAAGATGAACGTTTTGGGCCTGCTGCTGACCACCGTCCGGTAAGGGCTCAGCGGATCGACCTCACCGGAAGGCACGAAGACCGGCCGCGACCGGTAGGCCAACAGCAGCGACGCGAAAACCACGCCGCTGCCGAGGATCCCGCCGATCAGGAACAGCACGACCCGGCTGACCACCTGGGTCGACCAGACCTGCCGATAGCCGACCTCTCCGTACCAGAGCCAGTCGATGAAGACGCCAACGAACTGGAACCACACAATTGCCAGCACGATCAGGACGGCTAACGTGATGAGGACTCTTTTGGATCGCCTCGACATGCTGGGCATGCCGATCGGGGGCCGCACGGCCACTACAGGACTCCTCGCGTTCAACGGTGCTGGGCTTTCGGTGGTGCCGGGGATGCTGGGTCAACTGTAGGCGGGCGGTGTTGGTTCCCTGATAACTGTGTGTGCGTGGCGCTCACCGCTCCGCAGAAGCAGCGGAATTTGGAAGCGGCAAAACCGGCACCGGCACACCTTCCGCAGTGGGGCAATCAACAACTCGGGCGGGGTGCCGGGGGCCGGCGGAATGGAAGGATCGGCTGGTGGCCATCAACGACCCCTCGTCCCGTAACGACCCGACGGCTCCGGATTCCGAGAACCTGCCGGCCCAGACCCCCTACTGGTGGGAGGACCCCGATCTGGCGGCCGCGGTGGCCGAGGTGGAGGAGTTCGTCGGCACCGCGGGCTGGGACGCCCCACCCCAGATGTTCGCCCTGGTGAGGACGTCGGAGCTGCTCGCGGCCCAGCCCGAGTTGGCGGGCACACTGCTCGACGCCGGCACGTTCACTCCGGTCGCCCAGGATGTGCTGCCGGCCGGCGATCTGTCCGAGGCGCTCTCCGAGATCTCCTGGCCCGACGAGGTGGCCGGGTGCGTGCTGGTACAGGAGATCGTGGTGCTGCCGCCCTCCGCCGTGCAACCGGTGGACGATGTGTCGCGGGAGAACAACGACGTGGAGATCACCGCGGAGCAGGCAGCAGCGCATCCTGACCGGGCCGAGGCCAGACTGTCGGCCGGCGTGTTGCGCGGCAGCAACGGCGGGGCGTGTCTGCTGCGGGTTCGCGGCAAGGACGACGCAACGCCACTGCGCGGGGCCGACCTGGCGCCGAACCTGCTGGGCGCCCTGCACGCCACGTTCGACGACTGAGTGGGCTGAGCGGATCGACGAGAATCCCGGCGCACTCCCGGAGCGATGATCAGCAGGACGGCGGCGTGCCGCCCGCGGCGAGTGTCTTGAGCGCCTTCACCGCGTCGTCCAAGGTCGAAACCTTCGCCAGTTCCAGACCGGACGGGATCCTGGTCAGGGCCTCCGGGCAGTTCGCCGCCGGCACCAGGAAGACCGAGGCACCGGCCGCCTTGGCCGCGATCATCTTCAGCAGGATCCCCCCGATGGCGCCGACCGTGCCCTTCTCGTCGTCGACCTCCATGGTCCCGGTGCCGGCGATGTATCGCCCGGCGGTCAGACCGCCGGCGGTCAGCTTGTCGAGGATGCCGAGAGTGAACATCAGGCCGGCCGACGGTCCGCCGATGTTGGCCAGCGAGATCGAGATCGTGAAGGGGGCCTTGGGCCGCTCGACAGCGCCGATACCGAGAAACCCCTGCTTCCCCACGCTGGCGTTGGCCATCAACTTGACCTTCGCGTCGATCCGCTTGGTTCCACGAAGGACGGTGACCGCAGCGACCTGCTCCGGTGAGGTGTTCTTCAGTGCCGCCTGCAACGACACGAAATTCGTCACCGCCGTTCCGTCGATGGCGGTGATCTGGTCCTGCGGTTGCAGCAGGTCGTGACTGGGTGAGGTGTCTGCGATCGTCCCGACGTAGACCACATTCGGGTACTTCAGATACCGGAGCGCGGCGATCTCGGCCGCCGATTGCGAGTCCTGGAAGTCCTGGCTGTTTTGTTGATCGACCTGTTGGACGGTCTTGTCGGGCGGGTACACCTCGGCCCGCGGCACCAGCGCGTACTGCCCCGACACCCACATGCCAAGAGCTTCGAACAGCGGCAGTTGGTCATACACGGACACCGTCGTCATGTTCAGGTGCCCCGAACCGTCACTCTGCTTCACCGACGCCGGGGCGTCGCCGGAGAACGCGATCACCTGCGTTCCGTCGACACTGCTCAGAGTGTTGTAGGTCACTCCAGGCCCGAGTGCGACGTAAGGGACGGGAACTGCTGCACCGACACCGATGAGCGCCACGCTGATGGCCGAACCGACGATCAGGGTGCGCGCCCGGAGCGACATCGACGAGAACGAAGACATGGCCGCCAGAGTAGGTGGTTTCGCTGAGCGCGATAGCACCTGGCAGGACCCCGCCATCGCTTGCTGCCTTCAGTACCGTGGGTCCTATGAGTAATTTCCCCTTCGGCTTCTCCAACACCGGTGACGACGACCCCGACCGCCCGGGAAAACCCGAGGGGACGCCGGGCATGCCCGCCGGGTTCGATCTGAGCCAGCTGGGGTCGATGTTGTCCCAACTCGGCCAGATGATGTCCAGCGCCACCCCCAGCGCAGGGCCGGTCAACTACGACCTGGCCAAGCAACTGGCCACTTCGCAGGTCCCGGCCTCACACCCGGCATCGTCGGTTGACGTCAAGCAGGTCAAGGAGGCGATCGCGCTCGCCGAGGTCTGGCTCGACGGAGCGACCTCGTTCCCCGCCGGAGCCAGGGTGTCGACGGCGTGGACGCCGAAGCAGTGGATCGAGGCGACCATGCCGATGTGGGAGAAGCTGTGTTCCCCCATCGCCGAGCGGGTGTCGACGGCCTGGCTGGAGAACCTGCCGGAGCAGGCCAGGGAGCAGGCCGGCCCGCTGCTGGCGATGATGGGCTCGATGGGCGGGATGGCCTTCGGGTCGCAGCTCGGACAGGGCCTCGGACAGCTGGCGGTGGAGGTGCTGACCTCCACCGACATCGGGCTGCCACTCGGCCCGGAGGGCACCGCCGCACTACTTCCGCTGGCGCTGTCGGAGTTCGGTAAGGGCCTCGACCTCCCGGAGGATCAGGTCAGGCTCTATCTGGCCGCGCGCGAGGCCGCCCACCACCGGTTGTATGCGGGTGTGCCGTGGCTCCGGGACAGGGTGATGACGCTGATCGCGAACTTCGCCGGTGCCATCTCGGTCGACTTCTCCGCAGTGGAGGATCTGGCCGCGAACATGGACATGTCCAACCCGGCCAGCATCGAGGCCGCACTGGGGCAGGGCATGTTCGAACCAAAGGTCACCGAAGGGCAGCAGGCGGCGCTGGCCGGCCTGGAGACCGTCCTGGCCCTGGTCGAGGGCTGGGTCGACACGGTTGTCGCCGATGCGGTCGGTGACCGACTGCCCGGCGCTGCCGCTCTCCAGGAGACGTTGCGCCGCCGTCGGGCAACCGGCGGACCGGCCGAGCAGACCTTCGCCACCCTGATCGGGCTGGAACTACGGCCCCGGCGTCTGCGGGCCGCGGCGGACCTGTGGCGGGCCCTGGAGGACTCCAGAGGGATCGAGGCCAGGGATGCTCTCTGGTCCCATCCGGACCTGCTGCCCTCCAGTTCCGATCTGGACGACCCGAAGGGTTTCGTGGACCGCGACAAGCAGTTCGCCGAACTACTCGCCGATCTGGCGGACGTCGACACCAGCGGACTGGACACCCCGGAGGATCCTTCCGCCGGACCACCCGAGGCCGGCTCGCCGGCACCGGAGGACCCGCCGCGCGAGGTCTGAGTGCTGTCGGGGTGTCAGACGGCGCTGGACGGTCGCCAGAGGTTGATGCCCGACTCCACTGCATGACGCTCGATCAGTGCGAGTTCCTCGGTAGTGAACTCCGGGGCGTCCACCGCACCGATGTTGTCCTCCAGTTGGGTGACCGACGATGCGCCGATCAGCACCGATGTCACCCGCGGATCACGCAGTGCCCAGGCCAGCGCCATCTGGGCCAGGCTCTGGCCGCGATCCCCGGCGATGCCGGCCAGAGCGCGGATGTGATGCAACGCTGTGTCGGTGAGCAGGTCTTTCGACAGCGAACCGGGACGAGCGGCGCGCGAGCCCTCCGGCACGCCGCGCAGATACCGATCGGTCAGCATGCCCTGGGCCAGCGGCGAGAAGGCGATGCACCCGACGCCGAGGTCCCCCAGTGTGTCCAGCAGTCCGTCCTCGATCCAACGGTTGAACATCGAGTAGGACGGTTGGTGGATCAACAGGGGCGTCCCCAGGTCGGCCAGTATCGCGGCCGCGGCCCGCGTGCGCCCCGGCGAGTACGACGAGATGCCGGCATACAGGGCCCGACCGGAGACGACGGCGGTGTGCAAGGCCCCCATGGTTTCTTCCAGCGGCGTGTCCGGGTCGGCGCGATGGGAGTAGAAGATGTCGACGTAGTCAAGGCCCATCCTGGCCAGTGACTGATCCAGCGAGGCCAGCAGGTACTTCCGCGATCCCCGATCACCGTACGGCCCGGGCCACATGTCATACCCGGCCTTGGATGAGATCACCAATTCGTCCCGGTAGGGGGCGAAGTCATCCATCAGATGACGGCCGAAATTCGTCTCGGCCGACCCGTAGGGCGGGCCGTAGTTGTTCGCCAGGTCGAAGTGGCTGACCCCGAGATCGAAGGCTCTGCGCAGGATGTCGCGCTGGATGTCAAAGTTGCCGGTGTCGCCGAAATTCTGCCAGAGGCCGAGCGACACACTGGGCAGTTGCAGCCCGCTGTGACCGACCCTCCGGTAGGGCTGACGTTCGTAACGGTCGGCCGATGCGGTGTACGTCATGGCGTCATACCTACCACGACGCCACGGCCAGAGGCACAGCCGGTGCGGATGCCGCTCGGACGACAACGTCGCTGTCGGCGCCCCTGCGGTTGACGCCAGGAACCGTTGCGCAGGAGCACACCTTGGCGGTTTCGTCCTGATTCGACTTACTTCGCCGCGGGTACCGCCGGCGACGCCACGACACCCCTGCCGGTGGAATCCCCTACAGAGCGTCGACCTGCGGGTACGGTTGGCCACGATTCCGGGACGAGCGCCCGGGCGATACGTCCGACCGGCGGCCATGCCGCGGTCGGCCCGATGAGAGGAACAAGGCTGATGGCCGAGACCTACAACGGCTACTGCGTCAAGTGCAAGGAAAAGCGCGACTTCGAGGGCGAGGTTCACGAAACGAACGGTCGCCGGATGGCCAAGGGAATCTGCCCGGTCTGCGGGACGAAGATGAACCGGATCCTCGGCAAGGCCTGACCCACCCCCGTCTGCGCGGCCGCGTTGACGGGTCACCGTGCTTGTCCACATCGGCTTGCGCGCTGTGGACAAGCCGGCGCCACCCGGAGGCACTCTGCGACGCTGTCCGCAACGGTGGGTTCACTTGCGGCGATGGACACGACCTCGCGCGACGAACCGCACACACCGCGGCGGCGAGCGGGGTGGATCGTGGGACGGGTATCGGAGCCGATCGATCTTGCGCAGGTGTACATGCTGGTCACCGGCACCATGGTGGTCAGAAGGAGCGGGGACGCCGTGCAGATCGGCAGCGAGGCTCCGCGTTCCTTGCTGCTGCATCACCCGCCGGCCGACGCGGTCGGTATTCTCAAACGCCTGGACGGCACCAGCGCGGTCGGCGACGTTCTGCAACGCCATCGGGCCGACCCAACGATGTGGCGCGATGTCCTCGGCCGGTTGCGGGACGCGCAACTGCTGGTACCGGCCGTGGAGTGGTCGTTCCCTGGCGCGGCACCCCGACCGTTCCTCGAACCTGAACGCGACAGCCTGGTGCTTCTGCACGGTGTCGCCACGGCCCGGCGGGTGCTCCAGGCCAGGCAGGATGCGGTCGCGGTAGTGCGCGGGAGTGGGCGGGTCGCGACCGCGCTCGCGACGTCGCTGGCTGTCTCCGGAATCGGGCATGTACATCAGCAGCCGGATCGGGCGCTGCGGCTCGCCGACCTACCGGAATCCCCGGCGGCGGGGCCGCCCGCCGTTCGGGACGCCGCCATCGGCCTGAAGCCCCGCACAGGTTCGGCACAGCACGGTGACCGACCCGCTCCTCCGATCGGCTCCCCCACCCGTGCCGACCTCGCGCGACTGGCTGCCAATCTGCGCCGGGCGGTGCCGACCGTGAACGTTCATCCGCCGGCTGCCCATCACCGGGTGAGCCTGGTGGTGTTGGCGGGCGACGGACCGCCGGCCCCATCGCTGGCGGCCGAGCTGACCGGCCAGGGTATTCCGCACCTGGCCGTCAGAGCGGGTTTGACCAGTGCCGTGGTCGGGCCGTTCGTCCTGCCCGGGCGATCGAGCTGCCTGGTCTGCGCGCTGCGGCGGAGGACGGAGCTGGACAGCGGCCGTCCGGCGTTCGAGGAAGGTCTCCGGCAGGAACTCGTCGTTCCGCCGCACCGGCTGGTGTGCGCGGCCGCAGCGCTCGGCGTCGCCGACGCGCTGGATCACTTGGACGGGATCAGCGTGCCCCGCACCGTCGACGGCACGCTCGAGTGGCGGCTCGGGGACCTGGCACCGCGGCGGCGGTCCTTGGCCGTGCATCCCGAGTGCGGCTGCGGTGGCGGAGCACCCACGGGCCCCGGGTGATGATCATCGGCACCGCATCACCGATTGCGCCAATTGGGCGTGGCCGGCCGGAGCGTGGGTGACAATGGTCGGGTGCCTGACATTCCGCGTGGATCCCTGAACAGGACGGCCCGACTGGCCAGCCTGCCGCTATCGGCGGCCGGCCGGGTCACCATGGGCTGGGGTCAGCGACTGATCGGCCGCGACCGTGGTGATGTCTCAGCCGAAATGCAACGCCGCACCGCCGAGCAGGTCTTCGAGGTGCTCGGCACGCTCAAGGGTGGCGCGATGAAATTCGGCCAGGCGCTGAGCGTCTACGAGGCCGGCATCCCTGACGAATATGCCGAGCCCTACCGGGAGGCCCTGTCCAAACTGCAGAATGCCGCGCCGCCGATGCCGCCGAGCACGGTCAACCGGCTGATGGCCGAGCAGTTGGGCACGGGCTGGCGATCCCGGTTCCTGAAGTTCGACGTCGAAGCCGCTGCGGCGGCGAGTATCGGCCAGGTGCACCGGGCGATCTGGAAGGACGGCCGAGAGGTCGCCGTCAAGATCCAGTACCCCGGGGCCGGCGCGGCGCTGAAGGCCGATATGGACCAGCTCAACCGGATGGGACCGGTGCTGAGCCTGTTGATCCCGGGTATGCAGGTGCGGCCGCTGCTGGCCGAGATCCGCGACCGGGTGATGGAAGAACTCGACTACGCCGCCGAGGCCGCCAACCAGCGCGAGTTCGCCCGCTCCTTCGCCGGGGACCCCGACTTCCTGGTGCCAAGGGTGCTCGCGAGCGCGCCCAAGGTCATCATCTCCGAATGGGTCGAGGGCCTCGGGCTAGGCAAGATCATCACCTCCGGCACCGCAGCACAACGTGATCGAGCCGGAGAACTATTGACCGTTCTGCACTTCTCGGCTCCGGAACGCGTCGGACTACTGCACGCCGACCCGCACCCCGGCAACTACCTGCTGACCGCCGACAATCGGCTCGGCGTCATTGATTTCGGGTCGATTGCGCGTCTGCCCGACGGATCGCCGCGGATCATCGGCAGGCTCTCGCGGCTGGCCCTTGACGGCAAGGCCGACGAGGTACTGGCCGGGCTACGAGCCGAGGGTTTCATCCTGCCCGGTTACGAGCCCGACCCGGTCGCGCTGTTGGACTATCTCAGCCCGTTCGCGGAACCATTGCGACACAACACATTCCATTTCAACCGAAAGTGGATGCAGTCGCAGGCGGCCAGGATGTCCAATCTGTCCAGCCAGGAGTCGAAGTTGGCACGCCACATCAACCTGCCCCCGTCGTACCTGATGATCCACCGGGTGACCTTCGGCTCCATCGGCGTGCTCTGCCAGCTGGACGCCACCGCTCCCTTCCGGGAGATCGTGGCCAAATGGCAGCCCGGGTTTGCCGATGCCGACGAGGATTTCGATGACAGCACCTCCACCGGCACCGGCTGAAAGAAATCCGGAACCGACGTCACCACCACTGCTGATCCAGCTTGGCCTCCACCGACCGCAGGTTCATCCTCGAGCAGTGATCGCAGTACCAGACGCCACCCCGACGTGGGTCGTTCTCGAACATCCAGGTCAGCGGGGGTCCGAGCGCCGCGGCGGCGCACAGTGCGCAGCGCACGACCGGCTCGGTGGTCGGCTGCGGCGTCACCGTCGCAGATTACCCGGCGGTCCGCTGATCGAACGTACTCACCCGTGGCAGTTGCAGTCCATTCGACAACGACGGGAAACCGCACCGGGACGGATTGGCAGAAATCCATTCGTCCCGGTGCGGCCGGTTCGTGCATTCACTCGCTGGTACGCAGGGCAACTGAATATTGCTCCGAGGGGTATCACCGGCGACCGGTGATGTCAGGAATTCTTGTTGCGGTTGCGAGCGAGACGGTTGCGCTGACGCAGTCGGTGAGCCGCTCTGCTGAGCTCGGCATCCCGCTGCATCCTGAGCATTCGGTCGCGGGCCAGATCTTCGATCATGAGACTCATTTTGATTATCCTTCGAATTGGAGCCGCCGGGCGTGGGCGGACAGAAGTGTTGCAGGACAGATGGTTTCTACGAACGATCAATGCTGTGGTCATGCGGCTACCTTCCGGGGCCGGCCACGGGGACGCTTGCGGGCGATGACAACTCCCTGGTCGAAGATCTCGCCACCCCAGACACCCCAGGGCTCGGCCCTGCTGAGCGCGGCCGCGAGGCAGGCAATCCGGGCGGGGCAATCAGCGCAGAGCGCCTTTGCCTTTTCCAGATCGGCCGGCCGTTCGGCGAAGAACAGGTCGGGATCTCCCGTGTGACACGGCAGGTCTTCGCCGAGAATCGGATCGACCAGCGAATCCGGTTCCTGGTCGAGAAGCAGGCTGATCAAGGTTCTCTCACCTCCGAGAGTGGATTCCACCGCGCCGGTGGGAGCGGGGATAGCGGTTGTCCGAGGCCGGATGACCCCGTCTGACGTACTTCAGCGGTGGGATCTGTTCCGGGTGTTCCGGCCGGGGATACACCACGGCCGCGGTATCCGTCCCTGAAAGGGACAGATCCGCGGCCGGAGGCGAGCGTTGTGCTGGGTTCTACCTCAGCTGCTCAACCCCGGCCGGGCCCGGAACGCCCTGCGGCGTCACCATCAGATGCCGCAAGGATGCGGGACCTTCCAGGACGCGCCGACGGGCACCGGCATCCGCGATACCGGTGGCACCGAACTGGCTCTTCAGATTGTTCTTCACGGTTCGGCACCTCCTGGCTCATCGCGGCCTCCCGGCGGGGAGGCATTTCAATTGGGACGAGCACGACCATATGCGCCCTTACAGCACCGGCGCAACCGATTAAACAAGAACTTCTGAGAATTTTTGGATCAGCGTGTCGCGGTCACGATCTTGATGACGTCGGCGCCGTAGGCATCGAGCTTTGTCCTGCCGATACCCGGAATCGCCAGCAGCGCAGCGTCATCGCTGGGTCGTCGCTCGGCAATGGCCAGCAGGGTGGCATCGGAGAACACCACATAGGCCGGTACCGAGGCTTCGCTCGAGGTGGCCTTTCGCCACGTCCGCAACGCCTCCACCAGGTCGGGGTCGGCGGTGGACGGGCAATTGTCGCAACGACCGACCTTGAGTTCGGCAGGCGTGCTCAACGGGCCGCCGCACAGCCTGCAACGACCGGCCGCCCTCATCCGGCCGATTGGCGCGGACTCCGGCGCCAACCCGGTGAGGAAGCGGCTGCGCTTACGACCTCGGCGGCCGCCCTCCGTGCGCGACAGTGCCCAGGAGATGGCCAGCCTGGTCCTGGCCCTGGTGACGCCGACGTAGAACAGGCGCCGCTCTTCTTCGATCTCGTCAGGAGACTCCGCGTGCTGGATCGGCAGGGTGCCGTCGATCAGGCCGACCAGGAACACGGCATCCCATTCCAGACCCTTGGCCGCGTGCAGCGAGGCCAGCGTGACGCCCTCGACCGTCGGCGCGTGCTGCGCCTCGGAGCGTTGATCGAGTTCGGCGACCAAGGCCGGCAGGCCGGCCGCCGGTTGCAGGTCCGCCAGCTCTTCGGCAACGCCCACCAGCGCCAGCAGTGAATCCCACCGGTCGCGGAGCGCACCGGCGGGCGGCGGCTGATTTGTCAGGCCGACCGGTTCCAGCACCCGACGCACGGCGGGCACCAGCGGAAGATCGATATCGGCCGCCGCACCCTGCCGCAGGGCGATGATCGCCTGCCGCACCTCCGGACGGGCGAAGAAACGCTCACCGCCGCGAACGACGTACGGGACCGACTCATCGGTCAGCGCCTTTTCAAATCCCTCGGACTGCGCGTTGATCCGGTACAGGATGGCGATCCCGGACGCCGGCAGGCCGCCGGCTATCAGCCCGGCAGCCTTGCGGGCTACGGCTGTCGCCTCCGCCGGTTCGTCCGGATACTCGTCGAAGGACGCCGCCGGGCCGTCGGGTAGGACGGCGACCAGCTTCAGACGCAACCGGGCCGACTTGCCCTGCGCCCCGGCGATGATCCGGTTGGCCAGGGTGACCACCTGAGGCGTCGAGCGGTAGTCACGTTCCAGCCGCACCACGGTCGCGTGCGGATAGCGTCGATCGAAGTCCAGCAGGTTGACCGGAGACGCACCGGCGAAGGAATAGATGGTCTGGTTGGCGTCACCGACCACGGTGAGCTGGTCCCGCCCGCCCAGCCAGGCGTCGAGCATCTTCTGCTGCAGCGGGGTGACGTCCTGGTACTCGTCGACCACAAAACACCGGTACCTGGCCCGGAACTCCCTGGCGACATCCTCGTCGTCCTCCAGGATCGCCGAGGTGTGCAGCAGCAGATCGTCGAAGTCGAGCTGCTCGGCCTGGTTCTTCGCCTTCTCGTAACCGGCGTAGACCTTGACCACCGTGGCGGCGGCGACCGGGGTATCCCGCTGGTATTTGGCGACAGCGGCCAGGTAGTCGTCAGGACCGACCAGAGAGGCCTTGGCCCACTCGATCTCACTCGCCAGATCCCGCAAGGTGGCGGCATCGGTAGCGGCTCCGGCCCGTTTGGCGGCCATCGCAACCAGTCGCAGCTTGTGCTCCAGCACCGGCCACAGACCGCCGCCGACAGCCTTCGGCCAGAAGTACTTCAGCTGCTTGAGGGCTGCCGAGTGGAAGGTCCTGGCCTGCACGCCCGGCACCCCGAGGTTGCGCAGGCGCACCCGCATCTCCCCCGCCGCCCTGGTGGTGAAGGTGACGGCCAGAATCTCGCTGACCGGATGGGAGCCGTCCTCGACGAGGCGGGCGATCCGGTGGGTGATCGTTCTCGTCTTGCCGGGGCCGGCACACAGACCGGCCCGCTGGGCGCGAGCACGGCGGCCCGCTGCCCGTCATCGAGCCCCGCCAGCAGATCCACCATCACGCCGATCATTTTCGCACGCGTGTACGACGCTGCCGAAATCGCCCGGCCGACAGTGTGGACAACCTCCAAGCCTCCAGGAGCGGCCGGGGTCAGTCGAGGGCGGCCCAGCCCTCGACCATGCGCCGGGCGATGGAGATGCTGGGGGGCAGACCGATGCCATCGGCAGTCCCACCGGCCGCCAGCACCCGGCGCACGGTGGCCCGGTCGACCCAGCGGGCCGATTCGATCTCCCCGTCCCGCGGGTGCAGTGGCGCCCCCGGTTCGGCCCTGGCCGCGAAACCGACCATCAGCGACCGGGGGAACGGCCACGGTTGGGAGCCGAGATAGCCGATGTCGGTGACCGTCAACCCCACCTCCTCGGCGATCTCGCGATAAACCGTGCCCTCCAACGACTCTCCGGCCTCGGTGAATCCGGCCAACACCGAGACGCGCCCGGCCGGCCAGCTCGGCTGCCGGGCCAGCACCATCTTGCCGGCGCCGTCGTGCACCAGCACGATCACTGCCGGATCAGTCCTGGGGAACTCCTGGTGGCCATTCGGGCACATCCTGGACCAGCCGGCCGATTCGACGGCGCTCGGCAGTCCGCAGCGCGGACAGAAGCTGCCGTGCCGGTGCCAGTTCAACACCGCGACGGCCGCCGTCAACAGACCGGCGTCCGCGTCCGACAGCAACCCGCCGATCTCGCGCAGCGTCGACGGGTCGTGAGTCGGCCCGGACATCGACCACAGCTGACCGCCGGAGACCACCTCACCCGGCACCGCCCAGTAGTCGACCGATCCGTCTGCACCGACGTTGGCGGCTGCGGTCACGGTGCCGAGCAGCACCGCGTCGGCGGGCGGCAGCGAACCGAACTCAACCGCCGGACGGTAGGCAAGACCGACCCCGGAATCGGTGGTCGTCACCGGCGTCCGGCCGTCCTCGTCCACCGTGATCATCCTGGCGTTCGGCCACGCCGCCGTCGTCCGGACCGGGTCTCGAAGGTCTTCCGAACGGTCAGCGGACGCTCTGGAGAGCACCGGCATGGCGATCGGGAATCCGTGGATGCCGCCCGCCAGCACCGCCCCGACGAGAGACTCCCCCGTCACAGCTCCACTCCGCCGAGGGTAACCAGCGAAGCGCCGATCGCCTCCAGATTCCCGACCACCACACCGGTGAACGACGACGGCGCCAGCAGCGTCGCCGCGACCCGGGCGACGTCGTCGACCGTGACCGCGGCGAGCCGGGCGGGATGCTCGCGCACCCAGTCGACATCCAGACCGAGACCGGCCAGCGAGGACAGCGTGGAGGCATACCCGGCCTGGGTGGCAAGGGATGTGGCCAGGGTGCCCAGCGCGTAGTTCCTGGCGGATTCGACCTCCTCGGCCGCCGGCGGGTTCAGCGCCAGCCGACCGAGTTCGTACCTGGCCTCCAGCAGCGCCGCGGCCGTCGACGCGGTGGTGGTGTCGAAGCTGACGGTGACCGCGGCCCTGGCCGGCCAGAACTCGAAGCTCGAGTGGGCCGAATATGTGTAACCCTTGTCCTCGCGGATGTTCTCGACCAACCGCGACGAGAAGTATCCAGCGTAGATGAGGTTGGCCAGCTGACCCGCCGGATAGTCCGGATCGGTGCGCTCCAGCGCGCCGGCCGACAACCGGATCTGCGATTGGACCGCACCGTCGCGGTGGAAGGCCTCCACCGGTCCGCCCAGCACCGCGTTCGGGGTCTGTACCACCCGGGCCGAGTCGGTGGAAACCCAGCTTGACAATGCACTTTCGACCAGTCCGATGGTGTCCGTCGGGTCCAGGTCACCGACCAGCACCAGCGTCGATCCGCTGGGCACCAACGACTTCCGCTGCATGGAGCGGAGCGCCGCGACACCTACCGTCGCCACCGCGCCCGGATCGGGCATCTCCCTGGTGACGGCATGGGTGCCGAATCGTCTGACCTGCAGGTGATGTCGCGCCACCACGGAGGGCTGGCTGGCAGCGATGGCGAGGTGCTCCACCAACCGGTCACGCTCGCCGTACACGTCATGGCGGCGGAAAGCCGGCTCCACCAACGATTCCGCCAGCACCTCCAGCAGCACCGGCAACCCGGTGGAGAGCACCGAACCGGTGATGGCGAACCGCTGTGGGTCGACCGAGGCATCCAGATGCCCGCCGACCATCGCGAGTTCGGCATCGACCTGCTCGCGGGTTCGGGACCCGGTGCCCAGCAACAGCGTCGCGGCCAGCACTTCGGCCCGCGCCGTGTGCGCGGAACTGTTGCCGCCGAAAGGAACTCGCAGCCGTACCTCGACCAGCGGGGTTCCCGCCTTGCGCACAGCGATGACCTGCAGTCCGCTGTCGATCGTCCTGGTCGACAGGTCGGGATGAGGGGTGGCGCGAACCTGGGTCAGGGCCGGCACCGGGCGCGCACCGGCAGCGGTGACCGCGATCTGCTCGGCCGTCCGCGACGGCGTCGCGGCACCGTTGCGCCGAGCGGACTTGGCTCCGTCCACCACGTTCTTCTGACCGGTCTTCCTCTGACCGGTCTTCTTCTGACCGGCGGGCTTCTTGGCGGTGGCCATCACTGGTTCGCCCCCGGCACGATCGTCAGAATGGCACAGGTGGCCGGGTCCAGCGCCTTGGCGGCAGCGGCGATGTGCTTGGTGCCGACCTGATCCAGCAGCCATGGGATCTCACTGAGCAGTTCGGCGCGACCGTGCAGCAACTCCAGTGATCCGATCGACCGGGTGCGGGCGCTGATGCTGTCGTTCTCCCGATAGAGGCCGGCGGTGAACCGGGCGATCGCCCGCAGCCGTTCCTGCTCGGTCGGCCCGTCGGCGGCCACCGCGGCGACCTGCTCGCCGGCCGCCTCGATCACCCGCTCGGCCGGAACGTCGGCGGCATGCAGGGCGCCGAGGACGAAGACGTCCGGATCCCGGGCATCCAGCGGGCCGCCCATCAGGCCGGGTCCGGCCCAGATCTCGGTCGCCAGACCGGCTTCGGCGACGACCGCCGACTGCAACCGCGACGATTCCCCGTCGGAGAGCACCTGGCCAAGGAGCACGCTAGCGAGGTAGCCGGACAGATCGGCAACGGGATCGGGCAATCGCCAGCCGACGGCGAAGGCCGGAGCCGGGGCCAGCGGATCGTGCTTCTCACCACGGCGCACGGTGGTCGGCCACGGCTCGGCGAAGGACGGCCGCACCGGCGCCGGCCGGTGCGGAACGTCGTCGAAGTGCTGATGGATCAGGTCGGTGGCCCTGGTGGTCTCGAAGTCCCCGCACACCGTCAGCACCGCGTTGGCCGGGGTGTAGTACCTCTCGAAGAAGTCGGCGCAGTCCGGGACGGTCGCCGCCTCGAGATCGATGAAATCGCCGTATCCGTTGTGCGCGTTGGCAAAACTGTCGAACATGACCGGAGGCAGGTCGATCCAGGGAAATCCGCCGTACGGCCGGTTCAAGACGTTCAAGCGGATCTCCTCGCTCACCACGTCCACCTGATTCGCCAGATTCTCGGCGGTGATCCTGGGCGCGCGCATCCGGTCGGCTTCGAGGAACAACCCGCGTTCGAGCGCCGCGGCCGGCAATACCTCGAAGTAGTCGGTGTAATCCGTGTGGGTCGATCCGTTGAAGATGCCTCCCGAGGACTGGACCAGTCGGAAGTGCTCGAGTTTGGGCAGCGACTCGCTGCCCTGGAACATCAGGTGTTCGAACAGGTGCGCGAAGCCGGTGCGACCCTGCGGCTCGGACCGAAACCCGACGTCGTAGTGAACGGCGACTCCGACCACGCCGCTGCTGGTGTCGGGCGCGAGCACCACGCGCAACCCGTTGGCCAGGGTGAAACGGCTGACCGGATAGTCGGCGCCCGGGATGGAACCCTGGACCCGGCCTGGCTTGACGCCTGGGAGTCGCGGTGCCCGGTTCTTCTTGCCGGCGTGCTTGGACAACTTCGTCTTCGATGCCGCACTCGCCGGCGGAATTCTGGTATTCGCTTGAGGACTCACAGACCCACCTTAACGACAGACCGCCGGCGGCGATGTCAGGTCATCGGTCCGGGGCCTCCGGCCCGCGGTGGGTGAACAATTCGTCCTTGACCAGAATCTCGCTGGCCCGGAATGGTCTCGGGGTGGCATCGGAGAACCCGGAAATCGCAATTCGTGCCGTGACGTCGGCGGTCGGCTCATCGGCGGTTGCCGGATCGGGGGGCGGCTTGCCGGGGTGGTCGTCGCCGACCTCCATCGGGTCGACCGGCGGATCCGCCGCCGCCCGCAGCTGGGCGACCGTGACTTTCGCTCGGCCCCCGGCGTGCCGGGACTGCCGACGGTCGATCGTCAGCGCGATGGTGGCCACGACCGCCAGCAGCCCGGCGGCAACGATGGCGACGGGCAGCCACCTGCCCAATGCACTGCCGCGGGCAACGGTCGTTCCGGCCAGCCGAACCTGATCGGGATGAGCGGCGAGGTACTGCACCGCGAGCCGCTCGCCAGTCCGCCGGCCGCAGGCGCTCAGTGAGCTGCGCACCACGGGGTTCACGCTGAGATCGATGACGGTGGAGCCGGAGCCGGATGTGCAGGCCGGCGAGGAGATCACCACGGCGTAGGCATCCACCGGGTGGCCGTCGATGGGGTCGGTGATCGACCGCACCGACCACAGCCAGATGGCAAACCCGATCGCCGCGATCACCACGGCGCCGATGGCGATCAATGGAATCGAAACCCGGACCGCCCGGCCGCTGGTGTGCGCGGCCCCGTGTCTGCCCATCCGCGGATCATGGCACACACGGTGTCCTGCACCTACTTCAAACGCACCCCGCGTCCACGAAGATCGCCCGGCCCTATTTCAGGCCGTTCGGGCCCAACAGGGCCAGCTCCCGCCACAGGTGCGCAACCGCCTCGCAACCCCTGAGCAGCAACGACACCGGCGCCTTCTCATTGGGAGCATGGATCTGGTCCTCGTCCGTCATCACCCCGAGAAAGACCAGCGGAGCCCCGATCATCCCTGACAGCTCGGCCTCCGGACCCGAGCCGCCCTCCCTGGTCATCAGCACCTCGTCGGTGTCGAACGCCAACCCCAGCGCCTTGCGGGTCGCGGTCGTTGCCGGGTGCGAGGTGTCGACGTAGAGCGGGGCCACACCGCCACCTTCCCAATGGATCTCAGCGGTGACCCCGGGACGCGCCTGCGCTGCGACGAACGCCTCGACCTGTCGCTGCACGGTCGCCGGGTCCTGCCGACCGACGAGCCGGAAGGTCAGCTTGGCGTAGGCATCGGTGGGCACGATGGTCTTGTTGCCGGGACCGGTGTAACCGCCCCAGATCCCGTTGATCTCGGCTGTGGGACGGGCCCCGACCCGCTCCAGGGTGCTCCAGCCGGCCTCGCCCGCCGCCGTTCGCGACGCCGCCGGCCCGGTGATCCAGGCCTGCTCGTCGAAGGGCAGCGCGGCGGTGGCGGCGCGCTCGGCCGCCGTCGGCTCCACCACGTCGTCGTAGAAGCCCGGAACGGCGACGCGGCGGCTGTCGTCGTGCAGCGCGGCCAGGATGCGAGCCAACTCGGTGATCGGGTTCGGCACCGCGCCACCGAAAGAACCGGAGTGCAGGTCGATATCCGGGCCGTGAACGTGTACCTCCCCGGCCACCAGACCGCGCATGCCGATGCAGACCGACGGGGTGCCCGGTGCGAAGATCCCGGTGTCGGACACCACGATCAGATCCGCGGACAGCCGATGACGATGCGCGACCAGCAGTTCCATGATGTGCGGCGACCCTGATTCTTCCTCACCCTCGACGAGCATCGTCAGGTCGACGGCCGGGGAGCTGCGTCCGGTCGCGCTCAGGTGAGCGGAGAGCCCGAGCAGGTGCATCGCGATATTGCCCTTGTCGTCGCTGGCGCCGCGGCCATGCAGTACCCCGTCGATGATCCGCGGCTCGAACGGCGGATACGCCCAGCGCTCGACGCCGTCGGCCGGTTGCACGTCGTGGTGACCGTAGACCACGACCCGCACGGCATCGGGATCACCCGACGGCCAGTGCGCCAGTACCGCCGGCTGCCACGGCCCGTCGGCGAGCACGTTCACTTCCGGAAATCCCCTGCTACGGAACTGCTCCGCCAAGAACTGCGCGCTGGCCGCGACATCGGCCCGGTGAACGGGATCGGCGCTGACCGAGGGAATGCGCACCCACTCCTGCAGGGCGGCCAGCCACTCGTCGGCGCCGGCCAGCACCGCCGCACGTTCGGCGGTCAGTTCGGCGGGGAGCTGGGCAGCGGGCTCGGTGATGGTGGTGTCTGTCATGCCAGCCAACATAGGCCGCGCGCGGCACCACCGGCCTCAGCGGGCCGGCCTCAGCGGGTGGCTGTGACCTTGTTCAAACCGGCGGGATTGTCGGGGTCGAGGCCCAACGACAGGGTGGTCGCCACCGCCAGTTGCTGGCCCCTGATCACCAGCGGTATGACGGCAAGCGCCTCGCCGACCGTCTGCGGGACCGGCAGTCCGACAGCCCCGTCGACCTCGGCCCACACCGCCGGCGCACCGACGCCGATGACCGGCGACCCGAGATCAGCTGCTGCTCTGGCTGTCCGGGCCACATCGTGCAGGACTGGCCCGACCGCGCCGTAGGCGATCACAGCTACGTCTGGTGAGGCGACGGTCAACGGGCCGTGCAGGAAGTCGGCGCTGGAATAGCCCTCGTGCACCCGGCGACTGGTTTCCTTGGACTTCAGAGCGCCCTCCAGGGCCGCCGCGTAGGTCAGCCCGCGGGCTAGGTGAATCGCCGACTGCCGCGGCCGCAGAATGGTCACCGCAGCGTCGAGATTGTCTGTGTCGGCGAGGGTTTCCGACGCGGCATCGGCCAGCGCCGACCAGGCGCTGTCGCCGCCCGTGTAACGCTCGATACCACCGCCGACGGCCTCCGCCAGAACCGTGACCAGGGCCAGTTGTCCGGTCACCGTCTTGGTGGCCGGCACTGCGCGTTCGCGGGAGGTGCCCACTGCCAGGGTCACCCCGGCGGCCAGCGCCAGTGGCGAGTCGTCGTGGTTGGTGACGGCAACGACCAGGCCGCCGCCATCGGCGAGCTGCATTGCCACATCGACGATCTCGGGCGTCCGCCCGGACTGGGACAGTGCCACGATCAGCCAGTCACGCGAGTCCAGCCGTTGGTGATAGCGCGTCAGGATGCTCGGTGCGATCAGGCTGACCGGGAGACCCGTCGCCAATTCCAGCAGGTATCTGGCGTGCACGGCGACGTTGTCGCTCGATCCCCTGGCGATCAGGGAGATCCCGCGCAACCGATCGGGTAGGTGGCTGCGGACCAGCTCGTGCAGGGCGAGCCGACGCTGCACGATGCTGGCCAGCACCGACGGCTGCTCGGCCATTTCGGACCGTACCTGTGCTCCCGGCGTGGATGTTCCCGGCATTGACCGCTCCTGTTCGGATCATGATTGCATCTGCTCGTAGCGTATCGGTTGCGAGCACGATTGAACAGAGCTTTGCACCCCGCTACAGGTCGAATCCCAGCTTCCGCAGTTGCCGCGGATCGCGCTGCCAGTCCTTGGCGACCGCCACGTGCAGGTTCAGATAGACCCGCGTGCCGAGCAGTTCCTCGATCTCCAGCCGCGCCCTCCTGCCGACCGAACTCAGCCGGGAACCCTGGTGTCCCAATACGATCGCCTTCTGCGAGTCCCGTTCGACGAAGATCGTGACGTAGATGTCGGTCATTCCGGGGCGGCCCTCCCGGGGACCCATCTCGGTGACCAGCGCCGCGAGGGAGTGCGGCAGTTCTTCCCGCACCCCGTCAAGCGACGCCTCTCGCACCAGCTCGGCGATCCGGGTTTCCATCGGCTCGTCGGTCAGTTCGGCATCAGGGTACAGCCGAGGGCTCACCGGCAACCGGTCGATCAGCAGCTGGGTCAGCAGATCAACCTGGCTGTCGGCCACCGCCGACACCGGCACCACCTCCGCGAAGTCGCGCACCTGCGACAACGCCAGCAGTTGCTCGGCGATCTGCTGCGGGGTGGCCTTGTCGGTCTTGGTGATGATGCCGATGATCGGCGTCTTCGGCGCCTGTTCGGTCAACTCCGCCGCGATCCGGCGATCGCCGGGGCCGACGCGTTCGTCGGCGGGGACACAGAATCCGACCACATCGACGTCACTCCAGACGCTTCGCACCAGATCACCCAGGCGCTCCCCCAACAGCGTGCGGGGCTTGTGCATCCCCGGCGTGTCGACGATGACCAGTTGCGCTTCGGGCCGGGTGACGATGCCCCGCACCGCCCGCCGGGTAGTCTGCGGCTTGTCCGACGTGATGGCGATCTTGCTGCCGACCAGTGCGTTCAGCAGGGTCGACTTCCCGGCGTTCGGCCGTCCGACGAAACAGGCGAAGCCCGACCGGTGCTGTGGTGTTGCCGCGTTGCCGGCCGCTGCGCGCTTCACGGCGCGACCCGCCCCAGCACCGCACCGGACGAATCGGCCAGCACCAATGTCTCGGTCGACAGGTCGCCGGCCGCGGCCAGCGACGCGTCGTCGACCAACCCACCGCTGCCCGGGAGGGCACCGACGATCACTGCAGCCTCCAGGGTGGTGGCACCGGAGGAGACCGCCATGGCTACGGCGGTCTGCAGCGCGGTCAACCGGAACGACGGCAACGCCACCGACGCGGCGGCGTAGGTACGCCCGTCCTGGTCACGCACCGCAGCGCCCTGCGGCGCCGCCGCCCGGCCCATCGCACCCTTGGCCAACGTGACCAGTTTCGCGTCCTCGGTGGACAGCGCGGCCGCCTCCTCCCCGGTACCCACTTCTGCGGCGCTCACTTCTCGACCCTCTGTTTCCTGTCGGCCTTCTCGGCCCTGTCTGCCCGATCCACCTTGTCGGGCTTGTCGGGCTTCTCCTGGTCGCCGCCCCGGCCCGGCGCCGGGTCGTCCGTCTCGTCGCCGAAATCGAGTTCGGGATCCTCGCGGGCGCCATCGGCCCTGGCTTCGCGTTCGGCCAGCTCCGCGGCGGTCAGCCGCCGGACCAGCAGTGTCTGCACTCTGGGTCGGCCGCGACGGTCCACTCCGGCCTCGCCGACGAGCAGCAGCCCGTTGATCTCCGCCTCGGCGCCCGGCAAGGCGACCCGGCCGAGCAGCTGGGCCAGCAGACCGCCCACCGTCTCGACGTCTTCGGCGGGGAGTTCCACATCGAAGACGTCCCCGAGGTCCTCCACCGGAAGCTTCGCCGAGACCCTGACCAGATCACCCTCGAGGTGTTCGACCGGGTCCGGTGTTTCGACGTCGTACTCGTCGGTGATCTCCCCGACGATCTCCTCGATGATGTCCTCGATGGTGACGATGCCGGCGGTCCCGCCGTATTCGTCCACGACGATCGCGAAGTGGATGCGGTTGCGCTGCATGTCGCGGAGCAGCGCGTCGACATTCTTGGATTCGGGCACGAACGCCGGCGCACGCATCACCTCGCCGAGCGTCGGTCCGCGTTCCCCGGCCTCCATCGACAGGGTCCGCGCGATCAGATCCTTGATGTAGATGACGCCGAGCACGTCGTCGACGTCCTCGCCGATCACCGGAATGCGGGAGAAGCCGGAGGCGGTGGCCAGGTGCATGGCCTGCCGCAGCGACTTGTTCTCCTCGATCCAGACCACCTCGGTACGAGGCACCATCACCTCGCGGACGATCGTGTCGCCGAGTTCGAACACGCTCTGCAGCATCTCCCGCTCCGTCTCCTCCACCACCCCGCGATCGCCGGCCAGGTTGACCAGTTCCCGAAGCTCGATGTCGGAGGAGAACGGGCCCTCCCGGAAACCCCGTCCCGGGGTGATCGCGTTGCCGATCAGGATCAGCAGCGAGGCGACCGGCGACAACACTCGCCCGATGGCCCTGGTCGGACCGGCGGCCACCAGTCCGATCGAGTAAGGGTGCTGCCGACCCAGGGTGCGCGGCCCGACACCGATTCCCACATACGTCACCAGCAGCATGGCGAGCATCACCAGCAGACCCACCCAGATGCGAAAGCCCCAGTTGTTGAAGAAGACGGCAGCCACCAGCACAGTGGCGGTCAGTTCGGCGCCCACCCGCATGAGCAGCAACAGGTTGGTGAAGCGAGGCTTGTCCTGCACCACGGCGAACAGCGAACCGGCCCCGCGGAGCCCCTCCCGCTGCATCTCCTCCACCCTGGCGGCGGAGACCATGGTGATGGCAGCGTCGGCGGCAGCGAACAGCCCGGCGATGGGAACCAGGGCTGCGGCCAGGATCAGCAGGACGATGTCCAGAGCATCCACCGGCCTAGATCACTCCCGCCCAGCTGGAACGTCGGACGGCGTACCGGGGTCTGCCGGGTCTATCTCGACCACTTCCAGGACCGCGGCGTCGACGGCCGCCAGCCGGGCGCGGTAGGCCTCGCGTTCGCGTTCGTCTCGCCAGTCGTCGAGCAACTCGTTCTGCAGCTTGAACATCTTGCGTTCGTCCGCGGACTCGACGTGGTCGTACCCGAGCAGGTGCAGGATGCCGTGCACGGTCAGCAGGTGCAGTTCGTCGTCCAGTCCGTGGCCTGCCTGCTGCGCCTGCTCGACAGCGACGGCAGGGCAGAGCACCACGTCGCCGAGCAGCGCTGGACCTGGCCCAGCCTCATCGGGTCGGCGGGCCGTGTCGAGTTCGTCCATCGGGAAACTCATCACATCGGTCGGGCCCGGTTCGTCCATCCACTTCAGGTGCAGCTCGGTCATCGCCTCGATGTCCATCAGCAGGATGGAGAGCTCGGCCAGAGAGTTGATGCCCAGCCTGGCCAAGGCGAACCGGGACACCGAGACAAGGGCCAGCTCATCGACGCCGACGCCCGACTCGTTCGCGATCTCGATGCTCACATTGAATCCCGGCTTGCAGCGGAATCCCGGCTCTTCGGGCAAACGCTCATCGCCGGCCGCGCTCGGCTCCGCGCCCGTACCTCGCCCCGATGCTCACGCGCCGGGTTCATCGGCTGTTTCCGCGGCGCGGGTTGTGACCGAGCCGACGGTCCTGGTGATCGGGAGCGGCATCGGCATTGACCGCGTCCCACCGCTCGTAGGCGTCCACGATATCGCCGACCAGTCGGTGCCGGACCACGTCTGCCGAGGTCAGCAGGGAGAACGAGACATCGTTCACGTCGGTCAGGATCTCCCGGACCACCCGGAGCCCCGACGGCTGACCACCGGGCAGGTCGATCTGGGTGATGTCACCGGTGACGACCATCTTGGAACCGAACCCAAGTCGGGTGAGGAACATCTTCATCTGCTCGGCCGTGGTGTTCTGCGCCTCGTCCAGGATGATGTAAGCGTCGTTCAGGGTCCGGCCTCGCATGTAGGCCAGCGGAGCCACCTCGATAGTGCCGGCCGCCATCAACCGCGGGATGGACTCCGGGTCCAGCATGTCGTGCAGGGCGTCGTACAGCGGCCGCAGGTACGGGTCGATCTTGTCCGACAGGGTGCCGGGCAGGTAGCCGAGCCGCTCGCCCGCCTCCACCGCCGGGCGGGTCAGGATGATGCGACTGACCTGCTTGGCCTGCAGCGACTGAATCGCCTTCGCCATCGCCAGGTAGGTCTTCCCGGTGCCGGCCGGGCCGATGCCGAACGTGATGGTGTTCGCGTCGATGGCGTCGACGTAGAGCTTCTGATTGAGCGTCTTGGGCCGGATCACCCGCCCGCGGCGGGAGATGATATTCAGCCCCAGCACCTTCGACGGAGCTTCGGCCGTCAGATCGGAGGCGGCGTCGGTCAGCATGCCGATGGTGCGGCGCACCGCGTCGGGGGTGATCACCGACCCCGACTCCTGCAGGCTCAGCAGCTCGCGGATGACGCGCTCGGCAAAGGCGACATCGGTGTCAGGTCCGCGCAGGGTGATCCGGTTCCCCCGGACATGGATGTCCGCGGTGAGATGCTCCTCCAGCAGGCGCAGCAGCAGGTCGCGGGAGCCGAGCAGTCCGACCATCGCCTTCTCGTCGGCCACCACCAGGGTGAATTCCGCGTTGCCACCCGGCTGGCCCGGACCGCGGCCGGTCTTGTCCGAGACAGCCTGCGCCGCGGCCAGGCCGCGCTGCGTCTGATCCCGCCGCGAACCGGGGTCGGGTGTCGCCTGGGCGGCCATGGGGGTTTCCGGCACTAGTTGCGCTGCCTACCTTCGGTTCTCGTGAGTGGCGATGGGTGGAATGCTGTGGGTGGACGGCCCCCGGCACACCTTCGTCCGTTAATTCTATCGCCGGAGCCGCCACCAAGATTCCCGACGGCGCACCCCGCACGATCCGGTGGACGCCCCGCCGCCCCGCTCACGCCAGCGCCAGCCGCAATCGGGTGCCTGCGAGCACGTGCAGGTGGGCGTGGAATACGGTCTGCCCCGCATCCTGGCCGGTGTTGGTGATCAGGCGATACCCACTGTCGGCAAACCCTTCTGCCGCCGCGATCTGGGCGGCGGCGGCGACCAGCGCACCCACCAGTGCCGGATCGGCGGCAGCCACCTCCGCGAGATTCGGGTAGTGAGCTCGCGGGATCACCAGCGCGTGCAGCGGGGCCTGCGGGTTGATGTCCCGAAAGGCCAGCACCCGATCGTCGGAATACACCACGGTCGCGGGGATCTCACCGGCAACGATCCTGCAGAACAGACAATCGGTCATCGGGTCAACCTACCGGTGCGGTTTTCCGCAGCGGTAGGTCGCCGGTGGCGGCGTCCCGGCCGAGCAGCCGCAAGATCAGATCATCTGTCCGATCAGACCATCTGCAGCAGGGCATCTCGGCAGTACGACCACGCCTCGTCTGCCACGTCGACGAGTTCCATGTGACCGACCCCCGGCAGCACGACCAGCCGCGCCGGGTCCCCGGCCAGCACGGCCGCGTCCACGTATCGCTGGGACTGTGACAGCGGAACGCTGTCGTCGGCGTCACCGTGGACGCACACCACCCTGGCTCCGTCGCCGACGGAGGCCAGCGGCGAGGAATGGTGGTAGCGCTGCGGCACGGACCCGGCGGCGCCCTGCATCAGGTCGTCGACGGCTCCATCGCCGAGACCTTCCTGCGAGGCCCCCACCAGATCGAGCAGGCCGGCCTGCGACACGGCGCCGATGACCGGGACGAACTGCGAACTCGGGGTGATCGAACCGGCAGTGCCCGACCGCAGCGTGCGTCGGTGGGTCAACCAGGCTGCGAGCTGGCCGCCCGCCGAATGTCCAACGGCGGCAACACGATCCAGCAGTAACCGGTCCTGCGCGACGTACTGCCCCGCGGTGGCGAGGTGGTCGACCGCCCGGGCCACGTCCGCCATCGTGGTCGGCCAACCACCGCCGTCACCCACCCTGCGGTACTCCACCACGGCGGCGGCGACCCCGAACTTCGTCAGATCCGCTGCCAGCGGTTCGGCCAGTTCGATGCCGTACTTCGCCCTCCAGAAACCGCCGTGCAGCACCACCACGACGGGGAGATGGTCCCCGACCGGCAGGTGCAGGCGAACGAACTGGCTGGGGTGCGACCCGTAGCGGTATTCCTGCACCGTCGTCATGCGCTCTCCTGGGTTGCCGGCTCGTCGATCCAGCGATGACTGAGTACACCCAGCGCGCCGAGCGCGACCGCCGCGGCGGTCGAAGTCCGCAGCACCTCGTGACCCATTCGGACCACCTGTCCGCCGGCCGCCCGAAAGGCCGTGATCTCCTCCGGTGAGATGCCGCCCTCCGGCCCGACCACCACCACCAATTCCCCGGCCGGCGGCAGCTCGGCGGCGGTGATCGGGATCGACCCGGCCTCGTGCAGCACCAGAGCGGCCGCCGACCGTTCGATCAATCGCACGACGTCGCCGGTCGAGGCCAGCGTGGCCACCGGCGGAACGACCGCCCGCCGGGACTGTTTCGATGCCTCCCTGGCAACTGCCTGCCAGCGCGCAACGCCCCGCTCTGCCCTGTCCGCCGACCACCTGGCGACGCATCTGGAGGCCGCCCAGGGCACCAGCGAGTCAACTCCGGCCTCTGTCGCCAGGTCGACGGCCAACTCACTGCGCTCCCCCTTGGGCAGGGCCTGCACCAGCGTCACCGTCACGGCCGGCGCCGCCACCCGCTCGGCCCGGTCGACCAGCAGGTCGACGCTGCCTCGGGCGACCGCCGTCACGGTGGCCCCGGCGACACGGCCGGAGCCGTCGGTCAGCACCAGGGTCTCGCCGATCCGCAGGCGACGAACCACCGAGGCGTGCCGTCCCTCCGGTCCGTCCAGAACGAAGGAACCGGCGGCCGGCATCGTCTCGACCAGGAAGTACGGCGCACCGGCCGGCAGGGTGCGACCGGCTGGCCGGCTCACCTGCCGACGAACGAGTCGCGGATCCGAGAGAACAGACCGCCGTGGCCGCGGGTGGCGAGCTCCGGCTGCTCCTCTCCGCGGAGGGTGGCCAGCTCACGGATGAGCTCGGCCTGGCGGCCCTCGACCCTGGTCGGTGTGACGACCTCGAGATGCACGTGCAGGTTGCCGGAGCCGGTTCCGCGGAGCCGGGGCATGCCCTGGTTGCGCAGGGTGATGACGGTGCCGGACTGGGTGCCCGGCTGGATGTCCAGGTCTTCCACCGATTGCAGGGTCTGCAACGCCATCGAGGTACCCAGCGCCGCTGCCGTCATCGGCAGGTGCACCGTGCAGTGCAGGTCGATACCGTCTCTGGTGAACTTGTCGTGCTGCACCTCGCGGACCTCGACGTACAGATCGCCTGGTGCCCCGCCGCCAGGTCCGACCTCGCCCTGCCCGGACAGCCGCACCCGGATCCCGTCGCCCACTCCGGCCGGAATGTTCGCCCGCACGGTCCGGCGGGTACGGACCCGGCCGTCCCCGTTGCACTGCCGGCACGGCTCGGGGATGACCTCGCCGAACCCGCGGCAGACGGGGCAGGGTCGTGAGGTGACGACCTGCCCCAGCAACGACCGCTGGATCTGCTGGATCTCACCGGCGCCCTTGCAGGTGTCGCAGACCACCGGTGTGGTGCCGTCGGCGCAGCCGGATCCGTGGCAGACCGAGCACAGCGTCGCGGTATCGACCGCGATGTCCTTGGCCACCCCGGTAGCGCATTCCTCCAGGGTCAGATCAACCGGGATGAGTGCGTCGTCGCCCTGCCTGACTCTGGAGCGCGGGCCGCGGGAGCGCTGGCCACCACCCCCGAAGAAGGCGTCCATGATGTCGCCGAGCCCGACTCCGGCACCGCCGAACGGATCACCCATGCCGCCGCCGGCCCCGCCGCCGCCGCCCGGAGACAGCGGATCCCCACCGAGATCGACGACCTGGCGCTTGGCCGGGTCGGACAGCACCTCGTAGACCGCGGTGACCTCTTTGAACTTCTGCTGGGCCGCGGGATCGGGGTTGACGTCCGGGTGCAGCTCGCGGGCCAGCTTGCGATAGGCGCGCTTGATCTCGTCGGCTGACGCGTTCTTCGTCAAGCCGAGCAAGCCGTAATAGTCCCGTGCCACCTGTTGAACTCCTGTTTTCTCTATGCCGCTAGCGCCCGGCGACGATCTCGCCGACGTACCGAGCAACAGCCCTGACCGCGGCCATTGTTCCCGGGTAATCCATTCGGGTGGGGCCGACGACGGCCAGTCCACCCATCACTGTGTCTCCACTGCCGTACCCGGCCGATACCAGTGCAGACGTCGACAGGTTCGCGTCGTCGTTCTCCTGGCCGATGGACACCATCACGGCGTCGGGCGACTGCAGGACGGCCAGCAACTTGAGCAGGGTGACCTGCTCGTCCAGGGCTTCCAGCACGCCACGCAGGCTGCCGGGCTGATCGGCCCAGGCCCCGGTCACGTGTGATGTTCCGGACAGCACCAGGCGACCCTCGGGATGCTCGACCAGCGCGTCCAGAAGTACCGAAACGGCCGCACCGACAGTATCGGCCGACTCCGGCTCGGCAGTGCGGGCAAGGTTGCGCAACCCGTCGGCGGCCTCGGCGAACCGATGACCCGTGATGTTGGCGGCCAGCAGGGCACGCAGGGACGTCACCAGCTCGTCCGTCACCTGCTGCTCGACCTCGATCACCCGCTGTTCTACCCGCCCGGTGTCGGTGATCACCACCAGCAGCAACCGGGTGTCACCCAGCGAGACGACCTCGACATGTCTGACGACTGACCTGGTCAGGTTCGGGTACTGCACGACCGCGACCTGGCGGGTCAGCTGGGCGAGCAGCCGGACGGATCTACGCAGCACGTCGTCCAGGTCGACGCCCGCCGACAGGAATGCTTGAATAGCCCGCCTCTCGCCCGGCGACAATGGCTTGACCTGCGACAACCTGTCGACGAACAAGCGGTATCCCTTGTCCGTCGGAATACGACCGGCGGAGGTGTGGGGCTGGGCGATGTAGCCCTCGTCCTCCAGCACCGCCATGTCGCTGCGGATAGTGGCCGGCGAGACCTGCAGATGGTGCCGATCCACCAGGGCTTTCGAACCCACCGGCTCGTGAGTGGCGACATAGTCGGCCACGATGGCCCGCAATACCTGGAAACGCCGGTCATCGGCTGACACCACTCACCTCCTCCGCTGTCCATGCTCGTTGTGTGTCCTCGAAAGCTAACCGGTAGAGCGCCGTCGACCCTGCAGGTGCCACGCCGCCCCCCGGCCGCCGGCCAGGGCGGGCCGGTCTACGGACGCGACTGATCCGGCGATGGTGTACGGGCTACAGCGCGGCGATTGGCACTCTCCGGGGCCGTCTGCCAAGTGTAAGCGCCGCGAGAGGCATGCCGTTGGGCCTCCGGCCGTTACCCTGATGAACGTTGTCAGCCACCGGAGGACCCCGCAATGATCTTCAAAGACGTGCGAGACGGTCGCCCATACCCCGACCACGGCTTCTCGATGCGCGATTGGGCGCGGATCCCGCCACGGCAGATCCGGCTTGACGAGTTGGTCACCACCAAACGCGAGCTCCGGCTGGACACCCTGCTGGACGAGGACTCGACCTTCTACGGTGATCTCTTCCCGCACGCGGTGTTCTGGTCCGGCGAGGTGTTCCTGGAGGACGGCCTGCACCGGGCGCTGCGAGCGGCCCTGCAGCAGCGGACCGTGATTCATGTGCGGGTACTCAATCTCGACGACCTGCGCGGAACGGCCATCGGCGCCGTCCCGGACCAGCCGCGCTGACTGCTGGGTCAGATCAATCGAGCAGCCGGATGGCAATGCCGTCGGCCAGCAGGCGGCCGCGGCGGGTCAGCACGGCCGTCCCGCCGGCCAGGGCCGCCGCATCCAGCAGACCGTCCCCGGCGGCGGCGGCGGCCTCGCGCGCGCCGGCGGGGCTCAGCATTCCGAGCGGAAGCCCTTCTACCAGCCGCAGTCGCAACAGGATGTCCTCGGTGCGGCGGGCATCGTCATCGAGCACCTCCCTGGCATAGCCGGGCGATCGACCGTCGGCGAGCGCCGTCGCGTAGGCGTGCGGGTGTTTCACGTTCCACCACCGGACGCCGCCGACGTGTGAATGCGCGCCCGGCCCGACGCCCCACCAGTCGTCGCCTCGCCAGTAGGCCAGATTGTGCCGGCACCTGGCCGACTCGTCGGCGGCCCAGTTGGACACCTCGTACCAGCGCAGCCCGGCCGCACCGAGCAGTTCGTCGGCGATCAGGTAGCGGTCGGCCAACACCTCCTCGGCCGGCATCGGCAGCTTGCCGGTCCGGACGGCCCTGGCCATCCTGGTGCCGGGTTCGACGATCAGCGAATAGGCCGACACGTGATCGACCCCGGCCCCGATGGCTGCGCCCAGCGAGTCGGTGAACTGCTCGTCGGTTTCGCCCGGGGTCCCGTAGATCAGGTCGAGATTGACATGCTCGAAACCGGCCTGCCCGGCCCACTCGACCACCTGCAACGGGCGGCCGGGTGTGTGGGTGCGCTCGAGCACCCGCAGGACGCCGGGATCGGTCGACTGCATGCCCAGCGACAACCGGGTGTACCCCGCGGCGCGCAGTCCATCGAGCAAGGCCCGGTCGGTCGACTCCGGGTTTGCCTCGGTGGTGACCTCGGCATCGGCGGCAAGCCCGAGCGTGCTCCCGATCCTGGCGAGCAGGCGTCCGAGCTTGTCGGCCCCCATCAGCGACGGGGTTCCGCCGCCGACGAACACGGTCGACACCTTCCGGTCGTCACCGTTTGCTCTGAGCACCCGCGCGGCCAGGTCTATCTCGGCCGTGGCCGCGGCGAACCAGGAGTCGGGCGATGCGGTGCTGCCCAGCTCACCGGCCGTGTAGGTGTTGAAGTCGCAGTATCCGCAGCGGGTGGCGCAGAACGGAACGTGCAGGTACACCGAAAGCGATCGGTCGGCCGAACCCTGGTAGGCCTGGTCCGGCAGCGAGCCGTCGACCGGTACCGGTTCGCCCTCGGGCAGCGTGGAGGGCACGTCTCCCATCCTGCCCCAGCCGTCGACGACCGACCGACAGCCGGCCAGTTGGCGCCAGTGGTGGTTCAGTGCCAGATGGTGGTTCAGTGCCAGATGGTCGTTCAGTGCCAGATGGTGAACGCCAGCGCGACCAGCAGCAGAGCAAGCAACGCGATACTCATCCAGCGGCGACTGATCGCGGGCAGCGGGCGGCTCATGTCCCGGTCCCGCCATCACCCGGTTGGAGATCACGCGGGAAGGTCGGCAGTGCTCCGGTCGGGGCCTGCGCCGTCGCCGGGTGGTGACGGGCGATCGCGGCGGCCGCGGCGGCCCTGATCTCCCGACGGGTGTGCGGCCAGAGAATCTTCTCGACGATGCGGTCGATGAGTCCGGCGAGTCCCCAGGCGGCTGGTAGCAGCACGGCGAGCAGCACCGGCACCTGCACCCAGTACGAGACTCCGGCGATCCACGACTCGACGGCATCGACGCCGTCGAGAACCGTCTGCCAACTCACCGCTTCCACCCTGCCACACCGATCACCGAGAAACCGCCCCCGGAATCAGGCGCCCGGCGCCCGGCCGGCGCCGACCGGCGGGCCGGCGTGGGCGGCCTGCGACCGGGATGCCGACCACGCCTGGTGGGCGTCTTCGGATGCCCGCCTCACCACTGACACGGCTACTTCTTACCGGTCGGAGCGTCGGTGGACAGCGCGGCGATGAAGGCTTCCTGCGGCACCTCGACCCGGCCGACCATCTTCATCCGCTTCTTGCCTTCCTTCTGCTTCTCCAGCAACTTGCGCTTGCGGGTGATGTCACCGCCGTAGCACTTTGCCAGCACGTCTTTCCGCATTGCCCTGATCGTCTCTCTGGCAATGACCCTGGATCCGACGGCCGCCTGGATCGGCACCTCGAACTGCTGCCGCGGAATCAATTCGCGAAGCTTCGCCGTCATGGTGACCCCGTAGGCATACGCCGAATCGCGATGCAGGATCGCCGAGAAGGCGTCCACCGGCTCGCTCTGCAGCAGAATATCGACCTTCACGAGATCGGCCGGCTGCATTCCGATTTCCTCGTAGTCGAGCGATGCATACCCCCGCGTTCGCGATTTCAGGGCATCGAAGAAATCGAAGATGATCTCGCCGAGCGGCATCGTGTAGCGCAATTCCACCCTTGATTCGGACAGGTAATCCATCCCGCCGAGTACCCCGCGCCTGGACTGACAGAGCTCCATGATCGAACCGATGTACTCGCTGGGAGTGATGATGCTGCACTTGACGATCGGTTCGACCGTCTCGGCGATCTTGCCCTCCGGCCAGTCACTCGGGTTGGTCACCACGACAGTGGATTTGTCCTCCATGGTCACCTGGTACACCACATTCGGCGCGGTCGAGATGAGGTCGAGCCCGAACTCCCGCTCCAGTCGGTCGCGGGTGATCTCCAGGTGCAGCAGGCCGAGGTACCCACACCGGTAGCCGAAGCCCAGCGCCGCTGAGGACTCCGGTTCGTAGGTCAGGGCGGCATCGTTGAGCCGCAGTTTGTCCAGCGCGTCCCGCAGCAGCGGGTAGTCGGATCCGTCCAGCGGGTACAGACCGGAGTAGACCATCGGCCGCGGGTCGCGGTACCCGCCCAGCGCCTCGGTGGCGCCTCGCACCGCCGAGGTCACGGTGTCGCCCACCTTCGACAGCCGGACGTCCTTCACCCCGGTGATCAGATAGCCGACCTCGCCGACCCCCAGTCCCCTCGTAGGGATGGGATCGGGCGAGATGATGCCGACCTCGAGCAGCTCGTGGGTGGCCCTGGTTGACATCATCTGAATTCGCTCGCGCGGGAAGATCTGTCCGTCGATCACCCGGATGTAGGTGATCACACCGCGGTAGATGTCGTAGACGGAGTCGAAGATCATCGCCCTGGCCGGGCCATCAGCGTTGCCCTTGGGGGCCGGGACCTGGGCGACCACCTTGTCCAGCAGTTCCTTGACGCCGGCGCCGGTCTTGCCGGACACCCGCAGCACGTCCTCCGGAGAACCACCGAGGATGTGGGCGATCTCCTCCGCGTACCGCTCCGGTTGGGCGGCCGGCAGATCGATCTTGTTCAGCACCGGGATGACCGTCAGGTCGTTCTCCAGTGCCAGGTACAGGTTCGCCAGCGTCTGCGCCTCGATGCCCTGCGCGGCGTCGACGAGCAGCACCGCACCCTCGCAGGCCGCCAGCGACCGGGATACCTCGTAGGTGAAGTCGACGTGGCCAGGGGTGTCGATCAGGTGCAGTACATGCTCCTGCTTGTTACCGGCGTCATCGGTGATGGTCCACGGCAGCCGGATGCTCTGCGACTTGATGGTGATGCCCCGCTCGCGTTCGATGTCCATCCGGTCCAGGTACTGGGCGCGCATCTGGCGGCCATCGACCACACCGGTGAGCTGCAGCATCCGGTCGGCCAGCGTCGACTTGCCATGGTCGATGTGGGCGATGATGCTGAAGTTGCGGATCAACTCCGGCGGAGTGAACGTGGTGCGGTGTGCATGCGAAGCCTGGGTCACGAGGGTCTTTCTTCTTCTGGACAAACCCGAACTGCGCCGGTCGGAGCCGACAGGCAAGCTCATTCTCCCACGGTCGACCGTCCACTCCTGGCCCATCGGGCCGCGTGGGACCCGCCCCACCCCCCTGCTGCCGATTCCCGCCGCCGGGTACTTTCGGACTTCGGATCCGAGGAGGAAGTTTCGATGAGCGGTGGGAAATCTCGATGAGCAGTGGATTGGCCTTCATCAATGCTCATGTGGTGCCGGTCGAAGGGGAGCCATTCGATGGCACGGTCCTGGTCGACGGGGGGCGGATCAGCGCCCTCGGCCCTGACCTGCCGGTCCCGCCGGGCGCCGATGTCGTCGATGCCGCCGGGCGGTGGCTGCTGCCGGGGTTCATCGACGCCCACACGCACCTGGGCGTGCACGAGGAGGGCGAGGGCTGGGCCGGCAACGACACCAACGAACTGACCGACCCCGCCAGCGCCGGCGTCCGGGCCCTGGACGCCATCAATCCTGCCGAACTCGGCTTCGACGATGCCCTCTCCGGCGGCATCACCACCGTCAACGTCAACCCTGGTTCGGGCAACCCGATCGGCGGGCTGACGGTCGCCATCCACACGCACGGCCGGACGGTCGACGAGATGGTGCTCCGCTCCCCTTCCGGCCTGAAATCGGCGCTGGGCGAGAACCCGAAGCGGATCTACGGCGACCGCAAGCAGACGCCGGCCACCAGGCTGGGCACCGCGGCGGTGATTCGCGGAGCTTTCGTCGACGGCCAGAACTACCTGGACAAGATGGCCAACGCCGAGCCCGACAAGGCCCGCCCGGCAAGGGATCTGAAAATGGAGGCGATCGCGTCGGTGCTGCGCCGGGAAATCCCCTGGCGGCAGCACTCGCACCGGGCCGACGACATCGCAACGGCCGTCCGGATCGCCGACGAGTTCGGCTACCAGTTGGTCATCGACCACGGCACGGAGGCCCACCTGCTGGCAGACCTGTTGGCCGCCAAGGGGATTCCAGTGCTCATCGGGCCGCTGTTCACCAGCAGGTCGAAGGTCGAACTGCGCAATCGATCGCTGGCAAACCCGGGTCGACTGGCGGCCGCTGGCGTCGAAATCTCGATCATCACCGATCACCCGGTGGTGCCGATCAACTTCCTGATCTATCAAGCCGCCATCGCAGTGAAGGAGGGTCTCGATGCGGTGACGGCTCTGCGGGCGATCACCATCCATCCGGCTCGCGTGATGGGAGTGGCGGACCGGGTCGGGTCGCTCGAGGTCGGCAAGGACGCCGATCTGGTGGTTTGGTCAGGCAACCCGTTGGACGTGATGCAACGGGCCCTGGTGGTCTACATCGGCGGTCGCCAGGTCTATTCCTACGACAGTGCGACCCGCGTCGGCACGGTCGCTGCCCGCGTCGGCACGGCGGCGCAGCAGTGACCGGTGATCACCGCGGGCAGCTGGCCCGGGTCGCGGTGATGAGCCTGGCGCTGCCCGACACAGCGGTGAAGCCCGCCCACGGCGCGCCCGCCTATCAGGTCAGCGGGAAGACCTTCTGCACGGTGATGCACGACCACCACGGCAGCGGCCGAACGGAACTCTGGGTCAAGGGCGCGCCCGGAGCTCAACAGGAATGGGTCGCCGCCGATGGGTCGCGCTACTACGTGCCGGCCTATGTCGGACCCACCGGCTGGATCGGGGTCTGGCTGGACGTCGATGTCGACTGGCCGGCCGTCGCCGAGCTGCTGGTCGACGGCTATCTGATCCAGGCGGGCGCCAGGACGGCGGCCGGGCTGGATCCGGCTGTGCTGTGCTCGGCCGTGCTGGCCGCGACCTGATGGCCCGGTTCACCCGGGCTGAGCTGGAGACTTTCAACGGGACAACGCTTCCCGACCTGCTCGGCGACCGGGTGCGACTGCTGTTCGTCGGGATCAACCCTGGCCTGTTGACCGCCGCCGTCGGGGCCCATTTCGCCAGGCGCGGCAACCGCTTCTATCCGGCATTGCACCGGGCCGGACTGACCGATCGGGAGATCGATGCCTCGGACGGGTACCGGCCGCAGGATCTTGCGCACCTGCTCGACCGCGGCATCGGGATCACCAACCTGGTGGCCAGGGCCAGCGCACGGGCCGACGAGCTGACCGTGCCGGAGCTCACCGCAGGCGCCCGCCGGCTGGCCGAGCTGGTCGAGCGGATCAGGCCTCGGGTGGTCGCGGTGCTCGGGATCACCGCTTACCGCGCCGCCTTCGGCGATCGCAAAGCGATGGCCGGCCGACAACCGCGAATGCTCGGCGCCGCGGAGCTGTGGGTGGTGCCGAACCCCAGCGGCCTCAACGCCCACGACACCGTGGGCAGCCTGGCCGGCGCCTACGCCCGCGTCGGCGTCGCCGCCGGGCTACTGCCCCCAGCCCCGTGACCGGCCGGTGCCGACCCCACTGCCCGAAATCGCCCTGTGTGAGGCGATTTCGGGCAGAACTGCAAGCGCAGATGGGATCCGGGTCAGGCGGACAACGGTTCCCGTTCCAGCCCGACAGTGACGCCATCTGTGGGCCTTGCGGCGGCGGCACCGGGACGCAGGCCGATGTAGGCGGCGATGGCACCGGCGGCCACCAGGAAAGCCGCCACCAGGATTCCCACCCGGTACCCACCGAGGAAGGCGTCGACCGGAGCAGATCCGCCGGCCAGCAGACCGGACTGCCGGGCCGCCAGAATCGCGCCGATGACGGTGATGCCGAGCAGCCCGGACACCTCCCTGGAGGCATTGAAGATGCCCGACGCCACGCCGGCTTCCTCACCCGGCATTGCCTCCAGCACGCTGGCCGTCAGCGGCACCGTCAGGCCGCCCCCGATGCCGATGACCGCGAAGCTGGGCATCAGGTCCGCGAACGTCGCGCCCGCCGACAACAGGCTGACCGAGGCAATTCCCGTGGCCATCAGCAACATCGCGAAGGCCACCACCCGGTGCGCGCCTATCCGGCGCGACACCTGCTCGGAAACGACCGCCCCCGCAGCCATCAGCAGTGCCATCGGCAGGAATGCCAGACCGGCCCTGGTAGGCGAGAAACCGAGCACATTCTGCAGATACAGCGAGGTGAAGAAGTAGATGCCGAACAAGCCGAAGCCCCACATCATCAGCGCGATCAGCCCGCCGCTGAAGACCCGCTCCCTGAACAACGTCATCGCCACCATCGGGGCGGCATTGCGCCGCTCGAGCCAGATGAACGTGATCCCCAGCGCCAGCGCCACCGCGAAACAAGCCAGAATCACCGGGGACGTCCAGCCGCGCCGCTCACCCTCGATCAACGCGTAGGTCAGTGCGAACAGCGCCAGAGCCGATGTCAGCAGGCCGGGCAGGTCCAGCCGGCGCGGACCGGCCTCGAGCCTGGACTCCCCGATCACCATGGCGCCCAGCACGAAGGTGGCCAGCCCGACCGGCAGGTTGATGAAGAAGATCCACTCCCAACTCGCATGCTGACTGAGCAGGCCACCCAGCAACGGCCCGACGGCGAGCGCAAGCGCACCGACCCCACTCCAGATACCGACGGCCGTCGCACGTTCCCTTGGTCTGGTGAAGGTTGCCGAGATGATCGCCAGTGTGGTCGGTGTGACCAGGGCGGCACCCAGCCCCTGCAGGGCCCGACTGATCACCAGGCTGGAGGCGCTCCCGGCCAGCCCGGCAGCAAGGGAGGACACCGTGAAGATGCCGAGGCCGATCAGGAACAACCGCTTGCGCCCGAACACATCTGCCAGCCTTCCGCCGGCCAGCAGAAGACTGGCGCAGACCAGGATGTAGGAGCTGACGACCCATTCCAGGCCGGAGATGCTCAGGTGCAGATCTCGCTGGATGGCCGGCATGGCCACGTTGACGATGTTGTTGTCCAGATACGTCATGAAGGTCGCCAGCGCGACCGCCAGCAGCGTAAGCCCCGGTCGGGTGGCCCGTTCGGTTGAGTTGGTCATCGGAACCTCTCCTATACGTTGTACATGTATGCCGTATAGCAAACCTCTACGTTGTATAGTTGTCAACATGGTTCCCCCATCTGGTCCCAAACAGGCCGGTACCCGCGGCTCGGCGGCTCGCGTCGGTGATGAACTGACCCGTGAGTCGGTCATCGAGGTCGGGCTGGCTCTCGCCGATGCCGACGGCCTGGACAATGTCACGATTCGTCGTCTGGCCCAACACTTCTCGGTGACGCCGATGGCACTCTACTGGCACGTCAAGAACAAGGACGAGCTGTTGGAAGCGATGGGCGACCAGGTGTTCGCCGCGCTCGAACTGCCCGCTGCGCCGAACCTTTCCTGGGACGAGCACTACCGACTACTGCTGGTGGCTCTGCTGGACGTGCTGCGCGCGCACCCTGGCACGGTGCGGTTGGCCGCAGCGAGGGTGCTGCACAACGATGCCGGACGCGAATTGACCGAACGGGCGCTCGCCTTGTTGCGCGGCGCCGGCCTGTCCGTTCGGGCGAGCGCTGACATCGCCCGGAGCTCCCTGCAGACCATGATGATGCTGGTTTCCGCCGAACCGGGCGTCGAACGTGGTGTGCCGGAGACACAATGGGCTGAGCTGATGGCCCAGAAGGCCACCGCCCTGACCCAATTGCCGGCGGAGAAGTATCCCAACCTGGTGGAGTGCGCCGAGGCGCTGGTGGACTGCGACGACGACACCGTGTACTACCGCGACGGTGTGGCATTGTTCATGTCAGGTGTCCAGGCTCAGGTCGCCCGGTCGAGCGCGTGATCGGCGCGGCCCGAGCGCCACGCCCACCAGATCAACGGAAGTTGCAACGGCAGGCGGGCCCAGGCGGCCGCCTGGTACCAGCGAGGGCGGCCGGCGGCTCCGATGGCCATCGACACGTTGGCCGGGAACACGCCGGTCAGTAGTCCGGCCGACAGCACACCACCTAGTCGCCTGGTCCTCGGGACGGACATCAGACCTGCGCCGAGCAGCTCCACGAGGCCGCTGACGTACACCAACTCCCTCTTGCGCGGCAACATCTTCGGCACAATCGAGATGAATGGCTCCGGCCGAAGAAAGTGCAGCACACCGGATCCGGCCAGCAGGATGATCAGAAATGAAGTGCTGTGCGGCAGAGGCTTGCTCATCGGCTCATGGTGCCCGAAGATGCGCCGTGACGCAGGGTCCTCTGTCGATCGTTCGGGGACCTTCGCCTCTGCTCAACCCGGCAGCCAGTCAGTGACGATCGACAGCGCCGATGCCATCCACGTTGAGCATTCTTCTCGGGGCCAGAACGGGAGATCACAAATGACGCCAGGTCGACCGCGGTGAGCGACATCGGGAAACCCGATGCGCCCGGCCAGCATTCCACTGAACCGCACGCCGCGGGTCTGGGGCAGCGGCTCAACTGGCTCCGCGCCGGCGTGCTGGGCGCCAACGACGGAATCGTTTCCACGGCAGGTCTCGTCGTCGGGGTGGCCGGCGCAAGCGCGGCATCGAGCACCATTCTCACGGCCGGCATTGCCGGACTTGTGGCCGGCGCTGTGTCGATGGCCCTGGGCGAGTACGTGTCGGTGAGCAGTCAGCGGGACACCGAGAGAGCGCTGCTGGCAAAGGAAACCCGCGAGCTCGAACTCGACCCGGAGCAGGAGCTGGCGGAGTTGGCGGGTCTGTATGTGGCCAAGGGCGCGACAGCGGAGACGGCCAGGAAGCTGGCAGCAGAACTCACCGCCCATGACGCCTTCGCAGCTCACGTCGATGTCGAGCTGGGTATCGACCCCGATGCCCTGACCAACCCGTGGCACGCGGCAATCTCGTCGGCGATCGCCTTCACGGTGGGATCGATCCTGCCGCTGCTGGCCATCCTGCTGCCGCCGCCCGGGGTCCGGGTCATGGTGACCTTCGGCGTCGTCCTGGTCGCACTGGCCCTGACCGGAGCCCTCAGCGCCCGACTCGGCGGAGCCCGGCAGAGCCCGGCCATCACCCGACTCGTCGTCGGCGGAGCACTGGCGATGGCCGTGACCTACGGCGTCGGCCAACTCGTCGGTGGAATCAGCCTCTGAGCGACCCAGTGTCAAGACGCTACGGTTGCCAGGTGGCTGGTTTCCGGTGGCGGTGGTTGTTGATCGGTCTGATGGCGGCGACCACCGCCTGCTCGCCGGTGCCGGGAGTCGCTGCCGTCACAGCCCTTTCGGCGACGGGCCCGGTTCCGTCCCGCTCACCGGTCTCGACCGCGGCGGCGTCCCCGCCCGATTCCCAGCCGCCCGATTCCCAGCCGTCCGTTGCCCAGCCGCCCGATTCCCAGCCGCCCGATTCCCAGCCGCCGAACGCCGAAGTGCTCCCCGTCGTGGGTCTGGCAGGGGTCAACGAGCCGGCCTGCCGGTCGCGACTTCGGCCGGTCATCCTGCTGCACGGCACCTTCTCGACGGTCGCGTCCAACTTCCGCGCGATGGTCCCGTCACTGCGGGCGAGTGGGCGGTGCGTCTACGGGATCGACTACGGCAACGGCGGTGTCGCCTCGGTGACCGCCTCCGCAGGCCAATTCGCTCACCTGGTGGCGACAGTCCGGCAGGTGACCGGCGATGCGGAGGTCGACGTCATCGGATATTCGCAGGGCGGCCTGGTACTCCGGACGGCGCTGCGGTTCAACGGCATTGCCGACGAGGTCGCCGCGGCGGTGCTCCTCGCCCCGTCCTGGAACGGCACCACCTCCTCGCTGGCCGGGTCCGTTCCGGCCGGCCTGTGCCCGGCCTGCGCCGATCAGGCGGCCGGATCGGCGTTGCTGCAGCGGCTGAACATCGGGGGTGATCTGGACGGCGCTGTGCGGTACGCCGAGATCTCCACCAGAGCGGACACCGTGGTCACCCCGATCGGCTCGCAGGTGCCCACCGGGCCGGCCGAACGGGTGCGGTCCCTGGTGGTGGAGGACCGCTGTCCGCTGCTGGTCACCGACCACGTCCGACTGCCCGCCGTCCCCGGCGTCATCGACTGGGTGGTGGCAGCATTGGACACCGATGGCGTGCCGGCGCCGAGCGCCCTGACCTGCTGAAAGGGCGCAACATCAGACACCGGTCGGACGGACGATTGGAACTCCGGCCGCTACGGCTGCTAATCTAGACGCCTGTGTGCGCCCCGTTGGACGCCCATCATCCCCAAGAGACGAATGAAGGCAATCAGGCGTGGCCAATATCAAGTCCCAGATCAAGCGCATCCGCACCAACGAGCAGGCTCGTCTGCGCAACAAGTCAGTCAAGTCCTCGCTGAAGACCGCGATCCGTCGGGTCCGGGCGGCCGCCCTGTCGGGCGACAAGGCCGCAGCACAGACCGAGTTGGTGGCAGCCACCCGCAGCCTCGACAAGGCCGTGTCGAAGGGCGTCATCCACGCGAACCAGGCCGCCAACCGCAAGTCGGCTTTGGCGCAGCAGGTCAACGCTCTCTGACTGCTCCAGCAAATGGGACGGTGTCGAATCTGACGCCGCCCCATTTCGGCGTTTTGGGGGGTTTTCGTGCGATCAGCGCAACCGCCTGGCCCTGGAGAGCTCGATGACGGCTTTCTCCAACGCGTAGTCCACATCCACCGCCAGACCTTTGACGTCACCGTTGACGTTCGCAACGATTTCCATGCCGCGCGCCAGTCCGGCTTCGGTCCAGTGCCGGGCCGCTGTCCGGGCCCGATCGATCTTCCACGGCGGCATGCCCAATTCGGCGGCCAGCGCGAAACCGTTGCCGGGTCGGGCGCCGGCCACCTTTGCCACGGTGCGGATTCCGTCGGCCAGCGCATCGGCGATCAGGACGGGTGCCACACCCACCCCGATTGCCCATCGCAGCGCTTCCAGCGCTGCGGGCACATCGCCGGCAACGGCCAGGTCCGCAACGGCGAATCCGTTGACCTCGGCCCGCCCCCGGTGGTAGCGGCGGACCGCGGACTCGTCCACCAGACCTCCCGTATCGGCCACCAGCTGGCTGGCCGCAGCAGCGAGTTCACGAAGGTCGGACCCGACGGCGTCGACGATCGCCGCCACCGCGTCGGGAGTGGTGGTACCGCCCGCGGATCGGATCTCGTGCCGGACGAACTCGACGCGCTCCGCCGGCTTGGTGATCTTGTTGCAGGTCATCACTGCCGCCCCGGCCTTGCGCAGCCCGTCGGCCAGGGGTTTGTTGCGGACTCCGCCGTTGTGCTGGACCACCAGGACCACACCCTCCACCGGATTAACCGCATATTCGGTGATGGCTGCGGCGATCTCCTTGGAGGACTCGTGGGCCTGCCGGATGACGACGACTCTTGGCTCGGCGAACAGGCTGGGCGCCACCAGGTCGGAGAACTCGATCGGTGACAGGTCGGTGGCAGCCGATTCCCGCCGCTCCACCTCCGGATCAGCCTTCCGGGCAGCCGCCATGGCGGCGGCGACGGCCCGGTCGACCAGCAGCGGTTCGTCGCCGACGATGAGCAGCAGAGGGCCGGGCGTCCCGGCGCGGATCGAGGCGGAAGCAGGCACCGACCCATCCTGTCAGCTACCGCCGACACACCAGCCGTTCACCGGCGGGCCGATAGGCTTCCGCTGCGCCGTGACCGGTGCCGGTTGCCCCCCTGAAGAAGGATTTCATCTTGCGTCCGTTCCGAGTCCTCGCCCTTCTTGCCGCCGTGGTGCTGCCGCTGAGCATGATGGCCGCCTGCGCCGGTACATCCACCTCGACGACGGCGGCCCCCGGAGCCCAGGCGACCTGTTCCTACCCGGCGGACGGCCCAGCTGCGAAACCGGCTACCCCACCAGCCGGCACCGAGCCGGATACCGGATCGGTGACCGCCACCATCGGCCTGCCGGGGGGCGAGGTGAAGATCCTGATGGACCGATCGAAAACTCCATGCACCATCGGCAGTTTCGTGCACCTGGCGACGTCGGGATACTTCGACGACACCAAGTGCCACCGACTGACGACGTCGGCGGCGCTGCAGGTGCTGCAGTGCGGTGACCCGTCCGGACAGGGCTCCGGTGGCCCCGGCTACAGCTTCGCCGACGAGACCAATCCGTCCATGCGTTACCCGACCGGCACCGTGGCGATGGCCAACGCCGGGGCGAACACCAACGGCTCGCAGTTCTTCCTGGTCTATGGCGACTCTCAACTTCAGCCCGACTACACCGTCTTCGGCACTATCACCGCCGGCCTTGACGTGTTGACGAAGATCGCCGCGGTCGGCGTCAGCGGTGGCGGCCAGGACGGTGCACCGGCCTCCGCGGTGACCATCAGCAAGGTGACCATCGGCTCCTGAGCCCGCTATGCGCCCGATGCACTGCCCGATGCGGTAGCCTGACCGGACAACTGAATCACCACTCATCCAGAGGGGCAGAGGGATACGGCCCGATGAAGCCCCGGCAACCACTGTCGATGATCGCTTTCTCCTGAAGTCAGCGCGCGTCTTTCACGTCGCGTTTTGTTCATGAGGCCGATCGACAGCAGGTGCCCCGTCCGTCCCGCTCCGGCGGGAAAGATGAGACGAAAGGCCTCGTCATGACCACTGTCATCAGCTCAACGCCCACCGCAGGTTCGGCTACCCCCGGGACCGTCGACCTCGGCCCCGCCGTGGCCCTGTCGTGCCGGGAGTGCGGGAACCGCACCGAACTCGGCCCGTTCTACGCGTGCGCCGAATGTTTCGGACCCCTGGAAGTCGCCTACGAGTTCACCTCCTCCGGCGAGGCCCTGCGCGAGCAGATCGAAGCCGGACCGCAGAACATCTGGCGGTACGCCCCGTTGCTGCCGGTCCCCGCGGGGATCTCGACCACGCCGAACATTAACCCAGGCGGAACCAAGCTGGTGCGGGCGGACAACCTGGCTCGCGAGCTGGGGATGAAAACCCTGTGGGTGAAGGATGATTCGGGCAACCCGACACATTCGTTCAAGGATCGCGTTGTCGCCGTCGCATTGGCCGCTGCGCGCGAACTGGGGTTCAAGGTGCTGGCCTGCCCGTCCACCGGCAACCTGGCGAATGCGGTCGCCGCGGCCGCCGCTCGCGCCGGGATTCGGTCGGTGGTGTTCGTCCCGTCCAACCTCGAGCAGCAGAAGATCCTGACCACTGCCGCCTACGGCGGCACGTTGATCGCCGTCGACGGCAACTACGACGACATCAACAGGCTCGCCGGCGAGATCGCCGGCGAGCGCGAGGATTGGGCCTTCGTCAACGTCAATGTCCGGCCCTACTACGCAGAGGGTTCCAAGACCCTGGGCTACGAGGTCGCCGAACAACTCGGCTGGCGACTGCCCGAGCAGGTGGTCATCCCGATCGCCTCCGGTGCCCAGCTGGTGAAGATCGACAAGGGATTCAGTGAACTGGTGTCGCTCGGACTGGTGGCGGATGCCTCGTACCGAGTGTTCGGCGCGCAGGCCACCGGTTGCAATCCGGTGTCAGCGGCATTCAAGGCCGGGCGGGATTTCATCCAACCGGTCCGGCCGGACACGATCGCCAAATCGCTGGCGATCGGCAACCCGGCCGACGGACCCTATGTGCTGGATGTGGTCAACCGGACCGGCGGCGCGATCGAGGATGTCTCCGACGAGGAGGTCATCGAGGGCATCAAGCTGCTGGCCCGCACCGAGGGAATCTTCGCCGAGACGGCAGGCGGCGTCACCGTCGCCGTGCTGCGCAAGCTGCTGGCCGCGGGCAAGCTCGACCCCGACGCGGAGACGGTCATCTTCAACACCGGTGACGGCCTGAAGACCTTGGACGCCATTGCCCATGTGGTCGGCCCGAGCGCCACGATCGCCCCGACGCTGGCTGCCTTCGAGCACACCGGCCTCGCCTGAGGGCCCGCCGTCCGGGCGGGCGGCATGGGCGAAGTTGGCCACCCCTCTCACCGCCACATCAAATCGGGCAGGTTGATCCATGCCCGGGAAGTTCCACGCCGGGCTCCGGGCTTGCCGGGTGTCGGGTCAGCGTTGTTGGGCGGGGCTCGGCGGGAGTTCGATCCCGAAGAGGGTGTGCAAGGCCTGCAGGTAGCCGGCCCCGTCTCCGGTCCTGGCCAATTCCTTGGCCCGCAGGGTAGGGGTGTGCAGCAGCGACTGGGTGACCCGGTGCATGGCCAGTTCCACCTCGGCTGCGATCTCACTGTCGTACTTCGCCCGCAGCCGCGTCATCTCCTTCTCGACGGCTACCGAGATATGTTGACGCAGCGCCACTACGGCCGGATCCAGGGTGCGGATCGCCTGGTCGTCCTCGAATTTTGCGACAGCGGCTATCACCACGTCCTGCGCCGCGGCGACCGCCTCCCGGTGCTCGGGAGCGGCTCCGTCGGCAACGGTGTGCAGGTCGATCACCCGCACTCCGGTGAGCGCCCTGACACCGGCGGAAACATCCGGGTGCAGGGCCAGATCGACGACCTGCAGCGGGTGCTCGCGCCCCGCCAGCGCGGCACTGACGGTGCGGACATCCAGGACACCCCCGGTCGTGCCGCTGCAGGCCACCACCAGGTCGGCCTTGCCGACCGCCTCGGCGAACTGCTCCGGCTGCACGATCTCGGCGTGATGGGTGGCGGCGAACGAGTCCGCCCGACCACTGGGCGAGAACACCTGCAGCCGGGTACAGCCCCTGGCCCGCAGGGCCGCTGCCACCACTCTGGCGTAGGCGCCGGTGCCGATGATGAGGCAGGTGGTGCTGGCCAGTCGGTTCGACTCAGCACCCACCCGGACTGCACCTGCTGGGACGGCGTCGGTCTCAGCCGCCGGCGGCAGTGCGTCCGCGGCGAGGTCGATCGCGACGGAGGCCACCGAACGGCCGGCCGAGCCCAATGCGGTGCGGGTGCCCACCTGCTTGGCCGTCCTGGCCGCAGACTGGAAGAGCGAGTGCAGCACCGGGGTGGTGGTCCCGGCCGCGTGCGCGGCCGTCAGCGCGCGCGACACCTGCCCGGAGATCTCGACCTCGCCCACCACCATCGAGTCCAACCCGGACGCAACAGTGAACAGATGGGCGGCCACCGGGGCGCCGACGCGTACTTTCAGGAGCCCGGCGACATCGGCCCTGTCGATGCCCGCCACCAGCGCGATCTGATCGGTCACCGCATCGATGGCGTCGTGGAATCGTTCGGCGTCGACGTAGATCTCCAGCCGATTGCAGGTGGCCAGGACCACCGAACCCGCGATGGCGGCGCCACCGGCTGTGCTCAACTCGGCGACCGCCCGACCGAGGATGTCCGTGCTCGCCGAAAGTCGCTCGAGTTGGGTCAGCTCGAGGTCGTGGTGACTGGCACCGAGGACGATGAGCATCACTCCATGTTACTGGCCTGACCAGGCAGAACAGTCAAAGGCAATGCTCACCTGGGATGTTGCCATGATCACTGCGAAACATGTCGGCAATCGGGTTTGACGTGCAACGTCAGCTCCGTCATTCGTCCAGTCGCATCCACGACGGGAGGCGCGTCACCAAGGATGCCCTAACACGGCCTCCGGCGAGTCCGGACACCACTGACCGAGTGGGACGATGACATCACCATGACGACGCATGCACTCGGTACCGACCAGCCCGTCCCCGCCGACCGGCTCGACACCGGCCAGTCGCTGCCGGCCGACCACCCGTTGCGGGACGGCCGCACCTCCGGCGCGCCGTTGCTCACCGCCTACCGAGGGCAGCCGACCGCGGGTCACCCGGTGTGGTTCATGCGGCAGGCCGGCCGGTCGCTCCCCGAGTACATGACGGCGCGCGTCGGTACCGGCATGCTGGAGGCGTGCCTGACGCCGGAACTGGCCGCCGAGATCACCCTGCAACCGGTCCGCCGGCACAAGGTCGACGCCGCGATCCTGTTCAGCGACATCGTGGTGCCGCTGAAACTGGCCGGCATCGCGGTCGAGATCGTGCCCGGCACCGGCCCTGTGGTCGACTCCCCCATCAGAACGGCGGCCGACGTCGCCGCCCTGCCGGAGTTGGATCCGGCGGCGCTGGCGCCCATCGCCGCAGCTGCGGCCCACTGTGCTGCCGCGCTCGGCGGCACGCCTCTGATCGGCTTCGCCGGCGCGCCCTTCACCTTGGCGTCGTATCTGGTCGAGGGCGGGCCGAGCCGGGAGCACCTGCGGACCAAGGCGCTGATGCATGCCGATCCGGTCACCTGGCACGCCCTGGCCGATTGGGTGGCCAGGGTCACCGGCGCGTTCCTACGCACGCAGATCCTGGCCGGTGCTTCCGCGGTCCAACTGTTCGATTCCTGGGCCGGCGGCCTGTCGCTGGCCGACTATCGGCTTTTTGTCGCCGAGCACTCGGCCGCGGTGTTCTCGGCCGTCGCCGACCTCCCGGTGCCGAGGGTGCATTTCGGGGTGAACACCGGTGAACTGCTGGCCGCCATGCGGGACACCGGTGCCGATGTGATGGGAATCGACCACCGGGTCCCCCTGGATGTCGCCAACGAGCGTCTCGGTGGCCGCACCCCGGTGCAGGGCAATATCGACCCGGCGCTGTTGTTCGCTGGTGAGAAGGCCTTGCGGGCAGCGACTCTGGACTGCATCCGAGCCGGCGAGGCGGCCCCCGGTCATGTGCTGAATCTCGGTCACGGGGTTCCGCCGGACACCGACCCCGACGTGCTGACCAGGCTGGTGGCCTTCATCCACGAGCAGCCGTGACCGACCGCACCGGCGCCTCCGCCGACGCTTCCCCGGTGGTCGTCGGCGGCGGAATCGCCGGGCTGGTGACCGCATGGGAACTGGCCAGGGCCGGTCTGCGTCCACGCCTGCTCGAGTCGGGTCCGCAGGTGGGCGGCTGCATCGCCCGGCACACGGTGGCCGGCCTGGACCTCGACTCCGGAGCCGAGTCCTTTGCCACTGCCACCACGGCGGTCGCCGGGTTGATCCGGGAACTTGGCCTGGAATCGTCGGTGGTGTCCCCCAATCCGGTCGGGGCGTGGGTCCGCTACGCCGGTGACACCGCGCCATTGCCGAGGGCTGCGCTGCTGGGCATACCGGCCCACCCTTTCGCCGCCGACGTGCGGCGGGTCCTCGGGGTCGCCGGTGCGGCGCGGGCCGGGCTGGACCTGTTGCTGCCGGCCGGATTCGGTGCCGGCAACGACGCCCGCGGAAGCCTCGGTGGCCTGGTCCGGGCCAGGATGGGTAGCCGGGTCGTGGATCGGCTGGTCGAGCCCGTCGCCGGCGGAGTCTATTCCACCGACCCGGACGAATTGGACGTCGATGCGGTCCAGCCGCGGCTGCGCGCCGCGTTGGCTCAGACCGGCTCACTCGCCGCGGCGGTCCGGCTGCTGCGCGGCGGCGGAGCGCGCCCCGGTGCTGCCGTCGCCGGCCTCGAGGGCGGATTGTTCTCGCTGGTGCTGGCCCTGCGGCAAGCCATCGAGTCACTGGACGGGACGGTCTCGACGGGGGTCGGGGTCAGTGCCGTCCGACCGGTGGACGGCGGCTGGCACCTGACCACCTCCGCCGGTCCGGCGTGGACCGGCACACTCGTGCTGGCGGTACCCGGACCGGCCGCCGCTGCTCTGCTGGGGGGTATCGGCATCGAGGTGCCGAGCCTGTCGGCCGGCACCAGCGACGTGCTGCTGGTGACGTTGGTGGTGGACCGACGCGGCCTTGACGGCGATCCCAGGGGTACCGGCGTACTCGTGTCGCGCCATGCCAACGGCGTGCGCGCCAAGGCGCTCACCCATACCACGGCCAAATGGGCGTGGCTGGCAGAAATGGCCGGCTCCGGGCGGCATGTGCTTCGTCTGTCCTATGGTCGCGGTGACGATGCCGTCCGCGACGCCCCACCAACTGACGACGGCCGGCTGACCGACCTGGCTCTGACCGACCTGGCACTGGACGACGCGGCCACCCTCACCGGGGTGCCGATGGACTCCGCCTGCCTGGTCGGCTCCGCGGTCGTCAGGTGGACCTCGGCACTGCCCCGACCGCAGCCGGGACACCGGGTGGCGATGACCCAACTGCGCGACGAGGTGGGCAGCCGGCCCGGGCTGCAGCTGACCGGGTCGATGGTCGCCGGCACCGGCCTGGCCGCCGTGGTGGCCGATGCCAGAGCAGTGGCCGAGCGGATCGTCTCCGCCCGCACGCTGTCCGGGGCCTGACCGGGTCAATCGCGCGGCGGACGTCAGGTACGACACACGGGCATCGGCGCAAGTCCAGCCGTGACTGGGGCAGGATGGAAACCATGAGCAACGACGCCGCCAAAGCCGGGCCCAGTGCGCGGGAGATCAACGACGGGATCCGCTACACCGCATTTTCGGTGTACTCGCGGGCGAACGAACTGGACGCACCGGATGACCAGGCCATCGCCGAGCTGACCGACCTGACCACCGCACTGGCCGAGCAGGACGTACTGATACGCGGCTTCTACGACGTCTCGGCGCTCCGCTCCGATGCCGACCTGATGGTCTGGTGGCACGCCGGCAGCGCGGAGGCGCTGCAGTCGGCGGCCAGGGCGCTGCGCCGGACCACGGTCGGCCGCAGCCTGCGTCCGGCCTGGTCGGCCATGGGCCTGCACCGGCCCGCCGAGTTCAACAAGGGTCATGTTCCGGCCTTCCTGTCCGGCGCCGACCCGAAGAAGTGGGCGACCGTCTACCCGTTCGTCCGGTCGTACGAGTGGTACCTGCTGCCCGACCAGGAGCGCCGGGCGATGCTCGTCGAGCACGGCATGATGGGCCGCGAATACAACCAGGTGCTGTCCAACACCGTGGCCGCCTTCGCTCTCGGCGACTACGAGTGGCTGCTGGCGTTGGAAGCCGACGAATTGCACGACACCGTCGACCTGATGCGGCATCTGCGCGCCTCTGGCGCGAGAATGCATGTGCGCGAGGAAATCCCGTTCTATTCAGGGCGACGCATCGACGAAGCCGGGGTCGTCGAGGTACTGCGATGACGGTGTCGTCGGCAGCCAAGGCCGGGACCGGCACCGGGCCGACCGCTGCCGCCTACGATGCGGTGCTGCTGGCCGGATTCGGTGGCCCGGAAGGTCCTGACGACGTGATGCCCTTTCTTCGCAACGTCACCCGCGGCCGCGGGATACCCGACGAGCGACTCGTCGAGGTGTCGCACCACTACCTGGCCCTGGGTGGCTCCTCCCCGATCAACGAGCAGAACCGCTTGCTGCGCGCCGCGCTGGAGGCCGAGCTGGCGGCCCGCGGGGTGGATGTGCCGGTGCTGTGGGGCAACCGCAACTGGGCGCCGTTCCTGTCCGAAGTGATCACCGAGGCGGCCTCCGCCGGCCGGCTGAGGTTGCTGGGCGTGGCCACCTCGGCCTACTCCTCCTACTCGGGTTGCCGGCAGTACCGCGAAGACTTCGGAATGGCTCTGCAGGCGACGGGTCTGATCGGCAAGATGCGGATCGACAAGGTCCGGCCCTACTTCGATCGGGCCGGATTCGTGCTGCCCTTCATCGACGGCGCCAGAGCCGCGCTGCAGGAGGCCATCTCAGCTGGGATCGACCTCGCCGCGGTCGAGATCGTCTTCACCACACACTCGATCCCGATGAGCATGGCAGGAACGTCCGGGTCGGCGTCCCTGGGCGACCACGACGGCAGCGGCGCCTACGTCACCCAGCACCGTGCGGTGTGCCGGGCCGTCATCGCCGAACTCGTAGCCTGGTGCGGAGCGGAACTGTCCTGGCAGCTCGCCTTCCAGTCGCGGTCCGGTCCGCCGTCCATGCCGTGGCTGGAGCCCGACATCAACGACGTGATCAACGATCTCGCCGCGGCCGGTGGCAGGGCCGTCGTGGTGGTACCCATCGGTTTCATCTCCGACCACGTCGAGGTGGTCTGGGATCTGGACAAGGAGGCCAGGGAAACTGCTGCCGCCCAGGGGATGTGGTTCCGTCGAGTGGCGACACCAGGTACCGACCCGCGGTTCGTCTCAGCGTTGGCCGACCTGCTGATGGACCGGCTCGAGCCGGCACACGCAGGGCCGGAACCGGTGTCGCCGACCGGGCTCCCGCCACGTCCCGATTTCTGCGCGGTGGGCTGTTGCGTTAACTCCCGTGGCACCAAACCCACTACTGCGGGCCAGGATTCAGCCGCCGACTGGAAGCAGTTCGATGTCGACGAGCAACTGCTGACCGCCTCCGGCATTCCGGGTGCCGGTCTCCCCGGTGCCGGGTGAGCGTGGGCCACACGTTGCGGGTCGGGACCAGGGGCAGCGCGCTGGCTCTGGCCCAATCCGGGATGGTCGCCGATCAGCTCGCCGCGGTCGCCGGCGGCACTCCCTCGCTCGTCCGGATCCGTACCCACGGTGACGTCAACCTCGGGCCGCTGGCCTCGATCGGCGGCACCGGCGTATTCGTCATCGAGGTGCGATCACGTCTGCTGGCAGGCGATGTCGACGTCATCGTGCACTCGCTGAAGGATCTGCCGACCGCCGCGGCCGCTGGGGTCACACTGGCGGCCGTGCCGGCCCGCGAGGACGCGGCGGATGCACTGTGCGCCCGTGGCGATCTGACCCTCGATACGCTGCCGCGCGGGGCGACGGTCGGGACCGGGTCACCGCGCCGGGCAGCGCAACTGCTGCGTCATCGCCCGGACCTGACGGTGCGGGCGATCAGGGGGAATGTCGACACCCGACTGTCCATGGTGTCCTCCGGTTCACTCGACGCTGTGGTGCTGGCTGCCGCCGGCCTGGCCAGGCTGGGCCGTAGTGCCGCGATGACGCAACGACTCGGACCCGAGTTGATGCTGCCGGCACCGGCGCAGGGAGCGTTGGCCGTGGAGGTGCGCACCGGCGAGGAGAAGCACTCGTGGTACGCGGCCGCGCTGCACAAGCTGGACGACACGCCCGCGCGGGCGGCGGTGACCGCCGAGCGGGCCCTGTTGGCGGCGCTGGAGGCCGGTTGCACCGCCCCGGTCGGGGCCTTCGCCGTCGTCGAATTCGACCAGCTGACCCTGGTCGGCGCGGTGATCGCGGTGGACGGCAGCAGCGAGATCCGCGGAAGCAAGGTCGGGCCGGTCGCCGACGCCCATCGGATCGGCCGGGAGCTGGCGGCCGAGTTGATCGAGGACGGCGCGGCCACCCTGCTGAGTGCGGTCAGATGACCGCCCTGGACGGGTGGCGGGTGCTGGTGCCCCGACCGCTCGGTCGCGGTTCGTCCCTCGTCACTCTCCTGTCGCATGAAGGCGCTGTGGCGCAGGCGATACCGATGATCGAGATCGTCCCGCCGGTGGACCTCGCGGCGTTGGACGGCGCCGTGATGGCGTTGGCCGCCAGCGAGTTCGGCTGGGTCGGGTTCAGCTCGGTCAACGCGTTGGACGCGGTGCTGGATCGCGCGGGCCGTCTGGCGCTCGACCCGGCGATACCAGCGGACACCCGCGTCGCCGCCGTCGGACCGGCCACCGCGGCAGCCCTGCGGAGCGCCGGGTTGCCGCTGGATCTCACACCCGACCATGGTGGGTCGGCGGCTGCGCTCGCGGCGATCTGGCCGGCCGCCCACCCTGGCGAGACGGTGCTGCTGCCGCAGTCCGAAATCGCCGGCCGAGTCCTGCGAGACGGCCTGCACAACAAAGGTTTTCGGGTCGACGTGGTTACCGCCTACCGCACCCGAACCGTGCCGCTGGCCCCGACCGTTGCCGCCGACCTGGCCGCGGGAGCCTACGAGGCGGTGCTGCTCACCTCCCCCAGCACGGCTCGGTCGTTGGCGACGGCGCCGATCGCCGACGGCACGGTGCTGGGCGCCATCGGAGCGTCGACCGCCGCGGCAGCAACCGCCGCAGGCCTCCGTATCGCATACACCGCAACTGATCCCACCGATGCCGCGCTGGTCAGCGGTCTCGTCCAGTATGTCACCCACGATCAAAGCAGAAAGCCGTGACGATGTCGCACATCCCGTTCCCACCGCTGGCCGCGCCGTTCCCCGTCGGCCGACCTCGCCGTCTGCGACGGACCCCCGCGCTCCGCCGGCTCGTCGCCGAGACCCGTCTGCACCCGGCTGATCTGGTGCTGCCGATGTTCGTCAAGGAATCACTCACCGAACCCGTTCCGCTCGGGTCGATGCCTGGTGTCCTGCAGCACACCAGGGACTCGCTGAAAGCCGCCGCCGTCCAGGCCGTCGAGGCGGGCGTCGGCGGCCTGATGATCTTCGGTGTTCCGGCCGAGCGGGACGCGACCGGCACGGCGGCCACCGAACCGAACGGCATCCTCAATGTGGCGCTTGCCGATCTCAGGGCCGAGCTGGGTCATTCCACCGTGCTGATGGCCGACCTGTGTCTCGACGAGTTCACCGATCACGGCCACTGCGGGGTGTTGGGCGACAACGGAGCCGTCGACAACGACGCCACGCTGATCCGGTACGCGGACATGGCGCTGGCGCAGGCCGCCGCCGGGGCCGACCTGCTCGGCACCTCCGGCATGATGGACGGCCAGGTCGGAGTGATCCGCCAGGCGCTCGATGCGGTGGGCGACATCGACACCGGCATCTTCGCCTACGCCGCCAAATACGCGTCCGCGTTCTACGGACCATTCCGGGAGGCCGTCGACTCGGCACTCGTGGGTGACCGGCGCACCTATCAGCAGGACCCGGCCAACCGACGCGAGGCAGCACGCGAAGTCGCCCTCGACATCGCCGAGGGGGCAGACCTGATCATGGTGAAGCCGGCGATGAGCTACCTGGACATCCTGGCCGACACCGCCGCCACCGTCGACGTACCCGTTGCGGCCTATCAGGTATCGGGCGAATATGCCATGGTCGAGGCAGCTGCGGCGAACGGCTGGATCGATCGGGACCGGGCGATCCTGGAAACGCTGACCTCGATCCAGCGGGCCGGTGCATCGATCATCCTCACCTATTGGGCGACCGAGGTCGCCACCACATTGAAAAAGGGTCTGTGACGTGAACGATCATTTCGACAGGGCCGACGTACCGGCCAGCGCAGCACTGTTCGCCAGAGCCGGCACGGTGACCCCGGGCGGCGTGAACTCGCCGGTGCGGGCTTTCCGCTCCGTCGGTGGCACGCCGCGGTTCATGGTCAGCGGCCGGGGCGCCTACATCACCGATGCCGATGGCAACGAGTACGTCGATCTGGTCGGCTCGTGGGGTCCGATGATCCTGGGCCATTCCCACCCGGGCGTGATCGGCGCCGTTCGGGCGGCCGTGGATCGAGGGCTGTCGTTCGGCGCCCCCGGCGAGGGCGAGGTGGCCCTGGCCGAGGAGATCGTTGCCAGAGTCGCTCCGGTCGAGCAGGTTCGGCTGGTGTCCTCGGGTACCGAGGCGACCATGTCGGCCATCCGACTGGCCCGCGGGTTCACCGGGCGGCCCAAGATCGTCAAATTCGCCGGCTGCTACCACGGCCATGTAGACGCTCTGCTGGCCTCGGCCGGCTCCGGCGTCGCCACTTTCGCGCTACCGGATTCCGCCGGCGTGACGGCATCCACCACCGCTGAGGTGATCGTCCTGCCCTACAACGACATCGACGCCGTGCGAGCGGCGTTCGCCGCCGAGCCGGGCCGGATCGCGGCGGTCATCACCGAGGCCTCGGCCGCCAATATGGGCGTGGTTCCGCCGCTGCCCGGCTTCAACGGCGCGCTGGCGGAAATCGCACACGGCGACGGGGCCCTGCTGATCTCCGATGAGGTGATGACCGGATTCCGGCTCAGCAGGTCGGGAATGTACGGGCTGGATGGCGAGATCGAGGGCTGGGCACCGGATCTGATGACCTTCGGCAAGGTCATCGGTGGTGGGCTGCCGGTCGGCGCGTTCGGCGGTCGGGCCGACGTGATGAGCCTACTGGCGCCGCTCGGCCCGGTGTATCAGGCCGGCACGCTGTCCGGGAACCCGATCGCCACCGCCGCTGGCCTGGAGAATCTGCGAGGCTGCGATGCGGGTGTGTATCGGCACCTGGACGAAACTGCGCTGCGCGTTGGCGATCTGGCATCGGCAGCGCTGAGCGCAGCCGGCGTCGCGCATCGCCTGCAACGGGCGGGCAGCCTGTTCTCGGTCTTCTTCGCAGACGGCCCTGTGCACAACTACGACCAGGCACGGCTGCAGGACACCACCGCCTTCGCCGCCTTCTTCCACTCGATGCTGGCCTCCGGTGTCTACCTGCCGCCGTCCGCCTACGAGGCCTGGTTCGTGTCGGCGGCTCATGACGACCGGGCGTTGAACCGGATCGCCGAGGCCCTCCCGGCGGCGGCCAGGGCCGCTGCAGCTGCCTGATCTGCTCCCGGCGATGGTCGAAACGCACTGGCATCGGCGGTGACTGTCGGCCGGTGCTGGCAGTATCAGCACCATCAGCAGGAGGTGGACGAGCCCAACTTCCTCCGTTCGAAGGAACCGACATGGCAGCACGCCGACCCACCCGTCCGACGCCGCCTGACGTGGAGGTGCTGCGTACCGCGCTCGGCCTTGGCAAGCGGGTTCGGGTCGGCATCGCGCCGTCGAGCCAGTTCCCGGACGGCGTCACGGGCCTCGTCCGCCGGATCGGTGATCCCGTTGTGGACGGTGACGAATTCATCTTCGTCGAGGTGCCGGTGGGTGGGGCGAAGGACGTGCTGCCCTTCGCCGCCGCTGATCTGATCGGCTCACCCGGCCGGAAGCAGGCAGCAGCGCCGGCCGCGGCTCAAGCACAGCCGGCCCAGCGGCGTCGGCCGCCCACCACACCCGTAGCGGCGCCGGCAGTTCCGGCCCGTCCGACCGCGGCCGGAACTCAGATGTCGATCATCGACGTGCCGGCGGTGACGCCGATCGGGGCGCCCGCCACCACCGACTCGTCTCCCACGCCCCGTCCGGCGGCATCCGGGCGTGGTAAACGAGCACCGGTGATCATCACCATCAGCACCTCCGGCGACGACTCCGCGTCCTGGCGGATCGAGGCGAAGATCGGTGCGAAGGCGGCGGTTCGGCCCACCGTGATTCCGCCGTCTCGGGTCTGGGAACTGGTCCAATCCCTGCGCGAGCCCAAACTGACCAGCTTGGTGCAGTCCCTGCTGGACGACCATCGACGCAGCACCCAGGCCAGGGCGAACGCGCTGGCCGCGCAACTGTCGGCGCTGCAGGAGGAGTTGAATTCGTTTCCCGCTGACGGTTCCCGTTAGCCCTCAGCTGAGTATCCACAGCCAGATCTTCAATGCCGCGGTCAACGGCTTCCAGATCCGCGATCGGCGACACCTTTTCATCTAGGTATCGACCAGATCAAGTAAATGGTGCATCTGATTACGGCAGGGCCGTTGTTGCGGGTCAATCCAGGGCGGTGGAATCATTTCCGGTCGGCCGTCATCGGCGAACCGGATCTTCCATCGATCCTGATGGATTTCCTGGTGATGAAACGCGCACAGCAGTGCTCCCGTGTCCACATTCGTCTCGCCCAGGTCCCGGACCCACCAATGGACGTGATGAATTTCGCACCAATTCCCCGGCCGATCACAGCCATCCCAGACACTCCCAGACACAGCCGCGGTCCCTGGCCCTGATCGCCCGTCGCATCCCCACCGAATAGGTCCGACTGGACCGCCCCACATCCAACATCTCACCCCGACCACCCAGCACCACCCAGCACCACCCAGCACCACCCAGCACCACCGGGACGATGTTGGCATCACACAGGTAACGGCGGGCCTCACCGGTGGTCATCGACACTCCCGACTCCCGCGTCGCCCTGCTCACCTCACCGGTGAGCTGATCCCAGTGCAGATACACGATGACCTGCGGTCGTTCCCCACCGTTGGTCGGGCCGGTGCCGGCGGCCAGGAATCCTGCCAACGCCGACACCAGGGCATGCGCCCGCCGGGTGGCGGCGGGCCTTGGATCCTGCATCCCGTCCACGTCTGGTTTCGGCGCGGCCAAGCCGTCGATGGCTTTGCGCAGGACGTCGACGCCGTGATCGTCCAACAGTCCGGACAGCCTGGTCAGGCCGGTGCAGGCGCTTCGGGAACCGATGGATAGTTCCATCTTCGACTTCGCATCACCCTCATCCAGGGTGCCGTCGGGGTCGGCGGCCTCCAGGACCGCCGCGGCCACCACCTCCAGCTGCCTGGGATCCAACAGGGCAGCCTTCCCGACCAGGAACTTTTCCCACAGGTCCCGATCCGGGATCGGCAACGCCGCGGGGAGTTTCGGCATCGTCGCGACGATGGTTTTCACGTGTTCGGATCCGACGGTGCCGGTATCGACTGCGGTAGCCAACGCGGGCAGCGTCGGCGGTAGGTCGCCGCCGGTCAATACTTCCTGCGGCAGGATCTGCCGGGCCGCGCCCAGCCGGCCGTGCGCCTCGGCCGGGGAGATCAGCAGCACCTGCCGCAGCAGCGCCGCCGTCGACGGACACGACCGCTGTTTCGCCACACCCTGGGTGTCGACCTCCCCGGCCAGATGAACATTCGCCGCGTACACCATCCGCGGCAGCCCCTGGAACTCCTGCCCCAGAGACAACAGATCATCCGCGCCTATCTTCCAGTACGCCCCGTCCCGCAATTCGGACACAGCATTCATCGCCGACCGGACCAATTCCCTGGCCTGGTCCAGATCGACAAACCCACCGTCCCCCATACCGAAAACACTATCGGTCGACACCGACAGTCGACCCCGAATATCGACCCAATCCAGGTCAGGCCACATCACAGAACAGCAACGATTCCTTGGGGCATCAACGGCCCGGACAGAGCCATTCAACCCGCGTCCATGGGATGTTTGTCGCCCAATTCTCGAGGGCCTCCGATCAGCGGCCCTGCACCGCCTGATGACTGCGCCCATCGGGAATCCGATGTCGGAAGAGCTGGCGATCTGGGCCATGCCGCGGCAAGGCCACCCAGTTCGGGCGCTGCGAGGACACCACCCGCATCGCGCCGGGGGTTCGGAGCCCTCGCACAGCACCTTTTAACCCCACAACCCTAAGCGCCGTCCGAGGTTCCGGTGCCTTTCGACGAACCCGCCGGCAGACCCGCGCCCCTTGTCACCGTGCTCAACCGGCCGTCGATAACGCAGACGGCGGCGTCGCCCTGCAGGTCGGTGCGCAGCACCAGGGTGCCGAGCGCCGCGAGCTGCCCGAGAGCCTTCGGACTCGGCTGGCCGTAGTCGTTGTCCCGACCGACACCGATCACCGACACCCTCGGTTGCACCGCAGCGATGAAACTCGGCAGCACCTTGGCGGACCCGTGATGTGGCTGCTCCAGCACGTCGGCCCGAAGGTCCACTCCGTCGTCGAGCAGTTGCTGCTGTGCCTCCGTCTGGATGTCACCGGTCATCAGGATCCGGACGCCGGCGATCTGTGCCGCCAACACGACCGAGTCATTGTTCTCGTCGGAATCGGTCCCGCGAAATGCACCCTCCGGACCCAGCACCTCCAGGGTCAAGCGACCGCTACTCCACCGGGTGCCCTTGGGCAGCGCGACCACCGGAACACCCCGGGCCGCGGCAATTTCGGTCACCTTCCGCCACGCCCCCACGGCGACCCGATCGGGTCCGACACCGATCGCACCGACGCTGCGGCCACCGACCACACCCGACAGGCCGTCGACGTGGTCGGCATGCAGATGAGTCAGCACCACCAGTGGCACTGTCACCACATGCAGCCGGGTCAGGCAGGCATCCATCAGCGCAGGGTCCGGGCCGGCGTCGACGACGATCGCGGTGCCGGCCTCACCGGTGGACAACACCATACCGTCGCCCTGCCCGATCTCGCAGGCCAGCAGCACCCACCCCGGTGGCGGCCAGCCGACCGAGATCACCTGTGCCGGAACGATGATCACCCCCGCTCCGACAATCAGGGCCAACGCGGTGGCGCGGACCCGACGATGCCGCAGCGCCAGCAATCCTGCCGTCAGCAGGCCGGCCAGGTCCAATACGCTTGGCACGCTGGCCGGCCACGGCAGCGAGGCGGACTGCCACCGGGCCAGTCGATGCGCCACCAGAGCGATCCAGGCCAGCAGCGGCTGGTCAGCTTCGGCCAGGAAGCGGGCGGCAGTCGGCCACCACGGGCCGGCGAGAGCGCTGCCCATGCCGATCACCAGGGCCGGACCGACCACCAGCCCGGCCAACAGGTTCGCCGGGATGGAGGCCATCGAGATCGCGCCGCTCAGCGCTGCGATCACCGGCATGGTGGCGACGTGGGCGGCCGCCGGCACCGCCAGTAGGTCTGCCCAACCTGCCGGACATCCTTTGCGCTGCAGAGCTCTCGACCACACCGGCGCGAGCAGGATGAGCCCGGCGGTGGCCTGGACCGACAGGGCGAAACCCACCGACCGGGCCAGCGTCGGATCATGCAGCAACAGACCGATGGTGGCCGCCGCGAGCGCCGGCAACGCCGACCGGTTGCGCCCAACGGACATCGCGACCAGTCCGATGGACCCCATCACCGCGGCCCGCAGGACCGAGGCGCCGGGGCCGACCAGCACGACGAGACCGACCAGCACCACCGTTCCCGCGGCCGCCGCGATGCGCGGGCCGGCTTGGCGGAGCAGTAACACTGCCAGACCGCAGAGCAATGCGAAGTGCGATCCGGACACCGCGAGCAGATGTGTCAGGCCGGTGATCTTCGCATCGGCATCCAGTTCCTCGGAGATGCCGTCGGTGTTACCGACGACCAGTCCGGGCAGGAGACCCGTCGCATCTCCGGTCAGATGGGATGCGTTGTCCACCAGATGATTGCGGACCGAGGCCGCCGCGCGCTGCCACCACGGCGCCGGCCGGACCGGAACCGGGTCGCTGCGGGCCCTGAGAGTGACGCCGGGCAGCACCGAGTAAGTGTCCGGCGCCAGCAGGCCGGCGACCCGGATCTGTTCACCGGGTACCAGCGCGGGCCATCGGCCGCCCACTGCGAAAACCGAGATTTCGATCGCGGGAGCGAATCGCATACCTGCCACCACAGCGAGATCGACGTGGCCGGTGATCAGCCACTGGGTCCCGGTCGCCGCAGTCCTACCCCCGGGCACGGCAGTGCCCGAGCCGGGTGTCTCGACCACCGGAAATGCGGTCGGGAGCCGGCGCGGTGCCGAGGTGGCTGTCAGCTGGACGTCGGCCCAGGATCCGGCAGCAGCCGCGGCTGTGAGCGGGTTCTGCTGAGCCTGCTGCCAGTACAGCGTCGAGATCACCAGCGCAGCAAAGAATCCGGAGGCGGTGGCCAACCATCCCGGCCACCACCGGATTCGGCGGAACCGGAGAATCAAGGTGACTGCCGCGATGAGCGCCCCACACCCGGACAGGTCGCCAAGGCTGGTCCAGCCACCCAGTGCCAGGCCGACCAGGGCGCCGGCCCACACGGCAACCGCCGTTGGGACGAGTCGCAGATCGATCGGCGGTGGCGACTCCTCCTCGGGTCGGCGCCCGCTCACCAGGGGAAGCCGTCGCGGTACCAACTCATTGGACCGTCACCAGTTGGGCCAGCGCAGCGAATTTGGCAGGACCTATTCCGGCGATCTCCTGCAGTTGCTCGATAGCCGAGTAGTGCCCGTTCTTCTCACGCCAGGCGACGATGTTCGCTGCGGTGACCGGGCCAACGCCGGGCAGGGCGTCCAGGGCAGCGGCGTCGGCGGTGTTCAGGTCCAGCTTGCCGACCGGCCGGCCGGATACCGTTGCAGCACCTGCGGAATAGATGCCCGATGCACCGCCCGAACCGGAGAACGACGAGGTTGACCCGGTCGCCGGGCCGGTACCGTCGGACACCACCACCGACGCACCGTCGGCCAACTTCGCGGCCAGGTTCAGACCGGTCAGGTTGGCCCCTGGCGCTGCCCCACCGGCCTTGTCGATGGCGTCGGCGATCCGTGCGCCCACCGCCAGCCGGACCAATCCGGGTCGGCGTACGGCACCTGTCACCGACACGATGATGACGGCGGGAGCCGGAGTGGCTGCCGAAGCGGAGGTCCCCTCTCGACCGGCACCGTGGCTACCAACCGGCAGCAACGGCCGAGGCGAGCCCACCTCACTGCCGGTGCCGGAGGCCTTGCGAGCTGTGCCAGGCAGCGAGGAATCGGTGACCTGGGCCAGCGACACCGACTGCACCGGTCGAGGTTCCGGGCGGTCCCGCCATACTCCGACGGCGGCCACCAACGCGGCCACCGCTGCCACCACAGTCAGCAGCAGCGCTCCACGCTTGCCGGGGTCGATTCGGCTGTCCCGCAGCGGTTCCGGGACCCAGCGCTGCGCCAGTCTTCCCCAGGGATCATGCCGGGTTCGCCGTACCCGCCTGGCCCGGTGCCTGGCCGGTGGAGGGTCCGGCGACCGGTCCACCTCGTTATCGTCATCGCCGTCATCGTCATCGCCATCGCCGCCGTCGTCATGGTCGTCATCGCCGTCGTCGCCGTCGCCGCCGCCGTCGTCCTCATCTTCATCGCCGGGAACCCAGCCGCCCGGGTCGGCAGGCGTTGCTTTCGGCCGGCCGGGTGCCGCCGGAGCAGCGTGCAGCCCGGCCAGCCGAAGGCGGGAGTCAGGTCGATTTCGCACAGCCCGGACGCTACGGACGGGCGCCTCGCTGCGCACCCACACCGGCTTGATTGGGGATGAACAGCCGGTCTGTGGACAACCCAGCATCGGTGTCCACACTGCCTGCCGATGCTCGACGCACGCAAGAACGAGATCGGTCTGCCAGCGGACGTATCACCTCGGACCCCGCCCACTCCTACCCACCACAGGCCTGGCGGCATCATCCCCGACTGGTGCCACCAGGTCTGTCTGGAGCAGAAGTGCCACCGCACAACGACATCAGAAAAAGATCCAGAGGCGGCCGCTTCAGGCCCCGGCGAGCTCTTCCTCGCCGCCGGGCAGGATCACGCCGCCGAGTCCGGCGTTGTAGGAGTGCAGCCGCCACGATCCCATGAATCGGTGCAGGACCACCCAGTGACAGTTTCCGATGCCGATCAGGGTGGACCAGGAGTCCTCCGGCAGGTCGAGCAGCAGACCGGTCAGCCCGACGATGAGGCCGCCGTGCGCCACCAGCAAGGCCCGTTCGATTGCCGCGGCTTCAACGGGAGCACTGTCCAGTTCGTCGACGACCGCTGCGGCCCGCTGGGCGACCTGCCAGCGGGACTCGCCGCCCGGCGGTGAGTTGTGCGCCGATGTCGTGCGCCACCGCTCCCACTCCCCTGGCCAGCCGGCGACCACATCCTCCCGGGTCAGGCCCTCCCACAGACCCATCGACGTCTCGCGTAGCCGAGCGTCGACCGTGATCGGCAGTCCCGTCAACCCGGCGATCGGCGCGGCCGTCGCGCGGGCCCTCGACAGATCGGATGACATGATCAGCTGCGGGGCCAGAGCCGCGACCGACGGTGCCGCGGCAGCGGCCTGGCGCATTCCGACCTCGTTCAGCGAGATGTCCCGATGCCCTTGCAGCCGAGCCTGCGCGTTCCAGTCGGTCTCGCCGTGCCGCATCAGGATCAGATGGCGGAGACTCACTCGGCGGAGCGTCCGACAGACTCATCAGCCCCGAAATCGGCGGGGTCATCGTCGGTGTCGAGATCCCCCGGCGCGCCGGCAGCGTCGGCATTGCGGTCAGGTGCGTCACCATCGGCGGGGGCGTCGGCATCCACCCACGGAATGACCGGGCAGTCTTTCCACAGACGGTCAAGGGCATAGAAGACCCGCTCCTCCGAGTGCTGGACGTGGACCACGACGTCCAGGAAGTCAAGGAGCACCCAGCGGCCGTCCCGCTCCCCCTCCCGGCGCACCGGTTTCACCCCGGCCAGGCGCATCTTCTCCTCCACCTCGTCGACGATCGCCGCCACCTGCCGTTCGTTGGCGCCGGTGACGATGACGAAGATGTCGGTGATGGCGAGCCGATCGGACACGTCGACCAGCAGCACGTCCTTCGCCAATTTGTCGGCGGCGGCCTGTGCGGCCACCTTCGCCATCGCGATGGCTGAATCTGTTGCGGTCACTGCTCTCCCTCGGTTGTGCTGGCACCAGATGTGCCGATCACTGCGGTGGCAAGGTCGCCCCGCGAATTGGTCGCCGGCTCGGCGTAGAGCCCGTACTTCGCGATGTACTGCACGACACCGTCCGGCACCAGATACCAGACCGGGGCCCCGGCGGCGACGCGGCGACGGCAGTCGGTCGAGGAGATGGCCAGGGCCGGGACCTCGACAAGAGTGACCGAATCGGCCGGCAGCGCCAGATCGCCCAGCACGTATCCGGGTCGGGTGACCCCGATGAAGTGGGCGAGGTCGAACAGCGCATCGACGTCCTTCCAGCCCATGATCGCCGACAGCGCATCGGCGCCGGTGATGAAGAACCATTCGGCGTCCGGCTCCCGGCTCCGCAGGTCGGTCAGCGTGTCTCTGGTGTAGGTCGGCCCGGCGCGGTCGATGTCAACCCTGGACACGGAGAACCGCGGATTGGCCGCCGTCGCGATGACGGCCATCAGGTAGCGATGCTCGGCGAGGCTGACGTCGCTCTTCTGCCAGGGCTGACCGGTCGGGACGAACAACACCTCGTCGAGGTGGAACAGGTCGGCCACTTCGGAGGCGGCCACCAGGTGGCCGTGGTGGATCGGATCGAAGGTACCGCCCATCACTCCGACGCGCCGGCCAGGGCCGGTGATCATGACGACGCCCGCGTCTGGCCGGTACCGGTCAGCACGTACTTGGTGCTGGTCAGTTCGGCCAGGCCCATCGGCCCGCGGGCATGCAGTTTCTGGGTGGAGATGCCGATCTCGGCGCCGAATCCGAATTCTCCGCCGTCGGTGAAGGCCGTCGAGGCGTTGACCATGACCGCGGCCGCATCGACCCTGGCGGTGAAGGCGGCGGCACTGTGCAGGTTCGAGGTGACGATCGCCTCGGTGTGCCCGGTGCCGTGGGCGTTGATGTGTTCGATCGCTGCGTCCAGGTCGTCGACGACAGCCGCGGCGATATCGAGCGTCAGGTACTCGGTGTCGAAATCCGCCGCCACAGCGGGCACCACCTGAGCTGCCCCCCCGGCCATCTCGTAAACGTGCGGATCGGCATGAACGGTGACTCCGCTGTCGGTCAACGCCCGCAGGGCCAGCGGAACGAACGCTGCTGCGATATCCGCGTGCACCAAAAGGGTCTCGGCGGCATTGCAGACCGACGGCCGCCGCACCTTCGAATTGATCAGGATGTCGACGGCCATCTGCAGGTCGGCTCCGGCGTCGACGTACACGTGACAGTTTCCGACACCGGTCTCGATGACCGGCACAGTGGAACCGTTGACCACTGCCTGGATCAGGCCGGCACCCCCGCGCGGAATGATCACGTCGACCAGTCCGCGCGCCGTCATCAGGTGATGCACTGATTCGCGGTCGGTGCCCGGTACCAACTGCACGGCATCCCGCGGGAAGCCGGCCGCCGTGGCGGCTGCGGACAGGATGCCGACCAGCGCAGCGTTGGAGTGCTGGGCGGATGCGCTGCCGCGCAACAACACCGCATTGCCCGACTTCAGTGCGATTCCGGCAGCGTCGACGGTGACATTGGGCCGCGCCTCGTAGATGATGGCGACCACACCGAGCGGCACCCGAACCTGGGACAGCTGCACACCGTTGGCAAGGACATTGCCCCGCACCACGGTGCCGATCGGGTCGGGCAGTCGGACCAGGGCCTCCAGTCCGGCGGCCATCGCCTCGACGCGGGAGTCGTTCAGCCGCAGCCGGTCGATCAGTGAGTCCGGCGTGCCGGCCTCGGCCGCCGTTGCCACATCACGTTCGTTGGCGGCCAGGATCTCGGACACCCGGGACCGCAGCGCCTGCGCCATGGCAGTAAGCGCGGCATCCTTGCCGGCCGTGGACAGCAGTGCCAGCGCGGCGGCGGCGACCTTGGCCCGACGGGCCGCGTCGAGGACCTGCTCGGACATCGCAGTGCCCATCATGCCGGCCCGCCATTGTTGTCGGTGACGGCGATCAGGTCGTCGGCGTGGACCACTTCGTGACGCAGGTCGGCGGGCAGGTCGGCGAGAGATTTGCCGATGATGGCGGGCAGGTCGGCGGCATCGTGACCGACGAATCCCCTTGCCACCCTGGCGCCATCTGGCCCGACCAGGTCCACCACGTCGCCCGACTCGAAATCGCCTGCTGCGCCTATGATTCCGGCTGGCAGCAGTGATTTGCGGCGGCCAACGACGGCGGCGACCGCGCCGGCATCGAGCATCAGCGAGCCGGCACTGGTGGCGGCGTGGCGCAGCCAGAACAAGCGGGAGCTGGTCCGCCGGGTCGCCGGCGCAAATGCGGTGCCGATCTGCGGCGCATCGGCGGCGGAGGCGGCCGGCCCACCGGCCAGCGCCGCGCCGGCCTGGGCCGCCGAAGCCAGCAACACCGGTATGCCGGCGCCGGTCGCCATGGTGGCCGCCGACAGCTTGGAAATCATCCCGCCCGTGCTGACATCGCTGGAGGTGGACGACGTTTCGACGTCGATCAGATCTTCGGGTCGATCCACCTGCTGGATCCGGCGGGACGAGGGCTGCCGGGGATCACCGGTGTAGAGGGCATCGACGTCAGAGAGCAGCACCAGCGCGTCAGCTCCGACCAGATGGGCGACCAACGCCGCCAGCCGGTCGTTGTCACCGAAACGGATCTCGGCGGTGGCCACCGTATCGTTCTCGTTGACCACCGGGACCACCCCGAATGACAGCAGCTTGGCGAAGGTCCGCTGCGCGTTGCGGTAGTGGGCACGACGGACAACGTCGTCACTGGTCAGCAACACCTGCCCCACCCGAAGCCGATGGCGGGCAAAGGATCCGGCGTAGCACTCCGCGAGAAGCTGCTGTCCCACGGACGCCGCGGCCTGCTGGGTGGCAAGGTCCCGAGGCCGGCGTTTCAACCCGAGCGGAGCCAGCCCGGCGGCGATCGCACCTGAGGACACCAGCACCAGCGAGGTGCCGGCGGCGACCCGGACGGCCAGCGCGTCGACGAGGGCGTCGAGCCGGGCCGGATCCAACCCGCCGGTCGATGTGGTCAACGACGACGACCCGACCTTGACCACCAACGTCCTGGCGGCACCGATGACGGCCCTGGTGTGCATCGGTGGCCCCGAACTTACCGGGACCTGCAAAGGCACGACCGGCACGGTCATCGTTGTTGCTCTTGCTCCGCAGACGTCGTCTCCCAGGAGGTTTCCGACCAGCCCTCGTCATCCCAGGCTGCCTGATCACCCTCGCGGGCGGCCAGCCGGGCGCGTAGCACCTCGACATCGGTGTCGACCAACTCCGGGTTCTCCACCTCTAGGCCACGGCGCAGTCGGTGCATGGCCTTGCGGTCGGCCGCACCCACCCGCTCGACCTGATCGATCCGCGGATCGAAGCCTCGCTCGATCGGCTCCAGGTTGACCCCGGCCAGGGTGGTGGGCTCCCAGTCGAAGCTGATGTTGCCGATCTGCACTGGTGCGCCCGGCCTGGCACCGAGCTTGGACAGTCTGTCCTCGACACCAAGACGCGCGAGGCGATCGGCCAGATAGCCGACGGCCTCGTCGTTGTTGAAGTCCGTCTGCAGGATCCATCGCTCCGGCCGGGTGCCGCTGACGATGAAGCCGCCGTCGACTTCGGGATCGACGATGACCGTGAACTGCTCCTCGTCGAACGCAGCGGGCCTGACGATCAGCCGGGGCGCCACCTTCACCGGCCGGGCGGTGCGGTCTGCCGCAACCACTTCGGCCATCGCGTAGCGAAGGGCGTTGAGACCCTCGTGCGTCGCGGTCGAGATCGGGAACACCCGGTAGCCGGCGTCTTCCAGGTCACCGGTGACGAACTCGGCCAGCTCACGCGCTTCCGGGACGTCGATCTTGTTCAGGACCACCAACCGGGGCCGCTCGGCCAGATCATCGGACAGCGACGGCGTGTACTGGGCGAGTTCGGCTTCCAGCGCCTCGATATCGGAGACCGGGTCCCGGCCGGATTCGAAGGTGGCGCAGTCGACCACGTGCACCAGCACGGAACAGCGCTCGATGTGCCGGAGGAACTCCAGGCCGAGGCCCTTGCCCTGGCTGGCGCCCGGGATCAGCCCTGGGACGTCGGCGATCGTGTAGATCTCGGCGCCGGCGGTGACCACCCCCAGGTTTGGCTCAAGGGTGGTGAACGGGTAGTCGGCGATCTTCGGCCGGGCGGCGGACAGCACCGAGACCAGCGACGACTTGCCTGCGCTGGGAAAGCCGACCAGCCCGACGTCAGCCATCGACTTGAGCTCGAGGGTGATGTCGGCCGTGTCGCCGGGTTCACCCAGCAGGGCGAAGCCGGGCGCCTTGCGCGCCCGCGAGGCCAGCGCCGCATTGCCCAGCCCGCCGCGCCCGCCCTTGGCGGCGGTGTAGCGGGTGCCGGCGCCGATCAGGTCGGCCAGCATGGTGCCGTCCTCGTCGAGGACGACGGTGCCCTCCGGAACATTCAGTTCCAGCCCCGCGCCGTTGGCGCCCTCACGGTGGTCCCCCGAGCCGCCCTTGCCGTTGCCGGCCTTGGCGTGCGGGTGAAAGTGGAAATCCAGCAGGGTGTGGACGTTGGGATCGACGACGAGGGTGACGTCGCCTCCGTTGCCCCCGTTGCCACCGTCAGGGCCACCGAGTGGCTTGAACTTTTCCCGATGGACGGACGAACAGCCGTGTCCGCCGTCACCGGCCTGCAGGTGCAGGACGGCCCGGTCGACGAATCGAGCCATGGGCACCTCCTAGCGATGCGAAACCGTGCGCGGAACTTCAATGGCAGTGCTTCAAGAAATGACAGGTACCGGACAGCTGTTCAGTAGATGCAGAAAGGGGCGAGCCCGGGAAGCCCGGACCCACCCCTTCCTGGAAGGCATCAGGTCAGGCGTTGACGGCCTCGGCGTCAACGGCAGCCGGGACGATGTTCACGGTCTTGCGTCCGCGCTTGCTGCCGAACTCGACGGCGCCGGCCGCGAGGGCGAACAGGGTGTCGTCCTTGCCGCGGCCGACCAGGTCGCCGGGGTGGAACTTGGTGCCGCGTTGGCGGATGAGGATCTCGCCGGCTTTGACGACCTGGCCGCCGAATCGCTTGACACCCAGGTACTGGGCATTCGAATCGCGGCCGTTGCGAGAGCTGGATGCGCCCTTTTTGTGTGCCATGTCTGGTCTACCTCTCTGCGCCGGCGTCGACGGCGATACCGGTGACGCGCACCTGCGTCAGTGGCTGGCGGTGCCCCTGGCGCTTGTGGTAGCCCGTCTTGTTCTTGAATTTGTGGATGACGATCTTCGGGCCCTTGGTGTGGGCCAGTACCTCGCCGGACACCGTGACCTTGGCCAGATCGGCCGCCGTGGTGGAGATTGCAATGCCATCGACGAGCAGCACAGCCGGGAGGGTCACGGCAGCGCCGGGCTCGCCCTCGAGCTTCTCGATCTCGATGACGTCGCCCTCGGCGACCTTGTACTGCTTGCCGCCGGTCTTGACGATCGCGTACATCGTGGACGCGCCTTCCTCAACTGTTCGTGTGTTACTTCGTACTTCATCGGACGCACCCTGAGCAGTACTCAAAGCGCAGGTTGGCCCCGCACAACCGGTCATCCCGGTTCGTCCTGCGATGCAGGACAGCAGGAAACGCCGCTGCAGTGCAGCGGCAGACTCCCTACTGTACCTTCGGCGGGCCTGCCAGGACAAACCAGCGGGACAAGCCCTAGTTCTGGCCGACCGGAGCAGGTACCCCGGCCGGGCCGGCCGGCCGCGACGCGGCCCGCCGCCGCCTGGCCGGAGCGGTCTTGACCGCAGCAGCCCGTTCGGCAGACGGTGCAGCCTCGGACCCGGACACCGGCGCCGAGGCACCGTTCGCGGCCGCGGACGGGTGGGCGCCATCCTGGCCAGATGGTTGGCCGTCGTCCTGGCCGGCGTGTCCGTTGGCCGGCGGCGAGGCCTGCGCAACTGCCGCTTCGGCGGCGGCCGTCGCACCGGCGGCCCGGCTGCCGCGGCGGCGGGGCTGGGCCCGACCGCGTCGGCCGGTCTCGGCCTCCTGGATCGGGGCCGGATCTGTAGCAGTCTCGGTCGGCGCCGGTGTCAGTTCGACGACCGGTTGCGCGGTCACCTGCTCTGGCGCCTCTGCCGGCGCTGATTCGGTCGGTGCGTCACCGGCCGGGTCGACCGTCGGCGACGACGGCGCACCGGCGGGTCGCCCGGCAGCCCGTCGACCACGTCGCCGGCCGGTCGGCGCCGCCGTCTCGATGTCGTCGTCCGGCACGGCAGCGGGCTCGACCTCGGCATCTGCGCGCTGCTGGGTCTGGGCATCGAGTGCAGCCAGCACCGCTGAAACCGCGTCCGAGGCGTCCCGGGAACGCGGAGCGTTCAGCGACGCATCACTGCGGACGGCGACCACTTCCGTCACGTCGTGACCGGCAGATCCGGTCTCGTGGTCGGCATGGCCGTCGTGGCCGTCGGCACTGACGCGCGGCGGCTTCGGACCGCGCGGGTCCGGCGGTCGTACGGTCGCCGGCACGATCTTGACCGGCTCGGTCTCCGCCGTCGGCAGGTCCTGCCGACCCTTGCCGCGGCGGCCACGGGGCGCGCGCCCGTCGCTGTCCCCGAAGTCCTGGGCGCCGGAGCGGTCCTCCATCGGAGCGTCGTGCAGCAGGATGCCCCGTCCGTGGCAGTGCGGGCAGGGCTGAGAAAACGCCTCGACCAGCCCGGTCCCCATCTTCTTCCTGGTCATCTGGATCAGGCCGAGCGAGGTGACCTCGGCCACCTGGTGGCGGGTGCGGTCGCGACCGAGGCATTCGGTCAGTCTGCGCATCACCAGTTCGCGGTTGGCTTCCAGCACCATGTCGATGAAGTCGACCACGATGATTCCGCCGATGTCCCGCAGCCGCAGCTGCCGAACCACCTCTTCGGCGGCCTCCAGGTTGTTCTTGGTGACCGTCTCCTCGAGGTTTCCGCCGGACCCGGTGTACTTGCCGGTGTTCACGTCGATGACGGTCATCGCCTCGGTGCGGTCGATCACCAGCGAGCCGCCGGAGGGCAGGTACACCTTGCGCTCCAGCGCTTTCGCGATCTGTTCGTCGATGCGGTAGGCGGCGAAAACATCGTTCGGGCCGTCGTACCTGGAGACCCGGTCGGCCAGCTCCGGAGCCACCGCGTTGATGTACGCGGCCACCGGTTCGTAGGCCTGGTCACCGTCCAGAACCAGCGAGGAGATGTCCGAGTTGAAAAGGTCCCGCACCACCTTGATCAGCGTGTCAGGTTCGGCCGAGAGCTGCAGCGGCGCGTTGGACTTCTTCTCTGCCTGCCGGGAGATCTGCTCCCACTGCGACTTCAGCCGTTCGACGTCGCGGGCCAGTTCCTCCTCGGCGACGCCCTCCGCCGCCGTGCGAATGATGACTCCGGCGTCCTCAGGCACGATCCGGTCGAGGATCGCCTTGAGTCGCTTGCGCTCGGTGTCCGGCAGCTTGCGGGAGATACCCGTGGCGCCGCCACCGGGGACGTAGACAAGGAACCGGCCGGGCAGCGAGATCTGGGTGGTCAGCCGGGCACCCTTCTGGCCGACCGGATCCTTGGACACCTGAACCAGCAGGGTATCGCCGCCCGACAGCGCCGTCTCGATGCGACGGGCCTTGCCGGCCAGTCCGGCGGCGTCCCAGTTGACCTCGCCCGCATACAGCACGGCGTTGCGGCCCTTGCCGATGTCGACAAACGCGGCCTCCATCGACGGAAGGACGTTCTGCACCCGGCCGAGGTAGATGTTGCCCATCAGTGACTCTGAACCGGCGAGGGATACGAAGTGCTCGACGAGGATGCCGTCCTCCAGCAGCGCCACCTGGGCCAGATCGCCGCGCTGTCGCACGGCCATCACCCGGTCGACCGCCTCCCGGCGGGCCAGGAACTCGGCTTCGGTGAGAATCTGCGGACGACTACGAGAGCCACGACCGTCCCGCCGACGTTGCCGCTTGGCCTCCAGTCGGGTGGACCCGCGGACGCCCTGGACCTCGGAGCTGGAACTGGTGGTGGAAACCTGACCCGCCGAACCGGCGGGCCGGGGTTCCCGGACATGCACCACCGTGTTGTCGGGATCGTCCTCGCGGCCGGCTTCGCCTGTCCCGGCCTCGGCGGTACCGGTGCGACGGCGGCGCCGACGCCGACGGCGGGTACCCGCGTCGTCGTCGGTGTCGTCCGCCGTTTCGTCGCCGACCTCATCCTGGGCCGCGTCGCCGCTCTCATCCTCGGCGACCGGGGTGATCGCTGACCCGCCGTCGGCATCCTGTTGGGGAGATTCGGTGTTTTCCTCGGAACGATCATCGCCGGCCCGGCCGCGGCCACGACGCCCACGGCGCCGTCGACGGGTGGCCGACAGGTCGCCGTCATCGTCATCTGGCTCAGCGCCCGCGACTGCCGCGACCTGCTCCTCGACGGCTTCGCCGTCAGCGGCGGACTCGACCTCGGCGGCGGGCTCGGGAACGCGAGGATTGTCGCCCTCGTCGGCGCCCTGATCGCCTCTGCTCCGGGCGCCGGAGCGACCCCGGCGGCGGCGGCCCGACCTGGAGGTGCCGGTCTCGGCGGTCTCCGGCTCTGCTGGTTCCTTCGACTCCTCGGCGGCGGCCGGCTCGGCAGCGACGGGTTGACCCGCCGAGCCGTCCACGGCGGCCGCCTCGCCGCCGGCCGGCTCGGCGACCGGCTTTGCGGCACGTCTGCGACGTGCGGGTTTGGCCTCGGCCGGCGGAAGGAACAGTGGCGCTGCGAAGAACCCGGGATCGGGTTCGGGCTCTGCCTGCTCCACCGCGGCGACGAGATCCGGCTCGCCGAGCAGGGCGGTCAGCACCGCAGCGGCGTCCGCAGCGGTGACCGACGACGCGGCCGACGACACCACGACTCCAGTCGCCGCCAACGCGGAGATGATGTCCTTGGATCCCAGACCGGCACGTTTGGCCAGCTCATGGACACGGAGCTTGGCCGGTAGGTCAGCGAGCGCCTGTCCGAGGTCGACCCGGGATGTTGACGGAATTGATGGTGACACTGGTTGTTGGTTCCTTTCTCAAGGCCCCCGGGCGCGTTGTCAGACGCGTCCGCACAGGGGCCCTCATGAATATGGTGTCCCGCGGCGCGAGCGCCACGGGGAAGTCTGCGGTGGTCCAGCCGACGTATCCACCCGGTACCGCGCCGGAGAATGCCGATGTCTCACTCATCGGAATCCGAATCACTGGTGCGCACAGGCGTACTGGCTGGGCTCGAGCCAGGTGGATCCCAGCGCCGAACCGCCTCCAGTATCCCATAACACCGCGCGGACCCAGGGACCTGGCGGCGCCACCGCGCGTGGCTGTCGCTGCGACACTCGACGACGGGGAGGTCAAGAAGCCGTCAAGCCGACCGATCGGCAGTAGAATCAGGCCTAAGAATCACCCGATCGGGTGTCTCTGCACCAGGCACCCACCGACGTCTCCAGACGTCATCCATACATCCGGGTGGCTGAACGGACCCGCGGTCGTGCCCCCAAGTCGACCGCGGCACCCGCTCGACCCAAAGAATCAGCCCAGCAGAAGGGAACGCGTGTGAGCCAGGGCGAACGGCTGTTGTCGGCCGCCGGTCTGCTGCTGCTCGCTGCCCTCACCCTGGTGTTGACGGCACCCGCCGCCGTGGCCGGCGCCGTCGCTTCCGGGAGTCCCGCTGTCACGCCCACCCGTCCTGAGCCGATGGCGCTGGCCACCACCGGGTTGAACATCACCGTGCCGGTGATCATCGGGATCACCCTGCTGATCGTGGGCATCGCGGTAGTCGCCTGGGCGTTCCTGCGGACCGGCTCGACCCACCAGCGGCACTGACCCTCGTCGCCGACGCAAGTCACCGACCAGCGGAGATGCCGCCGTCCGGTCCCACAGAACGGAACATCGTGACCTGGTCCCGTTCGTCATGGGGTCCGAGCCGGATCCACCCTGGCAGCCGGCCCGTTTCGACGAATCCCAGATCGGTGTAGAACTTCTCCGCACCGGTCCCGTCGCGAACTGTCAGCGATACGCGCTGCAGACCGATCCTCGTCGCGAGCGTGAGAATCGACTCCATCAGGATCCGGCCCAGACCGTTGCGCTGGCCGGCCGGTTCGACCATCACCGACTTGATCACGCCGGTGTGCGCTGAGATCTGGCGGCCCGGCTCGAGCAGAGCGAATCCGACCACAGCACGGTTCCGGGTCAACGCGAACGCGCAGGCCCGGCCGGATCGCAGGTCATCGATCACCCCGGCGACCGCCGCACCCAGCTGCGCGCGGTCGACGGGTAGAGCGAACCCGACGGCGCCGCCGGCCTCGGCGACCCGATGCCACAGTGTGAGCAGCGCCACCGCGAAGGCGTTGTCGGGTGCCATCGATTCGCCTGGGCCGACCCGGCGCACCTGCACCGGCACGGAGTCGGCCGTCACAGGTGGGGGAACCAGAGCCCGATCTCACGTTCGGCCGACTCCGCGGAATCCGAGCCGTGCACCAGGTTCAGTTGGGTCTGCAGGCCGAAGTCGCCCCTGATGGTGCCGGGAGTGGCCTTCTCGACCGGATCGGTGCCGCCGGCCAGCTGGCGGAATGCGGGGATGGCCCTGTCCCCCTCCACCACCATCGCAACCAACGGTCCGGAGGTGATGAACTCGACCAGCGACGGGTAGAAGCCCTTTTCGGAGTGCTCGGCGTAATGCGCCTGCGCTGTCTGGACACTGACCGTCCGCAACTCAAGGGCGAGCAGTGTCAATCCCTTGCGCTCGATCCGGGAGATGACCTCACCCACCAGAGCGCGGGCGACGCCATCGGGCTTGACCAGGACGAGGGTGCGTTCGGACACGACGTAGTACTCCTTCTCAGTGGGAGGGTTCGGAGATCACTTGCGCTGCTCAGCCCGATCCACCGGCCGGTGGTGCGGGCTTCGGCAGCGTACCGGCCGCCAATCGCCGCCGAAACTCGTTCCGGAACCAGATCACCAAAGCCCAGACAAGCGCGAAGACGATGCCCATGACGCCCAGCGACGGAGTGATCAGCCAGCCCAGAATCATCAGTCCCTGCAGGGTGAGCGCGGCCGGCAGAAACCAGGGGCGGTTGACGAAGGCACAGGCGGCGATCAGCGCCACGGCAAGCAGACAGATCAACAGCACGCCGAGCGCGCTGGTACCGGGCCCGGTGTTCGACGCCACCGGGATGGACAGCAACACCACGACGGCCTCGAGGATCAGCGTCGCCGACATCACCCCGCGCAGTCCGCGCTCGGGATCGTAGGGCCGCGGGGCCGGTTGCGACCCGCCGGGGACTCCCGGGCTGGTCATCGCTGATCCTGGCTCTTCGCGCAGGCGCTCATCGCGCTCCGCACAGCGCCGTCGGCTCCCCCAGCCGCCCCTGTGATGCTCACGCCGGCAGCAATCCGGCCAGCGACCGCCCGTCGCCCGCCGAGATCACCGAACCGGTGATCACCACGCCCGTCCCGGCAGCACCTTCACCCGGCTCGGCGAATCCTTCGGCCAGATCGACCGCCAACGCGATCGCCGAGTCCATCCGGTCCGCCGTGTGCACCTTCTCCTCACCGAAGATGTCGACGGCCAGGTCCTTGAGCTGCTCGACCGGCATCGACCGGGGCGACGAGTTGACGGTCACCACCACTTCGTCGAACGAGTCGGCGAGCGCCGTGAGAATGCCGGCGACGTCCTTGTCGGCCGCCACCGCCAGTACGCCGACCAGGCGGGAGAAGGAGAACTCGGCGGCCAGCGCGGCGGCCAGCGCGGCGGCCCCGTCGGGGTTGTGCGCAGCGTCCACCAGGATCGTCGGCGATGTCCTGACCCGCTCCAGGCGCCCCGGCGAGGAGGCCAAGGCGAAACCGTCCTGAACCGAGGCGATGTCCAACTGCCGCCCTGATCCGGCGCCGAAGAACGCCTCGACCGCAGCCAGGGCCAGGCCGGCATTCTCGGCCTGATGCTCCCCGGCCAGCGGGAGGAAGATGTCGTCGTAGACCCCGCCGAGGCCCTGCAGTGTGAGCCGCTGACCGCCGACGGCAAATGAACGCTCCAGCACTTCGAACTCGCTGCCCTGCCGGGCGACGGCGACATCCACTTCGACCGTCCGGCGGAGCAGCGCGTCCATCGCCTCCGGCTTCTGGTGGGCGATAATGGCGACCGAATCCTTCTTGATGATCCCGGCTTTGACAACGGCGATCTCGGCAATGGTGTCGCCCAGGAAGTCGGTGTGGTCGAGTCCGACCGGCGTGATCACGGCGATCTTCGCGTCGGCGACGTTGGTCGAGTCCCAGGTGCCGCCGAGTCCGACCTCGACGATGGCGACATCGACCGGGGCGTCGGCAAAAGCGGCAAATGCCATGGCCGTGAGGATCTCGAACTTGGACAGGGCGATCCCGCCCTGCGACGTGCTGGCGGCATCGACGAGGTCGACGTAGGGCGCGATGTCGCTGTACACCGAAACGTACTGTTCGGGATCGATCGGGACCCCGTCCAGGCTGATCCGCTCGGTGACCGACTGCAGGTGCGGCGAGGTGAACCGGCCGGTGCGCAGGCCCACCCTGGTGATCAGCGCGTCGATCATCCTGGCGGTGGAGGTCTTGCCGTTGGTCCCGGCGATCTGGATCACCGGATAGGCGTGCTGCGGATTGCCGATCAGGTCCATCAGGGCGACCATCCGGTCGATGGTCGGCGAAATCTGGGTTTCCGGCCGCCGGCTGTTCAGCAGGTCTTCCACCGCAGCCAGCGTCAACGGCGGCGAATCCGGCACGATCATCCCGGCATCCTCGTCCAGATCTGCTGTGGCGCTGGCGATTTCAGCCTCGTGGTCGACGACGGCGCCGACCAGCGCCAGTTCCGGCCCGTCCGGGTCGTCGTCGTCCAGGTCGGCATCCGGCGCCTCTGCCGGCGGGATCGGCGTACCGCCGCCCGGCGCCTCCGGACGGTCCTCCGGGTGCACGTCGTCAGGGTGATCCCCCGGCTGGATGTCACCCTTGGCGCGGCGACCCCGGTCGTCGCGGCCGAAGGCATCACGCTCCACGCCGGACTGATCGTCGTTCACGAACGGCCGGAATGCGCCGTCCGCCTGCTCGTCGTCCCAGTCACCGCCGGTCATGAAGACCCCTTCAATGTCTCGAGCCGGGCGGTCAGCCGCTCGATGTCCGCACCGGCTCTGGCAGCCCTTGCCCTGATCTTTTCCACCACGTGCTCCGGTGCCTTCTGCATGAACGAAGTGTTGGTCAGTTTTGAATCGGTGGCCTCGATCTCCTTGTGCGCCAGTGCGAGATCCTTGGTCAGTCTGGCGATCTCGGCGGGCACATCCACCGCGGTCGAGGTGTCCAGTTCCACGTGCACAGAGCCGTCGGCCAGGGCCGCTTCGATGGCGGCAGTGGCCGCGAATTCGGGCCCCGCATCGGTCAGCCGGGACAACGCGGCCGCGAACGCGCTGACGGAGCCGTCGCCGCCGGCCAGTCGCGCCGGCACCTTGCGGCTGGGCGCCAGGCCCTGGTCGGAGCGGAAGCGCCGGATCTCCGTGGTCAACGCCTGCACGTCGGCGACCCAGCCGGCCGCCGCCGTATCGACCGCCCGGTCGGAGACGGCGGGCCACGGTGCGACGACCAGTGACTCGCCCCCGGTCAAGGCCGTCCACAGCATTTCGGTGACGAACGGGATGAACGGGTGGAGCAGTTTGAGCAGCGCATCCAGCACCGTTCCGAGCACCGCTCCTGTGGTCGCCAGACGAACGGGATCGGCTGCCCCGTCGAGGATCTGAACCTTCGCCAGCTCCAGATACCAGTCGCAGAACTCGTCCCACGCGAAGTGGTAGAGGCCCTCGGCCGCCTTGCCGAACTGGAAGTCGGCCAGCAGGGCCGTGGTGTCGGCGGTCACCTCGTCGAGCCGGTCGAGCACCCAACGATCGGCCGGGGTCAGCGCCGACGCGGCCAACGGTTCGGATGGCAGCGCGGCACCGTTCATCATCGCGAACCTGGTGGCGTTGAACAGCTTCGAGCAGAAGTTGCGGGAACCTTCCACCCACTTCTCGGCGATCGCCTGGTCGGCTCCCGGATTGGCCCCCCTGGCCAGGGTGAACCGGACCGCGTCGGCGCCGAACTTCTCGATCCAGGCCAGCGGGTCGACACCGTTTCCCTTGGACTTGGACATCTTCTTGCCGTACTGGTCGCGGACGAGTCCGTGCAGCGCAACGGTGGTGAACGGCACGTCCGCACCCTTGTCGGCGGCGCCATTCCCCCCGAAGCCCTTGCCCCCGAGATAGGTGCCGAACATCATCATCCTGGCCACCCAGAAGAACAGGATGTCATATCCGGTGACCAGCACCGACGTCGGGTAGAAGGCCCTGAGCGTGTCGCTCTGCTCCGGCCAGCCCATCGTCGAGAACGGCCACAACCCTGAGGAGAACCAGGTGTCCAGCACGTCGGGGTCCTGGGTCCAGCCGGCACCCGGCGGCTCCTCAGCCGGCCCGATGCAGCGGATCTCACCCTCAGGTCCGTACCAGACCGGGATGCGGTGCCCCCACCAGAGCTGCCGGGAGATGGTCCAGTCGTGCATGTTGTCGACCCAGTCGAAATACCGGGCCGCCAAGTCCGGCGGGTGAATCCTGGTGCGCCCCTCGCGCACGGCGTCGCCGGCCGCCTTCGCCAGCGGCGCCACCTTGACGAACCACTGCAGGCTCAGGCGCGGCTCGACCACGTCACCGGAGCGGGAGCAGTGCCCGACGGAGTGCAGGTAGGGAATCTTCTCGGCGACGATGCGGCCCTCGCCGCGCAGCGCCTCCTTGACGGCGGCCCTCGCCTCGAACCGGTTCAGCCCGTCGAAAGGGGTACCCGTGCCGACGATGTCGGCCTCCTCGCTGAGGATGGTGATGGCCGGCAGGCCGTGCCGCCGGCCGATCTCGAAATCGTTCGGGTCGTGCGCCGGGGTGACCTTGACGGCGCCCGTCCCGAATTCGGGTTCGACGTGGCTATCGGCGACGATCGGGATCCGGCGGCCCACCAGCGGCAACGCCACGGTGGTGCCGACCAGGTGGGCGTACCGCTGATCTTCCGGATGCACGGCGATTGCGGTGTCGCCGAGCATCGTCTCCACTCGGGTGGTCGCTACCACGATGGCGTCGTCCCCGTCGCCGTACCGGATCGAGACCAGCTCGCCGGCATCGTCGGAGTGGTCCACCTCGATGTCCGACAGGGCCGTCATGCAGCCGGGACACCAGTTGATGATCCGCTCGGCCCGGTAGATCAGCCCGTCGTCGAACATCATCTTGAAGATCGTCTGCACCGCCGAGGACAGGCCGTCGTCGAGGGTGAAACGCTCCCGGCTCCAGTCGACGGAATCGCCCAGGCGCTTCATCTGGCCGAGGATGGCCCCGCCGGATTCGTGTTTCCAATCCCACACCTTCTCGATGAACAGCTCGCGCCCGTAGTCGTGACGGGTCTTGCCGTCGACCGCCAGCTGCTTCTCGACCAGGTTCTGGGTGGCGATGCCGGCGTGGTCCATGCCGGGCAGCCACAGCACCTCGTCGCCGGACATCCGGTGCCAGCGGGCGAGGATGTCCATCAGCGTGTGGTCCAGCGCGTGCCCGACATGCAGATCACCGGTGACGTTCGGTGGCGGTAGCACGATGGAGAATCCGCTGCGCTCGCCGGAGAGCACCCGCTGCTCGTCCGCGTGGAAGTAACCGGCTGCAAGCCACCGCCGGTACAGCGGTACCTCGACCGACGACGGGTCGTACTGGGCAGGCAGGTCCGGGGTCGTCGGTGCAGGGCGGGAGGTGGAGAGTGTCACCCGCCCAGCTTAGTTGGGCGAGCCGACTCCGTTCTCCCGTCGCGCCTGCCCCCCGGAACCCGGTTCAGTAGGAGCGGGGCATGCCCAGGGTGTGCGAAGCGACGTAGTTGAGCACCATCTCGCTGTTCACCGGGGCGATCCGCAGCAGCCGGGCCATCCCCCAGAGTGGGACAAGTCCGTACTCGACGGACAGACCGTTGCCGCCGTGGGTCTGGATCGCGGCATCAACGGCGGCGACGGCGGCCTCGGCTGCCGCGAACTTCGCCATGTTCGACGCCTCGCCGGCCGGCAGCTGGTTGTCGTGCTGCCAGGCGGCCTTCGCGGTCATCAGAGCGGCCAGTTCGACGGCGATCTTGGCTCTGGCCAGCGGGTGCGATACGCCCTGATGGGTGGCGATCGGTGCACCCCAGACATTCCGTGTGGTGGCGTAGGCGGCTGCCGCGTCCAGCACATGCCGACCGAGGCCGACCGCGAGAGCGGCCGAGGCGATCCGCTCCGGATTGAGGCCGTCGAACAGCGGCCGCAGCCCCTCACCCTCGATGCCGACCAACGCGGTCGCCGGTACCCGCACCTGGTCGTAGAACACGGTGAACTGCTTGTCCGGGATCTGGGCCGCCACCGGCAGCACATTCCAGCTCAGCCCCGGTGCCGACGTCGGAACGATGAACAACGAGATCCTTGCCTTGCCGGTGACCTCGTCGACGCCGGTACGCGCGACGGTCAGGATCGCTGCGCACTCGTCGACCCCGGAGATGTAGTACTTGCTACCGGTGATCAGGTAGTCATCGCCGTCGCGCACTGCAGAGGTGGTGATCCGGTGCGAATTCGAACCGGCGTCGGGTTCGGTGATCGCAAAGGCCATCTTGATGCTGCCGTCCGCCAGCTGGGTCAGCCATTCCGTCCGCTGCGCGGCGGACCCGTGCCTGGCCAGAACCTCGACGCCGATGGCGCTGGACACCAGCAGGAGCAACAGCGGAGACCCAGCGGCCGCGGCCTCCTCGGCCACCACTGCGAGCTCGCTCATCCCGGCGCCGCCCCCGCCGTATTCGGCCGGCACATTGATACCGATGAACCCGGCCTTGCCAAGGTCGGACCACAGTCCCGACTGGGGGGTGGCGGTGCGGGCATGCTCGGCGAATTCTGCGGCGCCGTGGGCGTCGGCAATTTCCCGCACGGCCGCCCTGATGTCGGCGTACTCAGCTGGATCGGAGAAGTCGGCCATGACGTGTTTCCCTTCGGGGCGGTGCTGCTGTCCCTCCAGGGTGCCAGATGTGAACGGCGGTTAACAAGAGCTGGCCCGGTGCTGGCGGCACCCTCTTCAGAATTCCGCTTCGGCCGCCGGCCCGGCGCCGTCCGCGGCGAGGTACATCGGCCCGTAGACGGCATGTTCGCCGTCCATCAGCGTGACGGTGGCGATCCCGTCCTCGGCGAGTTCCTCGAACTCGTCCCGCAGCCATCCCTCCGCGTCCTCCTGGGTGTCGAAGACCGTCTCCGGCACGGTGACCACCACCCCGGCCTCGTCCGCGAACAGCCATCGCCAGGTCGGCGGCGGGTCGTCGCCGCCGACGTTCGGCGGTGGGCCGGGGTGCACGCTCATCTGGTTCTCCAAGGTTGTTCTCCGGGCGCCGGTCAGCCGGCGCCCGCGTCCGCGGTCGGACATGCCTCCACCTCGACGGTAGCGTGATCCAAGCCGCGCATCCGCGCCATGGCGAAGGGATTGTGTGTGAGCGTCGAATTCGGCCAGGTGAAGCCACCGTTTCCGGGGAGGGCCAACGCAGCGCACCCGCTACTGGGCAGCTTCGGCCCGCTGATCCGCCTACTGGGGAGCTGTGCGCTGCCCGGCCATGACTTGCTGGAGCGACCCCGGCTGGTGGTGTTCGCTGGTGACCACGGCATCGCGGCGCTCGGCGTCTCCGCCCATCCGGCCACCGAGACCGCCCGCCGAGCCATCGATCTGACCATCGGTGCCGGGCAGATCTCGTCGATAGCCGGCGATGCGTCGGTCGGTATCAAAGTGGTCGACGTCGCAGTGGATGCGGACCTGTCCGACACGGCGGTGGACACCTCGGTCAAGGTGCGCCGCTCGTCGGGACGCATCGACATCGAGGACGCGCTGCTCGAGGACGAACTCGACGCAGCGATCGAGGCGGGAAAAGCCATCGCCGACACCGAGATCGACGGCGGTGCCGACCTGCTGATCGGCTCGCTGTGCGGTGTCGCCGCCAGCACGCCCACCGCCGTGATCGCGGCCGGCCTGACCGGAATGGAGCCGGTCGACGCCACCTCGAGGGGATCGGGCGTGGGTGACGCCGCCTGGATCCGCAAGGTCGCCATCGTTCGGGATGCGTTGTACCGCACCAGGTTGTCCGGCACGCACGCACTCACCATGCTGCGGATCGCCGGTGGCGCCGATCTGGCCGCTCTCACCGGGTTCATCGCGCAGGCGGGCGTCCGTGGGGTGCCGGTGCTCATCGATGACGTGCCCAGTACCGCCGCTGCGCTGCTGGCGAACCGGCTGGCGCCGGGGGCCGACGCCTTCGTGGTGGCCACCTCGCTCTCCCGTGAGCGCAGCCACCGACGGCTGCTGGACCTGCTGGGCCGCGATCCGCTGACCGCCTGGTCGCTGCGGTTGGGCGACGGTGCCGGCGCGCTGCTGCTGGTACCGACCGTCCGCGCGCTGATCAGGTCAACGGGATCCGCGGTCGGCGACGCCGCCGACAGTCGGACCATGGATGCGATCGACGACTGGGACCCAGAACTGTTCTAAAGCGTCCCCACGGTTCTAAGGCGTCCGCACGACGCTGGGCAGCCCGAAAGTGGTGCGCACCCCGGGCGAGAACAATGGCCGCATCATGTCTCCCGCCACTCGCACGCCGACTCCGGCGACCAGGTCGTCGCGCAGTTCTACGACCTCAGCCGAGCGCAGCGGCCAGGCGTCGTGTTCGTTCGGGATCCACAGCGTCCGGCCGGCGAGCCGGGTGTGCAGCCCCCAGCGCGCGGTGAGCCACACCTCCAGGGGGGTCGGTTCGACCGGCTCGCCGACCCTGATGGTCAGCGAACTCCGCAGTGGCCGCCGTCCCGTTTTCGGCCACCGCCGAACGGATTCGTATCGCCAGAGGTCGCCGGCATGGATGGCCCGCATCTTCGCCCAGGTGTAACTCAGCCCGAGAGCGGACCGTGCCAGCAGCACGGTGGCCAGGCGGTCGGCTTCCAGGGTGCGGAAGACGATGCCGCTGCGGCCGTCACCGTCCACCGAGTACAGCCGGACATTCGTCTCGCAGAAGTCGCCGAAATAGCGAACGGCAAGTCGGCCACCGGGCCCGGCTCCGCTCATCTGGAATGGCACCAACGCAACGTAGGTCACCCCGTCGATCACGTCCGGACGCACACCCGGCGGCATGAACTGCGCCACCGATCCCGGTTCCACCGGCCAGTGCAGGAATGTCAGGTTGCGCCAGCGCTGCGCCGAGAGCGCTCGACCGGGCAACGGTGGAGCCACCGCGTGCACCACCATGGTGTGGGTTCCGCCTCTCCTGCCGGTCGCTGACTGCCCGACCCTGGCTGCCGGTCTGACCGCCGCTGCCCGGCCGAGTCTGCCACCGGCGAGGTCGCGCCGAGCGGAAGGTGAGGTTCAGCACCGCCTCAAACGGGCGATGGCCCGGGAAACGGTTGACCTGGCATCGGACCGAACACCGTGACCTCGGGAACCGGGCCGGTCCATGGCGCCAGTTGCACCAGAGCGGTGTGCGCGCTGGGACCCTGCGCCAGCGCCGACGTCCCGTGATCCGCGGTCAGCACATTCGGGTTCCCGTGCACGTCAAGGCCCCCCGGGGTGATCGGGTCGTACCAGGCGCCGGTGGACAGCCGCACCACACCGGGCCGGATGGCGGAGGTCAGCACCGCACCGGCCAGACATTGGCCCCGGTCGTTGAACAGCCGCACTACGTCCCCGTCGGCGATCTGCCGCGCGGCCGCGTCCGCCGGGTTGATCAGCACCGGCTCGCGTCCGGCCACCTTGCTTGCCCGGGAATGGGCGCCGTTGTCGAACTGCGAGTGCAACCGGGTTTCCGGCTGACCGGACATCAAGGCGAGCGGGAATCGACCGGCCGCCGGCGATCCGAGCCACTCGGACGGTTCCAGCCAGGTCGGGTGCGGCGGGCAATCCGGATAGCCGAAGCTTTCGATGGTGGACGAGAAGATCTCCAGTAACCCCGACGGCGTATTGATCGGATGGGCCACCGGGTCGGTCCGCAGCGCCGAATAGGGCTTGGCCGGCCTCTCCAGATCCGGTAGCGCGACCCGCCCGAGGCCGATCAGCTCCGACCATTCCGGCAACTGCGCTCCGACTGCGGCGGCCCGTTTCCGGGTGCGCTCGTAGAGTTCGTCGACCCATTGCTCGGCAGTCCGATTCTCGGTGAATTTCTCTGCCAGGCCAAGTTGGTCGGCAATTCTGGAGAAGATCTGATAGTCGGTCAGCACCTCGCCCGGCGGCTCGGCGGCCGCCATCATGGCCATCAGGAAGGGGTCCTCCCGCCCGGCGGCGAAGTCGGTGCGCTCGGCGAAAGTAGCGGCCGGCAACACGATATCGGCGTGCCGGGCCAATGAATTGGCGAAATGCTCGTGCACGATGACGGTATCCGGCCGCTGCCACGCATCGACGAGGCCGTTGAGGTCCTGATGGTGGTGGAACGGGTTCCCGCCGACCCAGTAGACCAGCCGAATGTCCGGGTAGACATATCGGCCGCCGTCGTAGTCGAATTCCTCGCCGGGCTTTCTGAGCAGATCGGAAATGCGGGCGACCGGGATGAAGTCGGCAACACCGTTGACGCCCTGTGGGAACGCAGCGATGGGCACTTTCGCCAGTCGCATCCCGTTGCGGTGCAGTGCACCAAGAGCGCAGCCGAATCCGCCGCCGGGCCGGCCCATCGACCCGGACAGTGCGGCGAGGGTCAGTCCCATCCATGGAACCTGCTCGCCGTGGTCGGCGCGCTGCACCGAATAGGACGTCGAGATGACGGTTCGTTCGTTCGCGATCCGGAGGGCGAGACCGCGCAGCGCGTCAGCGCTGAGACCGGAGATGTCCGCCGCCCAGTCGGCGTCCTTGGCGACTCCGTCTGCGTGACCCAGCAGATACGCCTCGAATTTCGGCCACCCCGTCGTGCAGCGGCGCAGGAAATCCACGTCGTGCCGACCAGCAGTGACGATTGTGTGGGCCAGCCCCAGCATGACGGCGACATCGGTGCCCGGCCGGGCCGGCAACCAGGTCGAATCGAGGAATTCCGCGGCGTCGCTGCGCAGCGGGGACACCGAAACGAAGTCGACGCCGGCCAGCCGGGCAGCGCGTTGCGCGCCCGGCGAGGTGTGCGAACCGAGTCCGCCGTCGTTGACCTGGACATTCCGTAGCGCCACCCCACCGAAGGCGACGACCAGCGAGCCGTGCTCGGCGATCTCGTCGAAGGTGGGCGACGAATCCATCGCAGTCTGCCAACCGCCGGCCACCCGTCGCAGCACCACGGTGATCGCGGCCGACGAATAGGTGTCGACGGAACTGGTGTAACCGCCGATCATGTTCAGGAACCGGTGCACCTGCGACTGGGGATGGTGGAACCGGCCGGCTGAACCCCAGCCGTACGACCCGCCGTAGATGGCATTGTTGCCGTGGACGGTCCTGATCCGGTCGAGCTCACCGGCCACCAGCGCGGAGGCCGTGTCCCAGTCGACGGCGATGTAGTCGTCGTCACCCCGCCGCCTGGTGCCCGCGCGGTTGGCCGGCCCAGGGCCGTCTTCCAGCCAGCCCCGCCGGATCAACGGCACCGTCAACCGGGCCGGACTGCGCAGCGCGTCGGCGACCGAGTCGCCGATCAGCGTCGGGGCCGGATCGTCGGGGCGCTGATCGAGCCCGAGCAGACGGGTGCCGTCAGTACGCGCAAGGTAGGCGCCCCAGTGGGTCGCGGTCGGCACGGTGTGCACCGTGCCCGGTCCGGGCGTACTCATTCCAGCCTCCAGTCGGGCGGCTCGGCCCCTTGTCCGACAAGCAGTTCGTTGGCTCTGGAGAACGGCCTCGACCCGAAGAAGCCGCGGTCGGCGGACATCGGCGACGGATGCACAGAGGCGATGTGGGGCACCTGGCCGAGCAGCGGGATCAGCGTCTGGGCGTCCTTCCCCCACAGAATCGCCACCAGTGGGCCGCCGCGTTCGGCGAGCACCCTGATGGCCTGTTCGGTGACCTTCTCCCACCCCATGCCCTTGTGGGAGGCGGAGGCCCCCGGCCGGACCGTCAGCACCCTGTTCAGCAGCAGTACCCCGGATTCGGTCCACTTCGTCAGGTCGCCGTGCGGCGGCGGGTCCACCCCGAGGTCGGAGCGGAGCTCGCGGTAGATGTTGGTCAGCGACCGGGGAATCGGCCGGACCGACCGGTCGACCGCGAACGACAGTCCGATGGCGTGCCCCGGCGTCGGATAGGGGTCCTGACCGACGATCAGCACCCTGACCTGACTCAGCGGGGCCCGGAAAGCCCTCAGCACGTTCTCGCCGGCCGGCAGGTAGGTGCGTCCGGCGGCGACCTCGGCGCGCAGAAAATCCCCCATTGCCGCGATCTGGCCGGCGACCGGCGCCAGGGCTTTCGCCCAGCCGGGGTCCATCGTCTGTTCGAGGGGACGCGGCATGTCGGCGAGGTTACCGGGCGTGCCGCAGCAGGTGGCACACCGCGGAGTGCTTCCGGCGCAGGGCCCGCTCGCTGAGGGCCTTATCACCGGAAAGACTGCTCAACGGAGACTGCCTGACGGAAGGCGTGCCTTAACGGAAGGCGTGCCTTAACGGAAATGATCCCAGCCCCCCGGTTCGTCCCGCTTGGACCCGTCGACGGTCACGGTCGCGCCGAGGTCGCCGACCGCGCCGACGGTGCCGATGGACAGCCAGCCGGGCGGCAGCGTCGATCCGGGCGGGAAGGTGGCGGCCAGCGGGTGGTCGTCGCCTCCGGTCAGCACCCACTCCATCGGATCCTTGCCCAGCGCGGATGCGACCTCGACCAGCCGCGGGTTGACCTCGAGCGCCGCGGTGCGGATGTTGATCGACACATTGGAGGCCTCGGCGATATGGCCCAGATCGGCCAGCAATCCGTCGGAGACGTCGATCATGGCGGTTGCTCCCGATGCGGCCGCGGTGATCCCGGCCTGCAACGGCGGTTCGGGCACCCGGTAGGCCCCGACGACGACCGCCGGCGAGCGGAACCCCCTGGACAGCACAGCCAGCCCGGCAGCCGCCCAGCCGAGCCTTCCGATGACGGCCACCTCATCGCCTGGCCGGGCACCTGAGCGCAACACCGGCTGGGCGCCGTGCAGATCGCCGAGCACGGTAACCGCGATGGTCAAGGTGTCGGACCTGGTCGTGTCACCCCCGACCACGGCAGCGCCGGCCTCGCGGGCCGCGTCGTGCAGGCCCCTGCCGATGCCCAGGATCAGTTCGGTGGGTGTGCTCCCCGGCGCAGAGATGGCAACCACCAGCGAGGTCGGGGCAGCACCCATGGCCGCGATGTCCGACATCGAGGCCAGGGCCGCCCGTCGGCCGATCTGTTCGCCGGTCGCCCAGTCGGTCCGGAAGTGCACCCCGTCGACGAGCATGTCGACACTGATCACCACCCGGCCGTCCGGCGCCGCCACCACCGCAGCGTCGTCACCTGGGCCGACCGAGGTACCCGCCAACTGCGGCTGGTCCTTCGTGACGGCGGCGATCAGCGCGAACTCACCCATGGCGGCGAGCGTGCCCGGCTCGGGTGTGCCGGCCCTGGTGGACGCTGCATCCTGCTTCCGGCCCTGGACCTGGCTGGTTCTGGCCTGCGGGGTACTGATCGAACACCTCCGGTGTCGTGCCGGATCTCGATCCGGACATCCTGCCCGGCACGTCGCCAGGGCATGCTGAACGGGTCGCCTGCATAGGCGCCCGGGGACCATCGTGCCCCAAGTCCCCGGCACCTTCAGGGACCGCCACGCACCAGGGCCGCGGACCGATAAGCTCCCGATCACCGCAACATGCAACAGCAGCAGACGCAGCCAGACGACAGGAGCCCATCGTGGTGCAGGCCTTCATCCTGATCCAGACCGAGGTCGGACAGGCGGCAGCGGTCGCCAACGCCATCGCCGAACTTCCGGGGGTCACCAGCGCCGAAGATGTGACGGGACCGTACGACGTCATCGTGCGGGCCGAGGCCGACACCGTCGACGAACTGGGCAAGCTCGTGGTCGCTCGGGTGCAGAGCGTGCCGGGTATCACCCGGACGCTTACCTGCCCGGTCATCCGACTCTGACCCTGCTCGGTCACGTCGTGGCTGGCATGCAGGCATGGTTGGTGGATGGACACCGAGACTGATCCGTCGACGGCCGGCGTCGCGGAAGCCCCAGCGGTGTCGGGCAGACCGTGGCAGGTGACGGCCGCCCTGGCAGTGGTGGTCATCGCGATCGGAGTGGCAGTCGCTCTCGGGCTGGTCAACAAGGCGAACCCGGTGATCGACTCGGGGCCACTGCCGGTCGCAACGGTCGGTCAGCCCGGCGCCGACTCGGCGGCCTGCAAGGCCTTGATGCCCCGGCTCCCTGCCGTGTTGGCCGGGTCCCCGCGCCGGATCATCGACGGCGGCGGGGACGGCGTCGCGGCCTGGGGAGACCCGGCGATCATCCTGCGCTGTGGCCTGGAGACCCCGGAAGACCTGACCTGCAGTTCAGCTCTCATCCAGGTCGACGGGGTGTCCTGGCTGCAGATCACCACGCCCGGACTCGGGAGCAGCACCTACATCGCCGCCGACCGTCCGGTTCGGGTGGCGATGACGGTGCCCGACGGCACCGGTACCGGCCCGATCCAGCAGATCTCCGCTGTGGTGACCGCCACCTTGAAGGTTCGTCCGCCGTGCGTCGACGGAGTGCTGCTACCCACCCAGTAGGAGACCGCAAGCGCGGCCGGGCGACACACCCGAGCAGTACGGCATGGACCGACTTCGGCGGGGTGGGATCAGCGCAGACCGGTTCCTCTGGCGATCGCGGTGCGGATCAGCACCGTCAGCAGCTCCGAGTAGGACAGCCCGGCGGCGCCCCACATCCGGGGGTACATCGAGATCGGGGTGAATCCGGGCATGGTGTTGACCTCGTTGATCACCACCCGACCGGCGCCGGTGACGAAGAAGTCGACCCGCGCCAGCCCCTGGGCGTCCAGCGCGCGGAAGGCGCGGATGGCCAGGTCGCGCACCTGGGCGGTGACCTCCTCCGGCAGCGCGGCTGGGATGTCGAAGGTCGCGACGTCCTCGAGGTACTTGGCACTGAAGTCGTAGAACTCGTAGCCGGCCGCGACGTGGATCTCGGCCGTCGGGGAGGCCTCGACCCGGCCGTCCGGGAATTCCAGTACCCCGCACTCGATCTCCTGACCGATCATCGCGGCCTCGACGAGCACCTTCGGGTCGGTTTGCCGGGCGTGCCCGATCGCCGCGTCCAGATCGGCCCAGCTGTCCACCCGGCTGACCCCCAACGAGGACCCGGCTCTGGCCGGCTTGACGAACACCGGCAGCCCAAGGCGATCACGCTCTGGCGTGGTCAGGGTGGCGCGGTCGGGGCGGAGCACCACGTAGTCGCCGAGCGGTAGTCCCTCGGCGGCCAGCAGCTTCTTGGTGAACTCCTTGTCCATCCCGGCGGCGGAGGCCAGCACACCTGGGCCGACATAGGGCAGGTCGGCCAGTTCCAGCAACCCCTGGATGGTGCCGTCCTCGCCGAACGGCCCGTGCAGCACCGGGAACACCACGTCGACGTCGAGCGCAACCCCGCCGCCCAGGGGTACCACCGACGGCGAGGTGGGATCGGCCGGCAGCACCACCGGCAGTCCGGCCGACACCGACGGCAGCGTCCGGCCGTTCTTCTGCAACACCAGGGCCGGATCGACGACCACCCAGGCACCGGCGGTAGTGATGCCGATCGCCGTGACATCGAAAAGCTCCGGGTCGAGGTGGCGCAGCACGCTGCCCGCCGAGATGCAGGAGACGGCATGTTCGCCGCTCCGGCCACCGAAGATGACGGCGATCCTGATCCGCTCCGCATTCATGGCGCAACCCTACGGTCGAAGGCTCCCCCGACCTGCCCGGGACACGGACGATGGCGGGCGCGGTCACTCTCGGCTGTGTGGCCGGCCCATCAGCGAGCGGATCATGTCGATCGGCGCCATGTGCAGGTAGCAGACTGCAAAGACGGCTTCGGTGATCGGCATGTCGATCTGGTGCCGGTGAGCCAGGTCTCGCACCGACCGACAGCTCACCACGCCCTCGGCGACCTGGCCACCGGCCGCCTCGGTGGCCGCCTCCAAGCCCATGCCGGATGCCAACCGGCCGCCCAGCGTTCGATTGCGCGACAACGGCGACGAGCAGGTGGCCACCAGATCGCCCAGCCCGGCCAGGCCGGCGAAGGTGGCCGGGTCGCCGCCGAGCGCCTGCCCGAGCCGGGAGACCTCATTCAGTCCTCTTGCCATCAGGGAGGCCGAGGTGTTCAGCCCCAGGCTCAGTCCGTTCGCGATCCCGCAGGCCAGCGCGATGATGTTCTTGCCGGTCCCGGCGATTTCGGCGCCGATGACGTCGGTGATCGTGTAGGGCCGGAAGTAGGGCGTGCCGCAGGCCATCTGCACCAGAACCGCGACGTCGTGGTCGTTGCAGGCCAGCACCGACGCGGTCGGCAGTTCCCTGGCGATCTCCACGGCCAGATTGGGCCCGGTCAGCACCACCACCCGGTCCCGCTCGATATGGCCGACCCGCGAGATGACCTCGCTCATCCGCAGGCCGGTGCCGATCTCGACGCCTTTGGCCAGGGAGATGACCGGTGCACCGGCCGGAATCGAGTCGCGGAAGACGGTAAGGTTCTCCCGCAGCGACTGACTTGGAACGCCGAGGGCGACCGCGTCGGCACCCCGAAGCGCGTCATCGATGTCGGAAGTGGCCCGGAGATTCTCCGGCAGCAGTACGCCGGGCAGGTAGTCGGAGTTCATCCGGCTGGTCGTAATCGTGGTCGCCACCGAGTCGCGCCTGGCCCAGAGCACCACCTCGCGACCCGCGTCGGCCAGCACCTTGGCGTAGGTGGTCCCCCACGACCCGGCGCCGAGAACGGCGATCTTGCCCAGCCGGGGCCCGCGTGGGGGCGGACCGCTCAACGATCCGGTTCCAGCGGTGCGGCGTCGGTCCCGGAGGACCGCTCGTCGGCCCTGGCCTGCAGCCTGGCCGCCTTCTTCTGGTCGTAGAACTCCGTCGGTGGTCGCTGTCCGCGCACCTCGGCCAGCAGGTCGCGAACTCCAGCCTGGATGACGTAGGAGACGTCCCTGATCAGGCGCGCATCGACCGGTCGGCCACGATATTCCGACAGGTCGATCGGCGGTCCTGCAACGACCCGGATGTCCTTGCGCGGGAACGGGTGAAAACCGCCCTTGACGTACGGGACGTACACGTTCTGAGTCCCCCAGTGCACCACCGGCACCACCGGGAAGTCGCCGGCCAGTGCCATGGCGGCCACCCCGGGACGCGGTTTCATCGGCCACTGGTCGGGATCTCTGGTGACGGTCCCGTCCGGGTAGATCAACACCATCTGACCGGCCTTGAGCGCATCGATGGCCGCTTCCAGCCCGACCTGCCCATTACCGCCGCCCCGCTCGACCGGAATCTGGCCGGTGCCGGTGAGCACCCTGCCGATGATCGGGATGCGGAACAGCGAGGCCTTGGCCATGATGTGCGGCACGCGCCCTGACTTGCGGAGGAAGACTGCCGTGTAGACCGGATCGAGTTGCGAGATGTGATTCGCCACCGCCAGCACGGGGCCTGGCACCGCCAGGTTCTCCAGACCCTCGAAACTGCGCCTCCCCAGCAACCTGGTCAGCGGGAACATCACGATCTCGCACAGTTTGATCCAGTTGTTGGCTGCTTCGAACACCGGACCGCGACGACGCACGTCGACTCCTTATCCACTATCCGTCCTGAGAGCCGGACGGGGCCGACCACTACCCGAGTTGACGAACCCTGCGGGGTAGCGACGCTGGGCCCGCCAATCACCCTAGGTGCTGCGGAGCTCATCTGGTTCGCGGCCTGCCGGGACGTCGACGTGATCGCGGTCGGCAGCGCTCGGCCGGGTCGCCCACCCACTCGTCCAGCCGATCGAAGGACCGGCGGCCCCGCCGACAGGCCGCCGGTCATCCAGCGGTTGAGTGCTGTTCACCGACCTCGCTGGTTTCGACCCGCCGCGCACGGAACAATGGCCACCGTGACCACCACAAGAAAGCCGACCCCCGCGCGGCGACGCCCCTCCATCGCCGCTGCGAAGCGCGACACCCCAGCGGCCGCTGCGCCGGAGGGCGCGGCACCCAACGGGCGTACGACGGCCGATGCCGAGCCGGCCGGCGCCCCCGAGCGCGCTGTCGAAGCAAGCGCGATCGAGCCGTTCCACAGCGCGGAGCCCGAGCCGCCGGTGACCACCCACGACAAGGATCCGCTGCCGGAGGACCGGTTCTACAACCGGGAGCTGAGCTGGCTCGACTTCAACGAACGGGTGCTGGCGTTGGCCGAGGACCCCGATCAACGACTGCTGGAACGGGCCAAGTTCCTGGCCATCTTCGCCTCGAACCTGGACGAGTTCTACATGGTCAGGGTGGCCGGCCTGATGCGCCGTCGAGACATGGGCCTTTCGGTCGCCAGCGCCGATGGACTCACCCAGTCCGAGCAGCTGGCGCTGATCTCAGCGCGCACCCAGGAGCTGGTCGAGCGGCAGGGACGGTGCTTCACCGACGACGTGATGCCGGCGCTGGAGGAAGCCGGGATCAGGATCGTCCGGTGGAATTCGATCGAGGACGAGGACAAGGTCCGGCTGGCCGACTACTTCACCGCCCAGGTGTTTCCGGTACTGACTCCGCTGGCCGTCGACCCGGCGCACCCGTTTCCCTACATCTCCGGGTTGAGCCTGAACATGGCGATCATCGTCCGAGACCCGGAAACCGGCGCCGAGCGGTTCGCCAGGGTGAAGGTGCCCAACAACGTGGACAGGTTCGTCCGGGTACGTCGCGGTGTCCTGGATTTCCTGCCCCTGGAGGATCTGCTGGCAGCGCATCTGGCCGAATTGTTCCCCGGGATGGAGGTCATGGAGCACCAGATCTTCCGGGTGACCCGCAACGCCGACCTCGACGTGGAGGAGGACAGGGACGAGGACCTGTTGCAGGCGCTGGAACGAGAACTGGCCAGGCGCCGATTCGGTCCGCCGGTGCGACTGGAGATCACCGACACGACCAGCGAGCGCATTCTCGATCTCCTGATCACCGAGCTGGACGTCGACCCGTCCGACGCGGTCGAGGTGCCGGGGCTGCTCGACCTGTCAAGCCTGTGGCAGCTCTACGCACTGGACCGGCCGAGCCTGAAGGATCCGCCTTTCGTGCCCGCCACCAATCCCGCCTTCGTCGAGGGCGAGAAGCCCAAGAGCGTCTTCGCCCGGCTGCGGGAGGGAGATGTGTTGCTGCACCACCCGTACGAGTCGTTCGCGACGACCGTGCAGCGCTTCATCGAGCAGGCGGCGGCCGACCCGCACGTACTGGCCATCAAGCAGACCCTCTACCGCACCTCGGGCGACTCGCCGATCGTCGATGCGCTGATCTCGGCGGCTGCCGCCGGCAAGCAGGTGGTGGCACTGGTGGAGATCAAGGCCCGGTTCGACGAGCAGGCCAACATCACCTGGGCGAAGGCACTGGAAAGAGCGGGCGTCCACGTCGTCTACGGCCTGGTCGGGCTCAAGACGCACTGCAAGACACTGCTGGTCATCCGGCAGGAGGGCAACACGCTGCGGCGCTACTGTCACATCGGTACCGGCAACTACAACCCCAAGACCGCCCGCATCTACGAGGACCTCGGCCTGCTGTCCGCCGATCAGGACCTGGGTGCCGACCTGACGGATCTGTTCAACGTGCTGACCGGCTATTCGCGGCAGACCGAATATCGCAACCTGCTGGTGGCGCCGCACTCGATCCGCACCGGAATCGTGGAGCGGATCGAACGTGAAATCGAGCATCTGCGCGCCGGCCGGGGCGGCATCGTCCGGCTGAAGATGAACTCCATTGTCGACGAGGGCGTCATCGACGCGCTGTACCGCGCTTCCAGGGCGGGCGTGACCGTCGACCTGACGGTGCGGGGCATTTGTGCACTGCGGGCCGGCGTCCCCGGACTGAGCGAGAACATCACCGTACGTTCGATCGTCGGCAGATTCCTGGAACACTCCCGAATCTTCTATTTCGGCGGCGGCGGCGACGAGGAGTACTGGATCGGCAGTGCGGACATGATGCACCGCAACCTCGATCGTCGGGTGGAGGCGCTGGTTCAGATCACCGACAGGTCCGCGACCGACAAGATGGCCGCCCTGCTGGCCGCGATCGCCCGGCCGGATACCAAGTGCTGGCTGCTCGGGCCGGACGGCTGGACCAGGTCGCCGACCGAGGGTCACGGCCGCGATCTGCAGACCGAATTGCTGCGTCGAGGGGCAGCAGGTGCGGAATGACCTTCCGATTGTCAAGGCCGCCGGAGCGGTGCTCTGGCGGCCTTCGCAAAGAGACGGGATTCGCGTCGCGCTGGTGCACCGGCCGCGGTACGACGATTGGTCGTTGCCCAAGGGTAAGGCCGACGCCGGAGAGACGACGCAGGTCACGGCCTGGCGCGAGGTGTGGGAGGAAACGGGCTTTCGCTGCGCCCTGGGACGGGCCCTGACCACCGTGTCCTACTCGGTCACGGGCGGACCGAAAACAGTCGAGTACTTCAGCGCCAGGCGCACTTCCGGTGCCTTCACCCCGAACAAGGAGGTGGACAGACTGGAGTGGTTGTCGGTACCGGCCGCCCGGGCGCGCATGACGTACGAATTCGACAAGGCAGTGCTCGACACCTTTTCCCTGGAGCGGCCCGACCTCACCGGGATCATCCTGGTTCGGCATGGTCGGGCCGGGCACCGGGAGTCGTTCGACGGGGATGATGCGGACCGACCGCTGGATGCCAAGGGGCGCAGGCAGGCTCAGGCGCTGGTATCCCAGTTGCTGCCGTTCGGACCCGGCGAGGTGCACAGCGCGCCGGTGGAGCGCTGCCTGGCCACGGTTGCTCCGGTGGCGGCCATGCTGGATGTCACCGTGGTGCCGGAACCTCTGCTGGCCGAGGACGCCTACCGCGACGACCCGGCCGGAGCCCGTCGTCGGCTGGTGGAACTGGCCACGGCGCAGCAGGTTTCCGGGAGTGCCATACTCGGCAGGTCAGGTCCCGGCGGCGGCCCGGCCGCGCCCACGACCGAAGAGATCCCTGCCGGCGCGGTCGTCACCTGCAGTCAGGGCGGCGTCATCCCGGGTGTGATCAAGTCACTGGCCGGCCGATCCGACGTGCCGATCCCGCGCGTCAGTACGCCCAAAGGTGCGTTCTGGTACTTGAGTTTCGACGGTCGCCGACTCGTCCAGGCCGACTCATACCCGAGTCCTGCCGTCTGACCCGCAAGTGCCGATCACCCGGACCTGAGCACGCAGGGTCCGGGCAATCGAACCGATTCAGGGTCGGCGGGGTCCGCCCTCGGTTACTTCTTCTTTGCCGGCGCCCTGCGGGCGACGGGAGCCTTGACAGCAGGGGCGGCTTTCGCAACCGCGGCCTTGGCAGCCGGGGCCTTGGCAGCGGCGGTTGCCCGCGGAGCCTTGGCGGCCGGGGCTGCGACCGCGGCCGGCTTGGCCGCCGCCGCCCTGGTCCGGGTGGCAGGCTTGACCGCTACCGGGGTTTCGGCCGGCTTCGCGGCGGCTGCCCTGGTACGCGGAGCGGCCGGAGCCTTCGCAACAGCCGGAGCCTTCGCCGCGGCCGCGGCTGCCCTGGCAGTGGTTGGCTTCGCCGTCACCTTCGGCAGTTTCACCGATCCGGCGATGACGTCCTTGAAGTACTTGCCGGGCCGGAACGCGGGCACGGTGGTCTTCTTGACCTTGACCGCCTGCCCGGTCCGCGGGTTGCGCGCCGTTCTGGCGGCCCGGGCCCGCTTCTCGAAGACGCCGAATCCGGAGATCGAGACGTTCTCGCCGCGCTGCACCTCCCGTTGCACGAGATCGATGAAGCCTTCGACTGCGGTTTGCGCCGCCTTCTTGTCACCCTCCAGTCGCTGCGCGAGCTGGTTGATGAGATCGGTCTTGTTCACTGTCCCTCCCAGGACTTTCCGGCCGTCGGGGATGATTGGGCCGACTGGTGGCACACGTTAGGCCCGAATTGCCCACAATGCCAACCGCCACGCCCGCCGATGCCGTTCGGTTCCAACGGATTTCGGCTCTCATCGGGCCGGTCGGGAAGGCCTCCGGCGATCGCCCGACCCGGCCAAAACACCTAGTAGTCCGGTCAGAGCTGTTGTTGCACAGCATGTTTGGCGCATCACTGCCAAACGCGGGCCAGTCGATCAGACCGCCGTGGTGACCGGCTTGAACGCCGGCCGAAAACTTTCAAAATTGGTGATCTCATCGGCATGTCGCAGGGTCAATGAGATGTCGTCCCAGCCCTCGAGCAACCGCCATTTGGTGTACGGGTCGATCTCGAAATCGATCACCAATGCTCCGGCCGAGATCCGCTGTCGGCGCAGATCGACCGATATCTCGGTGCCTGGCTCGTTCTCCAGCAACTTCCAGAGCAGTTCGACGTCGGTTTCGCTGACCTGGGCCGCGAGCAGACCACCCTTGGAGGAATTGCCGCGGAAGATATCTGCGAATCGCGGCGAGATGACAACTTTGATGCCGTAGTCCATCAAGGCCCAGACAGCGTGCTCACGCGAGGAACCGGTGCCGAAATCGGACCCGGCAACCAACACCGAACCGCCGGCGAAGGCCGGCTGATTGATGACGAAAGTGGGGTCACTGCGCCACGCGGCAAACAACCCGTCCTCGAATCCGGTGCGGGTGATCCGCTTCAGGTAGACGGCCGGGATGATCTGGTCGGTGTCGACATTGCTGCGCCGCAGTGGGATCCCGATACCGGTGTGGGTGGTGAAGGCTTCCATGGTCGAACTCCTGGAATGGTTGCCGATCGGCCGGGGGGGGCGATCGGGGCCGAGAAACGGATTGGAAAGGAATCGTCGAGGGACAGCCGCTCAGCGGTCTGCGCCGAGCAGGCCGGCGGGCTCCAGATCGGCCGGGGAAGAAAGGGTTCCACGGAGCGCAGTGGCCGCCGCGACGAGCGGTGACACCAGATGAGTGCGACCGCCCTTACCCTGTCGCCCTTCGAAATTGCGGTTGGACGTCGATGCACTGCGCTCGCCCGGAGCGAGTTGGTCCGGATTCATGCCAAGGCACATCGAACAGCCCGCGCTGCGCCATTCCGCACCAGCGTCCGAGAAAACCTGGTCCAGCCCTTCGGCTTCGGCCTGCACCTTGACCCGCATCGAGCCGGGCACCACCAGCATGCGCAGCCCGGGGTCGATGTGGCGGCCGCGAAGGATGTCGGCGGCGGCCCGCAGATCCTCGATCCGGCCGTTGGTGCAGGAGCCGAGAAAGACCGTGTCGACGCGGATGTCACGCAGTGGGGTGCCCGCGGTCAGGCCCATGTACTCCAGGGCCCGTTCGGCCGCCGCCCGCTCGTTGTCGTCGGCGATGAGTTCGGGGTCGGGGACCGACGCCGAAAGCGGCAGACCATGGCCCGGGTTCGTTCCCCAGGTGACGAACGGCGAGATCTCGGCGGCATCGACAATCACCTCAGCATCGAAGACGGCATCGTCATCGGTGGGCAGCGACGACCAGTATTCGACCGCGGCGTCCCAGTCTTCGCCCTGCGGGGCGTGCGGACGGCCCTTCAGGTAATCGAAAGTGGTCTGGTCCGGTGCGATCATCCCGGCCCGCGCGCCGGCTTCGATCGACATGTTGGCCACCGTCATCCTGGCTTCCATGGACAGGGCCGTGATGGCCGAACCGCGGTATTCCAGGACGTAGCCCTGCCCGCCGCCGGTGCCGATCCTGGCGATGACGGCCAGGATGATGTCCTTGGCCGTCACGCCGGGCGCAAGATCGCCGTCGACGGTGATGGCCATGGTGCGGAACGGCTTGAGCGGCAGCGTCTGGGTGGCCAGCACATGCTCGACCTCGCTGGTGCCGATGCCGAAGGCGAGCGCGCCGAACGCGCCGTGGGTGGAGGTGTGCGAGTCACCGCAGACAATGGTCATCCCCGGCTGGGTGATGCCCAGTTGCGGACCGACCACGTGCACGATGCCCTGCTCGGCATTGCCCATCGGGAACAACCGCACATCGAACTCGGCGCAGTTGGACCGGAGCGTGTCGATCTGGGTGCGCGAGACCTCGTCGGCGATAGGCAGATGGATGCCGGTGGTCGGCACGTTGTGGTCCTCGGTGGCCAGGGTGAGGTCGGGCCGGCGAACCCGCCGGCCGGCCAGGCGCAGGCCCTCGAAGGCCTGCGGGCTGGTGACCTCATGGACCAGGTGAAGGTCGACGTAGAGCAGATCGGGCTCGCCCTCTGCCCGGTGCACGACGTGTGCTTCCCATACCTTCTCGGCGAGAGTGTGCCCCATTGCTGGCCTTTCGAGAGCTGGAATGGCCCGTCCGCGGCGGTGCGGCGGGCGAATTCACCGGAATCGACGCAGGTGCCGACGGTCTCCGGTGTTCGGTGAAGCGCAGGAGCCTCACCACAGCCCCGGCGCACATCCCACGATACGGGAATCTAGTATCGCTTCATGAGACAGTCTAGCGGCATAGGCGTACTGGACAAAGCGGTGCAGGTACTGCGCGCCACCACCGCGTCACCAAGTGGCCTGGCCGAATTGTGCGCCGCCACCGGGCTTCCGCGGGCAACGGCGCATCGCCTGGCGGTCGGGCTCGAAGTCCACGGCCTGCTGGCCCGCGACGGAAACGGACGCTGGCGGCCGGGGCCGATGCTGGCCGTGCTGGCCGCCGGAGCACCCGACCTGCTGGTCGCCGCCGGCGCGGACGTGCTGCCCCGGCTGCGCGACCGGACGGGTGAGAGTGTGCAGATCTACCGACCCGACGGCTTCTCCCGGGTCTGCATCTCGGTCGCCGAACCCACCTCGGGGCTGCGGGACACCGTTCCGCTCGGCAGCCGACTGCCGATGACGGCCGGCTCCGGCGCGAAGGTACTCACCGCATGGGCCGATCCGGCGACGGCGCGGGCCATCCTGCTGGAGGCGTCGTTCACCGAGCGGGCGCTGGCCGAGGTGCGGCGTCGTGGCTGGGCACAGTCGGTGGCCGAGCGGGAGACCGGAGTCGCGTCGGTGTCGGCACCGGTCCGGGATCCGCAAGGCCAGGTCATCGCCGCGGTGTCCGTCTCCGGCCCGGTGGAGCGAATCGGCCGCCGGCCGGGAGAACGTTGGGCTGCTGACCTGATCGAGGCCTCAGAGGCCCTCACCGCCCGGTTGTGACATACCGGTGGCCCGGATGCCCGGGGCCCGACGGGAGGCCGCTGCAGACACGGCCAGCAGGGACGGCAGAGCCCCCGTGGACCTGGTCCACGGGGGCTCTGCCTTCTTGGTAGCCCCGAAGGGATTCGAACCCTCGCTACCGCCGTGAGAGGGCGGCGTCCTAGGCCGCTAGACGACGGGGCCCTAGGTGGTTTCGAGCCGACTTGGCCCGACAACCTGTCAAATACTACCTGACGATCAAGCACCATCCGCCAGGATCGCTGGGGTACTAGGACTCGAACCTAGAATGAGGGAATCAGAATCCCTAGTGTTGCCAATTACACCATACCCCAAAGCTGTTCAACCACAGGCACTTTCAGACCCAACTTCAGACCGGGTGAGGCACCGAGAAACCATCTTACGCATCCGGTGGCGTCGTGACCAATTCGGCGCCCCGAGGCCGGTGCTGCACCCTTGGATCAGCGACCAGTCCGCGGTCCGGCGGTCAGCGCTCGGCCAGCTGCCGGGCGGCGCGCAGCCGGAGCAGCGTGCGGTCCCGGCCGAGCAGTTCCAGCGACTCGTACAGCGGCGGCGAGATGGTCCGTCCGGTGGCACCGACCCGTACCGGAGCGAAGGCGACCTTAGGCTTGAGCGCGAGGCCCTCGATCAACGCCCCCTTCAGCGCGTGCTCGATGTCGGCCGCCACGAAGTGCTGCAGCGGTTCCAGGGCGGCGACGGCAGCCGCCAGCACCGGGCCGGCTTCGGGCTTGAGCACCTTGACGGCGGCGGTCGGGTCGACCTCGAAGGCTGCCTCGTCGACCAGCAGGAAATCGATCATCTGGGCGGCGTCGGACAGCAGGATGCACCGCTCCTGCACCAGCGGGGCAGCCAACTCGATCACCTGGTGCTGGGCGGCACCCACCTCGGCCATCCGTCCGGAGGAGACCACGAAAGCAGCCAGCCGGCCGGCGAAGTCGGCGGGCGCCAGCATCCGCAGATGGGTGGAGTTGATCGCCTCCGCCTTCTTCCGGTCGAACCTGGCCGGGTTGCCGGAGACGCGTTTTCCGTCGAATGCGGCGACCAGTTGGGCCGGGGTGAAGATGTCCCGATCCTCGGCCAGCGACCAGCCCAGCAGCGCCAGGTAGTTGACCATGCCCTCGGCGATGAACCCGTCGTCCCGGTACTGGAAGAGATTGGAGCTCGGGTCGCGTTTGGACAGCTTGCGGTTGCCCTCGCCGGTGACGAAGGGCAGGTGGCCGAACTCGGGTGTGTACTGCGCCACACCGATCTGCGCAAGCGCCTCGTAGAGCGCGATCTGCCGCGGGGTGGACGGCAGCAGGTCCTCGCCGCGCAGCACGTGGGTGATGCCCATCAACGCGTCGTCGACCGGGTTGACCAGGGTGTAGAGCGGTTCTCCGTTGCCGCGGACCATCACCGGGTCGGGCACCGAACCGGCCGGGAAGGTGACCGGGCCGCGGACCATGTCGTCGAAACCGATGTCCCGATCGGGCATCCGCAGTCGCAGCACCGGTTCCCGGCCGGCCGCCTGCGCCGCCGCAGCCATCGCCTGATCGGGTTCCCGGTCGAAGTTGTCGTAGCCCAGCTTCGGGTCCCGACCGGCCGCCAGGTGGCGCGCGGTGGTGTCGTCGGTGGTCGAATAGGACGGGTAGAGGAACCCGGCATCCAGTAGCCGCGCTGCCACATCGCGGTAGATGTCGCGCCGTTGGCTCTGCCGGTAGGGCGCATGCGGGCCGCCGACCAGCGGGCCCTCGTCCCAGTCGATGCCGAGCCAGTTCAGGGCCTCGATCAGCGCCTGATAGGACTCCTCGGAGTCCCTGGCGGCGTCGGTGTCCTCGATCCGGAAGACCAGGGTGCCGCCGTAGTGGCGGGCGAACGCCCAGTTGAACAGGGCCGTGCGGGCCAGCCCGACGTGCGGTGTGCCGGTCGGCGACGGGGCGAACCTCGCCCGCACCGGTCGGCTGGTCGATGCGGCGGGATCTTCTCGGGTCTGCTGCTGGCTCTGGGTCATGGCCCGACCAGCCTAGGGCATTCCGGGAGCCCGTCCCGGCGGGGCACTGTCGGGGTAGGCGGCCCGCCGGGACCGGCCCGACTCACACGCGCGCTCTGGATCCCTCCTGCGCGGGCGAGCCGGTGGCCTGCGCCGGGATCACCGGAACCGGCTCACCGTCAGGCATGTCAACGCTCTCCGGCTCCATCGGTGCGACCGCCGGCTGGTTGCGCTGCAGCAGACCGATGGCCACCAGGACCAGCGCGAGGAACGCGTAGCCAAGGGCCACCCCCGGCGCCGCCGCCCAGCCGACCTGGTCGGCATGCAGCAGCCCGACCCAGGACAGCACCGCACCGACACCGGCGGCAATCGCCGCGGTCAACGGTTTCCGATCCAGGATGAATGTGGTGATGGCGCCGAGCACGATCCCCGCCAGGGTCGCGCCCTGCCCGAGCACGTGCAGTCCGTGATAGACCAGCCCGGCCCCGGACAGTGCGTCCTCGCCCACCTTCTGCGCGGACGTACCGGCTGCCGACAGCGCGTTGTCGATCTGGCCGGCTCCCCAGGACGCGATGTTCGGGATCATCGCGATGACCACCGCGGCGGCGTGGATCCGCGGCGTGGACTGGAATGCCTGAGCCCCGATCAGCAGCCCGATGTACAGCAGGATCGGGACGATCGCCGGTAGCGGCAGCAACGCCGACAGCACCCCGAAAAGGCCCAGGAAGCACAGCACCGCGATCACCAGCCCGCTGCCCATCGAGTAGCTGCCGCGCCCGCCGGCCTCCTTCCAGCCCGGATGGCCGATGTAGACGGCCGGCGGGAACGGCGAGCCGAGGGCGGAGCCGACGATGGCCCCGGTGCCGTCGGCCAGCAGCACGCTGCGCAGGTTGTAGTTGTCCCCGGCGGCCGACGCGCTCTCGACGTTGCTCATCGCCTCCAGGAAGTTGTAGACACCCAGCGGGATGGCCGTGGCGAGCAGCGGGCCGAGGTTCGACAGGCCGTGGCCGAGCATGGTGAAGTTCAGTTTGGGCAGCGCGAACGCGATGTCCTTTGCAGCGGCGGTGACGTCGGGGACCGACATGTATCCGCCGATCCAGCCGATCGCGGTGCCGACGATCAGCGCGGCCAGTCCGATCGGGATGTTGCCGGGCAACTTCAGACCGGTGAAGAAGCCGACCAGGATGATGCCTAGCACCGGAAGACCGATCCAGGCGGCTTCCCAGATCTGGGCTGCCGGTCGCATGGCGATGAAGGTGATCGAGATGCCGGCCAATGTGCCCAGCAATGCCGCCCGCGGGGTGACCTTGCGGATGAACGGGCCGATGAAGGCGCCGATCAGGACGATGACACCGATGGTGAACGCCCAGGCCAGGCCGGCCTCCCAGGCCCTGAGCGGGTCGTTGGTCTTGAGGTAGATCGGCAGCATGATCACGAAGGTGACGATGAACATGTGCGGCACGCTCGGCCCGTAGGGCATGGCCGTGACGGTGTCCCGTCCTTCCTTGCGGGCCAGCCGGCGGGCCAGGAAGGTGTAGTAGACGTTGCCGATGATCATGGCCACCCCCAGTGCCGGCAGTAGGGTGCCGAGCACCAGATTGGCGGGCACCTTGACCACGAAGATCATCAGCGAGGTCAGGGTCAGCACGTTGACCAGGATGTTGAAGGCCAACCCGAAGAAGGCGTTGGTCTCGCCGCGGCTCCACCACGGCAGCTTCAACTCGGTGGTGGTGTCGCGCCGGGCGCGGAGGGTCTGCAGATTCATCTCGGGAAACTCCTTCTCACGCCACGCTGGCGGCGGGTTGCGGCAGTACCTGCAACAGGGCGGCCGAATCGGCGACCCATCCGAAGATCCCGCCCTGTGCGGAGATCATCTCCACTCCGACCCGCTGGAACTCGGGGAAGTAGGACCCGACGCAGTCGGAGAGCACCAGCACGTCGTAGCCGCGGTCGTTGGCCTCTCGCACCGTTGTATGCACGCAGACCTCGGTCGTCACCCCGGTGACGATCAACCGGCTGATCCCGTTGGCCTGCAGGATCTGTGACAGCTCGGTGGCGTAGAACGCGCCCTTTCCCGGCTTGTCCAGCACCACCTCGCCCGGCAGCGGCGCGAGTTCGTCGACGATGTCCTGGCCGTACTCGCCGCGGATCAGGATGCGGCCGTAAGGGCCCGGATCGCCAATGCGAAGAGATGGCTTCCCGCGCTTCAACTTCGCCTCCGGGAGGTCCGAGAGGTCGGGCAGGTGTCCCTCTCTGGTGTGGATCACCAGCAGGCCCGCCGCCCTGGCCGCCTCCAGCACCCGTTGCAGTGGCGGCACCACCACCGCGAGTTGGGAGACGTCGTTGCCCAGGGTCTCGCCGAACCCGCCCGGCAGCAGGAAGTCCCGCTGCATGTCGATGACGATCAGGGCCACCTCCCCGGGTGGCAGGGCGAACGGTCCTGGTACGGCATCGAGCGTCGGTGGGGCTGGGCTGCTGGGGGTTTCTTCCGCCATCGTGACTCCTGTTGATTCCAGAGGAGGTGTGGAGTTCTGTTCGCGAGTGAGGAAGGTCGCGGGGGACCTGCCTCACGCCGCCCGGCGGCGCTGCCGGACTGCCGGGTCAGTTGCTGGCGTGGGACAGGGATCCCGCGGCGGGCGATGCGGAATGGTTCGAACCCGATCCGGACCGGAATGCAATCCGGTCGGCGATGAGCGCTCCGACGGACAGCACCAGGTCGTCGGACAGCGCCGGGCCCAGGATCATCAGACTGGCGGGCCGGCCGTCCCGGGTCACCCCCGCCGGGATCGCCAGAGCGCACAGGTCGAGCAGGTTCCCGAAATGTGTGTAGTGACCCAACGTGGTGTTCGTCGCGATCGGCGCGGCCAGGACCTGGGCAACCGTGAAGGTGGTGCCGACGGTCGGCAGGACCAGCACATCCATCTCCGAGAACAGCCGGGTGACAGTCGCTTTCAGCTCGGCCAGTCGATACTGCGCCCGGAATACGTCCACCGCGTCGAAACGTGCTCCCCCGCGGATGACCTCGGCGACCACCGGAAGGACGGCCGTCGGCCGTTGCAACAGGAAGTCGCCGAACTCGGCCAGCCGCTCGGCCACCCACGGCCCTTGGTACAGCAGGGCCCCGGCGTCCAGGAACGGTTGCAGCGGTGGAGTGCTGACCGCGTCGAAAATGGATTCCAGTTGCTCCCGGGCGGCGAAATGGGCGTCGGACATGGCCCGGTCGCCGAAGAAGTCGAGTTCACCGAACTCCGGCAACCCGACTCTGGTCTGCAGCGCCGGAGTGTCGTCGAACCGGCGGGCCCGACTCCACGGGTCACCGTCGTCCGGCGCGGCGACCACGTCGAAAACGGTCCGCAGATCGGCGGTGGTGCCGGCGATCAGGCTGATGCAATCCAGCGATCGGCAGGCCGGCACCAGGCCGACCGTGCTGATCAGCCCGCGGGACGGTTTGAAGCCCGGTACCCCGTTCATCGCCGGTGGCACCCGGCCGGAGCCGGCGGTGTCGGTGGCGACGGTGAACGGCACCTCGCCCAGGGCGACCGCGACCGCCGACCCGGAACTCGACCCACCGGAAATCAAATCGCCGCCGTACACGCTGCGCGGCACCGGGTATGGCGTCCTGGTGCCGTTGAGGCCGGTGGCGAATTGGTCCAGGTTGGTCTTGCCGATCAGAATGGCGCCGGCATCAAGCAGGGCCTGCACCACCGGTGCTGTCCGGGTGGCCGTCCTGGCGTATCCGGGACACGCCAGCGTGGTCGGCCATCCGGCGACGTCGATGCTGTCCTTGACGCCGAACGGGATGCCGTACAGCGGCAGTGAAGTCGGCAGCCCTGCCAGCTCGCGCGCCCGGCCGAGGAGGTCGGCTCTGCCGGCCACGCTGATCCACACGCCGTCCTCACCACGCGAACCGATCGCCGAGAGGACGCTCTCCACCACGGAGGCGGGGGTCGCGGAGCCGTTCCGGTAGTCGCGCAGCAGAGCCTGAATGGACGGCCCCGGTACCGGCCCGACGTGCACGCTCTCCGCCATGCGGTCGATTGTCGACAAATTTTGTATCGCGCAAGGTGTACCCGTGTTACATCTGTGTTAGCAACCACAGTTCAGGTCGGGCCCTCCGATCAGCGGGCGCTGGCCTCCAGGTCCAGGTACCGGCGACCGCCGTGTTGCGCCAACGCCGACAGGGCCACCCGCTGATCGTTGGTCTCGACGGCCGCCAGCAGGGCCTGGTGTCGGCGCAGCCCCTCCTGCGGACCCAGCAGGGCGGCTTCCCGCCGCAGGTTGACGGCCATCGGCCGCTGCAGTTTGAGCAGGATCGGCTCGATCGCCAGATCCAGCTGGCGGTTTCCGGCCAATCCGACGATGGCGGCGTGAAATGCCCGGTGGGCGTCGTCCCTGCCGAGCTGGTCGTCGGCCAGATCGGCGATGCGCATCTGCTCGAGCCGATCCCGCACCAACGCGAGCCGGCGCTCGTGCACCGCCGGCGGCAGCGGGAACGTCGACAGGATCGCATGCTGCTCCAGAACGGCCCGAATGGCGAACAACTGCTCGATGTCGGTCTCGGACCACTCCGTGACGCGTGACCCGCGTCGCGGCAGATGCTCCACCAGACCCTGCTGGGCCAGAAACCGCAGGGCCTCCCGCAGCGGTGCCCGGCTGATCGAGAAGCGCCGCCTGATCTGGTCCTCGATCAGCCGCTCACCGGGAGCCAGCCGGCCGGACAGGATTTCCTCGCGCAACCGCCTGGTCGCCATCTCGACCAGGCTGGGTGCGTAGAGGATCTCGTCCGTCACGTGGAACTCCTCACGTTCGAGCTGGGCACATCCGCCGAAGTGTAGGCCGTGCAGGGCATGCCGATCAGCGGTTCAGCACCGGGTTGCTCAGCGTGCCGATGCCCTCGACGGTGACCGAGACGGTCTGGCCGGCCACCATCGGACCAACGCCGGCCGGGGTTCCGGTCAGGATGATGTCGCCCGGCAGCAGTGTCATGATCGCGGAGATGAATTCGATCTGGGCCGCCACGCTGTGCACCATGTCGGAGGTATGACCGTCCTGCTTGACCTCGTCGTCGAGCTCGGTGCGGATCTCGACGTCGCTCGGATCCAACTCGGTCTCGATCCAGGGACCGATCGGGCAGAACGAGTCGAAGCCCTTGCCCCTGGTGAACTGCACGTCGGCGCGTTGCAGATCGCGGGCGGTGACATCGTTGGCGACGGTGTAGCCAAGAATCACCGACTGGGCGTTCTCGGCCTTCACATCCCGGCAGGGCCGTCCGATCACCACGGCCAACTCACCCTCGAACTCCACCCGGTGCGACGACGGCGGCAGCAGGATCGGCGCACCCGGCCCGATCACCGACGTCGACGGCTTGATGAAGATCAGCGGCTCGTCCGGCACGGCATTGCCCAGTTCGGCGGCGTGGTCGGCATAGTTCCGCCCGACCGCAACCACCTTGGACGGCAGGATCGGCGCCAGCAATCGAGTCTGGCCCAGCGGCCATTCCCGGCCGGTGAACTCAGGGGTGCCGAAGGGGTGATCGAGGATCTCCTTGGCCACCAGATCGCTGTCGTCGGCGCTGCCGGTCCCCCCCGATGCACCTTCGATCACCACGAAGGCAACTCCCGACGGATGGGCAATCCGGGCCAGACGCATGAGGATCCTCCAGTAAAGATGTTGCGCAGCAAGCTGATGTGAGCTCAGACCTGGGCGGTCACGCCCGGTACCTCCGGCACGCTCTCGGTGAGGACCGACGGGCGGAGCGCATACACAAGGGAGTCGACGAGGGCCTCCCACGAGGCCTCGACCACATTGGGGTGAACTCCGACGGTGGTCCACTCCGGCGCACCGGCAGCCCGGGACGAGCTGGAGGCCACCAACACCCTGGTCACCGAATCGGTACCGGCCTGGCCGGCCAGTATCCGAACCTTGTAGTCGATGAGCTCGACCCCGGCCAAGCCGGGCAGGTGGTCGGCGAGCGCGGAGCGCAGCGCCGAGTCGAGCGCGTTGACCGGACCGTTTCCCTCGGCGGTGGCGACCACCCGCTGCCCGCCGACATGCACCTTGACGGTCGCCTCGCTAAGCACGCTGTTCGCTGTGTTTTCCACGATGACCCGATAAGACTCCAGCCGGAACGGCGCGGTGACCTGCTCGCCCCTGGCTGCGGACATCTCCTCGCGGAGCAGAAGTTCGAAGGAAGCGTCGGCGGCCTCGTAGCTCCACCCCGCCGCCTCCCGCTCCTTGATCGTCTCCACCACCTTGGAGACCACCTCCGGCATCCCGGCGAGGTCGATGCCGAATTCCTTCGCCTTGAGTTCGACGGAGGCCCGCCCCGCCATCTCGGTGATCAAGATGTGCATGCCGTTGCCGACCACCTCGGGATTCAGGTGGTTGTACAGGTCGGGATCGACCTTGATCGCTGAGGCATGCAGGCCCGCCTTGTGCGAGAACGCCGAGGAGCCGACGTAGGCCTGGTGGGTGTTCGGCGCGATGTTGGCGAGCTCTGCCAGCGCGTGCGAGACCCGCACCATCTCGGCCAGCCGGCCGGGTGGCAGCACCGGCATGTCCAGCTTCGTCGCCAGGTTGCCCAGCACCGCGAACAGGTCGGCGTTGCCGGCCCGCTCGCCGTAGCCGTTGGCGGTGCACTGCACGTGGGTGGCGCCGGCCTGCACAGCGGCGACGGTGTTGGCGACCGCGCATCCGGTGTCATCCTGACAATGGATGCCGAGCCGGAACCCGGTGCGGTCCTTGACCTCTGACACGATCTGGTGCAGTCCCAGCGGCATCATGCCACCGTTGGTGTCACACATCACGATGACGTCGGCACCGCCGCGCACGGCCGCGTCGGCCACCCTCACCCCGTAGTCGCGATCCGCTGCGTAGCCGTCGAAGAAGTGCTCACAGTCAAGGAACACCCGGCGCCCCTCGCCCACCAGGAAGGCGACGGTGTCCTGCACCATCGAGAGGTTCTCCTCGAGCGTGGTCCGCAGCGCCCGCTCGACATGCCGGACGTCGGACTTCGCCACCAGCGTGATGATCGGCGCCTGCGAATCGAGCAGCGCCCGCACCTGCGGGTCGTCCTGGGCGCGCACCCCGGCCTTGCGGGTGGACCCGAACGCCACCAGTTGGGACGAGGTCAGCTTGAGTTCCCCGGCGGCCGCCCTGGCGAAGAACTCGGTGTCCTTGGGCATCGCACCAGGCCAGCCGCCTTCGATGAAGCCGACACCGAGTTGGTCGAGCAACGTGGCCACGGCCAGCTTGTCCGCCACCGAGTAGGTGATGCCCTCCCGCTGGGCGCCGTCGCGCAGCGTCGTGTCGAAGATATGGAACGCATCGCCGAGCGGGGACACCTGCAGAAGGTCCGTCCGCGGCGCTGCGGGTGGGGATACGGGAGCGGGGTGGCTCATCGACGTACTCCTGGTTCGGCCGACCTGGAACGCGTCGGCGTGCTCTAACGGCGAAGTGGGCCTCACCGATCCGGCAACACCGCCCGCCCCCACCCTGACCCGATCAAGATGGTGGCGAACCCGGCGGCCGGGGTCGGCCGCAGGAGATGATTCTGCCTGACTCAGCTGGAGGCCAGTGCCGCCAGTCGGTCGCCGACCGAAGTCGTCTTGCCCGCCGAACCGGGCTGCCGGGTAGCCAGGTCGAACGCGACGGCCGCCTCAACGCGTCGAGCGGCGTCCGGCAGACCCAGGTGGTCCAGCAGCAGGGCCACGGACAACACAGTGGCGGTGGGGTCGGCGGTCCCGGCGCCGGCGATATCGGGGGCCGACCCGTGCACCGGCTCGAACATGCTCGGGTTCGCCCCGGAGACGTCGAGATTCGCCGACGCGGCGAGCCCGATCCCGCCCGAGACCGCGGCCGCCAGATCCGTCAGGATGTCGCCGAACAGGTTGTCGGTGACGATGACGTCGAATCGTCCCGGGTCGGTGACCAGGTAGATCATCGCGGCATCGATGTGGGCATAGGCGACGGTGACGTCGGGGAACTCCATCGAGACCTCCTCGACGACCCTGCTCCACAGCTGCCCGGCGTGCACCAGCACGTTGGTCTTGTGCACCAGCGTCAGGTGTTTGCGCGGCCGGCGCGCGGCCCGCCGGAACGCGTCGCGAACGACCCTCTCCACGCCGAAGTAGGTGTTCAACGACACCTCGGTGGCGATCTCGTGCGGGGTGTCCTTGCGCAGCAGGCCGCCATTGCCGGCGTACGGGCCCTCGGTACCCTCGCGCAGCACCAGCAGATCGATCGCCTGGTCGCCGGCCAGCGGACCCACAACCCCCGGGTAGAGCCGCGCCGGGCGCAGGTTGACGTGGTGGTCCAGTTCGAACCGGATACGCAGCAGCAGCCCGCGCTCCAGGATTCCGGACGGTACGGTCGGGTCGCCGACGGCCCCGAGCAGGATCGCGTCGTGTTCGCGTAGTTCCCGAAGCACCGAGTCCGGCAGCAGCTCACCGGTGCGATGCCACCGGGCCGCGCCCAGGTCGTAGGTGGTCGTCTCCACCTGTGGAACGACGCCGGTCAGTACCTTCAGGCCCTCGGCGACGACCTCGGGGCCGATGCCGTCGCCCGGAATGACCGCAAGCTTCATGTTCAACCATTTCTGTTCTCGTGCGTTCCGAACCTGATGGGCGGTGCTGGAACGGTACTGCGAAGGGTAACGGTATCGATGCCGAAAGGTGGACACCGGCAGCACGTGGCGTGCGCAGCGAAGATCTCCCGGCGCGGGCTCAGCTGGCCGGGATGGCCTGGCGCCGGCCCGGCTTCCACCGCGGGCGGCGCTGGCTCAACCAGAACCACCGGCCAGCGAGAGGAGCTGCGCTCGCGCACCGTCCGCCCCGTGCAGGTGCAGCACCAGCGCATCGGCACTGCTCAGGCCGGGCGCCAGCCGATAGGGGATGCCCACGCCACCCCGGTCCTGCCACAGCGGCGCCGACGTGGTGATCCGGGGGCGGGCAACGTCGAAGTCGATGGCCGGGGTGATGTCAACGGTGCCGGAATTCTGTGGTGCGCCGTAGGCCGAATAGGTGGCCACCGAGTACCTGATGGGGAAACTACTCATCCACGACCGGTAGCCGATGGCGGTCGGATCGATCGGGATGAGCAGCACGTTGGTGTCGAAGACATTGGTGTCGACGTTCCCCAGATTGAAGTTCACCGGATAGATCCCGATCAGGGAACCAGCGCCCTTGTCGTCGAAGAGCAGCGCATACAACAGGTCCGAGTGGCCGCCCACGGTCTGCACCTGGACCGTGTAGTCGGCGGTGTTGTCACCATCTGTGTCGATGTTGACGGTCGGGTACATGTTCTTGCCCACAGTGGCCCAGTCCTGGTAGGTGGACAGGCCGAACCAGAGATCGCCGGCGCCCGAACCTTCGGGCAGGGTACGACCCGCTCCGACGGCCTCCAGGTCACCGGCGGCGATGCTCGCCGGGTGGCCGGGCGAGGCGTCCGCCGCCGAGCAGGCGGGGGCCGCGACCGGGCCGCGGGGAAGGTCGGTATCGGCGCTCACGCTCGGCATTGCCGCAGGTGTGGCGGCAGCGGCACAACCAGGCGTCCTGGTGCTGCGGTAGCCCAGGTCCATCACCGACACCAGCGAGTTGTCGGAGGTGCTGACCGGGTCGGCCGGCGATGACAGGGAGAAGCCGTCCCCGGACAGCACCACGGCGGGCGCGCCGCCGAGCAGGCCGTCGGCGGCCGACGTGACCGAGATGGGTTTCGCGGCGCCGTAGACCGGAACCCGCAGGTCGGGCCCGTCGGGAGACCGCAGCACCACGCGGCCGGACGCCGCCGCAACGTACTGCCGGGCTTCGTCCAGACCGGTCAGGGTGTTCGTCTGTTGCGCAGGTGTACCAGGATCGAGGGTGTGCCGCAGCGCATTCGGGGTGATCGTCATGGTGACGGTGGCCAGAGCGCTGGCGCCGGCCATCAGGGTCATCGCCGCCGGACTCACCTGATAGCCGACCCCTGGTTGGCTCACCACCGGCTGATAGTCGAGAGTCAGGTTCGACGTGGCCAGGCCGGTGTTCTGCACCACCACTGCGGAAGTGGCGACCACGGCCGGTTGCCGCACGTCCGCCGGCACCACCCCGAACGACACCGAGACGGCGCCGGGAGTGGTGGAGCTGTAGGCGATGACCTGCGCCGCTACCGCCGACCTTGCATCGACGCGGCCGGCGCCGACCCGGTCAGGGCCCAGCACCGGCCCGGACTGGTCGGCCAAGGCGAACACGTCGTGGTCTGCCGTGTTCATCACGGCCGCCTTCACCTGCTCGGGAGTCCAATTCGGCCGGGTCTGGCGGACCAGGGCAGCGATCCCGGTGATCTCGGCGGCCGCCATCGACGTACCGGACCGTACCGAGCTGGCGTGACCGCTGCCCATTCCGGCCGAGGCTACCGTGTCACCGGGCGCCGAGACGTCCGGCTTCACCACACCGGTCGTCGCGTGGGTGCCGCGGGCGGAGCCGGCCTGGATCAGGTCGGTGATGGATGCGTCGACCTCGGGTTTGGCACCGATCAGGCTGCCCGTGAAGGTCACCCGCAGACCCTGGTCCACCGCCGGCTGCAGCACCGAAGTGGCAGCCGGGGTGAGCTGGAAGACCGGCAGAGCCGGATCACCGGTGATCGCGGCCGTGAAGACCGGGGTACCGCCGGTCAGCAGCGCACCCACCGCACTGGCGGACCGGACGTTGGCCGACCGCACCGCCGACCCGCACTGACGGGTCGAATCGTCGTCGTCCCAGACCAGCCAGGCCACCTTGCCGGTCACCTTGGCCCTGTCCGCGGCCGACAGCGGGGTGCACCCGTCGGCGTCTGCAATCGAGAGCGACACCACCGCAGCGGTCACTTCCGGGGCTGCGGGCCATCGGTAGGCGAGCGAAACCTGACCGGCGACCGTCTGCGCCGGTTGGCCCGGCAACGTCGCCCTGAGCCCGTCGAGCTGCTGGTATGAGTCGACAGAGGATGCGACCGCGATCGAGGCGACCGACCCGGCCAGCGAACTGGCGGCGTCGGTCTGGTCACCGTCGTTGCCGACGGCGACCACCGGCAGCACTCCGTAGCGCGCAATGCTGTCCAGCACTGCTGTCTCGGGATCGTCCACGGAACTCACCGTGCTGGCCAGCGAGAGATCGACGACGTCCAGCCGGTCGGCGAAGTCTCCGTCACCGTTCGGGTCAAGTGCCCGGTCCAGCGCCGGGATGACCGCATCGGTTGCACCCGAGCAGCCGAACACCTTGAACGCATAGAGCGAGGCCTGCGGAGCCATGCCGGGTCCGACGTCCATCCGGTAGAGGTCCGGGCCGGTGAGTCCGGCGTAATCCCCGGTGAACGTCCGACCGGCACCATCGATGCCTTCGCCGGCGACGGTGCCGGCGACGTGCGTGCCGTGACCGTTGCAGTCCAGCGGATTGGCGTCGGGATGCGGAACCCGTTGATCTGCAGCGGCGGCATCGGCGTCGTAGTCGTCGCCGACGAAGTCGAACCCGCCGACCACCTTCGCGGTCGGGGTCCATGGTGCGGAGCTTCCCGACCGGGCGGCCTGGTAGGCCGCCGAAGTCCCGGGGCCACCGAAGTCGGCGTGCGTGTAGTCGATTCCGGTGTCGATCACGCCTACCCGGACCCCGCGGCCGGTCCGTCCCAGGTCGGTCCAGGTCTGCAGCGCCCTGGTCAGTTGGGCGGCGCCAGCGTTGGCCGGCGTCTTCGGGACGATCTCGGAGATCCTGACGACGTCCTTGCGCATGGCGAGCGCCCGCAGCGCGGCGGGATCTGCGATCAACCCGATCCCGGGGATCGCATTGGCCACCCGGAAGATCGTCACAGCGGCCGGGTCGACCGCGGCCGCAGCGGCCGACATTTCGGCGGAGAGGGCACCGATGGCCACCCGATGCACCAGCACGGCGCGGCGGGCCGCGGCGGCACCCTGGTTGCCGGCCAGGACCGCAACGGAGATCTCCGCGGCGCTCTTGACCGCCAGCTGGACGAAGACCGTCCGGCGGCCCGAGTCGGTAGCCGGCGCAGGTTGCAGTGCTGCCGAGCTGGTCACCAGTTTGCTGAACCCCGGCTTCGTCGGCCCGGGGATTGCGGGCGCCGCGGCCACCGGCCGTGATCCGGCGGGCGGATCACCGGCCGCCGCGCCGGCCGGGCCGGCGAACCCGATCAGCCCGACCAGTAACAGCGCCGACACCGCCGGCAATCCGGCGAGTCGGCGGCCTGCACGGCACCTACTCCGGGCCACCCGCCACCTCCTCGACGACCCGGACCAGACACTGCCTGCCGGAATTGAGAGCATTCGATGTACTCCATCAGTGACGGTAGATCGCGGCCGTTGTCACCGGTATCCCCAAGAGTGGTCGACTGCCGCCAAACGTCCCTTCTGTCCGGATAATTGGGCTACCCAGCGAATGCAAGTGCGGCGGATCACCCATTCGGCCTGGCGCGATCATGCCGCTCAGGATGCTGCGATACCCCGGATGGCGCTGGCCGACACTGCTTCGCCGACCTTCTCCAGCAGTGCAGAATCGGGCAGACCGTCGAGGCGCAGCACCATGATGGACGCATGCCCGGAAATCTCCTGCGAGATCTGGGCGGCCAGGATGTTGACCCCGGCATCGCCCAGCAACCCGCCGACCGTGCCCATCACGCCGGGTCGGTCGGCGTAGGCGACCAGCAACAGGTCGCCCTCGGCCCGCAGGTCGAAATGCCGGTCGTTGATCTCGATCAGCTTGGGTACCTGGTTCGCGCCCGACAGCGTGCCGGAGACCGACCTGCCGCTGCCGTCGGGCATTGCTGCCCGCAGGGTGACAGAGGAGCGGTAGTCCCCGGTCTCCGCGGTGGACGTGCCGGTCAGGCTCAGACCGTGTTCGGCGGCCAGCGCCGGTGCGTTCACGAAGGTCACCGCCTCGGTGATCACCTGTCCGAAAATGCCCCGGACCGCGGCGAGCTGCAGGATGGTGGTGTCCGCATCGGCCAGATCGCCGCGGACCTCCACCACTACCTTGGCCGGAACGGAACCACACACTGCGGTCAGGATCGTGCCCAGCCGCGAAGCCAGCGGAATCCACGGCCGGACGTCGTCGGCGACCGGTCCCGTTGCCTGCACATTCACCGCATCCGGTACGAAGTCCCCGCGCAGTGCGAGCTTCACCGATTTCGCCACCGCGGTCCCGGCCTTGTCCTGCGCCTCCGTCGTCGATGCGCCAAGGTGCGGGGTGAGCACGATGTTCGGCGCGGTCAGCAGCGGATTATCCCTGGCGGGTGGCTCTTTGACGTACACATCGATGCCGGCCCCGGCCACCCGGCCCTGGGTCAGCGCATCGGCCAGGGCCTGCTCGTCGATCAGCCCACCGCGGGCAGCGTTGACGATCAGCACACCGGGCTTGACGGTGGCCAGCTCGGCGGCGCCGATCAGCCCCAGGGTCTCCTTGGTCTTGGGCAGATGGATCGAGATGATGTCGGCCTCTCGCAGCAGCGTCGGAAGGTCCACCAGCTGGACGCCCATGGCTGCCGCTCTGGCCGGCTGCAGGTACGGGTCGTAGGCGATCACCGTGGTGCCGAAGGCGGCGATCCGGGCCGCGAACAGCTGGCCGATCCGGCCGAGTCCGACCACGCCGACAGTCTTCTCGGCGATCTCGACCCCCATGAACTTGCTGCGCTTCCATTCTCCGGCCGCCATGGTGGCGTGGGCGGCGGGGATTTGCCGGGCAACGGCCAGCAGCAGGGCGATGGCGTGTTCCGCCGCGGTGGTGATGTTGGACTGTGGCGCGTTCACCACCAGCACGCCGCGGGCCGTCGCCGCCGGCACGTCCACGTTGTCAAGACCGATGCCGGCTCTGGCCACCACCTTCAGCTTCGGGGCCGCGGCCAGCGCCTCGGCGTCGATCGTGGTGGCCGATCGGATCAGCACGGCATCGGCGTCGGCGAGCGCAGGCAGCAGGGCGCTGCGGTCGGCGCCGTCGACAAACCTGATCTCGAAGTCCGATCCCAACACGTCCATCGCCGACTGGGCCAGCTTCTCCGCGATCAGCACGACCGGTTTGGTGGGGTTAGGCACGCTGTTGTTCATCTCCGTCTTGACTTCTTCGGCCGTGAGGCTGTCCCTGGCCGCACTCGGTGGAGGCGGAAGCTTCCGCCGGCCGACGGCCGTTCGGAGCGCCCCCACGGCTCGGCTGCGTCGGTGCACCCGGGCGGCCCATCGTATCGAGTGGGAAATGTGTATCTGTGGCGCGGGATCGCCCTCTTCCCTCCTGATGGCGTGTTCACACGGTCCCGAAGACAGATTGTGTGGCCCAATTCACCAGATTTGCGGCGGTGGCAGGCACCAACGGCCTAGAGTCATCCCGACTTGACCCCCTCGAAAGGACCAGTGTGACGACACCAACGCCCTACGGCTCTGCACCGGAGCAGCCTCAGGGCTACCCACAGGGAACCCCGCCGCAGCCCGCCTACGGTCAACAGGCCGCCTACACCCAGCAGGGCGGCTACGGGCAGCAGCCCGCCTATGGCCAACAACCCGCCTATGGCCAGCCCTCCTACGGCCAACAGCCACCGCCGGCATACCCTGCCTCACCCGCTTATCCGTCGGGTCCTTACGGCACGCCCGGCTTCGGCCCGCCCGCTCTCGGCACCCGCCCCGGCATGGTGACCGCGGCCGCTGTGCTGGCCTTCATCTGGGGTGGATTCGCCATCATCGGCGGGTTCTTCATCGTGGTGGCGAGTTCGGCGTTGTCCGCGGTCAGCGCGGGCTGCCAGTCGGTCGCCGGCGTAGACCCGCAGACCGATGCAGCGTGTGCCAGCGTCAGCGGCTACAGCTCGTTCTTCAAGATCGTCACCGCCGGCTTGATCATCGTGGCAATTCTGCTGATCTGGGGCGGAGTCGTCGCCATCACAGGTAAGAACGGTCAGCTGCTGGTCATCGGAGCCGCCGTCTACATCGTGCTGGACGTCGTCTCGATCATCGTGTCCCTGTCCACCAGCGGCTTCGGATTCACCGGGGTGATCGGCATCGTCGCCCCGGTCCTGATCGCCATCTTCATGTTGAACCCGGCCTCGAAGGCATGGTTCAGGTCGAAGGGCGCCAAGACCTTCTAGCCGGCACGACATGAGCCCCGGATCCGTGTCGGATCCGGGGCTCTGCCATGCGCGCGCCGACGGGCGGTCTTCAGCTGGCAGGTCAGCGGGCGGCTGTGCCGGTGTAGTCATCGTCCGAGCGCACCCAGCTCATCAGGCCACGAAGCTTGCGGCCGGTCTCCTCGATCGGATGAGCCTCCTGCTCGGCGCGCAGCCGCTTGAACTCCGGCGCTCCGGCGTCCTGGTCGGCGATGAAGCGGGCGGCGAAGGTGCCGTCCTGGATATCGGCGAGTACCCCCTGCATGTTCTTGGCGACGTGGTCGTCGATCACCCGCGGACCCGAGATGTAGTCGCCGTACTCAGCTGTGTCCGAGACCGACCAGCGCTGCTTGGCGATGCCCCCCTCGTACATCAGGTCGACGATCAGCTTCAACTCGTGCAACACCTCGAAGTAGGCGATCTCCGGTTGGTAGCCGGCCGCCGTCAGGGTCTCGAAGCCGGTCTGGATCAGCCGGGAGGCCCCGCCGCAGAGTACGGCCTGTTCGCCGAACAGATCGGTCTCGGTCTCCTCGGTGAAGGTCGTCTTGATGACACCCGCCCTGGCGCCACCGATGGCGGCGGCGTACGACAGGGCCAGCGCCTGCGCGTTGCCGGTGAAGTCCTGCTCGACGGCGATCAGGTCGGGAACACCCTTGCCGTTGACGAATTCCCGGCGGACGAGGTGACCCGGTCCCTTCGGCGCGATGAGGATCACATCGACGTTCTTCGGCGGGACGATGTAGCCGAACCGGATGTTGAAGCCGTGACCGAAGGCCAACGCCTTACCGGCGGTCAGATGCTGCTCGATGTCCGATGCGTAGACATGCCGCTGGATGTGATCCGGGGTGAGGATCATGATGACGTCGGCCTCGGCGGCCGCCTGGGCCGGTGTGACGACGCGGAGGCCCTCGTCAGTGGCCTTGCTCCGCGATTTGGAATTCTCCGGAAGGCCGACCCGCACGTCGACACCGGAATCGCGAAGGCTGAGCGCATGGGCATGACCTTGCGAGCCGTAACCGATGACGGCGACCTTTCGGCCCTGGATGATCGACAGATCGGCGTCGTCGTCGTAGAAAATCTCGGCTGCCATAGGTGATCGACGTTCCTTTCGCGGGCCGGACAGCCCGGTTTGGGTAAGGGGTGGGTTGGGTGGGCAGTGGACTGAGCGGATCGGTGCCTGACTCCTCGTGATGTGCGCGGCCTGCCTACCGGGGTGTTTCGGCAGGCCGCGCAATTTAACCAGCCGCCGCGACGGGTCATCACCGCAGCCGGAAATCGGTGCCGGTGCAACGCTAGTCCGTGCGCGACCGTTCAGTGGTGATGGACTTTCCACCGCGGCCGAGGGCCACCATGCCGGACTGCACCAGCTCGCGGACGCCGAACGGCTCGAGCAGTCGGACGAGCGCCTCGAGTTTGTCCGAAGTACCCGCCGCCTCGATGGTCATCGAATCCGTCGTCACATCCACCACGTGCGCGCGGAACATGTCCACGATCGTGACGACCTGGCCGCGAACCGACGCGTCGGCGCGCAGTTTGATCAGCAGCAGCTCGCGCTCCACCGCTGCGGTCGGCACCAGCTCGACGATCTTCAGCACATTGATCAGTTTGTTGAGCTGCTTGGTCACCTGCTCCAGCGGCAGGGCCTCGACGGCGACGACGATGGTCATCCTGGAGACCTCGGGGTTCTCCGTCGGACCGACCGCAAGCGAGTGGATGTTGAACTGGCGACGGGAAAACAGCGACGAGACCCGGGCCAGCACGCCGGGTTTGTTCTCGACCAGCACCGAAAGCGTATGGCGGGTCATGAAATTCGCCTCATCCCTCGTCGAACAGTGCTGAAATTGGCCGACGTCGGGATTCCGCGACAAGGCGACGGAAATTCACTCAACATCATCGCCTCATCCCTCGTCGAACAGTGCTGAAATTGGCCGACGTCGGGATTTGGTGACA
>JBBROB010000017.1:0-121385 GCA_038229825.1 Mycobacteriales bacterium
AACCGGTAGGGTTCGGCATCAGAAAGGTGCTCCAGTTTGCTGACGATGTGGACCTCGAAGACCCTCATTATCGCAGGTAGGAGCACCTTTCCCTCACTTCGAAACACCCACCTCAGCACCGGCGTGAAAGCGCGAGGCTAGGTGACGCTTCGATGCAGCGGTCTCGACATCCCGACGCGGTGGACGTGTCGTACCGGCGTCTGTCACACCTGCTCGACGCCTCTTGTCTCGGGAACGGTTGCCTACCGGCCCATCCCACTCTCCGAGCCGGACAGCGGCCAGGTGTTGCTGTGCTGCTGCACACCGAGCACCGACGTCGTCGTGGAGCTTTAAGCCCTCTCTTGCAAAACGAAGCCGTCACGAGCGCCCAGGGTCACTGGGATGGGGAGTGAGCGGGGTGACCTCGTCGGTTCGCCACGCCCGCAGGGGCATCGAGACAAGGACTTTTTCGAGCGCGTCGTCATCTTCGGCGTCGAACAGGCCGAGCGTTCGCCACTCTCCGGGACGGAGCGGCGGACGCCACAGTCGCAGCAGGCGCCCCTGTGCGGCGAGCTCGCGCGAGCGACCCGCCTCGCGGTCACGCATGTCCTGAACAGCTGCTTCCGAGGTTCCGTTAGGTACTTGCGTCGTCATCGACACGAGATACTCCATAGCTGCCTCCCGGGCCGGTGTCCGGCACCCATTCTGATACGGCTGAGCCAGCAGAAATCATGCTCCCCGCGCCGCAGCATTGCACGCGCATCTTCGGCTGGCCCGGCCAGGCCCGGCGCTCGGGGGTAGGGTTTCGGTCTGTCAAACACACGGAGCAGGCATGGGCATACCCGAAACCGAACCGCCCACAGACCATCCGCGGGCCGCCGAGCAGGCGTGGCGGCCGCGCGAAAACGTTGCATCTGCGATCAGATTGCTCCATCCTCGGCGGGCCGTCCGGCTTATCCACCCGCCTGCCGGCAAACGGGCGGCGTCATCAGCCGGACCCGTAGGAGGATCCTGAGGCGGAGCGCCTGGCTTTGCTGCATACCAACTGGTTGACGTGGCCGTAGTATTGGTGCATGACCACGCAGATCGCCATCCGCCTCGACGACGGCGAGCTCGCCGCCCTCGACATCGAGGTCGTCGAGGGCCGCGCCGCCAATCGCTCCGAGGCTGTCCGGCGCGGGATCGCCCGGCTGCAGCGAGATCAGCGCTACCGAGGTGAGGAAGCCACTCTGATCGAGCTTGCCCGCCGCGGTGAGGCTGTCTACCCCGACCTCGACGGCCTGCTCGATTTGCCGCACCCTGCGTTGGACTGATGCGCACGATCGCATCGGTCCAACTCGACAAGCGTCGACCCGCACTGGTCTTGACTCGGCGATCGAAGCTTCACCTGTTGGAATGGGTGACGGTTGCGCCGATCACCAGCACGGTCCGCGGCATCACCAGCGAGGTCCCGGTTGGCCCACGAAACGGGCTCGACCACGACGGCGTCGTCAGTTGCGACAACATCACAACGGTGCGCCCAAGCGCCGTCGGCGACACCATAGGACTGCTGTTCGACGATCAGGAACCCGCTCTGGCTCGCGCCATCACCGATGCCTTCGACCTGGACCTTGGCTGAGCAACCCGGTTACCCACTGCAAACGCATCGGTCGCCGGTCACCGATCCTCTTGCGATGATCGTGCGGGCGGGTGGCGGGAGGTCCGTATCGGTAGACCGGGGCGGAACGTCGGCGTGCTGCACCAGTGCTGGGTGGCCGTTCGCTCGCGGCTCGGCCCTGTGTTCAGACCAGCACGGCGAGCAGCGCTGCATCCAGGGCGAGTTGGAGCGGGCGGGTCGTGCCGCGGACTTCCGACATGAGGACGCCGCCCTCGTAGGCGCAGAGCAGGATCTCGGCCAGGTCGTGCGGGTCACAGTCGCCGCGGGCGGTTCCCTGCCGTTGCAGTCTGGCGATGCCGACGGCGAGTGCAGATCGCCAGCGGGCAAACCCCCCGTCCAGAGCCTGGCGCAGAGCGTCGTCGTGATCGGCGACTTCGGTGACCAGTGCTCCCAATGGGCAGCGCGCCGGTCGGCCGGCGTTATGCGCCCGGACGGCGTCCTCCGCCCAGACCCGCAGGTCCTGGGCGTCGGTCATCTGCTCCAGGATCCCCTGCTGGAGCTGCAGGGTCCGGTCGACCTGAGCGTGGACGACAGCAAGAACCAGGTCAGGCTTGTCCCGGAAGTAGTGGTACAGCTGTCCTTTCCCCGTCTGGGAGGCGGCCGTGACCTCGCTCAGGCCGGTGGCTGCCACCCCACGGTCGTAGAACAGCTCGCACGCCGCGTCGACGATGCGCCCACGGGAGGATCGTCCTCGATCGGTGCTGGGTGCCGTCACGCGCAGGTCCTCCAAGCCGAGTTGGATCAGCAGAGGTGCGTCGGGAAAACGTCGTGCGCTGCTGATCTCGCTACTGTACCGTTCGGTACGACGTCTGTACCGATCGGTCCAGATATGCCCGATGGGAGCCGCCATGATCCGCAGTATCCAAAATGACGACACCGCCGCCGTCGTCGAACTTGCCGTCAGCTCAGGCCTGTTCACCCGGGAGGATTCCGGCGGTGTCCGCGCCCTGCTGGACGACTACTTCACCCGGACACACGCGCAAGGACACGCCTGTGTGCTCGACGTCGGCGACGACGAGGTGCCCGTCGGCGTGGCGTACTACCAACCGACCCCGGCGACCGACCGCACCTGGACGCTGCTGATGATCGCGGTTCGGCGGGACCAACAAGGACAGGGCCGCGGCGGAGCGCTGATGCGCCATGTCGAGGACGACCTGCGACACCGGCAGCAACGGCTCCTGCTGGTGGAAACCTCAGGAGTACCCGGCTTCTTCACTCACCCGGACGTTCTATGACAAGGCCGGCTACCACGCCGAAGCGCGGGTGCGCGACTACTACCAGGCCGGCGACGACATGGTGCTCTACCGCAAGGACCTCACCGCGGGGAAACCCAACAGCGGCGCCCAGCCCGGGACAGCGACCACCAAGATCACCGGCCCTGCGGGCGCGAGCGAAAACCTGACATGACCGGCCGCACCGGGGCCGGCACCTGCGCCGCCCGGGCCACCGCGGTGGGACTGTTCGATAACCCGGGTCACCGGTACCGCGCCCTGCTGGCCGCCACAGTCGGGCGAATCGTCGGGGCCTGTTGTTCCTCGCCTCCGCTATCCAAAAATCACCGCGCACCAGAGGAAGGCGAGCCTCGACCGGTCACCGATCGTGCACCGGGCGAAAGGCGTGCGCTGTGTTGAACAACCCGAGGAAGGGGTCTCCGGCATGTGCTCGCCGGCTCTAGCTGACCATCCGGCGGCGAAATGCGCTACCCGCCCACCTGGAGACCATCGACGCCGGGGCCAGTGGGTAGCCGGATCATGCTCGGTAGTGGTCGTGGACGAACCCGGCGATGAGGCGATTCACCGTGGCCGGTTGCTCCATGTTGACCATGTGACCCGAACCCGGGATCCGGTAGTGCTCAGCGCCGGGGATTCGGGCCGCAAGGATGTCGGCCATTTCCAGGAAGCATGGCACGTCGAGGTCGCCGGCGACCAAGAGTGTGGGGGCAGTGATCGTTCTCAGTCGGTCGATGATCGGTGGCTCCGGGTGGTGCGGATCCAGTCCGAGCCAATGTTGGCCCGGATAGTCATCCACCATCGTTGTCAGCTGACTTGTCAAGTCCACACGCTCGCGGGCGGCGGCGAACAGAGGATGGTTCAGCCAGGCCCGGCGTCCCGCCGGGACGCCGCCGTTCCGAACTTCTTGGGCGAGCTCGTCCAGGGCCGCCTTTGACGCGGGGTCCCACCGAACGCCGTCGAGGACGGAGTCGAGCAGCCCCAGCGCACGCACCCGGCTCGGAGCCAGAAGAGCCGTCCGCAGAACGACCTGCCCGCCGAATGACAAACCCACGAGCACAGCGTCATCGATGGCCAGATGGTCGAGCAGGGCGATCAGGTCACTGGAATGGGTGTAAGGAACAGCAGAGTCCAGTGGTCCGCTCGCCCCGAAGCCTCGGCAGTCGTAGCGCACCACCTGCAGAACCGCGGCGACCAGATGATCGAGCTGCGCCGTCCACATCCTCATGTCAAGCCCGAACCCGTGGACGAGCACCACCGGAGGCCGGCTGCCGCGCGGGAGAGCGGATATCAGGTGCTGATGCGGACATTGGCCCGTCAGGGCAATGTTGCCGAAGCGCTGCGGGTGTACACAGACCTGTCCGAGGTCCTTTGTGAAGAGTTCGGCATTTCTCCCTGTGCCACCAGCCAGGCGGTCTACGACAGCCTTCTTCATGCGTGACCCTCTTGCGACATCACCGCTTTTCGCAAAGTAGGCAACCGATGTCGATTCCGCATGAAGGCAGTTGCTCGACACCCGCTCACGACGCCGACGCGGCCCTGATCGCCCACCAATTCATGTCTCCCGCCCATCCAGGCGCTCGCCATGCCACGATTGGCTTTCCTCGGTGCGGTGTTCTTGATCTGTCTCGTTGGACATCAGGTCCAGCCTTGGCGTCCGGCCGACCGGTCGGCTGGCCTCCCGAGCCGTCCAGTACCCGGTGCACCAGCCCACGCACAATCCCAGTCCCAGCGTCCCGAACGCCACCCACCACACCATCCGTATGTCGCCTCCCAACGGCTCCTGGTTGCGGCACTGCTGTTCCCGCTCCGGTGGGGGGTTCACACGGGATTGTGACCTCCTGTCCGTTTCTACCGGCCGTCGGCACGCCAAGCCCAGACCGACCGGTCCCCCCATCCACCTCTGCGGCATCAGCGGCCCTGAGATCCGTGACTGCCAGGTCAGCGTCCACTGACAACGTCATCATCAAAAACACATTGCAGGCGATGCGGCAAGCAGCCGATGACAAGATTCAGCGATCGAGATGCGGGGCCACGCTCCCGGAACCGGCTCACCGTCTGGCGACGCCGCCAACAAAGAAGCCGGCGATGTACCCGCCGGTCGACGGAGTGGAGAATCGATGCGAGTTCTCGTACTGGGCGCCGGCTTCGGTGGCCTGGAGTTGGCGACCCGGCTCTCCGAGGAATTGGGTGATGACGTCGACGTCGTCTTGATCGACAAGGCGGACGGGTTCGTGTTCGGCTTCTCCAAGCTCGACGTGATGTTCGGTCGAACCACCGCCGAGGCGGTGCGGCACTCTTACCGGGACTTGGTCAAACCTGGAGTCCGATTCGTTCAGAGCATCATCGGATCCATCGACCCGGTGCTGCGGCGGGTCGAGACAGATGCCGGCGTGTTCGAGGCAGACGTGATGGTGGTGGCTCTGGGAGCTGATCTCGACCCAGCGGCCACGCCGGGCCTTCTCGAGGCCGGCCAGGAGTTCTACACCACCGCCGGTGCGTTCGCGGCCCACGAAGTAATGGACTCTTTCGGTGGCGGGCGAGTGATCGTCGGTGTCACCTCGACACCGTTCAAATGTCCGCCCGCACCGAGCGAGACTGCCCTGATGTTGCACGACTTCCTCACCGAACGCGGCCTACGCGATACCAGCGAGATCTCCTTGGTGATGCCGCTCAGCGTCCCGATCCCGCCGTCGCCGGCTGCGTCGCAGGCACTGCTGGCGGCCTTCGCGGAGCGGGAGATCAAATGGCACCCCGAACGGCTGGTGCGCAGCCTCGATCCGCAACGCCGGGTGGCGATCCTGGCCGATCGCCAGGAGATGCCGTTCGACCTTTTCCTCGGCGTGCCCGTCCACCGGGTGCCGGCCGTGGTGGCGGAATCCGGGATGTGTGTGGACGGCTGGATCCCGGTCGACCCGCTCACCCTCGAAACCGCCTACCCCGACGTGTACGCGGTGGGCGATGTGACCAGCGTCGGCACGCCAAAGGCGGGAGTCTTCTCCGAGCGGCAGGCATCGGTCGTGGCCGATCACTTGATTGCCCGGCACCGGCGGACCGTCGTGACTTCCACCTACGACGGCAAAGGCATCTGCTACATCGAGTTCGGCCATCAGCGGGTGGGTCGGGTGAAAGTCACATTCCGTGGCGGGGAACGTCCGAACGGGCAATTCGACGAGCCGTCCGAACTGTTGTTTGCCGACAAGTCAGAGTTCGGGACCAGCCGCATCCAGCGCTGGTTCGGACGGGAGTGGGCCAGCCACTGACAGGTGACAGACGTCGTTGAGCGCTGACAGCCAAACGAAAATGCCTGTCCGACCAGCGTTATCGCCGCCTTGGCGGTCACCTCGCTGCAGCGACGCGATCGCACGCGACGCAGTCAACGCAATGACGAGATGGTGATCTGTGAACTCGGCGTCGCGAGCAAGTGGCATGACGACAAGTTTGTCTGTACCCGGCCGCCAATCCTCACACCGATCTCTGGCTGGGAACGACGCAGGACGCGAGAAGCACTAGCGGAAATGCTTTTCCGGTGCATCCGAAGGGCGGACCGACGGAGAAACCTGGCCTGGTATGGGTGCAAACCCCGACAACCGCGGAGCGGGACCGTCTGGCCATCGACCACACGGGCCTACACCCAGATACATTCCGAGGGCGGCTGGTTGACGCCAGTACCCCGGCCGACTCGGACCGCCAACACCGGCTCCCATACCCGAAAATGATCTTCGACTCGCGGCAAGCAACTCAATCTGGACGCCTGGACCCGAAAAGTGACCAGATTGGCGACGGTCATAAATCCTCTGACGTGGGGCGAGTGGGGCTCGAACCCACGACCTGACGGATTCGCACATCGATCCCGATGACTGACCAGGGACAGTCCTGGATCAGGTCCCAACTGGGCCGATGATGCTGCATGATCCACGGTGATCACCTCGACTCCCGATCGATCACACGCAAAGTGTCCACCAAAGTGGACACCGGCGGTGCCGGATCTCTGTCTCTCGCCCTCCTGATCTAGCCCACCGCAGGGAGTTGGACGGCGCACCACCCGCGAAGAGCCATCGACGAGACTGGAGGCCATCAAGACCTGCAACGGCCAACATCAGGCGCATATCGTACCTCTCAGGAGTACGATATGCGTATGACATCGGTGGAGCGGGCGGCTGGCCTACCGCCCGTGCTGGCCCGCACGCCGCTTGGAACTTTTACCACCAGATACGCCGAACAGGCCTACTCCCATCCGCGACCTCAGTTGATGCGGCTGACGAATGCAGGGCTTCTGCATCGACTCGCGGACGGGTTCTACGTCGTCGTCCCCCACGAACTAGCCGGCAGCACCCAATGGGTCCCGACCATCGAAGCTGCCGCCGCCGGGATCGCCACCGCCGAATTCGGACCAGGACACGCGGCGCTCATGGGATTGACCGCGGCCCGACTGCATGGCGTCGTCCCCCGGGCGCTCGCCGTCGCTACCGTTGCGGCGCCCCGGCGCCGACGCAACATCCGGCTGCGAGACGGGCAAGGCGAGATTCGTTTCCGGCCAAGAGATGTCACCGGCCTGGACCTGGAAATGATGCACACCGAACTAGGTCCCACCCTGGTCACCACACCTGAGCAAACCGTCCTTGACCTGGCACACCGACCGGCCGACAGCGCCGACCGGGCGGAAGCCGACGCCGCAGTCCTTCTGCTGCTGCCACGCAGTGACAAGGCCACTTTGGATCACCTTGCGAGCGAGCAGCATCTACTGCCTGCGCTGCGCCGCGCCTACGCGTTGTCCGCAGCTTGATGAGCGAACCGACCGGGAGCCGTCCACCATCCGGTGGCCTCACCGTCGACGATCTGCACCGTGTCATGTCGCTGTTCGGCACCTCCGCCGAACAGGTTCGTCGCGACCATGCGATCTCCCATGTGCTGGCAGGTCTTTCGCACCATCACGCCGACGAGCTGATCTTCTTCGGGGGCACCGCACTGAGCCGGACCCACCTGCAGCCCGGTCGACTCAGCGAGGACATCGACCTGATCGCCACGGGTGACCGTAACGATCTGGCCGCCCGGCTGACCGCAACAGTGGAATCCAGCCTGCGTCGCGTGATCGGCCGGGTCAGCTGGAATCCCGCGTTCAACCATCGTCGAGACGTGGACCCGGCCATCGCCTACCTGCCCGGTGGGGGAACCGTCCGGATCCAACTGCTCGCCCGAGGCGGATATCAACCCTGGTCGACCGCGATGACCCCGCTGCACCAGCGCTACCTGGACGCTCCCCCGGCGACGTTGACCGTGCCGACGCGGGATGCGTTCATCGGGTGGAAGACCGCAACCTGGATGGACCGGGCCGCGGCCCGAGACCTCTGGGACCTGTGGGCGCTGGCACGACATGGCTATACCGCCCACGCCGCCGAACTGTTCACCCGGCACGGCCCGACAGGTGGCACCCCGAAACCCTGGATGTTCACCCAGGCACCCACACACCGCACATGGGTAGACCAGCTGGCGGGCCAGACCCGGCTGAACATCGGACCCCAGGAAGCGCTCGAACAAGTTCGCCAAGCATGGGCTGACGCTCTGGAGGAGAATTGGGCTCAGCCAGGCACGATCTGACCCATCCAGTTGCCGAAACCGTTGACATCAGCACCAATCTCGGTTCGAGCCGCGCTAAGCAAACGCTGTAACCCCGTCAGGCCAGCCTGGGTTCGACTAACGGTCATCAGTCTTGCCGCTATTCTCAGTGGATGACCAACATGGAGGTTCCCGAGAGCGTTTGCCTTGATGCGCGCTTCGACCAATTGTCTACCCGGTGACGGGAAGGTGATCGTACGAAACTCACGCTGACCTACCGTGGTTTTTTACCGGTTAAACAGCGGAGTCAGTCCGGTCAAGGCCGAGCTTCGCGCTGCCTTTCACCCGCAGATCGTGGCGCAAGTGGGTCCACTCTTGAGTGGCTCAGCTTTCGCGCACGCGTCGACCGATGTTGACGGCCGCACTTTTATCTTACCGGCTCATGCAGAACTCCGGACGGCGGTCGAACTCGACGTGCTTTTGCTGGTTCCGCCGAGGCGTGGCTTCACAGGCGACATCGACAATAGATGAAGACCTTGCTGGACGGTCCGACGCGTCCCGCGAACCGTGAGCAGATGCGGGGATTCTCCGTGCCACCCGATGGCGGACCGACATACTGTCTGATGGACGACGATCGATTGGTGCGAAGGCTCTCGTTCGACAGCCGCCGTTAATTCGACCCAGCTGCGGATCCGCAGGAGGCGTTAGCCATCGTGACAGCGACATTGGTTCTTGGTGAAAATGCAGACCAGACATCGCCCGCGGGCAACATCTTCCTTCTCCTATAGCGGCGAGTTTCGCCCTTCGCTTGTTTTTGTACGAGCGTCGCCAGTCGCGATCCTCGGCTGAATATGCTCGAGCTCGGCTTTAGGACCCCCGATGGCTTTATCTGAGTTTTATTCGATCCACTTCGGCTTGACGCCCAGCCCGGTCGTTGTGGTTGCCCAACCGGCTGCGCTGAGCGCCTGAGTTTGAGTGCCGTGATGCAACGCCGGCCGGTATCGCCGGATCAATTGTCCGGCGGCTCAGACCATTGATCAGCGATGCTTGTGCCGTCGATGAGTCGCGCCAGAAGGTGGTCATAGTCCGCCTCTTCCTGGCGCAGCACGTCGGCGGCGGGACATTGCTCGGCTAGCGCGGCCAGCGAAATATGTAGGGCACGGCCAGCGGTGTAGCGGGAGTAGTCGCGGACACTGGCGACGGTCTCCAGCTGGGTGGGGTTGCCGTGCGTCGCAGCATTACGGCATCGCCGCCATCGAGCGGACAACAGTTCGGTGGCCTTGAGTGCCCCTGCGAGTAGCTCACGTCCGGCTGCCGGATTCCCAAGCGCCTCAAACAGGGTCCGTGCCCGGGCTCGCCGGAACGGGTCGGTGCACAGGTCGAGGAGCCGCTCGCGGGCCCGGTACGCGGCCGCGAACGAGTAGCGCGGTCCGTGGTCGTGGTAGGCGACCACCCCAGCAAGCGCCGTATCCGCCAGGTCAGCGCTGCCGCGTCCCTCGAGGCACCACTGAATAGCTACGACGAGTTCGCCTTGGAAGCAGGCGAGGACCCACGACCGGTCGGTCGCAGACGTGTAGTCGGGCCAGCGGACCCCAGCGTAGATCGCGAAGTGCTCGACCGCGGCCGCCTGCAACATCACGGCTGTCTGTTCGGCGATTGTGGCGGCGGCGCCGAGCGCAACCGAGCGCGTGTCGAGCTGACCGGCCTCGACCGTCAGCCGCAGTCCTTCGCGAAGGCTCGGGGGTAGATGTTCTTGCGCCAAGACGGCCGTCACCTCGGGGGTGAATCGCGCAAAGGCGTCGGCAAAGAAGCGCCAGCCGTAGTGGTCGGCATCGTCGTAGTCTGCGACCTTCCCGCCGGTGCGCAGACGACCGAGGGTGTATGACCGAACCTGCCCGTCGGCGACGACGCAGTGGAACCCACCCGGTCGCCACCCGGGCGCACCGGAGGTCGCGGCTACGGCGCCGATCATCGACTCGAGGGCTACCCGTACGTCCTCGACCGCCCTGTAGGTCGTGCGGATGCCCAGGTCGGCCCGGACCAAGACGGCGCGGCGTGGGGGATCGGTGTCGTCGAAGGTGCCGAGGTCGGGGTCCCCGGCGATGACCTGCGCCATTTCCTCGCGGAACGGGAAGTCCTGACCGGGATGCCCGAGCGCGTTCGGGATCGTCCAGTCGGCGTCGAAGAACGTAATCGGGCCGTGGGTCTGGACGACGTCGTTGAGGAATGCGTGTGTGTATCCGAGCCAGACCACCACATGTGCGGTCGCAGGTTGCGCCGCGACGGCGTCCGCGCCCGCGGCGATGCACGTGTCGTCGTCGAGCGGCAGTTCCAGGCCCTGGGGTGCGTACATGCGAACCGCCGCGGGCGACGGGGCGAGGTAGGCGGACAGTCGGCCGAACAACGGTCCCGGATCGATCTGGCGGGCAGCAAAGTGTCCACCAAAGTGGACACCAAGATCAATTTCTCAAGATCAACATAGGCTCTGACCTGCGCAAAGTGGGGCGAGTGGGGCTCGAACCCACGACCTGACGGATTATGAGTCCGTTGCTCTGACCAACTGAGCTACCGCCCCGTCGGAGACCCTACCGGTCCGCAAGCCTCACAGGCGACTGGCGTGCGGGCCCCTGCGGCGGGCGAGGCCCGGCTCAATGTCGGCTCCGAGCCGGTACTCGACACTGCGGCTGACCTTTCTGGCGCTGCGAGCCTCAGGACCGGATGTCGAGCCCGCAGGGCGTTGCATCACAGGTGGGGTCCAACGGGTGAAGGTGGCACCGCTCGACCGGTTCGAACCACGGCGCTGCGTGGGCTATTCTGGTCCAGCACTCGCCGCTCGCGGAGGGTGCCGGTCCTCCGTAGCTCAATTGGCAGAGCATCCGACTGTTAATCGGACGGTTACTGGTTCGAGTCCAGTCGGGGGAGCAAAAGCCCAGGTCAACGACCTGGGCTTTCGGCTATGACCGGGCCGACGGCCCGGTGAGCAGTTCAACGATCGAGGGAGGTGACCGCGGTGTTCCGGATCCTCCTGGGCGCAGGCATCGGTTACGTGCTGGGTTCGCGCGCCGGCCGCGAGCGTTACGAACAGATCAAACGATGGTCATCGCGGGCGGCGGATCACCCGGCTGTGCAGGGCGCCGCCGGCATCGTCAGGGCCAAGATCTCCGAGGCGCTGCACCTGTCCTGACGACGAGTCCGGTCGATCAGGATCCGATCGCACGCTTGCGACTCTTCACTTCCACGCCGCCCATCAGGGCCAGACCGCGCACCCGCAACACCGGCTGCTCGGGGCCATAGGTCTGGTGGACGTTGTCCACGAACGCGCCCATGATGCCGACGCCGTCGACGATCACGGTGATGCCTTCCGGCACGGTGATCTCGACACCACCCATGATGGCGACCACGTTGATCAGGGTCTGCATGCCGGTGAGCTGGGCACCGGTGAAATCGAGCTCGATCCCGCCCATGATGGCGACGGCGTTGATCTTGCTGGACGCAACCCAGACGCCCTTGCGCTCCACCCCGGACATGACGCCGACCAGATTCGACTTTGACGGTCCCCGCTCCGCCACCGGCACCGTGGAAAAAGTCTGCGGGACCGTTGCCGGCGCCGGCTTCGCCAGCGAAACCGAATGGCCTGGGAGATCGACAGTGATCGGGTCCAATTCGGCGAGAGTCCTTGCCGCGTAAACTGAATCCAGACGGCTCTCCAACTCTGCCACCGTGATGCGGCCCTCCGCCATAGCCTTTTGCAGGACGGCGGCAACCTGCTCCCGGTCGTGGTTGGAGGCACGCATCGGCGGGGGGCCGGCTGGGGGCAGTGGCTGATCGGTCACCGGATGATGGTAAGCGCCACTGGCAGCCCCCCTTCAGCCGGCCGACAGTTCCGATTCCAGGTCGGCCGCGGTGGCAGCGACCGCGTGCAGGAATCCGCTGGCCTCGTGATCGGCACCGGGATCCAGCCTGACCTGTGTCGTCAGTCCGTCCCGCCCCGGTACCCGGCGCAGTACCACCCAGCCACCGGCGCCCGGCCACGACAGGTGCCGACTGGCCGCGACCGACCGCCGCACCCGGGCATGCACGACATCGGTCAATCCGCTGGCACCGGCCAGGTCGAAATCGCGCGGTGGCAGATCGGCCAGCAGCACGATGCCGTTGTCGGTGACAGCCACCTCGTCGGCGGCGATCAGGGTGAGCCGCCGAGCGGACAGCCTGGCTTTGGACAGCCGGTCCCAGTTCCACCTGACGGCCTGCTGACCGGACACCAACCAAAGACCGAACCTGCTGGCGGCCAGCACCTCTCCGCCGGTCAGAGCGGCCACCACCTGAACGTGCTCCTCCGGGCTCAGTGCGGCGGCCAGTACCGGCGGCAGCGCAACCCGACGCCAAGGCCACCCGAACCGGCCGGACGGGCTCATGTTCGGGCCCCCTGCTTGGCTCGCGCCGACAGCGCCCTGCGGTACCTGATCATCTCCATCAGGTCTCCGCTGAGCCGGCCGGCCCGTTCGGTGTCACCGGCCGCCTCGGCGCGCTGCAGATCGGAACGCAACCCCTCCTCGTGGAACTTGGCGACCCGCTCGGCCAGCGCCGCCAGAATCGCCCCGGCGTAGTTGGCGTCGTCATCGGATTTGCGGCGCAGCGGCTCCAACGCCAATTCGGTGACCATCGACCGGAGGCCCCCTACCGGCAGGTGCTCGCTGATCGAACTGACCCAGGCGGTCTCCCCCAGCTCCGACGCCACACCTGGCCCGCCCGCCGCCATGACCGCGTTGTGCAGCGCCAGGTAGACGGGCTCGGTGAAGGCCTGCACCTCGACCTGGTGGTAGCCGCCGGCCAGCAGGATCGGTTGTTGCAGTACGAGTTTGAGGGCTTCCCGTTCGGCGAACGTCTGTGGGTCCTTGGGATTGGGCCGCCGCAGCGGACGCTCGCCGCCGGCCGGGTCGGCATCGTTCGCGGACTGATCCGTGCGTTGAGCCCGGCGCTGGGCGGCACTGGCTGCCTTCGCCTCGGCTGTCGCGTGCGCTCGCACTCGGCCGGCAATCGATCGCTGGTCGGCACCCAGCCAGCCGGCCAACTGGCGCGCGTATTCGTCGCGCAGTTCCGGCTCCTTGATACGCGCGACCATCGGGATGGCGGCGACGGCAGCAGCCACCCGGCCCTCGGCAGTGTCCAGGTCGAAACCGTCGAGAGTGGACTTGATGGCAAATGCGAACAGCGGCTGCCGTCCGGCAACCAGGTCCCTGACCGCGCTGTCACCGCGCGCTTGGCGCAGCTCGCAGGGATCCATGCCGTCCGGCGCCACCGCGACGAACGTGTTGGCGGCGAACTTCTGGTCGGAGTCGTAGGCCTTGAGCGCCGCCTTCTGCCCGGCCGAATCACCGTCGAAGGTGTACACGACCTGCCCCCGGATGATGTCGTTGTCCAACAGATACCGCCGCAGCACGCTGATGTGCTCGTCGCCGAACGCGGTTCCGCAGGAGGCGACAGCGGTGGTCACGCCGGCCAGATGCATGGCCATCACGTCGGTGTAGCCCTCGACCACCACTACCTGGCGTTGCCGGGAGATCTCCTTCTTGGCCAGATCCAGGCCGTACAGCAGTTGGGACTTCTTGTAGAGCGGGGTCTCCGAGGTGTTGATGTATTTGGCCTCGAGGCGATCGTCGTCGTACAGCCGCCGGGCACCGAATCCCACCACGTCGCCGGCTGCGTCGTGGATCGCCCACAGCAAGCGGCGGTGGAAGCGGTCGATCGGCCCCCGCTGACCCCGGCCGACCAGACCGGCCTTCTCCAGCTCGTCGAGCGTGAACCCCTGGGCGGTCAGCGCTTTGAACAACTGATCCCAGCCTGACGGTGCGTATCCGCAGCTGAACGTGGCCGCCGCCTCGTCGTCGAAGCCCCGTTCTGCCAGAAACGCCCTGGCCGGCGCCGCCGCCTCGGTGACCAGCTGATCGGCGTAGAACTGCGCGGCGGCCTTGTTCGCGGCGATCAGCCGGGACCGGCTGCCCCGCTCCACCCTGGTGGAGGTGCCACCCTCGACCAGCGTCAGGGTGATGCCGACGCGGTCGGCCAGCCGTTGCACGGCTTCGACGAAATCGAGGTGCTCGTACTGGGCGATGAACTTGAACACGTCGCCACCCTCACCGCAGCCGAAGCAGTGGTAGGTGCCGCGACTGGGACTGACCTGGAACGACGGTGTCTTCTCATCGTGAAAGGGACACAGCCCCTTGAGGTTTCCGCCGCCCGCCGACTTCAGTGCGACATATTCGCCGACCACCTGGTCGATGCGATTGGCGTCGCGAACGAGCTCCTTGTCCGCATCGGTGATCCGTCCCGCCACAGCACCGAGTCTATGTCCGCGGTGGCACCCGTCCGGTCGCTGTGCACACTGCTGTCACTGACCGACCAGCCGCCGGTGCCGGGCGATTGCCTGGGCGTCGGTGAGCAGCGACACCTGGTCCAGGACGACACGCAACCGGGCGACGTCGTCGCTGGCCTCTGCATACAGAGAGGCGAACAGCGGGTCCAGCGCCGTCGGCCCGCGGTCCACGGTGACCTGCACCAATTCGGTGATCAGTTGCTGCTCCTGCAGCTGGATGGCCCGGCGCCGGGGATCGGCCATCACGTATCGCAGTGCGACCGCCTTCAGCAACGCCACCTCGGCCCGCAGGAGTCGAGGGACCTCAAGGTCGCAGGCGTAGCGCAGCAGCGGTTCGATGCCCGATTCGGCCCGGGTGGCCGCCACCGCCCCGGTGACGAATCGACCGGTGAGTTCGCTCGTCACCGTCTTCAGCGCGGCGCCGGCTGTCGGCCCGCTGACCGCGACACCGGCAGCCACCGCGGGCAGGGCAAGCAGATCGGCCAGTACCGTTTCCAGGTCGCCCGCCGACTCGTCGGAGTAGGCCGCCGCAGCCGCGGCGACCTCCGACCGCTCGTGCGCACCGGCGATAGCGGCCAGATCAATGCGGCCGGCGGCTACGCCGTCCTCGACGTCATGCACCGAGTAGGCGACGTCGTCGGCCCAGTCCATCACCTGTGCCTCGAGGCACCGGCGGCGCCCAACGTGCTCCGGCCGCATCCAGGCGAACACCTCCAGGTCATCGCGATAGACGCCGAACTTGCCGCCACCTGACGGCCGCTGCCATGGGTACTTGACCACCGCGTCCAGCGACGCCCTGGTCAGATTCAGGCCGGCCAGGCTGCCATCCGGTGCGATCACTTTGAGTTCCAACCGGGTCAGCAGCCGGAGGTTCTGGGCGTTCGCCTCGAAGCCGCCGGCCGGCTCGCCGATCGCATCCAGTGCTGCCTCGCCGTTGTGCCCGAACGGTGGGTGCCCGATGTCGTGGGCCAGGCCGGCCAGGTCGGCCAGGTCGGCGTCGCACCCGAGCTGGGTGCCGATGTCCCTGGCGATCTGGGCGACCTCCAGCGAGTGGGTGAGTCGAGTCCGCGGCACGTCGTCTTCGTCGGGGGCCACCACCTGGGTCTTGCCGGCCAGCCGTCGGAAGGACGACGAGTGCAGGACCCTGGCCCGGTCACGACCGAACGCGCTGCGCCTGGTGACCCGGTCGGCCATCGGCAGGCCGGCTGTTTTCGCCGGTTCCTCGACGAACCGCTCGATGTCGAACTCGGTGTATCGCAGCGAAGTCGTAGGGTCAGCCGCCATCTCAGAGCACCGCCGAGCCGGCGCCCGACGAGCCGCCGGTGAGCAGGTAGAACAGCGTGCCGAGGGTTTCCCGCACCACATAACGCGCCTCGATCCCGGCCGCGACGGATGGACCATTGGTCACCGACGAGACCTGGACCGTCAGGCCCAGATCGGAGGCGATCAGAGCCGACCGTTCGGCATGCCAGGGATCGGTGACCAGGACGACCGATCGCCAACCCTGCTCGGTCAGCATCACCTGGGCAGCTCGCAACGAGACCAGGGTGTCGTTGCCGGTCCCGACGGCGACCAGCGCGCTCGCGGAGATGCCGGCACCCGCGAGATAGGCGCGGCCGGCCTCGCCCTCCGTGACCCGATCGCCCGGCTGACCGCCGCCGATCGTCACGATGTGCCGGGCGACACCGGCGCGATACAGCTCGGCAGCGTGATCCAGACGCGCGGCATACACCGGCGACGGGCGCCCGTTGTACTGCGCGGCGCCCAGCACCACGATGGCATCGACCGGGGAACGCTGATCCTGATGTCCGACCTGGATGATCCGCACTGCCACCCCACCGATCACCACCGCGGCCACCAGCAAGGTCCCGGCAACGTATCGGCCGATGACGCGGAGCAACCGCACGGCAGCAACCTCACTTCCCACTGGTCGAAGAGCCGGCGGCCATTGGCCGATCGCCGCGGCGGACGTCTCGATCATGCCAGTACCGCCGGGCGATCAAAGGCGCAAGCGAGCGAGAAGACAAGGCCCTCGCCTGACGGTTGGTAGCGTCGTCGGATGAGATCATCGCGGCGGTTGTTGATCCTCGTCATCGCCGCCGGTTGGGCTGCTGCGTGCAGTACGTCGATCGGCGGCCAGCCCGCTGTGCAGAGCATCAGGCCGGGTTCGATGGCCGGATCGACGACGTCCGCCCCGAGCAATGTGATCACTGTTCCCAGGTCGGGTCCGGTCGCCCCGCCCGGATCGACCGCGCCCACGACCACACCAACGTCGCCCACCAGCGCCAACACCCCACCGGCAGCGGCCGGCGCCATTGGCAGCACCGGTATCGGCGACCCCTACTACCCGGACTCGGGGAACGGCGGGTATCAGGTCGATCACTACGGCATCGCGTTGACTTACGACCCGCCGGCCAACACCCTGTCGGCCACCACCACGGTGACCGGCACAGTCACCGGGAAGGGTGGCCTCGCCCGGCTCAATCTGGACCTGCAGCCCACCATGAAGGTGTCGGCGGTAGTGCTGAACGGATCAGCGGCCAGGTTCCAACAGCAACAGGCCGAGTTGGTGATCACGCCGGCCACCGGCCTGGTGACCGGCGCCGCGCTGACCGTGGCGGTGACCTACGCCGGCCGTCCGAACGTGATCCCGGGCGGCACCGCCGGTATGGGTGACGGAGGCTGGTATCGCACGCCGTCAGGCGGGGCGATCGCCATCGGTGAGCCGTTCTCGGGTTCGTCCTGGTACCCGGTCAACGAGCACCCGTCGGATCCAGCCACCTTCCAGGTGACGGCCACCGTCCCCGCGAAGTGGTCGGTGATCTCCAACGGGGTGGCAACCAAGGCGGGCCTGCCGGCAGCGCCCGCCGGCATGAAGGTATTCCAGTGGACGCAGAGTCACCCGATCACCAGCTACGAGTCGACCATCTACATCGACACCTTCTCCACCGTCACCGACACCACGGTGGACGGAAAACCGATCGTGTCGGCGTTCGCACCGAGCACGGACGTCGCCAGGTACAAGGCCCTGGCCAAGGACACCCGCCGCATCCTGCAGGTGCTGAGCAACCACTTCGGGACCTACCCGTTCGACGCTGCCGGCGGCATCTACACCGGGCAGTCGCTGTCGTTCGCCCTCGAGACCGCCACCAGGCCGGTATACGCCGACTGGGTGGACACCGACACGATCGTCCACGAACTGACCCACCAGTGGTTCGGTGATGACGTCGTGATCGCGCGGTGGTCGGACATCTGCCTGAACGAGTGTTTCGCCTCCTACGGCCCCTGGCTGTGGCACCAGGACACGGACGGGACCGATCTGGACGCGGAGTGGGTCGCCGACATGGCCACCGCGGCGCCCGATGCCAGGTTCTGGAGCTCACCGCTGGTGGACATGGGCGTGGGCAACGAGTTCACCAGTGTGTATACCCGCGGGCCGCTGGCTGTGCATGCACTCCGTAAACAGATGGGCGAGAGCAGGTTCGCCGCTCTGCTCAAAGGTTGGCCGGCCACCTACGGCGGCAAGGCCGCATCCTGGGACGACTTCGTCGCCTACGTCAACAAGGTAGCCGGGCAGGACCTCACACCGTTCGTGAACGCCTGGTTCCGGGGCGCGACGCTGCCTGCCGCGCAGTTCCTGCACCCCGGCGGCATCGGCAACTGAGACGTCCTGCCGTCGTTCAGGACTGTCGCGGCACGCGGGTCAGGCGCCGACGAGCAGAGCCGCGAGATAACCCTGGACCTGGTCCAGGGCCACCCGCTGCTGCGTCATGCGGTCCCGCTCCCGGATGGTCACCGCCTGATCCTGCGGAGTGTCAAAATCGACGGTGATGCAGAACGGAGTGCCGATCTCGTCCTGCCGGCGGTAGCGACGTCCGATCTGGCCGGCATCGTCGAACTCGACGTTCCAGGATCTCCGCAGCTGCGCGGCCAGATCGCGGGCGACCGGTGACAGTTCGGCGTTACGGGACAGCGGCAGCACGGCGGCCTTGACAGGTGCCAGCCGCGGGTCCAGCCGCAACACGACCCGCTTGTCGATGCCACCCTTGGTGTTGGGGGCTTCGTCTTCGGTGTAGGCCTCCAGCAGGAAGGCCATCATCGGGCGCCCGACGCCGGCAGCCGGTTCGATGACGTAGGGGGTCCACCGTTCGCCGGACTCCTGGTCGAAGTAGGACAGGTCGGTGCCGGAGTGCTCGGAATGGGTCTTCAGATCGAAGTCGGTCCGATTGGCGATGCCTTCCAGTTCACCCCACTCGCTGCCCTGGAAATGGAAGCGGTACTCGATGTCCACCGTCCGCTTGGAGTAGTGCGACAGCTTCTCCTTCGGGTGCTCGAAGTGCCGAAGGTTGTCGCGGTCGATGCCCAGATCGACATACCAGTCGGTGCGCTGGTCGATCCAGTACTGATGCCATTCCTCGTCGGTCCCGGGCTTGACGAAGAACTCCATCTCCATCTGCTCGAACTCGCGGGTGCGGAAGATGAAGTTTCCCGGAGTGATCTCGTTGCGGAACGACTTGCCGATCTGACCGATCCCGAACGGCGGCTTCTTGCGAGCGGATCCGGCGACGTTGTTGTAGTTGATGAAGATGCCCTGGGCCGTCTCGGGGCGCAGGTAGTGCAGTCCGGACTCGTCCTCGACTGGGCCGAGGAAGGTCTTGAGCAGCCCGCTGAATTCCTTCGGCTCGGTCCAGGCGCCTCGCGTGCCGCAGTTCGCGCAGACGATGTCGGCCAGCCCGTGCTCGGCGGGGCGGCCCTTCTTCTCCTCGAACTCCTCAAGCAGATGGTCTGCGCGGTAACGCTTGTGGCAGTTGGTGCACTCCACCAGCGGATCGGAGAAGGTAGCGACGTGGCCGGAGGCCACCCAGACCTGGCGCGGCAGGATCACCGAGGAATCGAGTCCGACGACGTCCTCCCGCGAGCGCACCATGTAGTTCCACCATTGGCGCTTGATGTTGTCCTTCAGCTCGACGCCGAGGGGGCCGTAGTCCCAGGCGGACTTCGTGCCGCCGTAGATCTCACCGGAGGCGTAGACGAACCCGCGGCGTTTGGCCAGCGAGACAATGGCATCGATCTTGGCGTCGTTCTTGGCGGCGGCCACAGCTGCACTCCAGTGGAATCGGCCCAGCCGCCGGGTGACGGCGGGCGGGCAGGGTCCGCGATCGGTGGTTTCCGACGCGGTTGTCGTCGTTCGAGCGTAACGACCGACCGCGGGGCGTTCGACCACGCGCCCGGCCTGGGTTCGTCGGTCCGCGTCGGCGGGCCCAGCTCAGCGGCTGGGGTCGGTGACCGTCGGATCGTGCCGGCAGACCGTGCCGTCGACGGCGGAATACAGCACCTCGTTGACTTCGCTGCATTCGAGCTCGGCCGTCGACAGCCACGGAACCACCACGGTCCGCATCGGCCATGGCGACAGCGAGCGTCGGTAGGCGGCGGCGGAGTCGAACTCGGCGGTCAGCACGAACCGGCCGGCTTTCTCGGTGGAACGGGCGAAATACACCCTCCTGCACTCGACCGCGGCCGCCAGCATGTCCAGCGCCTCGCCGGCACCCTCGCCGATCGCACCGTCGGAAGACTCCGGCAGCTGGAAATGCGCGACCAACAGGAACACGACCGGTGCCTTTCCCTTTGCCTAGTCTGGCTGGCTTTCCGGTCAGCCCGTCGACATCTCGAGCTCTGAACCGGTCGGTGTACACCGGATGCGCAGCCGGGACGGGATTCGCTGACGGAGCTCGTCGACGTGGGACACGAGACCGACGATACGGCCGCCGGCTCGCAGCTCATCCAGTGTTCCCATCACCATGTCCAGGGTGTCGGAGTCGAGGCTGCCGAAGCCTTCGTCGATGAACATCGTGTCCAACTGCCGCCCTCCGGCCTCGGCGGCCACCACATCGGCGAGTCCGAGCGCCAGCGCGAGCGAGGCCAGGAATGACTCGCCGCCCGACAGCGTCTTGGTCGGCCTGACCTGACCGGAGAACGCATCGAAGATGTCCAGACCCAGACCGCCGGACCTGCCCCGCGCTTCCTTCTCCTGTGACTGCACAAACGTGTACCTGCCGCCCGACATTGCGGCCAGCCGTTCCCCGGCGGACAGGGCGACCTGAGCCAACTTTGCCGCCAGCACGTACGTGCGAAGAGACATCGACCTGGCGTTCTGCCCCTTGCCCAGGATCACGTCGGTGAGGGCCGCCAGTTCGGAATCCGCGGCGATCACGGGTTCCAGCTCGCGCCAGGCCACGGCCAGCTTTGCGGCGGCGGCCGCCACCTGATCCCGCCTGCCAAGGCCGGCGGCCGCCGCCAACGCAGTACCTTCGGCCGCTGCGCGCGCCAGCGTTGCCACCGCCTCCGCACCCGGCACATCCGGATCGGCCACGCTGTCCAGGCCCGCGAGCTCAGGATCGGCCAGCAGCGCGGTGACCACGGTGAGTTCGTCCTCTGCGGCGCGCAGTCGTCGGGAGAGATCGTCACGGTCGATCGCGGCAGCCGCCCTGGCCGCGGCCAGATGCGGGAACGGTGACCCGGCGATCGCGTCGGCCAGCGACGTGCTCGCCTCGGCCTGGCTCAGTTCCGCCGCGTCGAGCACCTCGCGCGCTGCGGCGAGCCGATCGAGGGCATCCGCCTGGGCCAGCAGATGGTCGCGCCTGGCCGCCACATCGGAATATCCAGCCCGTCCCAGGTCCAGTCGGATTTCCCTTGCCGTCATGGTCGCCGCCAGCCGGTCCTCTTCTGCCCGAGCAGACTCCCGCCGGGCCGACAGGACGAGCCGTTCGCCGGTCGCATCCTGCAACCGGGCACCGGCCGCGAGCAACGCGGACTGCGCTGGTACTAGGTCGGCAGCGCGCTCGGAGGCAACATTGAGATCGGCGTCGGCGTGCTGCCAGTCATCGTTTGCCTGCTGCAGATCCCGTCCCATCGACAGCGCGAGCGCCTCACCGACGGCGAGCGCGGCGGCCGCACAATCCGCCGCCGATCGCTGCCGAGCCGCCGCTGCGACCTGCTCGGCCTCCTCGGCGCTGGCGACCTGCTCGATCGTGACCGCGCCGTCGGCCGGGGCCGCCGGCTGGGGATGTTCCGCCGAGCCGCAGACCGGACACGCATGCCCGGCGCCGAGACCGGCGGCGAGTTCGGCCGCCATGCCCAGAATCCTCTGTTCGACCAGCCGTTGCCGCCGGTCGACGGCTCGCTGATGCTTGTCGACGGCCGACACCGATCGTTCGGCGGAGCGCTGCTGTGCTGCACGCCGCGCCGACACCGACTCCGCGGCGACCGCGACAGCCTTCGCCGCGGCGGCTCGCTCGGCGAGTGCGCCGACCTGCTCGGCGGCAGCTCGGGCACAATCCACCCGCGTCGAGAGCGTCAGTACCACCCCGGGGAGCTCCGACAGCGTCCGATCAAGCTCGGTCAGTAGGAGCAGAGTCTGCCGCTGAGCCGTCCGAACTGCAGAGAGCGATGCTGCGTCATGGTCCTGCTCGATCGACTGCGAGACCAGTCCGGCCAGCGCTCCCGCCGACTCCCGGTTCGCCGCACTCGCCAACCGCAGATCGGCGGCGGTCTTGGGGACATCCTCCTGCGGCGCGACCAGCATCTCGGCGACCGACCGGCGGCGGTCGACGACGACCTGCTGGGCGGCGGTCCGCTGGGCGCGTGAGGCGGCCAGCACCGCCGCGGACATCACCGGCTGGGCCTGCACGTTGGCCATCAACGCTCGACGCCAGGAAGCCCGCTCCTCGGCCGCCAGCTCGAGCCGACCCCGGCGGTCGCACAGCTGCCGTAGACGCCGGACCCGCAGGGATAGGCCGCGGGCTTCCTGCAGGGCCTGATCGGCCGCAACCCGGGCCCGACCGGCGGTGGCGGCGGCATCGGCGCCGACGGCGGCATCGTCGGCCAGTCGATCGCGGAGGTCGGCCAGCCATTGAGTTGCCCCCTCTTCGGGGCAACCGGGCCGGCCGGCCGCCTCGGCGACCCTCGCCATCAATTGGCCGATCTGCGCCTTCCGATCACCGAGTCTGGCCTTGGAATCGCGCCGCGCCGCAGCGAACCACTCCTCGACGGTGCCGAATCGACCGGTGTCGAACAGCCGCTCCAGCAGCACCTCTCGCTCCGCAGTATCGGATCGGAGGAATCTGGCGAACTCACCCTGAGGTAGCAGGACGACCTGGAAGAACTGGTCGGCGGACATTCCCAGCAGGTCTGTCACGGCGAGCCCGACCTCTTCGGCTCTGGTGAGTCCGGCGGCAGCGCTCCCGTCCGGTGGCGAGTCCAGCCAGCGCAGCAGCACCTTGTGCTTCTCTTCGGTGAGACCGGTGCCTCTGGCCTTGGGCCGAAGGTAGGCGGGACTGCGGACGATCTCGACCCGGTGCCCGCCGAGGGTGGCCTCGAGCCGCACGACCGTCTTGGTCGTCACGTCGGCCGTGTCGCAGCGCAGCCGCTTCGCCTCGTTCCTGGCTCCCGGAACGCGTCCGAACAATGCGAAGGCGACGGCATCCAGCACCGTCGTCTTGCCGGCACCGGTATCTCCGTGCAACAGGAACAGCCCGTCGGCGCCGAGGGCGTCGAGGTCGATGTCGACCTCGCCGGGGAACGGTCCGAACGCCGCCAGCCGTAGCCGGTGCAGCCTCACCCCAGCACCTCCAGCACGCGGTCGGCGATCAGCGAATCGTCCAGCAGTGCCTGCTCGGCGGCCGATGCTCCGCACCCGCGGCAATCCAGCAGAAACCGGGACAGGACTTCGGCGTCGGTGTCGGCCGCGGACGGCATCTTTCCGGGTACGACGTCAGTCCGGCCTGCCGGAGGCTCCCACGAGACGGCCAGCGCCCAGGGGTAACGCTCGCGCAGCCGGCGCATCGGATCCAATGGGCGGATCTGGTCGGTCAGGACGATGGACAGGTAGTGGTCCGCGAGGGCGGCGTCGCCGGCGAGCAGGTCCGCCAGGGTGCCGGTGAGCATGGCCAGCGGCCGGACGACCGGCAACTCCAGCCAGCGATCGGACACCGTCCCGTCGGCCGCCAGGTCGATGAGCCACGCCCCTTTGCGGTGCCCGGCCTCGGTGAATGAGTAGGGCAGCGGGGACCCGGAATAACGCATCCGATCGCCGAGCCGCTGCGCGCCGTGCAGATGCCCGAGCGCGACGTAGTCGACGCCGTCGAAGACGTCCGAAGTCACCGATTGGACTCCGCCGACGGCGATCGAGCGTTCGGAACCACCGGCTGCGCCGCCCACCACGAAGGCGTGGGCGACCACGACCGATCTGGTGGTGGCCGGGCGGCCCGCGAGATCGGCCCTGACCAGATCCATCGCAGCGGCCATCACTCCCTGGTGGCCCGGCCGGCCGGGCACGCCCAGCGCCACTCGGGCGATATCGGGTTCCAGGTAGGGCAACGCGTAGACAGCGATCGGTCCGGCATCGTCGGTCAGCAGAATCGGATCGGCGACCGCGGAGACAGCTGTCCGCAGATGGAGACCGCCCGCCGCCAGGAATTCGGAGAATGCCCCGAGCCGGGGGGCCGAGTCGTGGTTCCCCGAGGAGGCGATGATGACCGCTCCGGATCGGCGCAGCCGTTGCAGGGACCGGGTGGCGACCTGCACCGCCTCGGCCGACGGGATGGCTCGGTCGTAGATGTCGCCGGCGACCACGACCACGTCGACGTCGTGCTCGGTGGCCAGATCGGCGAGTGCGGACAGCACGAACTCCTGGTCGGCCAACAGGTCGTGCCCGTGGAAGGTCCGGCCGATGTGCCAATCCGAGGTGTGGAGGAACCGCATGTTGATCACGTTAGGGGCGGGCACCGACAGTGCCGTGCTGCCATGCCGCAGGCGACCAGTCGAGTTTGGTCAGGCATCGCCTGACCTGGGTGGATCGGGCCGATGTGGATGGCTCAAGGCCTCGGCAACACCGACATCAGGTGGCCCGGACCTCGATGATCCGATACCCGGCGGGCGTGTGAATCAGTACAAGTGTCCGGTGTCCCGCTGCTCTGGCGGTGGTGCTGCCGACGATCTTGCCGCTGCTGTCCAGGATCGGGTACGACGGCAGCGAATCGTCCACCAGCACCCGGGTCGGTGAGCCGGCAAGCTCCAGGGTCCGCCGGACCACATGGTGGGCGTCGCTCACCCGGAGGCCGCCGGCCAGCAGCATCGCAATCATCTTGCCGTCGGCTGCTCTGGCCGGGGAGTCAGCGGTGTAGACCTGTCCGAGCAACCCGGCATTGCGGGCGACGAGGGCCCGTGCCCTGGCGTCGTCCAAGGCACGGATGGTTGCCGTCCAATCGACCGGTTTCGGGGTAGCCGGGGAAAGGGTCGCCGTCGCCGGGCCAGCTGCGGTCCTGACGACCCGATCGGAGGCGGTGGCATCCGTCGAGGGCAGCCCAGCCCCGGTGGCGCGGCCCGCGGGGCCGGCTGACGCGTGAGTTCCGGACGCGCTCGACACCGGCGACGGCCTGTCCCGGCGGGTGGCGCCGATCGTGGCGGTGCTGATGGCCGCGGTTGTCGCGGCGCCGGACGACAAGGCAGCACCGAGCCCACCGGAGGCGACGGGTTCCGCCCGGTCCAACCTGGCCCACCAGAGGCCACCGGCCGCAGCCAGGGCAGCCACCAAGACGCAGGTCAGCGCTGCCACAGCAATGCGGAGAGCGCGCCGCGGCCGGCGCACCGATCCGTCCGGGAGAACCCCCCGCTGCGTGCTCCGGCCGGTGGATCGGCGGCGTCCGGCCGGCGCGGGCACCGCCGGCGGCACCGCGTCGGGCCTCACCCTGGTGATCGCCCTCGACCTGCGCAACCGGCCGGCGTCGGAACCGTCGCGGTCCGATGACACCCGGCGCGCTCGCTCGCCTTCCGGTCCGGGCGACTGCGGGGACGCGGCGCCCAGCCCGTGACGGCCGACCCGGCCGAGGCCGAGCGGCTCCGGCCGGCCGGCTGCCCGCAGATCCAGGACCAACGACGCGGCGCCGGGTCGGCGCTCCGGTTCGTGGTCCAGCAGCGCCCTGACCGCGACGGCCAGCGCAGGCGAGTCGACGTCCTCACCCGGATCCGGCCACTGGCCCGCTGCCGCCTGGATCACCACATCTGAAAGCTCGTCGGCCGGCCAGGCATGACGGCCGGTCAGGCAGGCCAGTGCGAGAGAGCCCAGCGAGAACATGTCGGTGGCGGGTGTCGCGGGCCCTCCCCTGGCGAGCTCGGGCGCCGCGTCGGCGGGCGTCGCCGCGACCGGCAGGCCCGACTCGGCGGCAGCCCGGGCGGCCCCCAGATCGGCCAGCAGTGGGCGGCCCGCCTGATCGAACACCACATTCTGGGCGGACACATCGCCGTGGATGATCTGCCGCTCGTGCGCCGTGGCCAACGCCGCAGCCAACGGCAACAGCACGGTCAAGGTCTCGCCCGCGGACAGCCGGCCCCGGTCGGCCAGGAGATCGGCCAGATCACCACCCGCGGCATATTCGGTGATCAGCGCCACCCGGTCGGCGTCAGCGACGACGTCGAGCACGGCGACCACGTGCTGGTGGTTCACCGCGGCCGCCAGGGCCGCTTCGCGCCTGGCCGCCGCCATCTGATCGGCCCCGTACACCTTGATGGCGACGACGACGCCGGTACTGACCCGAAGGCCCCGCCACACCTGCGCAGAACCGCCGGCTCCGATGAGCTCTGTCGACCGGTAGTCCCCCACTTCGAACGTCATGGCCAGCAGGCTAGGCGCAACGTCACCCCAGCCGCCGGTGTTGTCCACATCCACAACCACCTGTTGCGAACCGTTGCATCGCACGCTGCCACTGTCGGGGGCCGGGCGTAGGTTGAGCAGATGCCAAAAGCGGCCCTCCCGAACGACACGCCCGGACATCACCGTGCGAGCTAACCCGGTCCGTGATCAGAACAGCCCCCTTCATTTCATCGAGGCAGGTCACCTCGACTACCAGGCCGCCTGGGACCGCCAGCGGGAGCTGGCGACCGCTCGAGCAGAGGGCCGTGGTACCGATACGGTGCTGCTGCTGACGCACCCGCCGGTCTACACCGCCGGCCGGCGAACCGAGCCAGCCGACCGGCCGTCCGACGGGACCCCAGTGATTGACGTGGACCGCGGTGGCCGGATCACCTGGCACGGACCGGGACAACTGGTCGGCTATCCGCTGGTCAAGCTCGCGGATCCGATCGATGTGGTCGCCTATGTGCGGCTGCTGGAGCAGACTTTGATCGCGGCCTGCGCCGACCTCGGTCTGCCGGAAACCGGCCGGGTGGCCGGGCGAAGTGGGGTGTGGCTGGCCCGAGACCACCGTCCGGAGCGCAAGATCGCCGCGATCGGTGTCCGAGTGGCCAGGGGCATCACCACCCACGGGTTCGCCCTGAACTGTGATCCGGATCTCGGTTGGTACGACCGGATCGTGCCGTGCGGCATTCGGGACGCCGGAGTGACCTCGCTGACGGCCGAGCTTGGCCGGACCATCAGGGTGGACGATGCGCTTCCGGCCGTCCGGATGCGGCTTGAACAGGCTCTCACCGGGGAACTCGAAGTCGACGACAGTGTATTGGCCTCAACACCGTCGGTCGAGCGTCCGGAGGCCGGCCGGGCCGGGCGTACCGGCCCACCCGACGGTGGCATCCAATGGCATTTGGACCCAGTCCTGAGTCAAACCTGAGAATCGGGCAGGATGAGAACAGCGCCAGTTCATGCAGAACGCACAAGACAAGTCCGGAAGCTGTGGGCGGGAGCCCACACCGGAGCAGCGACATTTCCCAAGGAGCTCACCATGAGCAAGTCCACCACCGCCGCATCAACCACCCCCCACGACTTGGCGACGAAGGCCGGAGACGTGGCCGAGAAGGTCGTCGACCAGGCCCAGGACGTCGCGGGCAAGGTCGCCGCACTGGCCACCGATGCGGCGCACGATCTGGCCACCAAGGCCGGTGACGTGGCCGAGAAGGTCGCCCATTCGCTCGGGGACTCCGCGCAGAAGCTCTCCCGCCGGGCCCGGAAGGCGAGTGCCAAGTCTTTGAAAAAGGCAGAGAAGTCTGCCGGTCGCGGCCGTGCCAAGGCAGTCGGCCAGGCCAAGTCGCTGGTTGCGCTCGGTCGTTCCGAGGCCGGTGAAGCGGCCTCCACTGTCACCGCCGCGGTCACCGGTGAGGCCGCCAAGGCCACCGGGAAGGCAGCCAAGGCTGCGGCTGCGCTCGCCGCCGCCGCCGCCGCGATGGACAAGAAGACCGTGAAGGCAGCAAAAGCCAACAAGAAGAGCAAGAAGCACCCGGTCCGCAAGGTGATCCTGTTCGGCGCTCTGGCTGCAGGTGGCGTGGCCGTTGCGAAGGCACTCAAGGCGCCTACCTATCCGGCACCGGAGAACACCTCGGCTCCGACAGCGCCGACAGCTCCGGGAAAGGCCGCACCGGCCGACGGCGCCGCCGGGTCGGGGGCCGCGCACGCAGCCGAAGCCGTCAAGGAGACCGCCGCGAAGGTGGCGGACGCAGTCAAGGACACGACCGCCAAGGTCACCGAGGCCGTCAAGGACGGTGCCGCCAAAGTGGCCGACAAGGTCGCCGACGTCACCGATGCCGCCAAGGACACCGCCGCCAAGGTCAAGTCGGACTCGTCGTCCGCGGTCGACAAGGTCGCATCGGCCGCTGACGACGCAGCTCAAGCCGCGGAGGCCAAGGTGGACGAGGTCACCGACGGCGGTTCGAAGTGACCTTGGCTCCGGAAGGGCGCCGGCTGCTGCGCCTGGAGGTGCGCAACGCGGCCGTTCCGATCGAACGCAAGCCCGAGTGGATAAAAACCAAGCTGCGGACCGGGCCTGAGTACACCGCGCTGCAGTCGCTGGTGAAACGGGAGGGCCTGCACACCGTGTGTCAGGAGGCCGGCTGCCCGAACATCTACGAATGCTGGGAAGACCGCGAGGCCACCTTCCTGATCGGCGGGGACCAGTGCACAAGGCGCTGTGACTTCTGTCTGATCGATACCGGAAAACCCGGGCCGCTGGATCGGGACGAGCCTCGCCGCGTCGCCGCGTCGATCAGCACCATGGATCTGCGCTACGCCACTATCACCGGTGTGACCAGGGATGATCTGCCCGACGAGGGCGCCTGGCTCTACGCAGAGACCATCCGCAAGGTGCACGAACTGGCTCCGGGCACCGGAGTGGAAATCCTGACACCTGACTTCTCCGGCAAAGCCGACCTGCTCGGTCAGGTCTTCGAGGCCGCACCGGAGGTGTTCGCCCACAATCTGGAGACGGTGCCGCGGATCTTCAAGCGGATCCGGCCGGCGTTCACCTACGACAAGTCCCTGGACGTGATTTCACAGGGCCGGTCCGCCGGCATGGTGACGAAGTCGAACCTCATTCTCGGGATGGGCGAGACGCGGGCCGAAATTTCTCAGGCGCTGACGGACATGCGGTCGGCAGGTTGCGACCTGGTCACCATCACCCAGTACCTGCGGCCCACGCCCCGCCATCATCCGATCGACCGGTGGGTCAAGCCCGAAGAATTCGTCGAGCTGCGGCAGGAGGCGGAGGCCCTCGGTTTCGCCGGGGTGATGTCGGGGCCGCTGGTCCGATCCTCCTATCGGGCCGGGACGCTCTACAAACAGGCGCTGGCTGCCAGGGCCACCAGGTAGACCGCTTCGCCGAACGCCGCGGCGCTGAAATCTGTGGCGCTGCGGCGTTCTGATCCCGTGTCGGAGCGCCGTATCCTTCAAGGCATGGCCAAGACCACCTCCAGCAGTGCCAAACCCTCGAAAGAGGAGAAGAAAGCCGCACGGATCGCCGCCAGGGCAGGCAAGAAGGAACGCCGAGGGCAAATCTGGCAGGCCTTCCAGATGCAGCGCAAAGAGGACAAGCGCCTGCTGCCCTACATGATCGGCTGCCTGCTCGGCTCGGCCGTCATCTTTACCGGCATCGCGTTGCTGCTGAGCCAGCCGTGGTGGGTCGGCCTGCCTTTCGGCCTGATCATCGGCGTGCTGATCGCGATGATCTTCTTCGCCCGTCGGGTGCAGTCCAATGTCTACAAGCAGGCAGACGGAACGCCCGGCGCGGCTGCCTGGTCACTGCAGAACAACCAACTCCGCGGTAAGTGGCGGATCACGCCGGCGATCGCCGGCACCTCTCATCTGGATGCCGTGCACCGTGTGGTCGGGCGTCCCGGCATCATCCTCATCGGCGAGGGCGCTACCCACCGGGTCAAACCGCTGCTGGCCCAGGAGAAGAAGAAGATCGCCCGCATCGTCGGCGAGACCCCGATCTACGACATCATCGTCGGCAACGAAGAGGGCCAGACACCGCTCAAGAAGCTGAATACCTCGCTGATGAAGCTTCCCCGCAACATCAGTGCGGCGCAGGTCTCCGACCTGGACAGCCGGCTCACTGCCCTCGGTGCTCGCGCCGGTCAGGCGGGGATGCCCAAGGGACCACTACCGGCCGGCGCCAAGACCCGCAATGTGCAGCGCGCGGCCCGCCGCCGCTGAGATTTCTAGCGGGCCCGAATCACGACCGTACGACACAGGCGGTCGTGCAACCCACGGCCCGGGCCCGGTGAACAGCAGCCCGATCGGGAACGACATCCCCGGATGGAGGGCGAACGCCCCGCTCCGCGCCCCCATCGGCGCGGCCAACCCCAGCCCCGACCGCGGCAGCCCGATCCGGCTGGCCCGGTGGTCCGGTTATTCGGTCAACGCCATGATCACAGGGTAGGTGCGCCGGTCGGATCGGGCGGCTCACCCGGGGGGTCCCGGGTGAGCACACAGGGCCGAGCTTCATACTGATAGCCGCACGCCGGCCGGCCCGGCGCGGCTGCCAATCCCGCTGACGGACAATTCCCGACTCGAAGGAGTGCATGAGTGTTCTCCACCCCCGAAGAACTGGTCGCGTACATCAGGGACAACGATGTCGAGGTCTTCGACATCCGGTTCTGTGACCTACCCGGCCTGATGAATCACCTCACGGTCCCCGCCGCCACCGTCACCGCCGAGTCACTCGCCGGCGGGATGGCCTTCGATGGTTCCTCCATCAAGGGTTTCCAGTCGATCCACGAGTCGGACATGACACTGCTGCCCGACGTCACCACGGCCCGGATCGATCCTTTCCGCCGCCGGAAGACGATGACCTGCAACTTCTTCGTACACGACCCGCTGACGCTGCAGCCGTACTCGCGTGACCCGCGGAACGTGGCCCGCAAGGCCGAGGAGTATCTGGCCAGCACCGGCATCGCCGACACCTGCTACTTCGGGGCGGAGGCCGAGTTCTACGTCTTTGACAATGTCCGTTTCGAAACCAAGATGAGCGGCTCGTTCTACGAGGTCGACTCGGACGAGGGCTGGTGGAACACCGGCCGCGAGGAGGTCGGCGGCAACCTGGGCTACAAGACCCGGGTCAAGGGCGGTTACTTCCCGGTGCCGCCGTACGACCACCAGGCGGACCTTCGCGAGGACATGACCGCGAACCTGATCAGCATGGGCTTCGACATCGAGCGAGGGCACCACGAGGTCGGCGGCGGGCAGGCGGAGATCAATTACAAGTTCAACACCCTGCTCGCCTCGGCGGACGAGGTGATGCTGTTCAAGTACATCGTCAAGAACACCGCGTGGGCGGCCGGCAAGACGGTCACCTTCATGCCCAAACCGCTCTTCGGTGACAACGGATCCGGCATGCACGCCCACCAGTCGCTGTGGTCAGGGGGGAAGCCGCTGTTCTACGACGAGGCCGGTTACGGCGGGCTGTCCGATGTCGCCCGCTACTACATCGGCGGTCTGCTGCACCATGCCCCGTCCTTGTTGGCCTTCACGAACCCCACGGTCAACTCCTACCACCGCCTGGTGCCCGGTTACGAGGCACCGGTCAACCTGGTCTACTCGGCGCGGAACCGTTCTGCCTGCATCCGGATCCCGCTGACCGGCACCAACGCCAAGGCGAAACGGCTGGAGTTCCGCTGCCCGGACCCATCGGCGAATCCATACCTGGCGTTCGCCGCGATGATGATGGCGGGCCTGGACGGCATCAAGAACAAGATCGAGCCGCCGGCACCTGTTGACAAAGATCTGTACGAACTTCCGCCGGATGAGGCCGCCAACATCCCGCAGGTGCCGTCGTCCCTGGATGCCGTGATCAACAGGCTCGAGGAAGACCACGACTACCTGCTCGAGGGCGGAGTGTTCACCACCGACCTGATCGACATGTGGATCAGGCTCAAGCGCGACGAGATCGACGCCATTCGACTCCGGCCACATCCCCACGAATTTGCGATGTACTACGACTGCTGATCCAGCGCACCGACCGATCGGAGCCCGATGCCGGTTTTCGCCGTCCACTACGACTACCGGGAAGACTCGGTGGCGGCCCGCAATGCGCACCGGCCCGAGCACCGCGCGTTTCTCGACGCCCAGACCGGCCCGGTCGCGATACTGGCGACCGGGCCGTACGCCGATGATCCGGCGGGCGCCCTGTTGATCTTCGAGGGCGAGTCCGCGGCCGCGGTGGAGGCTGTGCTGGACACCGACCCGTTCGCCCTCCACGGCCTGATTGCCAACCGCACGGTCCGGGAGTGGACGCAGGTCAAGGGTCCCTGGGCGCCGTGAGCTTTCGTCAGGTCAGCCCAGGGCGGTCGGGTCGGTGATCTGACCCAGGAACAGCGGCGCCCCGGTGGTGGTGTCGTGGACCGAATAGAAGAACGGCCGATCGACCGTGATCTGGGTCATGCTGGCCATGCCCGAGGCCGGCTCCATCATCATCGCGGTGGCCGCCGCCGCCTCGGTGCCCTTCTCGTCGACGGTGATCACCGCCTGGTGGACCAGTTCGGTGGCGAACAGGTACCCCGGATCCCCGGCGATGCCGGACAGGTCGGCTTTGTTGTCCTGAAAGATGTCCGTGACGCCCAGCGCCTTCATCGCCGGCACGAGCGAAAGGTGCGCCTGCGCCTTGAAGGTCGGCATGGTCACGGTGATCGGGCCTTCCGTGGTGGCCGAGTTCGCCGCCTGCAGCACCCGGGGCAACTCGGCCCGCACCGCCTGGAAGGACCCCGCATCGGGCAGCACCAGCGTCATCGCCAGGCCGCCGCCCCGGTAGGGAATCGTCACCGACGTCCAGCCCTTGCCTGACGAGGCGACCATCACGGCGGTCGAGGTCATCCCCGGTGCGCTGCGCCGGCTGCCGGCGCCGGTGGTGAACGCGATGGGTGTGTCGGACTTGATGAACTCCTTGGCCCACGGGGCCGACAGGTACAGGGCGTTGACCAGGGTCAGCACGGTGTCCTTGGTGATGGTGCCCTTCTGGATCAACTCGGCGATCAGCTTGTTGGTGTGCCCGGCGACCCAGCTGTTGATGGCGGCCCGGGCTGCTTCCGGGTCCTTGGCGTAGTCGATCTGGTTCAGGCCCACGCCGAATCCGGTGGCCAGCGCGTCGAGATAGGCCGGACGGACCGCGAGCGACGGCGACAGCCACACCGAATTGGCCACATCAACCGTCACCGGCCGGGCGTCGACAGAATTCGGATCATTCTGCGGAACCGGTCTGCCGGCCAGCAGCGCCGCCGAGACCGCCTTGTCGATCGCGGTGACATTCCCGGCCTGGGCAGCGGCCGCGCCGCCGAGTAGCGCGTCCAACTGCGCGGCGGTCTCGCCCTTCGCCCCGGCCCGCGCCATCGCCAGCACGGTGTAGATCGAGTAGGGGCTCAGCACCGTGTTGCCGCCGACCGGCAGCCGGCGCAACAGGGCCGCGCCCAACGAGTCGAGCGCGGCCGCTGCGGCGGCAGAGGCACCCGCCGCTCCCCGTGGAAGGCTGGATCGCAGCGGCTGCGCCGCGACCGGTCCGGACGAAGCGGTGCTCGCCGGTGCGCCGCCGCCGGCGCATCCTGCCACCAGCGCAGCCACCACCAGGGCAGCAATCTTGCCGACGGTGGTCTTGCTGACGTGCCGGCCGCCCTGCTTCATGGTGTCCTCCCGGATTGTGCTGCTCCGGCGAGGACGGAAACGGCGGGCACTCCCGTTGCAAAAACCGTTGGATCGGTCAGGGCAGGGCCGGCACCGGCTCGCTGACCCCACGAATCCGCTGGCTGATCACCTGGGTGATGCCGTCACCGCGCATGGACACGCCATACAGCGCGTCCGCCGACTCCATGGTGAACTTCTGGTGGGTGATGATGATCAGCTGCGACGAGTCGCGGAGCATGGTCAGCAGGCCCACCAACCTGGTGAGGTTGACTTCGTCCAGCGCCGCTTCCACCTCGTCCATGATGTAGAACGGGCTGGGCCTGGCCCGGAAGATCGCCACCAGCAGCGCCACCGCGGTCAGTGAGCGCTCGCCCCCGGACAGCAGGGACAGCCTCTTCACCTTTTTCCCCGGTGGCCGGGCATGCACCTCGATTCCGGTGGTGAGCATGTCCGCCGGATCGGTGAGGATCAACTCGCCCTCGCCACCGGGGAACAACTCCGCGAAGACGGTGACGAACTCGCGGGCGACGTCGTGGTAGGCAGCGGTGAAGACCTCCAGAATCTTGTCGTCCACCTCGCCGACGACGCTGAGCAGGTCCTTACGGGTTGCCTTCAGATCCTCCAGCTGCGTCGACAGGAAGGCATGCCGTTCTTCCAGCGCCGCGAACTCTTCCAACGCCAGCGGATTGACCTTGCCGAGCAGGTTCAGATCCCGCTCGGCCCGCTTGGCACGGCGCTCCTGGGTGTCCCGGTCGTAGGTTCCCGGCACCGGACGACTCACCTCTTCGCCCCGGGCCTTGGCGGCCTCGTACTCGGCCAACTCCTGCGCCGTGGGTGGCATCGGCACGGTCGGGCCGAATTCGATGACCAGATCGTCCGGCGCCAGTCCGAACTCGTTCGCGGCACGGCCGATCAATTGTTCGACACGCAGCGTCTGCTGGGCGCGCTGCACTTCGTCGCGGTGCACAGCGTCGGTGAGAGCGTCCCACTGGGCCTGCAGGTCCCTGGCGGAGACCCGTGCGCCGGCCAGCTCAGTTTCGGCTCGATCCCGGTCGGCAGCTGCGGCGTCCCTGGCCCTGCCTGCGGTGGTGAGGGAATGTTCCAGCGCCGAAAGGGCACGTTGGCCCGCCTGCGCCACGGCGCCGGCCACGTCTGCGCCGACGGCTCGCCGCTCGGCGGCGGCTTGCGTCCTGAGCCTGGCCTCCCGCTCCTGACGGGCGGAGCGTCGCAGGCCGTCGGCCACACCGGCCGTGGCCCTGGCCCGCTCTTCCGCCGTCCGCAGTGCCAGCCGGGCTTCGACCTCGGTCTGCCGCGCCGCGGCGGTCAATTCCATCAGGCCGTCCCGAATCTCTGAGTCGACCTCGTCCGGCAACTCCTGCGATTCGGCTGCGTAGAGCCGTGCTTCCAGGTCGCCGACCGCCACCCGGATCTGTTCCGCTGCGGTCTCGGCGGCCTGCCGCTGCCGTTCCAGACGGTCCGCCTCGGCGGTCGCCGACCGGACCGCCTCACCGAGTCGTCCGAGTTGCTCGGACACTGCGGACAGTCGCGCATCCGAGTCGTGCAGTGCAGCCAGCGTCGCCAGCGCCTGGCCGGTGCGCAGCTCGCCTTCCGTCCTGGCCCCGGACAGCGCCGCCCCGAGTTCGGCGATCCGGGTGGTCACCGCCGCCAGCGCCATCTCGCCGTCGTCAACGGCCGCCTGGATCTCGATCACCGATTGCTTACCGGCGCTGCCGCCGAACGCCCAGCCGGACCCGAGCACATCACCATCCCTGGTGACCGCCCGCAGTTGCGGTGAGGTGGTCACCAATGAGACGGCGGCGTCGAGGTCGCCGACCACGGCCACCCGGTCCAGCGCCAGTGATATCGCCGGATGCAGCGCGGCCGGTGCCGTCACCCGATCCAGCGCCCAGGCGGCCCCGTCGGGGAGGGTCGGCCAGTCGGCCCGACCGGCGCCGTGCGGCGCGCCGCCGATCAACAGGCCGGCCCGTCCGGCGTTGCGCTCCCGCAGCAGGGACAGCGCGGCCGCGGCATCGGCGACCCCGGCGACCGCAACCGCATCCGCCGCCGGGCCGAGGGCGGCGGCGACGGCGGCCTCATAGCCGGGAGCGACGTCGAGCACCGATGCCGCCGAACCGAGCAAACCGACAAGTTCGGGCTGTGCGGCCAGCAGCGCGCCGGCGCCGTCGCGACGATCCAGACCCAGCGAGAGGGCCTCCACCCGCGCTCGAAGGCTGGTCTGCTCACTGGTGGCCTCGCGGAGCGCATCGGTCAGTTCGGCGATGCGGCGGACCGCCGCTTCGACAGCCTGCTCGGCGGACTCGTGGTCCTCGTCCAAGCCCACCTCGGACGAATCGAGGTCACCTACGGAGTCCTGCAGCCGGGTGAACTCGTCCAGGGCCGATGCGGCCCTGACCCTGGCGTCAGCCTCGGCAGCGGCCAGGCGGGCCATCTCGTCGGCGCCGGCGGCCTGCCGGGATCGGGCGGCGTTGACCTGACCGGCCAGCCTGGCCAGTCCCTCCCTACGGTCCGCGATGGCCCTCGTCGCCGTCAGCAGCTGGTTCTCGGCCGCCTTGAGTGCCGCCTCCGAGTCGCTCCTGGCAGCGACAGCGTCGCCGAGCGCGGCCCTGGCGGCCCCGACCGCCTCCTGCATCTCGTGATGGGCGTCGTCGGCAGCTTCGGCGGCGGCCTCCAGTTCGTCCGGTTCCCGTCCGGGCCGGGCGGGTTCGGCCGGTGATGACAGGTTCCGGGCGCGCTCCTGGGCAAGTGACACGGTCCCGCGGAACCGCTCCATCAACGCGGACAGGGCGAACCAGGTCTCCTGTGCGGCGGCCAGTGCCGGGCCTGCGACGGCGGACGCCGAGGCCGCGCGCTCGGCCGACCCGGACGCCTGCGCCAACGCCTGCTGCACCGCGGCCCGGTGCGCCACCGCGGCCGCCTCGTCAGCGGATTCAGCAGTGATCCTGCCAGTCAGCGCAACGTAGTCGTCGGCGAGTAGTCGCAGCCTGGAGTCCCGCAGGTCGGCTTGCACGCCGGCCGCCCGGCGGGCCACCTCCGCCTGCCGCCCGAGCGGCTTGAGCTGCCGTCTGAGCTCGCCGGTGAGGTCGTTCAACCTGGTCAGGTTCGCCTGCATGGCATCGAGTTTGCGGAGCGCCTTCTCTTTGCGTTTGCGGTGTTTCAGCACGCCGGCGGCTTCCTCGATGAACGCCCGTCTATCCTCCGGCCGGGCCTGCAGGACGGCGTCAAGTTGACCCTGGCCGACGATGACGTGCATCTCCCGGCCGATGCCGGAGTCGGAGAGCAGTTCCTGGATGTCCAGCAGCCGGCAGCTCGAGCCGTTGATCTCGTACTCGCCGGCGCCGTCCCGGAACATCCGCCGGGTGATGGACACCTCCGCGTACTCGATCGGCAGGGCGCCGTCGGAGTTGTCGATGGTCAGGGTCACCTCCGCGCGGCCGAGCGGCGGGCGGTCGGCGGTGCCGGCAAAGATGACATCTTCCATCTTGCCGCCGCGGAGAGCCTTGGCTCCCTGCTCGCCCAGCACCCAGGCGATGGCATCGACAACATTCGACTTGCCGGAACCGTTCGGCCCGACGACGGCGGTGATGCCCTTTTCGAAGTGCAGGGTGGTGGCCGATGCGAACGACTTGAAACCCTTCAGCGTCAGGGACTTCAAATACACGAGTAGAAGTCCCTCCGGCTTTTCCTTCAGTGCGCTGCTGACAACGGCCGCTGTCAGATTACCCGGCAGCGACCGGTGAAACGGCGCAGCGAATCACCTCTCCAGGAAGCCCTTCTGACCCCGCGGCGGACCGTACTGTTCCACCACGAGCACCACCGACCCGGGCGCTGCACCACTGCGGAGCAGGCGCAGCAACTGTTCACACTGGTCACGGGATCCTTCGGCGACGACCTGCACCCGACCGCCTGGCAGGTTGGTCGCGCTGCCGGTGAGACCGATCTCCAGCGCCCTCGACCTGGTCCACCAGCGGAATCCGACGCCCTGCACCTGCCCGTGCACGAAGGCCGTGAGCCGCACGTTGCCGTCGCTGTCGCCGGTGTCAGGCCCGCTGCCGCCGTCGTTCACCAGCCCGATCCAATCAGCAAGATCACTAATACCGAGCGCTGGACATGCGCGGATGTGAGGCGGACCATACCGGTATGCGACGAATACACGCTGTGGCGGCTGCACTACTCATAGTCGTATCGACCTGCGGCGCCGGTTGGCCGACAGATCACGGCGACAACCTGCGATCTGGCTACTCGACCGCGGTCGCGGTGTTCAAGGGCCTGAGTCCCGCCTTCCGGCGCACCCTGGACGGAGCGGTCTACGGTTCGCCGATCATGGCCGGCGCCAACCTGTTCGTAGCGACCGAGAACAACACCGTCTACGCGATGGACCCGGCGACCGGCCAGGTGCGGTGGTCTCGGCATCTGCACACCCCGATCAGCAACAGCGCTTTGCTGGCCTGCCCTGGGAACATCAATCCCACCGGCATCACCGGTTCGCCGGCCTATGACCCGGCCACCGGGCGGGTCTTCTTCGTGACGGTCCACTACGACGCCACCAACGGCGTGCAACACGAGATCTGGGGGCTCAGCGCTGCCACCGGTGCGGCCCTGGTCCACCGGCGGGTGGAGGTGCCCGGGACCGATCCGAAAGCCCAGCAGCAGCGGGCGGCACTGGCCGTCGATCGAGGCAACGTCTACATCGGATTCGGTGGCCTGGCCGGCGATTGCGGCAACTACAAGGGCGCAATGGTCTCGCTCAAGACCAACGGGCAGGCCGGCGCCCGCACCTACGTGGTCCCGACGCCCCGGGAGGGAGCGATCTGGGCGGCGGGCGGGCCGGTCGTGGAACCGAACGGCAACATCCTCGTCGCGGTCGGGAACGGCGCGTCAACCACTGCCTTCGACTTCAGCGACTCCGTCACCGAACTCAGCCCGGCCATGCAGCGGCTGTCCTATTTCGCGCCGCGCACCTGGGCCTTCGACAACGCCCGTGACCTCGACCTCGGTTCGATGACGCCGGCCTACACCTCGGCCGGCTACATCCTGCAGGCGGGCAAATCCGGGAACGCCTACACCATCCGGCTCGGCCACCTGGGCGGAATCGGTGGCCAGGTCGTCACCGCACCGGTGTGCAAGGCGTTCGGCGTCTCGGCCGTCACCGGCGCCACCGTGTACATGCCGTGTACCGACGGGGTCAGCCGGATCGATGTCCACCTGAACGGGACCTTCAACAAGGTGTGGACGGCGGCCGGCATCCCCGGCTCCCCTGTCGCCGGTCCGGGTGGCATCTACGCTCTCGGCGGCACCAGGCTGTATGCGCTGGCCGGGGGCACCGGCCGGGTGCTCGGGAGCATCGACGTCGGGTCGACCACCAGGTTCGCGACCCCGATGCTGTCCGGCCACAAGATCTACGTCGGCACCACCACCGGCATCGTCGCGGCCACCATCGGCTGAGCGGCCGACATCGGCTGCCCGGTCAGTGCCGACTGCGCGGCGCCGGTTGGCACACCGGGCAGTAGAAGGACGACCTGTTCATGAAGGCCTCGCGGCGGATGGCCGTCCCGCAGCGCGGGCAGGGTCGGCCCTCCTGTCCATATGCCGCCAGCGATCGATCGAAGTATCCGGAGTCGCCGTTGACATTGACGTAGAGGGCGTCGAACGACGTACCGCCCACCAAAAGGGCTTGCGCCATTACCTCTTCGGCGGCATTCAGCACTCTGCGGATGACGGGCCGGGTCAGTGCGGCCGTTGATCGGCGGTAGTTCAGCCTGGCCCGCCAGAGCGACTCGTCGGCGTAGATGTTCCCGATGCCGGACACGACGGTCTGGTCCAGCAGGGCGCGCTTGATCTCGGTGTTCTTGGACCGGATGCGGGCAACGACGGCCTCCAGGTCGTAGGCCGGGTCGAGCGGGTCGCGGGCGATGTGTGCGATCGGGTCGGGCAGGTCGGCCTGGCCCGGCAGGAACTGCATTCCGCCGAAGGTCCGCTGGTCGAGGAAGTCCACATCGGGACCGCCGTCGTCGAAGGCGAACCTGACCCGTAGGTGCGGGTGCGCAACCGCGCCCGGCTGGCCGATACGGAACTGACCGCTCATACCGAGGTGGGCCAACAGCGCGTCGCCGTCGTCGAGCACCCACCACAGGTACTTGCCCCGACGGCGGATGTCCAGGATGCGGTGACCGGCGACGGCGCCCTCGAAATCGGCCCGCCCGGCGATGTGACGGCGAATGGCGCGGTCGTTGAATACCGCAACCGATCGGATCCGGCGGCCGACGGTGTGCTCTGCCAGACCGCGGCGGACGACTTCGACTTCTGGAAGCTCAGGCACCGGAACTGTCGGCGGGGTCCGTTGCTTCCGGCGGCAAAGCCTTCTCCAGCGACAGGAAAGCCGCGGAGGCCGCCTGCTGCTCGGCTTCCTTCTTGGTCTTGCCGGCGCCGGTGCCGTGCTCCTGGCCGCCGAGCAGCACCACGGCCTCGAAGACCTTGGCGTGGTCGGGCCCTTCTTCGGTCACCCGGTATTCCGGCACGCCGAGTGACCTGGCCGCCGACAACTCCTGCAGGGAAGTCTTCCAGTCCAGACCGGCGCCCAGGCCCGGTGCATCGGCCATCAGGTCGGCGAAGAGTGCGTGGACGACGGTGCGGGCGACCTCGAGGCCGTGCTGCAGGTACACCGCACCCAGCACGGCCTCGACCGCGTCCGCGACGATCGACGCCTTGTCCCGGCCACCGGTGAGCTCCTCACCGCGGCCCAGTCGCAGCATCTGGCCCAGACCCATCCGCCGGCCGACCCCGGCGAGCGCATGCATGTTCACGATGGACGCACGCAGCTTGGCCAGACGGCCTTCCGGCAGGTCAGGGTGATCGCGGTAGAGCGCATCGGTGACCACGATGCCCAGCACTGAGTCGCCGAGGAATTCCAGTCGCTCATTGGTGGGCAGGCCACCGTGCTCGTAGGCGAAGGAACGGTGGGTCAGCGCCAACACCGTCAACTCGGCGTCGAGTTGCACACCGAGTTCGTGGAACAACTTCTCCGGGTCCGGAATATTGCTCGGCGTGATCGCTGAACGCGATGTCGGCGAGCCAGGCGTCCCTACCGCTTCACTCACCTGGAAGGTCAGACCCCGATGACCTGGCGGCCCTTGTACTGGCCACAGTTGGTGCACGCCTGGTGCGGCGGCGTCAGTGCGCCGCAGGCGCGGTTCGGGCAGGTGGCCAGCGTGGGGACGGTGGTCTTCCACTGCGAGCGCCGCGCGTGGGTGTTGGCGCGTGACAATCTCCGCTTCGGAACGGCCATGATTACTTCTCCTCGATATCGTCAGGTGGAATCGGTGTCAGAATCTCCGACTCCGGTGGTGCTACTACTGGTTTTCAGTTCAACTGCGGTTGCCGGCGAGCATCAGTTCTGGCCGTTGGCGACCGAAGAACCACCGGGCACGCCGAACTTGGCGGCCAGATCGGCCCACCGGGAGTCCAGTATCTCATGAGAATGACCCGGCTCCAGGTCATCGAAACGCTCGCCGCACCCCGCGCACAGGCCAGGGCAGTCCGGTCGGCACAGCGGGGCCAGTGGGAGCGTCAGCACGATCTCGTCACGGACCAGGGGTTCGAGGTCGATCAGGTCGTCGATCAGACGAGGGATCTCGTCGTCGTCAGTGGTGGCGGCGGTGGTCGAATCCGGGTAGGCGAACAGTTCGCGCAGGTCGGCAGCGACCGGCACGCTGATGTCGGTCAGGCACCGAGCACACTCGCCGACGGCCACCCCGGATGCGGCACCGGACACCAGCACGCCCTCGGCCACCGACTCCAACCGGAGGTCCAGATCGATCTCGGCGCCCGCCGGCACCGCGACCACCTCGATGCCCATCGGTTCCCCGACCGGAGCAGAAATCCGGTACGGCTTCATGCTGCCGGGGCGGCGGCCCAGCGGCCGGGTGTCGAGCACCCACGGCGAAGCGTGGTTGGGGCGTCTGGCAGTCATGAATTCTTCTCGGATCGTTGGTTCGTGGCGGATGTCGCGCCGCGATCATCAGTCGGTCGGAGGCAACCGTTCCAGAGTAGTCCAAGATTTCGGCCGCCCGCGGCTCATGCGGCGCCGGCGATCAGTCGCGGTAGTCGGCGACCGCACCGGAGCGCAGCGCGGTCCGGCCCCGCCCGACGGTGCGGAGGGTCTTGGTGAGCGTCTCCTCCAGGCCTGCCAGCTTGGAGTCGACGTAGGAGTCGCAGTCCGCCCGCATCCGGTCGACATCTCCGTGCGCGGCATCCAGGATGTTGGCCGATTCGGCGTGGGCGGCGTGGACCACTTCGGACTGGGAGACCAACCGGGCCTGCTCGCTCCGGCCATCGGCGACCGCCCGCTCGTGGGACGCCCGACCGGCCGAAACCAGCCTTTCGGCCTCGCCGTGGCCACGGGCAACCAGTGAGTCGTGCTGGTCCTGACCTGCCTGAACGGTGCGGTCGGCGTCGGCCTGGGCCCTGGCCAGAATTGCCTCGGCCCTGGCTGTCGCCTCGTCCACCAGTCGGTCGGCTTCCGCCTGTGCCCCGGCGACGGTGGCCGCCGCCTCGGTACGGGCGGCATGGACCAGCCTGGCCGCCTCGCTCTCGGCGTCGGCGACGTTCTTGTCGGCGGTGGCCCTCGCCTCGGCCAGCATCTGGTCCCGGTGGTCGAGCACGTCCTGTGCGTCGTCCATCTCGCCGGGCAGCGCATCACGCACATCGTCGAGAAGCTCCAGCACATCCCCTCTTGGCACCACGCACGAGGCCGTCATCGGCAGGCCTCTTGCCTCCTCGACGATGGTGACCAATTCGTCAAGGGCTTCGAATACGCGATACACGCTGGCGGACCTCTCCTTCTCGGGCAGCGACCCACGGCAATTCGCCCCTGCTCGGACAGTGTGCCAAGTCCGGCGGCGTTCACTCGACAGGCACGCCCGATGCCGGCGGCCCCGGTCGGGTAGCCAGTTTGGCGCGCAGGGCCTCGAACACCACCGGAGGCAGCAGCCGCGACACGTCGCCACCGTACGTCGCGACCTGCTTGACCAGCGATGACGACAGGAATGAGTACTCCGGGTTGGTCGGCATGAACAGCGTGTCGACATTGGACAGGCCGGAGTTCATCTGTGCCATCTGCAGCTCGTAGTCGAAGTCGGACACGGCGCGCAGTCCCTTCACGATCGCCTTGATCCCCCGGGTGGTGCAGTAGTCGACGAGCAGACCCGAGAAGGCATCAACGGTGACGTTGGGCCACCCTGCGGTGATGGCGGCCAGTAGCTCGAGTCGCTCGGCGATCTCGAACAAGCCCTTCTTCTCCGGATTGACCAGCACCGCGACCGTGACCTGGTCGAACAGCCCGGCCACCCGACCGATGATGTCCAGATGACCAAGGGTTGGCGGATCGAACGACCCAGGGCAGACCGCTGTCGTCATGCTTGATCCTCGCTTCTCGCGAACCCGATCATGGGGCGCGGCCGTAGCAGAGTCTGGTGTCCCCGTACTTCTTCGTCCTGATCCCCACCAACGGGTCCGGCCAGTCCATCTCACCGGACCGCTTGCTGCGCTCCACGATCAGGTCGGCCCCCGGGTTGAGGTGCCCCGTCGTCGCCAGCAACGCGAAGATCTCGCTCAGGTTCGCAGTAGGTACGTCGTAGGGCGGGTCGGCCACCACGTAGTCGAACGGCCGGCCGGCGGGCGACGATGCGTAACTGCGGACATCCGCGCCGACCACGATCACGTTCGGCACCTGCAACGTCGCCACGTTGGCGTGCAGCGCGGCCAACGCCGCGCGGTCGTTCTCCACCGCCACCAACGACTCGGCACCCCTGGACACCAGCTCGAGGCCGAGGGCCCCGGAACCCGCGTACAGGTCGAGCACCCTGGCGCCCTCCAGCCCACCGGCCGCGACCAGGGCATTGGCGAGCGCCTCCCTGACCCGCTCGCTGGTCGGCCGGGTGGTGTCCCCCGGCGGGGTCTGCAGGCGGCGGCCGCGGTACCGACCCGCGGTGACCCGCGTCATCGGTGCAGCTCCCACCGGGTCACGAGACCGCCTTCACCACGAGCACCAGGTCCCCGCCCTCCACCTGCGCGACCGCGTTGATCGCAGTCCGCAACACGACGCCGGCCGACGGGCTGGTGATCGATGCCTCCATCTTCATCGCCTCGATGGTCGCCACGGTCTGGCCCGCTGCCACCTCGTCACCCTCGGCGACGCCCAGCGTGACCACGCCCGCGAACGGCGACGGGATGTGCGAAGGATTCCCGGGGTCCGCGCGCTCGGCGACGGCGACGTCGATGGTGATCGTCCGGTCGCGGATCTGCAGGGGACGCAGCTGACCGTTCAGCGTCGTCACCACCATCCGGAGACCCCGTTCGTCGGCGTCACCCATGGCCTCCAGACCGAAGGTCAGCTGCACCCCAGGTTTGAGGTCGATGACGTGTTCGGTCGCCCGGTGCAGCCCGTACAGGTAGTCCGATGTGCGCAGGACCGACAGGTCGCCGAATTCCTCGCGGACCGCCAGGAACTCCTGGAACGGACCAGGGAACAGCAGGCGATTCAGCGTCGGGCGCGGCGCCACCGCCAGCTCGGCACTGTCCGAGGGGGTCAGATCGACCATCACCGGCTTCACTGTCCGACCAGCCAATGCCTTGCTGCGGAACGGCTCCGGCCAACCGCCGGGCGGATCGCCGAGCTCGCCGGAGAGAAATCCGATGACGGAATCCGGAATGTCGAACCGGGCCGGGTCCGCCTCGAACTCGCGCGGATCGACTCCGGAACCCACCAGATGCAGCGCGAGATCGCCGACCACCTTCGACGACGGCGTCACCTTGACCAGCCGGCCCAGCATGGCATCGGCGGCGGCGTAGGTGGTTTCGATGTCCTCGAACTTCCCACCCAGGCCGAGGGCGATCGCCTGCTGACGCAGGTTGGACAGCTGCCCGCCGGGGATCTCGTGCCGGTACACCCGGCCGGTGGGCGCCCGCAGCCCCGACTCGAACGGGGCGTACAGGGCGCGCACGGCCTCCCAGTAGGGCTCCAGATCGGCAACGGCCGACAGGGACAACCCGGTCGAGCGCGGGGTGTTGTCGAAGGCAGCCACCAGGGCCGACATCGATGGTTGTGAGGTGGTGCCGGCCATCGGCGCGCTGGCGCAGTCGACCGCGTCCACTCCGGCCGCCGCCGCGGTCAGGTAGGTGGCCAGCTGACCGCCCGCAGTGTCATGGGTGTGCAGGTGCACCGGCAGGTCGAAGCGGCTGCGCAGCGCCGAGACAAGGGCGCCGGCGGCGGGCGCCCTCAGCAGTCCGGCCATGTCCTTGATCGCCAGCACGTGCGCGCCGGCCTCGACGATCTCCTCGGCGAGCCGCAGGTAGTAGTCGAGGGTGTATAGCTTCTCGGCCGGGTTGGACAGATCAGCGGTGTAGCACAGGGCGACCTCGGCGACAGCCGTTCCGGTATCCCTGACTGCGTCGATGGCCGGCCGCATCTGGGCGACGTCGTTGAGAGCGTCGAAGATGCGGAAGATGTCGACACCCGCCGAGGCCGCCTCGGCGACGAACGCATCGGTGACGGCTTCCGGATAGGGCGTGTAGCCGACAGTGTTCCGGCCGCGCAGCAGCATCTGGACCGCGATGTTCGGCAGTGCACCACGCATCGCGACCAGGCGCTCCCACGGGTCCTCGCCGAGGAACCGCAGGGCGACGTCATAGGTCGCCCCGCCCCAGGCCTCCACCGACAGCAGCTCCGGTGTCAGGCGCGCGACCGCCGGCGCGACCGCCACCAGGTCCCTGGTCCGCACCCTGGTCGCCAGCAGCGACTGGTGCGCGTCCCGGAAGGTGGTGTCGGTGACAGCCAGCGCCGTCCGGTCGCGCAGCCACCGGGCGAATCCCGTCGGGCCCAGCTCGGACAACAGCTGCCGGGTGCCCGCAGGGGCCGGACCCTGATCGAACAGCGGCAGTTTGGTCTCGGGTTCGATCAGGCCGACCGGCCGCCGACCGTACGGCCGGTTCACCGTGACGTCGGCCAGATAGGTCACGAGTTTGGTGCCGCGGTCGGCGGAGTGCCGGGCCATCATCAGCTGCGGATGGGTCTCGATGAAGGACGTCGTCACGCCGCCGGCAGCGAAGTCCGGATCCTCGAGCACGGCCAGCAGGAACGGGATGTTGGTGGACACCCCGCGGATCCGGAACTCGGCGAGCGCCCGACGGGCCCTGGCCACCGCCTGCGGCCAGTCCCGGCCCCGGCAGGTCAGCTTGACCAGCAGCGAGTCGAAGTGCGGGCTGACCTCCGCACCGGAGTGCACCGTGCCGCCGTCCACCCGCACCCCGCCGCCGCCGGGCGAACGGTAGGTGATGATCCGCCCGGTGTCCGGCCGGAAACCGTTGGTCGGGTCCTCGGTGGTGATCCGGCACTGCAGGGCCGCGCCCCTGATGTGGATGTCCTCCTGCACCAGGCCCAGATCGGCGAGCGTCTCCCCCGCGGCGAGCCGGATCTGCGAGGACACCAGATCGATGTCGGTGATCTCCTCGGTGACCGTGTGCTCGACCTGGATCCGGGGGTTCATCTCGATGAACACGTGCCGGCCGTCCCGGTCGAGCAGGAATTCCACCGTTCCGGCGTTGACGTAGCCGATGTGTCGGGCGAAGGCGACGGCGTCGGCGCACATCGCCGCTCTGGTGTCCGGCGCCAGGCCGACAGCAGGCGCCACCTCGATCACCTTCTGGTGGCGCCGCTGCACCGAACAGTCCCGCTCGAACAGGTGCACGACGGCGCCGGTGTGATCGGCCAGCACCTGGACCTCGATGTGCCGCGGCTCGATCACCGCCCGCTCCAGGAAGACCGTGTCGTCGCCGAAGGCGGAAGCGGCCTCCCGCATCGCGGTGGCCATTGCCTCCTCGAGGTCCTGCTGACGGTCGACCTTGCGCATCCCGCGGCCGCCGCCGCCGGCGACCGCCTTGACGAAGAGCGGGAACCCGACCACCTGGGCGGCCAACAGCAAGGTCGGAATGTCGTTGGACGGTTCGGAGGATTCCAGCACCGGCAGGCCCGCCGCCCTGGCCGCTTCGACCGCCCGCGACTTGTTGCCGGCCAGTTCCAGGACCGCGGCCGGCGGTCCGATGAAGGTGATGCCGGCATCATCAAGCGCCTGCGCCAGATGTGGGTTCTCGGACAGGAATCCGTAGCCCGGATAGACCGCATCAGCACCGGAATCCCTTGCTGCCCTGACGATCTCCTCCACGTCGAGGTAGGCGCGTACCGGGTGCCCCAGTTCGCCGATCTGGTACGACTCGTCCGCCTTCTGGCGGTGCAGCGAGTTGCGGTCCTCGTAGGGGTAGACGGCGACCGAGGCGACCCCGAGCTCGTAGGCGGCCCGGAACGCCCTGATGGCGATCTCACCGCGGTTCGCGACCAGAATTTTGGAGAACATCTCTTCGGCTCCTCGACTGCGAGCGGCCAACCGGCCCCGCCTGCGAAACCTATCCTGCTCGCCGATCACGGCACCCGGTGGCACTCAGGTGCGGAAACGGCCGGCTGGACAAGCGCGGGCGTCAACCCTTGTCCAGGAACTCCTGCCGCTCCGAATCGATGACCGATGCGACCATCGCGGCCAGTCCGGGGTAGTTCTCCATCACCGGGTCGTCGCCGACCAATTCGACGGCATCGGCACGTGCCTGCTCGATCACGGCGCGGTCGCGCAGCAGTGAGAGCTGTTTGAGGCCGGAGAACCTGCCGGCCTGGGACGTGCCGAGCACGTCGCCCTCACGGCGCAGCCCGAGGTCGGTCTCGGCCAACGCGAAGCCGTCGTTCGTTCTGGCCACTGCGGCGAGCCGGACCCGGCCCACCGAATTCTCCGGCGACTCGGTGACCAACAGGCACACACCGGCACCCTTGCCACGGCCAACCCGGCCGCGCAGTTGGTGCAGTTGGGACATACCGAACCGTTCCGCATCGAGAATGATCATCATGGTGGCGTTGGCCACGTCGACGCCGACCTCGATGACTGTCGTCGCGACCAGGACGTCGACCTGACCGGCAGCAAACGATGTCATCACCGAATCCTTCTCCGGGGACGGCATCCGGCCGTGCAGCACCTCCAGCCGCAGTCCACGGAGCGGGCCCTGCCGCAGCATTTCCGCGACGTCGAGCACCGCCAGTGGCGGCCGCCGGGCATCACCCCCACCCTCCGCCTGGTCCGCGCGATCACCTGCCCGGTCATCTGCCGGATCGTCGAACTCCGCCTCGAACTCCTCCAAATCATCGGCCTCCGACGACCTCTTCGACCCGCCCCTGGCGGCCGACTCCAGGTCATCACCGATCTTCGGGCAGACGACGTACACCTGGTGACCGGCAGCGACCTCCTCGTGCACTCGGCTCCAGGCGCGATCCAGCCACGTCGGCCGCTCCATCGACGGCACAACAGTGGTCGAGATCGGCGACCGACCGACCGGCAGCTCCGCGAGGATCGAGGTGTCCAGGTCGCCGTAGACGGTCATCGCAACGGTGCGTGGGATCGGCGTCGCCGTCATCACCAACACGTGCGGCGGATTTCCTTCGGGATGCTTGTTGCGCAGCGCGTTGCGCTGTTCCACCCCGAAGCGGTGCTGTTCGTCGATGACGATCAGTCCCAGCCCGGCGAACAAGACGCCCTCGGACAGCAGCGCGTGGGTGCCGATCGCGATGCCGGCCTGGCCGGAGGCGATGTCCAGCAGAGCTTCCCGGCGGGCGCCGGTCGTCATCGATCCAGTGAGCAGGGTGATCTTGATCGCTCCTGGCAGCGACCCCAGCTCCCCGCCGTTGCCCAGCGGGCCCAGCACCGAACGCACCGACCTGGCGTGCTGGGCGGCCAGCACTTCGGTGGGCGCCAGCAGCACCGCCTGCCGACCGGAATCGATCACCTGCAGCATGGCCCGCAGCGCCACCACCGTCTTGCCGGAGCCGACCTCGCCCTGCAGCAGGCGGTTCATCGGGTGAATGGTGGCCAGATCCGCGGCGATCTGCTCTCCGACAGCTCGCTGGCCGGCGGTCAGGGTGAACGGCAGATCGGCGTCGAACGCGCTCAGCAGCCCACCGTCGATCCGCGGGCAGGGTTCGGCGGGATAGTTGCGCATCTCGGCGCGCCGTCTGGCCAGCACCAGCTGGACGGACAACGCCTCGTCATACCGCAGCCGCTCGATGGCGGCGTCCAGGGAGTCCTGGTCCAAGGGCCGGTGCACATCGCGCAGTGCCGTGGCCAGATCGACCAGCTTCCGCTGGGACAGCAACTCCGGCGGCAGCGGGTCGGCGACCGTGTCCAGCACGTCCAGCACCGTCCGAACGCACCGTTGCAGCAGGGCGCCGGTAATCCCGTCGGACAGTGGATACACCGGGATGATGCCACCTGGAAACGACTCGACCACGTCGATGCCGTCCTTCGCGGCGCCTGCACCCTCGGCCGAAGGCTGGGGCGACTCCGCCTGTCCCGCACCGGTTCTCCCCCGACGGGTGCTGTCAACACCGCTGACGACTGCGACCTGCGGGGAGGTGATCTGCAGTTTGCCCTGGAAGGTGCTGACGGTGCCGGAGAACATCGCCTCCGTCCCGACCGGGATAAATCTGGCCAGGTTCCACCTGTTGAAGAAGGTGCAGGTGAGGTCCTTCTTGCTGTCCCCGATCACCACGTTGGTGACGCTCTTGACCTTGCGGTCCGGGGCGAGCCGGCGTTCCTTGATCGACCGGACCGTTGCCTGGACGGTGACCCGTTCGCCCAACTTCAGACTGGACAGATCCGTCAGATGACCGCGGCGGTCGTACTTCCTCGGGTAGTAGCGGAGTAGTTCACCGACAGTGGTCAGGGCGAGCTTGTCGGCCAGTCTTCTGGCCGCGGTGGCGCCGAGGACGGGCTTCAGCGACGTATCGAGCCCGATCCCGTCCGGGGGCTTCACCGCCACGAGTCACCCACTCCCCTGTCCGTCAGCGCGTCTGTCCTGGCGCGTTCAGGCCAGCCGAGAAACCACCAAGGAGAATACGGCTCCGACGGCGTAGGCCTCGGCGATCACCTCGCCGGCGACGTCGGTGTGCACATGGAAGTACCGCCGGTCGCCCTCCGACCACACCACCACTTCGTTGGCGAGGCCGCGCAGGGTGGTCTCCAGGCGGTCGCTGTCCTCCGCCGGCAGAAACGAGGTGAACGTCACCTCGGCCAGCAGCGCGGCGCCGGTGTTCACGCCGGGTCGTGCGCCGCAGCTGGGTGGCTGCACCGGCGCCGCTGCCGGAGCGGTGCTGCGCTGCAGAGCGATCAGGACGAGACCGACCAGGGCTCGCGCCCGGTAGCGGGGATCCCGATTCGCGCCGTCGGGGGGCCCGGCCGCCAACGCGGGCGCGGCGGCCGCCGTGGTGATCGAATGCAGGTCGGCTCCGTCGACGACCAACTCGGCGGCGGCGGTTCCGGCGGTCCGTGCCAGGTCAGCCGCGTCCGGCCGGCCCCGGAACGGGAGAGACTCCGTCTCCTGGTCGGCGTCTTCGTACGCAGTCCCGGGTGCCACCTGTACGGCTGCCCCGGCCGCGATCAGGCCGGCCACCAGGCACAACCGGTCGGCCACTGCCACCTCGGCGATATCGCCGTTGTCCACCATGGTCTGCCGGGCACCCGCGATGCCGGTGGCCATGCCGACCACGTAGGTCTGCAACAGCGCGGCCGCCGGGTCGGCCGGCGGGGCCAGCTGGGTGGGCAGCTCCGACCAGCCAACGGCTGCGGCGATGGCCCGGCCACCGTCGGTCAGTACCCGTCGCTCTGCCTCCGTCGGCCGCACCCCCCAGAACTCGTCGTGGGCACTGTGCTCGTCAGGGGCATTCCTGTTCTCGACCAGCAGATCGAACCAGCGGCCGACGAGATCGATGTCGAACGTCGTCATGACGACCATCTTGCCGGTGCAGGGCGCATTGCCGGCATGCTCGGGACCGACGATTTGGCCGAGTGCGCCTTGCTGGCTATCCTTGGAGGGTTGCCCGGGTTGACGTCTGCAGTAGCGGCGATCGGTGCCGGCACGTGAACCATCAAACATTCGCGACTTTTGAACCGGCCGACCGGCCGGATCGCATTCTTCGATAGGGGTTGAGCCGAAGTGGCTGCCGTGTGTGACGTTTGTGGCAAGGGCCCGGGCTTCGGGATGAGCGTGTCCCACTCCCACCGCCGCACCCACCGTAGGTGGAATCCGAACATCCAGGCCGTGCGCGCACAGGTGGCCCCCGGCACCGTCAAGAAGGTCAGTGTCTGCACGTCCTGCCTGAAGGCCGGCAAGGTCACCCGCGGCTGACCGCCGCGGCTGGAGCACAGATTCGCGCTTGAAAGAGCGGCGGAACCCGAAAGGGTTCCGCCGCCTTTTTGTCGTCGTCTGGTGGTCGCGCGGTCGGCGAAAAGCAGGTCAGGTGAGCCGCACCATCCAGCCGTGCGGATCCGCAAGTTCGCCGCGCTGCAATCCGGTCAGCGCCTCTCGAAGTTCCATGGTCAGCGCACCCGGTTTGCCGCCCGCGATGTCGAAACCGCCAGTGGCGTGCTTCACCGAACCGACCGGGGTGATCACCGCAGCGGTACCGCACGCGAAGACCTCGGTCAGCTCACCGGATTCGACCTTCTTTGCCCACTCGTCGGTGGAGATGCGCCGTTCGGACGTCCGGTACCCCCGATCCGCTGCCAGCTGGAGCAGGGAGTCCCTGGTGATGCCGGGCAACAACGAGCCGGACAGTTCGGGCGTGACGACCTCGGCGTCCTGGCCGGAGCCGAAAACGAAGAACAGGTTCATGCCGCCCATCTCCTCGACCCAGCGGCGCTCGACTGCGTCGAGCCAGACCACCTGGTCGCAGCCTTCGTCAGCGGCCTGCGCCTGGGCGGCCAACGAGGCCGCGTAGTTGCCGCCGGTCTTCGCGGCGCCCATGCCGCCCGGTGCCGCCCGGACGTATTCGGTGGACCACCAGACGCTCACCGGCCTGATGCCGCCGGAGAAATAGGCCCCGGCCGGCGAGGCGATCACCGAGTAGACGTACTTGTTCGACGGACGGACGCCAAGGCCCACCTCAGATGCGAACATGAACGGCCGGAAGTACAACGAGGCCTCATCGCCGGTGGGCACCCACCCGCGGTCGGCCTCGACAAGCTCCCGCAAGGAATCCAGGAACATCTCGGGCGGTAGCCGCGGCATCCCGAGGCGATCCGCGGACAGGTTCAGGCGGGCGGCATTCGCCATCGGGCGGAAGCTGGCCACCGAGCCGTCCGGCTGGGCGTAGGCCTTCAGACCCTCGAAGATCTCCTGCGCGTAGTGCAGCACCATGGTCGCCGGGTCAAGGGTGAACGGTCCGTACGGGACGACCCTGGCATCGTGCCACCGGCCGTCGTCGTGCTCGATGACGACCATGTGATCGGTGAAATAGCGGCCGAACCCAGGCGCGGCCAGGATGTCCGCACGGCGTTCGGCAGGCACCGGAGCGGGATTGGGGGTCCGGGCGAAGGCAGTCGTCATGAACAGAATCTACTACGACCATCGGACGTCCTACTATTCGTTCCTGACCGGACGGCCATTCGGACCGCCTCGCAAGCTTCATCACTCGGAAACACCCCGGATACGGCAACTCCCTACGTTTCCAAGTTGGGGATCCGCACCGCTGCTTTCGTGCAGCGCCGTCCGAGGAGTAGCGCTATGAGTGCAAACAACGTCCGCCTGCAAGCCATCAAGGACGTCGAGGCCTATGTCCCGCCGGCGCCGACATTCGACTCCGACGAGGCGCCCGGCGCCATCTTCGGTGAGAACGTCTTCAGTCTGGCGGTGATGCAGAAGCGACTGCCGAAGTCCGTCTACAAGTCGATCGTCGCCACCATCGAACATTCCAAGCCGCTCGACCCGATGGTGGCCGACTCGGTGGCCTCGGCGATGAAGGACTGGGCGATGGAGAAGGGGGCGACCCACTACTCGCACGTCTTCTACCCACTCACCGGGCTGACGGCCGAGAAGCACGACAGCTTCTTCGAGCCGGCCGGCGGTGGGTTGTCGCTGGCCGAATTCGCCGGCAAGACCCTGGCCATGGGTGAGTCGGACGGGTCCAGTTTCCCCAGCGGCGGGCTCCGCAACACCTTCGAGGCCCGTGGCTACACCGGCTGGGATCCGACCAGCCCGGCCTACGTGCTCGACAACCCCAACGGCAAGACGCTGTGCATCCCGACCGTGTTCGTGTCGATGTTCGGCGACGCCCTCGACCACAAGACGCCGCTGCTGCGCTCGCAGCAGTCCATGGCCAAGCACGCAGAGCGGGTGCTTCAGCTGTTCGGCCACCCCAACCCCGACCACGTGGTGTCCTTCGCCGGCGCGGAGCAGGAGTACTTCCTCATCGACCGGCACTTCTTCCTGGCCAGGCCCGACCTGCTCAACTCCGGGCGCACCCTGTTCGGGGCGAAGCCGCCGAAAGGCCAGGAGTTCGACGACCACTATTTCGGCGCGATCCCGGAGCGTGTGCTGGGTTACATGATGGACTGCGAGCGTGAGCTGTTCAAGCTCGGCATCCCGGCCAAGACCCGGCACCAGGAGGTCGCGCCGGGCCAGTTCGAACTGGCGCCGATGTTCGAGCGGTCGAACATCGCCGCCGACCACCAGCAGCTGTTGATGACCACCCTCAAGCGCCTCGCCAACAAACACGGCATGGAGGTGCTGTTCCACGAGAAGCCCTTCCAGGGCGTCAACGGGTCGGGCAAGCACGTCAACTTCTCGCTGGGCAATTCCACCCAGGGCAACCTGCTGCTGCCGGGCGACAACCCGCACGACAACGCGCAGTTCCTGGTGTTCTGTGCCGCGATCATCCGCTCGGTTCACAAATACGGCGGGCTGTTGCGCGCATCGGTCGCCTCGGCCAGCAACGACCACCGACTCGGCGCCAACGAAGCCCCGCCGGCCATCATCTCGATCTTTTTGGGCGATCAGCTCGCCGACGTGTTCGACCAGATCGCCAAGGGTGGAGCGACGTCGTCGAAGCAGAAGGGCCTGCTGCAGATCGGCGTCGACACGCTGCCGGTCCTCCCGACCGACCCGGGCGACCGGAACCGCACCAGCCCGTTCGCGTTCACCGGCAACAGGTTCGAGTTCCGTGCCCCCGGCTCGCTGCAGTCGATCGCCGGACCGATGGTCACCATCAACACCATCATGGCCGAGGCCCTCGACTACATCGCGACCAACCTGGAGAAGGCGGTGGCCGACGGCACCGAGTTCAACCATGCCGTTCAGGCGGTGCTGGCGGAGATCATCAACAACCACGGAGCGGCCGTCTTCGGCGGCGACGGCTACACCGCGGCGTGGCAGGAAGAGGCGGCGGCCCGGGGTCTGCCGAACCTGCGCACCACGATCGACGCGCTCCCGGAGTTGATCTCCGAGGACGCCATGGAGCTGTTCGACAAGTACAAGGTCTTCAGCCATCGTGAGATGCACAGCCGCTACGAGATCGGTCTGGAGCAGTACACCAGGAGCATCGGCGTCGAGGCGCGGTCGGCTCTGGAGATCGGGACCACCCTGGTGCTGCCGGCGGCGGTTCGTCACCAGACCGAGATCGCTCTGAACCTGGGTGCCCTCAAGGCAGCCGGCGTCGATGCCGACACCGCCCTGCTCGACGCGGTCTCCGGTCCCCTCGGTGACCTGCGCACGGGTCTGGCCGCGCTCAAGGAGGGCCTCGCCTCCTGGACCGGGACCGCGGAGGAGGAAGGCCTGCACGCACAGAACGTGCTGCTGCCGGCGATGAACGCCGTCCGGGTGGCGGCCGATGCCCTCGAGGGTGTCGTCGCCGACGACCTCTGGCCGCTCCCGACCTACCAGGAGATGCTGTTCATCCTGTAGGTCGAGCCCGCCCTGTAGCGGGGCATCGAAAGGCCCTGTGCACCTGGTGATTCCACTCGGTGCACAGGGCCGTTCCGGTAGTCGCCCGGCGCGGGGGCCCCGGCGGGGTCAGAGGGTGCCGGCGTCCCACGAATCCTCTCCGGAAGTTCCGGCTATCTGACGTGGGACGGCACGAACGGCGGCTTGACGACCCGGACGCGCAGCGAGCGACCGCGCACGTCGACGCTGATTTCGTCGCCGTTGGCGACGTTCGCCGCAGCGTCGATCAGGGCCAGCCCGATGCCCTTTCCCAGGGTCGGCGAAAAGGTCCCCGAGGTGGTCTCACCGATATCCGTCCCGTCGGCACCGACCACCCGCAGGTGGGGGCGCAGCACGCCTCGGTCCAGCGCCTCCAATCCGCGCAGGGTCCGCGACGGACCACCGGCCTTCTCGGCGATCAGCGCTTCCCGGCCGAAGAATTTCGGCTTCTTCCAGCCGACCGCCCAACCCGACCCGGCCTGCACGGGGCTGATCTGCGGCCCGAGGTCCTGACCGTGCAACGGGTAACCCATCTCGGTGCGCAAGGTGTCCCTGGCACCCAGTCCGGCCGGACGCCCGTTGCGCTGCTTCACTTCGACGGCAAGGGCGTCCCACAGGCCCAACGCTGCATCCCATCGCGGGAGCAACTCGAAGCCGTACTCCCCGCTGTAACCGGTGCGGCAGACCCGAACAGTGGTGGCCGGCCCGTCCGGCCCGATCCAGGAGCCGTCGGCCCAGGACATGTAGTCGAGCCCGGTCGGCAGTCCAACCGCATCGAGAACCTGGCCGGCCAGCGGACCCTGCACGGCAATGACTCCGAATTCACTGTGTCGACTGGTGACCTCGATGCCGGCCGGTGCCGCTGCCGCCAGCGCAGCAACGACCTGCGCGGTATTGGCCGCGTTGGGCACCAGGAACACCTCGTCGTCGCTGACCAGGTAGGCGATCAGGTCGTCGATCACGCCGCCAGAGTCGTTGCAGACCAACGTGTACTGGGCCTGGCCGGGACCGATTCTGCTCAGGTCCGCAGTCAGGCAGTCGTTGACGAACTCCGCTGCCCCAGGGCCGGTGACGCTCGCCTTGCCCAGGTGGGAAACGTCGAAGACGCCGACGGCGTTCCGTACGGCCGTGTGTTCGGCGACGACGCCGCCGCCGGCGTAGGAGATCGGCATGTCCCAGCCGCCGAAGGCTCCCATGGTCGCGCCCAGCGCGAGATGGGCCCCGTGCAGCGGGGAATGCCGGAGCGGATGGGTTTCTGCCGGATGGGTCACCATGAACTAGACCGTAGTGCCAGCGCGCCACCGTCCTGCCATTGCGACCCGGCCGGCGGCTACCGTGCTGGGCAGACCGCCGAACAAGGAGCAACCCACCATGACAACCCTGTCCCTGATCACCACCGATCCGGCGAAGGCCACGACCGAGGCCCTGGTCATCGGCGCCTATGCCGGAGCCAACGGCCCGGTGACGGCCGAGCCGCCGTTCGCGGCCGCCGTCGCGGCGGCGGCGTCGACCGGGGCATCTGGCAAGGCCGGGGAGCTCACCCTGCTGCCCGGCGTTGACGGAATCGCGGCGAAAGTGGTGGCAGTCGTCGGCCTCGGCAACCAGGACAGCTTCACCACCGAGGTACTGCGCAAGGCGGCCGGTGTGGCGAGCAGGGCGCTGGCCGGCCGGACCAACGTCGCCTCGACGCTGTCGCTGATCGATCTGGCCGCGGCGGCCGAGGGCCACCTGCTCGGTGCGTACGTTTTCGACCGCTACAAGTCACCGTCGAAGTCGCCGGTCGAGACCGTCGCATTGTCGGTGCCGCGCAACGACAAGGCTGCGAAGGCCCGGCTCCGGACGGCGGTGATCACCGCCGAGGGCGTGCTGCTGGCCCGCGACCTGATCAACACCGCGCCGAACGACCTGTACCCGGCGGCGTTCGCAGCTCGCGCCACCGCCGCCGCCGAGGCCGCCGGACTGTCGGTGGAGGTGCTGGACGAGAACCAGTTGGCGGCCGGCGGCTACGGCGGCATCCTGGCGGTCGGATCCGGCTCCATCCGACCCCCGCGTCTGGTGCGGATCAGCTATGCGCCGGCCGCCGGCAAGAGGTCGGTGGCTCTGGTCGGCAAGGGCATCACCTTCGATTCGGGAGGGCTGTCCATCAAGCCGTCGCAGGGCATGGAGAACATGACCAGCGACATGTCCGGGGCAGCCGTGGTCGTGGCGACGGTGATCGCAGCTGCCGCGTTGCAGTTGCCGGTAGCGGTGACCGCCTGGGCGCCGCTGGCGGAGAATCTGCCCTCCGGATCGTCCTACCGTCCCGGCGATGTGCTGCGGCACTACGGGGCGCACGGCGAACCCGGCAAGACCGTGCACGTCCTGAACACCGACGCCGAGGGCCGTCTGGTGCTGGCCGACGCGATCGTCAGGGCAGCGGAGGAGGAGCCCGACTACCTGTTGGAGACCTCGACGTTGACCGGCGCCCAGGTGGTGGCGCTGGGCAACCGGACGATGGCGGTGATGGGGACCGAGGCGCTGCGTGATCGGGTGGCCGAGTTGGCCCGCGAGGTGGGCGAAGGCGGCTGGGCCATGCCGCTGCCGGAGGAACTGAGGGAGAGCATCGATTCGCCGCTCGCCGACCTGCAGAACATCAACTGGGACCGGGTCGGCGGGATGCTGGTGGCCGGTCACTTTCTGGGTTCGTTCGTGCCCGATGGGCTGCCGTGGGCTCACCTGGATGTCGCCGGCCCCGCCTTCAACACCGGAAAGCCATATGGCTACAACAGTTCCGGCGGGACCGGAGTGCCCGTCCGCACCCTGCTCGCCGTGATCGCCGACGTCGCCGCCGGCTGACCGGCCGGGTCGGGCGTGGCGCGGGTCGTGCCGTGGCGTGGCGTGGCGCAACACCGCGGGCATGGGCGATATCGGCGACCCGCGTCACTCCCGCCCCACACCGCTCTTTCGTCCGTGCGGGGAGTTGATCCACGCCTGTTATTCGCCGAGAGTGCGCCGCCGTTCACGCTGCTGCCGGATCGTCTGTCGGCGGGAGTAGTCGCGCATCCGCTGCGGGTATCCGATGATGGTCGCATCGTAGATCGGCAGTCCGTGGTCCCTGGCGAAATGCTTCGCCGCGTCCGGGGACTCCACCGGCTTACGCGTGAACTCGCCGTCATGGGCGACCAGCAACATGGTGACCGGAGTGACAGAGGTCTTCGGTTCGACGTAGACCTCGACGCCTCGCCGCGGCGCCACCCATTCGTCCAGCGCGTCGACGACGGCGCGCCGCCGCGCCCGCGGACTCTGCCCAGCGGACTTGCGGCCCGGCATCAGTCTGGACAGCCAGCTCATCATTTCCCCTCTCCGAACTTCCCCTTTTCCGAATCCCATTTCGCACCGGCTGGTTACGCCACCGGCGAACAGCGGCCCGGCGGAAGCTCCCAGTCAGTTGAACCCAGTGTCAACCATCGAGTTGAAGCCGGCGTCAAACTCCGCCGACACCCGCCCAAGGCCCCACCCGCGACGCGCGCTGCCCGACGGGATGCCAAGATGGAGGCCGCACCGTGGGTGTCGTGACCAACACCGCCCGCGTTGTCAGCTTCAACGAGAGCCTGAGGAGTTCGCATTCAATGACCGACACCACCGTCGACCTGGTAGTACTGGGCGCAGGATCGGGCGGCTACGCAGCAGCCCTGCGCGCCGCCGAGCTTGGTTCATCCGTGGTCCTGATCGAGAAGGACAAAGTGGGCGGCACCTGCCTGCACCGCGGATGCGTACCGACCAAGGCACTCCTGCACGCCGGTGAAGTCGCCGACGAGGCACGGGAGGGGGCGGCCTATGGGCTTCGCACCTCCTTCGACGGGGTCGACGTGCCCGGCCTGAACAAATACAAGGACGGCATCGTCAACAAGGCCTACAAAGGGCTGACCGGGTTGGTCAAGTCCCGTGGCATCACCACGATCGACGGCGAAGGCACTTTCGTCGGCCCGAACACCGTGGTGGTCGGCGAGGACCGCTACATCGGCACCAATGTGGTGCTGGCCACGGGTTCCTATTCGAAGTCGCTGCCCGGCCTGGCCATCGAGGGCCGGGTCATCACCAGCGAGCAGGCGCTGGGGATGGAGTGGATCCCGGAATCCGCCATCGTGCTCGGCGGCGGTGTCATCGGCGTCGAGTTCGCATCTGTCTGGGCCTCCTTCGGCACCAAGGTGACCATCGTCGAAGCCCTGCCGAGCCTCGTGCCGGCCGAGGATCCCTGGGCGCAGAAGCAACTGGAGCGAGCTTTCCGCAAGCGCAAGATCGCCTTCTCCACCGGCGTCCGCTTCGCCGGGGTCACTCAGGACGACAGCGGAGTGACGGTCACCCTTGAAGACGGGAAGACCTTCTCGGCGGACCTCCTGCTGGTCGCCGTCGGACGCGGCGCCGCCACCGCCGGCTGCGGCTTCGAGGAAGCCGGAGTGACGATGGACCGCGGCTTCGTCATCACCGACGAGCGACTGCACACCAACCTGCCGAACGTCTACGCGGTTGGCGACATCGTCCCCGGGCTGCAGTTGGCGCATCGCGGGTTCCAGCACGGCATCTTCGTCGCCGAGGAGATCGCCGGACTCAACCCCGAGGTCGTCCCCGATACCCTGATCCCGAAGATCACCTACTGCGATCCGCAGATCGCCTCGGTGGGCCTTTCCGAGGCCAAGGCCGCGGAAGTGCACGGAGACATCGAGACCTATCTCTACGACCTGGGCGGCAACCCCAAGTCACAGATCCTGCGGACGGCCGGCGGCGTCAAGGTGATCAGGGTGAAGAACGGGCCGATAGTGGGTATTCACCTGGTGGGTGCGCGTGTCGGCGACCTGATCGGAGAAGCCCAGCTGATCGTCGGATGGGAGGCCTACCCGGAGGACGTCGCGCCGATGGTCCATGCCCACCCGACCCAGTACGAGGCAATCGGCGAGGCGATGCTGGCGATGGCCGGCAAGCCGCTGCACGTGCACGACTGACCGTCTGCCACGGCATCACCCGGAAGCATCGCAACACCACCGACTCACGCAACTCGAGCAAGGCAACCCGCTCGTCGACCAAAGGTAGGGAAGAGAATCCATGTCGCACTCCGTGCAGATGCCGGCTCTCGGTGAAAGCGTCACCGAAGGGACTGTCACCCGGTGGCTGAAGGAAGTCGGCGACCAGGTTGCCGTCGACGAGCCCTTGGTCGAGATCTCGACCGACAAGGTCGACACGGAGATCCCTTCGCCGTTCGCCGGCGTCCTGGAGAAGATCGTGGTCGCCGAGGACGAAACCGCCGAGGTCGGCGCCGAACTCGCGGTGATCGGCGACGGCAGTGGTGCCTCGGCGGCGCCGGCGGCCCAGGCGGAACCGGAGCCGGAGCCGGAGCCGGAAGCCGTTCCGGCCGCGGAAGCGCCCGAGCCGGAGGCGCCGTCGACCGAGGTGGAGGCGCCGGCCGAAAAGCCGGTCGCCGACGTCGCAGCACCGTCCCCCGGCGCTGCCGGCACCCCGATCCTGTTGCCCGCCATGGGCGAATCCGTCACCGAGGGCACGGTGACCCGCTGGCTCAAGGCCGTCGGCGACGACGTCGCGATGGACGAGCCCCTGGTCGAGATCTCGACGGACAAGGTCGACACCGAGGTGCCGTCGCCGGTCGCCGGCACCCTGCTCGAAATCAGCGTCGGCGAGGACGAGACCGTCGAGGTCGGCGCCCAGTTGGCGGTCATCGGCGACAAGGGTGCCGCGCCGGCACCGGCAGCCGCGGCGGCACCCGCACCCCAGTCAGCTCCGGCACCGAAAGTCGAAGCACCGACCCCGTCACCGGCCGCGCCAGCCCCGGCGGCGCCGGCACCCGCGCCGGTGACCCCATCGCCGGACGCGGCCGCCCCGGCTGCCGCGCCCGCCGCCCCGGCCAGCTGGCAGCCGGCGGCAAAAGCCGCTACCACTGGCTACGTCACCCCGGTGATCCGGAAGCTGGCCGCCGACCAGGGTGTCGACCTGTCGACCGTCACCGGCACCGGCGTCGGCGGCCGCATCCGCCGGGAGGATGTGATCGAGGCCGGCGAGGCAGCCAGGGCCGCAGCGGCAGCTGAGACGGCACGCGCCGCCCAGGCGGCAGCACCGGCCCAGGCGGCAGCTCCGGCTCCGGCCGCCAAGCCGGTCGCCGATGAGGCAGCGGCCGCTCTGATCGGCACCACCCAGAAGTTGCCTCGGATCCGCCAGTCGATCGCCAAGAACATGCTGTACGGCCTGCACACGGCAGCGCAGCTGACCACGGTCATCGAGGTCGACGTGACCAAGGTGGCCAACCTGCGGGCCAAGGCCAAGTCGGGCTTCGAGGCGCGGGAAGGCGTGAAGCTGTCGTTCCTCCCGTTCTTCGTCAAGGCGGCTGTCGAGGCCACCAAGCTGTACCCGGTGATCAACTCATCACTCTCCGAAGATCTCAAGGAGATCACCTACCACGGCTCGGTGAACCTCGGTATCGCCGTCGACACCCCGCGCGGCCTGATCGTGCCGGTGATCAAGGACGCCGACGACCTGAACATCGGCGGCATCGCCCGCAAAATCGCCGATCTGGCCGCCCGTACCCGGAACAACAAGATCGGTCCCGACGACCTGTCCGGTGGCACCTTCACGGTCACCAACACCGGCTCGGTCGGTGCCCTGTTCGACACCCCGATCTTCGTCCCGCCGCAGTCGGCGATCCTGGGCACCGGCGCCATCGTCAAGCGGGCCGTCGTGCTCACCGGAGCCGACGGCGGTGAGGTCATCGCCATCCGTTCGATGATGTATCTGGCGATGTCCTACGACCACCGGAACATCGACGGCGCGGAGGCCTCCAGGTTCCTGGGGGCCGTCAAGAAGCGCATCGAAGCCGGCGAGTTCGAGGGCGATCTCGGCCTCTGACCCGCTGGCACAACCCCGGGACAGGGAACAACGGCAGGCTGCGCCAGCAAACGTCGGTGCAGCCATCGGATCTGGAGATCAATGCACATCATTGCGGCGGGTGCGAGCGGCTTCCTGGGTCATCGGCTGATCGGCAAGCTGAAGTCCGGTGGGCACCAGGTCACCCAGCTGGTTCGCAGCGCCCCGAAGGACGCCGACCAGGTCACCTGGGACCCCGATCGCGGGGAACTGGATCCGGCCGTACTGGAGGGCGCCGACGCGGTGGTCAACCTGTGCGGGGTAGGTGTCGGGGACAAGCGGTGGAGCCCGTCCTACCGTGATCTCATCCGCAGTTCCAGGGTGAATCCGACCAGGTTGCTGGCCATGACCTGTGTGACCGCGAACGTTCCGGTCCTGGTGAACGCCTCCGGCATCGGCTACTACGGTCCGCGGGGCGATGAGTGGATCGACGAAACGAACAACGCCGGCACGTCGTTCCTGGCTGGTGTGTGCGTCGATTGGGAGCGCGCCACCGAGGCCGCTGATGCGGGCGGGGTGCGCGTCGTGCACCTGCGGACCGGGCTGGTGTTGGGCCACGAGGCCGGCCTGCTCCCGCAGCTCACCCTCATCACCAAGCTGTTCGCCGGCGGCCGGCTCGGATCGGGTCGGCAGTACTACCCGTGGATCTCCGCCACCGACGAGATAGACGCGATGGTCCACCTGCTGACGGCCAAAGTGTCCGGGCCGGTCAACATGTGTGGGCCGGAGCCGGTGACCAACGCGGAGTTCGGCAAGGAACTGGGTCGCCAGCTGCACCGGCCGACACCCTGGATGGTGCCGAAGTTCGCCCTGCAGATCGTGGTCGGCGAGTTCGCCGAGGAGATCGTCACCGGACAGCGGGCGGCTCCACGGGTGCTGGCCGACTCGGGATTCGTCTTCAGCCACGCCACCTTGCCCGAGGCACTCCGCAGCGAGTTGCGCTGAGTTCCATTTAGACCGATCGGTTTCCGCTCGGTGATCAGTCAAGTACCCGGTCAGTGCTCGTAGGGATCCGGCGGCTGCGACATCGGGGCGATCGTGGTCAGGTCGACGGTCGGCACGTAGTCGTTCTCGACGGCGGCGGTGCCGGGCTGCGCGCTGATCACCGCTGTCACCCAGGTGTTCACCGGGTATTTCGCGGTTCCCGCCAGGTGCACCCGCATGGGGCTGGCGTCAGCGGCGCAGCAACTGATCGTCATCCGGGCCAGCGAATACCCGCTGGCATAGCCGTCACCGGCCGGGGCGATGAATCCGATGACGGTGATGTCGTTGTTCGACGCCGAATCGGCGCCGTCGTACAGGGCCCGCAGGATGAAGTCCTTTAACGTCAGCGTCGGGTCCCGGCCGGTCGGCAGAGCCGGGAACGACATGGTCGGTCGCTGCTTGGCGAAAGCCGCCGTGCCCATGCCGTGCCCACTGCCGTCATTCGGCGCGTACCCGCCGACTGATCCTCCGGCGCCGACATCGGCCCCGGTTCCCGAAGCAGCGGCCACGCCGCCCAGCCCGGCCAACGCCTGCGAGCCCGCGTTGCGGACCACGGCGTCAGCGCCCAGGGCCGGCGGGGCGAGCAGCAGCAGCACCAGAATCGGCGCCAGGATCAGCCACGGCGCCTTGGACCGTTCGTGCGAGTGGCCGTGTCCGTCATCGACAGGGTGCTCGACAGCTTCCGATGCTCGGTCCGCCCGTAGTCCCGTGACGATCGAGAGCACACCCACCAGGATCAGGATGACGCCGGCGGCGATCAGCAGTGGACCGAAGCCCGGTTTGACGTAGGAGGTGAAACGCCCGCTGACGGTGATGGAGATCAGCAGGCCGCCGAGCAGGGCGATGACTGCCGACTGCGTTGTCCTGTTCATGCCGCGCCCCGCCGGCTCTCAATCGTCATGGTCAACGCCATCCCTGGAAGAACAGCAGACCCGTCCCGACGCCGACACAGATGGCGACGACAAAGGTGACCGGCGCGAACCGCACCGCGAACCTGCGGCCGAAGGTGCCGGACTGCATAGCGAACAGTTTGATGTCGACGGCCGGGCCGACGGTGAGGAATACCAGCTTGCCGACCACCGGAATGGTCGAGAACGACGCGGCCACGAACGCGTCGGACTCCGAGCAGAGCGCCAGGAAGAACGCCAACGCGCCCATGGTGAGGATCGACAGGATTACCGAATTCCCGACGTGCAGCATGAATGCCCGCGGTACCAGGGTGTTCAAGGTGGCGGCCGCAGCAGCGCCGATCACCAGGAACCCGGCCGCCTGGGTGAAGTCGCCGCGCACCGTCGGCAGGAACATGGCAACGCCGGTCCCCTCGCCCTCCTCCGGTTGGCGCAACCTGGGCTTCATCCATTCCGGACGGCCGAGCTTCTCCCAGACCCAGCCCACCAGCACCGCGGTGACCAGACCGGCAACCAGCCGGGCCCAGACCATCCTCGGCTCGGTTTGGAAGGCCACCGCCGTGGCCACCAGCACGATCGGGTTGATCGCCGGGGCCGACAACAGGAAGGCCAGCGCGGCCGACGGCCGAACCCCCCGGTCGATCAGCCGGTTCGCGATCGGCACCGAGCCGCATTCGCATCCGGGCAGGGCGATCCCGCACACACCGGCAAACGGGACCGCAAGAGCGGCGTTGTGCGGCATCACCCTGGTGAAGAAGCTGGCCGGCACGAACGCCGCGATGGCCCCGGAGACCAGCACCCCCAACACCAGGAACGGGGTGGCCTGCACGCAGATCGCGACGAACACGGTCGCCCAGCCCGTCGGCAGGACCTTGTTCAGCAGCTCCGCCAGCTGGCTCCGCAGCAGAACCGCGGTCAGCAGGATCAGCCCGAAGACCTCCAGCGATCCCGGCTGGTAACCCGACCGGGGGGCTTTGATCGGACTGGACGTCCTCGCCGGGCGCCTGCTCTGCTGCAGGTCCGCCATCAGGCCGCCCCACCCGACTCGGCACCGAAACGGCGTTGCCTCGACGCGAAGATCTCGCAGGCCTGCCAGAGGTGCCGGCGGTCGAAATCAGGGAAAAGTGTGTCCAGGAACACCATCTCGGCATAGGCCGACTGCCAGAGCAGGAAGTTGCTGGTGCGCTGCTCACCGGACGAACGTAGAAAAAGATCGACATCGGGCATATCGGGTTCGTCCAGGTACTTCGCCAGCATCGCCTCATCCACCTTCGCCGGGTTGACCCGGCCTGCCGCCACCTCGACGGCAATGGCCTTGGCGGCATCGGCGATCTCGGCCCGGCCGCCGTAATTGACACACATGGTCAGGGTCAGGACGTCGTTGCCCGCCGTCAGTTGCTCGGCCACTTCGAGTTCGTTGATCACACTGCGCCACAGCCTCGGCCGCCGACCGGCCCAGCGCACCCGCACCCCGAGCGCATGCATGTCATCACGGCGACGCCGGATGACATCCCGGTTGAACCCCATCAGGAACCGCACCTCGTCCGGCGACCGCTTCCAGTTCTCAGTCGAAAAGGCGTAGGCGGACAGGTGCTTGATCCCGATCTGGATAGCACCCTCGACCACATCGAAAAGCGCTGCCTCACCGCGCTTGTGCCCCTCCGTGCGGGGCAGGCCCTGCGACTTGGCCCAGCGGCCGTTGCCGTCCATGACGAGCGCGACGTGGCGCGGGACGGCCTCGATCCCGATGGCCGGGGGCAGCGCACCGGATGGGTGCGGATGCGGCCGGCGAGGCGCCGGACGAGGCGATTCGGCGGCTGATCCGCGCGATTTCACGCGACGGTCCCGGCCGGAGTGACCGTGGCCGGGTAACCGGCCAACTTCGGCGACGCCACCGCCAGGCCGCGGTCCACCCCGCCCTTTCGATCCACCGCACCACTGCGGTCCAGCCCGCGATCCACCAGTGGCAGCGACTTGAGCCCGCGCTCGATGTGCCATTGCAACAGGGCGGCGACCAGCCCGGAGGCCTCGCGACGCATCGACCCGTCCGCCCTCTCGGCCGCCGGCCAGTCGCCGGAGGCCAGCGCCGCCATCAGGGCGATCGCGCCGGGCGCCGGGCGCGCGACACCCGGCGACCGGCATCCGCTGCACAGCAGCCCACCGGAGGGGATGTGGAACGACGTGTGCGGTCCCGGCTCGCCGCAGCGGGCACATTCGGTCAGGGCCGGCGCCCACCCGGCCAGCGACATCGACCGGACCAGGAAGGCATCCAGCAGCAGAGAAGGGTCCCGGTCCGTTTCCGCGAGGGCCCGCAGCACCGAGACCAGCAGCAGGTACATGCGCAGCGACGGCTCGCGCTCCTCCGAGGTCAGTCGCTCGACCGTTTCGACGATCGCGGTCGCCGCCGTGTACCGGCGATAGTCGGCGGCAATGGTCGAACCGAAGGAGTCGAGGGTGACTGCCTGGGTGACGATGTCCAGACTGCGGCCGGCGTACAGCTGGAGATCGACGTGGCTGAACGGTTCCAGTCGTCCCCCGAATCGGCTCTTGGTGCGGCGCACACCCTTGGCGACCGCCCGCACCCGCCCCTCGCGCCGGGTGAGCAGGGTGATGATCCGGTCGGCCTCACCGAGTTTCGTCACCCGCAACACCACGGCGGAGTCGCGGTAGACGGTCACGGACACCATGGTGCCACTGCCGCCGTCTCCTGGATGTCAATTGGACGGGCCCGACACGGCCGATCGTCGGCCCGGGCTTGCTCCCGCCCCGCGCCGGCGGGAGATGGTGGAAGATCGCGGCATGTCTCTGTTCTTTCCGCACAAGACCGATGCCCCCACCGATGACCTCGACGAGGCCGACCTGCGGGTCGGTCACCCGAAACGGCACGCCGCCGGGGTGAAGGGAGTGACCGTCGCGATCGAGCGCGGCGTCGAGCAGGCCGGAGCGCTGCGCACCGCCAAGGCGCTGACCCGGCTGAACCACCGCAACGGCTTCGACTGCCCCGGCTGCGCCTGGCCGGAGCCCGAAGGGCTGCGCCGGCCGGCCGAGTTCTGTGAGAACGGCGCCAAGGCGGTGGCTGAGGAGACCACTCTGCGGACCGTCGGCGCGCAATTCTTCGATGCCCATTCGGTACCGGAGTTGTTGCGCCGCACCGACTTCTGGCTCGGCAATCAGGGTCGCCTGACAGCGCCGATGGTGCTGCGCGAAGGTTCGGACCACTATCAACCGATCTCATGGGCCGAGTCGTTTGCACTGATCAGCGCGCACCTCAAGGCCACCAACCCCGATCGTGCCGTGTTCTACACCTCGGGACGCACCTCGAATGAAGCCGCCTTCCTCTACCAGTTGCTCGTGCGCTCGTACGGCACCAACAACCTGCCGGACTGCTCGAACATGTGCCACGAGTCGTCCGGTTCGGCGCTGACCGAGACGATCGGCATCGGCAAGGGTTCGGTGTCGTTGGCCGACATCCACCAGGCGGATCTGGTGCTGGTGGTCGGTCAGAATCCAGGGACCAACCACCCCCGGATGCTGACGGCGCTGTCGGAGAACAAGCACAACGGCGGGCACATCGTGGCGATCAACCCGTTGCCGGAGGCCGGGTTGTTCAACTTCCGCGACCCGCAGACGGTGTCCGGCATCATCGGCACCGGCACGAACCTGGCCGACGATTTCCTGCAGATCAAGATCGGCGGGGACCTGGCGCTGTTCCAGGCGCTTGGCCATCTGCTGGTGACCGCCGAGGACCAGACGCCCGGCTCGGTACTGGACGCCGACTTCGTGACCAGCAGCACTCGCGGTTACAGCGAGTACGCGCAAGCCAGGCGCACCATCGACTGGGCCGAGATCGACCGGGCCACCGGGCTCCACCGCGATCAGATCCGATCGCTGGCCGGCCGGCTGATTGCCTCGAAGCGGACCATCATCTGCTGGGCGATGGGGTTGACGCAACACAAACACGCGGTGGCCACCTTGCGCGAATTGGTCAATCTGTTGCTGATCCGAGGCATGATCGGCAAGCCGGGTGCGGGCGTGTGCCCGGTGCGCGGCCACTCCAACGTGCAGGGCGACCGGACGATGGGCGTCTGGGAGAAGATGCCGGAGAGCTTCCTGGAGTCGCTGGATCGGGAATTCCGGATCACCTCGCCCCGGGCCGACGGTTTCGACACGGTGGATTCGCTCCGGGCGATGCGGGACGACGGGGTGGACGTCTTCGTCGGGATGGGCGGGAACTTCGCGTCGGCGACCCCCGACACCGGGGCCACCGAGGCAGCGCTCCGGCGGATCGGCCTGACGGTGCAGATCTCCACCAAGTTGAACCGTTCCCACCTGGTGCACGGCCGGACAGCGCTGATCCTGCCCACTCTCGGGCGCTCCGACCTGGACGATGCCCACCCCGCCGGGGCCCAGTTCGTCACCGTCGAGGACTCGATGTCCGTGGTGCACTCCTCGCGTGGCCGACTGGAGCCGGTCAGCACGACGCTGCTCGCCGAGCCGGTGATCGTCAGCCGATTGGCCAGAACCCTGCTCGGACCGGAGCATCCGGTCGACTGGGAGGCCATGGCCGCCGACTACGACGTCATCCGCGACCACATCTCCAGGGTCATCCCGGGATTCGACGGATACAACGAGCGGGTCAGAACGAAGAACGGCTTCGTACTCCCCCATCCACCGCGGGACAGCCGCACCTTCCGCACGATCAGCGGTCGGGCCGAGATCACCGTCAACGAGCTGACCTACCCGATCGTCCCGGCCGGGATGCTGTTGCTGCAGACGCTACGCAGCCACGATCAGTACAACACCACGGTCTACGGGCTGGATGACCGCTATCGCGGCATCGCGGACGCCCGTCGCGTGGTGATGGTCAACGCAGCCGACCTCGCCGAGCTCGGTCTGGTCGACCGACAACTGGTGAACGTCATCAGCCAGTGGCCGGACGACCCGCACGGCGTGACGGAGCGGGTCGCCGCCGGTTTCCGGGTGGTGGTCTACCCGACGACCCGGGGCAGCGCCGCCGCCTACTATCCGGAGGCGAACGTGCTGATCCCTACCGATTCGGTCGCCGACACCTCGGGTACCCCCACGTCGAAATCGGTGATCGTCCGACTCGAGCCCGTGTAGGCGCAGTCATGAATGCCGACGGATCGCGCGTCCGAATTCCGCAGATACCGGACGGTCGGGACGATCTTCACCAGCTCCGGAGCATGGGAGAACCGGATCCATCCGATCGATTCCCGGCCTGTGCACCACACGAGGCGGCGCACAGAAGATGGTCTCGCTGACAACGCCGCCTGGACCCTGGTCGCCGGCTGAGCGGGTGTCAGGTCCCGAGCCCGCCTGCCGCAGCGTCGACGGTCCACCGGAGTGCACTAACCTTGCACTGCACCACGTACTCTCCGGTCGATGATGTCGAGGCATCGGACGGTGGTCTCGAACCGACCTCGCTTGACGGCTGCGCCGAAGGTGGATACATGAGCACTCCGACGATCCGCAGCGCCGAGCCCGATGACGCCGAGGCATTCTCTGCCTGTCATCTTGCATGCTGGCGCGAGGCATACGAGAACCTCTGGGGGTCCGAGCGATTCGCCGAGTTCGATCCGGCAAAGCTGGCTATCCGCAGACGCAAGGAGATCGAGGGTGGGATCGCCGACCATTTCCTCGCGGAGATCGACGGCGAGGTCGTCGGTATCGCCATCGCCGGTCCGAGCCGCGACGAGAATTCACCGGCCGAACGTGAGCTGTACGCCATTTTCGTCCGACAGGGTCAGCAGGGATCCGGCGTAGCCGACGACCTACTGGGTGCCGCGATCGGCGACGGCCCGGCGTTGCTCTGGGTGTACCGCGACAATCCGCGGGCCAGCGCGTTCTACGTCCACCACGACTTCATCCCCGACGGCAGCGAGAAGATCGACTCTGCGGGCATCCTGGAGATCCGGATGGTGCGCAAGTAGGGGTCCGGTCTGCGGTTGGCCATCAACCGTGATCGCCCGCCAGCTGGCATGCTGGCGGACGTGAGCAGAGTGACAGCGCGGGTACGGGTACAGAGATTCCGTGACGGAGCGTTCGCCTCGAGGGCCGACGTCGTTGCGGGCGAAGAGCCTTTGGAGATCAGGCTCGGGGGAGAGTCGTTGTCGGTGACCATGCGCACGGCCGGTCACGACATCGAGCTCGCGCACGGGCTGCTGCACGCGGAGGGCATCATCGCCGGTCCGGGGGACGTCGTCGCGATGCGGTACTGCGACGGTGTCGACGACGAGGGTCGCAACACCTACAACGTGCTGGACGTGCAACTGGTCGGACCCGTGCCGATCACCGCCAAGGCCGCTTCGAGGGCGTTCGTCACCAGTTCCTCCTGTGGCGTCTGCGGCAAGGCCTCCATCGAGGCTCTGCAGCTCCGCACGCGTTACGACCTGCCCACCGGGCTGCACTTCGACCCCGCCGTGATCTGTGCGGCACCGGCCCTGCTCCGGGCCGGCCAGAAGGCCTTCAGCCAGACCGGCGGAATCCATGGGGCCGCGCTGCTCTCGCCCGATGGAGAGCTTCGTCATATCCGCGAGGACATCGGACGGCACAATGCGGTCGACAAGGTGATCGGGGCCGCGTTGCTGGCCGGTCAGCTGCCGCTGTCCGGGGTAGCGCTGCTGACCTCGTCGCGAGCTTCGTTCGAGTTGGTCCAGAAGGCGGTGATGGCCGGCATCGGCATGCTGGTCGCGGTCTCCGCGCCCTCATCGCTTGCTGTCGAACTCGCGACCGGGACCGGCCTGACCCTGGTCGGGTTCACCAGGGACAACGGTTTCAACGTGTACGCCGGCGCCCAACGGGTGGCCGGAGCCGGCGGACCAGCAGTTGAGCAGGCGACAGCGGGCTAGCATCTGCTAGGCCATTTGGTTGGATCCGCCCCGAGTCCGCAGGAGCTCAGATGAACTTTCGGAACCGGGCGTTCGCCGGCATTGTGGTCACCGCTGTACTGGCAACGGGGTGCGCCGGTTCGGTGGCCGGTCAGCCTGAGGTCGCGGCCACGGCGCTGGTGCCGGCCGTCTCGACCGTGAGCAGAGCGAGCCCGGCCACGGCCCCGACCCCCGCAGCAGAGTCCCCCACCGACCAGACCAGCAGCCCGGCATCGACCAGCAGCCGACGCGAGACCGACGAGCGCACCGCCGATGCAACAACCACCGCCCGGTTGACGACCGGGACCGGGCCACCGGCGACCACCGGATCCCGCGGGTCCGTCGGGCCGACCAGCATTCCCGGGCTCTCTGCTGACTGCAACAAGGTGCTGGCCGCCATCACCGCGTTCACCTCGGTCCTGCAGGGCATCGCGGGTGGCACATCCGGCGACACCATCAGTCAGGCCGACGTGGACGACGCCCTGCAGCAGTTGCCGACATCCGGGCTGCCCGCTCGACCCCAGGCGGATGTCAACATCCTGCGGGCGACCATCAAGAGCGCCGCCGGAAAGACCATCACCGGATTGGCGCTGAGCCTGAGTGACGGCAAGGTAGTCGACGCGCTACAGGATCTGAGTTCCTGGGCGACCGTGAATTGCGGGTGACCCGTCAGGCCGACTTCTCGCGGGGGGCCCGCTTGGGTGCCCGCGGCACGATGGTCGGGTAGACGTTCTTCTTGACCGTTTCGGCCGTCACCACGACGCGTTCGACGTCGTCACGGCCCGGCACCTCGTACATGGCAGGCAGCAGTACTTCCTCCATGATCGCCCGGAGCCCACGAGCGCCGGTGCCGCGCAGGATCGCCTCGTCAGCGATGGCCTCCAGCGCGTCGGTGTCGAACTCCAGGGCTACCCCGTCCATGTCGAACAGCCGCTGGTACTGCTTGGACAGTGCATCCCGTGGCTCGGTCAGGATCTTGATGAGGGATTCCTTGTCCAGGTGGGTGACCGCTGCCACCACCGGTAGCCTGCCGATGAACTCCGGGATCAAGCCGAACTTGATCAGGTCCTCCGGCATCACGTCGGAGAAGATGTCCGAGGCATCGATGTCGAATTTGGAGCGGATCTCCGCGCCGAAGCCGAGACCACGCTTGCCGACCCGCTCCCCGACGATCTTCTCCAGACCGGCGAAGGCACCAGCCACGATGAACAGCACGTTGGTGGTATCGATCTGGATGAATTCCTGGTGCGGATGCTTGCGGCCGCCCTGCGGCGGGACGGACGCCTGCGTGCCCTCCAGGATCTTCAGCAGCGCCTGCTGCACACCCTCGCCCGAGACGTCACGGGTGATCGAGGGGTTCTCCGACTTGCGGGCGATCTTGTCGACCTCGTCGATGTAGACGATGCCGGTCTCGGCGCGCTTGACGTCGTAGTCGGCGGCCTGGATCAACTTCAGCAGGATGTTCTCTACGTCCTCGCCGACGTAGCCGGCCTCGGTCAACGCGGTGGCGTCGGCGATGGCGAACGGCACGTTGAGCATCTTCGCCAGCGTCTGCGCGAGATAGGTCTTGCCGCAGCCGGTCGGGCCGAGCATCAGGATGTTGGACTTGGCCAGCTCCACCGGCTCCGGCCCGCGGTCCGGGCCGGCCTGGATGCGCTTGTAGTGGTTGTAGACCGCGACCGACAGCGCCTTCTTGGCGGTGTCCTGGCCGATTACGTATTGGTCGAGGTACTCGCGGATGGCTGTCGGCTTCGGCAGGTCGTCCAGCTTGACGTCGCTGGTCTCGGCGAGTTCCTCTTCGATGATCTCGTTGCACAGGTCGATGCACTCGTCACAGATGTAGACACCCGGACCAGCGATCAGTTTGCGGACCTGCTTCTGGCTCTTGCCGCAGAAGGAGCATTTGAGTAGGTCGCCCCCATCGCCAATTCGCGCCATGAGCCCTCTCGATCTTGGATGGGGCCAGCTCTGGCCGGTTCCGATAGGTGGTGAAGTACGTCATATCGACGAGGTCCTGTCCTGCCGACCGTACCCGGTTTGACGTATCGGGGCCGGGGTTTGCCGGTCACGACACGAGCACGACCGCCGGTCGTTGATTCTCTGCCCGGCCGTTGCGAGGGGTGGGACGCCGTCGGCCGATACCTGACCAAGCGTATCGGCCGACGGCTGTTGCGCCACTCGAAATCGAACGTATGCTATCTGCAAATCGCGGCTGCTACTACCTGCCCGGAAACCATAACAGCCGGTGACCAAGATCCATTCGGTCGGTCAGTCCATCTTGCGGTATTCGAGGACGTCGTCCACCAGCCCGTAGTCCTTGGCTTCGGCCGCCGTCAGGATCTTGTCGCGCTCGATGTCGATGCGAACTTCCTCCGGCGTCCGGTTCGAGTGCCTGGACAGGATGTTCTCCAGCGAGCTGCGCATCCGCTGGATCTCCTTGGCCTGGATCTCCAGGTCGGAGACCTGGCCGTAGACACCCTCTGTGGCCGGCTGGTGAATCAGGATGCGCGAGTTGGGCAACGCCATCCGCATGCCCTTCGATCCGGCGGCCAGTAGCACCGCAGCCGCCGACGCGGCCTGCCCGAGGCACACCGTGCGGATGTGCGGCCGGACGAACTGCATGGTGTCGTAGATCGCCGTCATCGACGTGAACGACCCACCCGGCGAGTTGATGTAGATGACGATCTCGCGGTCCGGGTCGGTCGACTCCAGCGTCAGCAGCTGGGCCATCACGTCGTTCGCGGACGCATCGTCGATCTGCACGCCGAGGAAGATGATGCGCTCCTCGAACAGTTTGTTGTACGGATTGGATTCCTTGACGCCGTAGCTGGTCCGCTCGACGAAGGACGGCAGGATATAGCGGGCCTGCGGGAGATTCAGCGCATTGCCATGAGCGAGGCCCAGTGGCATCTGGTGGCCGGGACGGTTCATCTTCAAGGACTTCTCTCTGTGCTCTCGGGTCTGGAGGGCTCTCGGGTCTGGAGGGATCTGGGCTCGTGGTTCGTCGTCCGACGACTACTTGCCCGGCTTGACCGGAGCCTCGGCAGCGCGAGCGACGACCTTGTCGATGAACCCGTACTCCAGGGCCTCCTGCGCGGTGAACCAGCGGTCACGGTCAGAGTCCAGGGTGATCCGCTCGACCGTCTGACCGGTGTGCTGGGCGATCAGCTCGGCCATCTCCAGCTTCGACTTGTTCAGCATCTCCGCCTGGATCGCGATATCGGAGGACGTGCCGCCGACACCGGCGCTGGGCTGGTGCATCAGGATCCGCGCGTGGGGCAGGGCCGCCCGCTTGCCGGGCGCACCGGCGGTCAGCAGGAACTGACCCATGGACGCGGCCAGACCCATGGCGGTGGTGGCGACGTCCGGCTCGATCAGCATCATCGTGTCGTAGATGGCCATGCCGGCCGTCACGCTGCCGCCGGGCGAGTTGATGTAGAGGGTGATGTCCTTCTCGGGATCCTCCGCAGCCAACAGCAGCAGCTGGGCGGTGATCTCGTTGGCGTTGGTGTCCCGCACTTCGGAGCCGAGGATGATGATCCGCTCGCGGAGCAGGCGTTCGGACACCGAGTCCGACAGCGACAACCCCGGGGTCCCCCGCATCACCGCGGGCAGGATCTCGGGGGCTGCGTTCTCGATGGCCCTGAGCTGGTCGAAGCTGGTGCCGGCGAACGTTTGACGTTGACTCACTGACGTCTCCTGTCAGAAATCCGGCCCGGACCCGAAGGTCCGCCGGTGTTCATCGATGTGGGTGGAGCTGGTCGATCGGAAAGTGCGGTGGCCGGATCTGCGCCGACGCCAGCGAGCCGACCTACCGACTCACCCGACAGTAACGACGACGGAGCCGATGCGATGCCTGTTGCGCCAGCTGTTCGCTGACGGCGTGACCACGGGCGTCGCACCGGCTCCGGTGAACCGTCTACTTCTCGTCGGCGGCGTCGGCTTCCTCGGGCGCTGCGGCGACCTCGTCCGTCACGTCCTCGCTTGCCCCGTCGACGACGCCGTTCGCCACGTCCGCAGCGTCCTCCTCGTCGTCCGGGATGACCTCGACCCCGAACAGCGCGGCGATGTCGAGCACGTTGCCCGAAGCGTCGGTGACCTTCGCCTGCTGCACCGCGTTGGCCAGTGCCTTCCCACGTCGGACGTCGGAGATGACGGCGCCGAGCTGGTTGCCCTCCTGGAGTCGCTTGAAGTACTCATCCGGGCTGACCCCGAAGCGCTGGGCGTTGTAGATGATCCGCTCGGTGAACTCCTCCTGGGAGACCCCGACGCCCTGCGCCTCGGCGAGTGCGTCCAGCAGCAGCTGGGTGCGAACGGCCTCTTCCGCGGCAGTTTTGGTCTCGGCGTCGAACTCTTCCCTGGTCTGGCCCTCACCCTCGAGGTAGGCGTTGAACTGCTCCTCGTCGTGGTCGAACGAGTGCACGGCATCGTGCTGGCGGGCGTCGTACTCGGACTGCACGATGCCGGCCGGTGCCGGGATGTCGGTCGCCTCGAGCAGCGCCGCCAGCACCTTGTCGCGTGCCTGGCTGCCCTGGGTCATGTTCTTCACCCGGCGGATCCGCTCGACCAGGTCGGCGCGCATCTCGCCCACGGTGTCGAACTCGCTCGCCAGCTGGGCGAAATCGTCGTCCACCTCGGGTAGCGCCCGCTCGGACACGGAATTCACGGTCACGGTGACCTCGGCGTCGTCGCCGGCGTGCTCACCGGCGACCAGTCCGGTGGTGAAGTGGGCGGTCTCACCGGCGGCGAGGCCGATCACCGCATCATCGAGCCCGTCGACCAGGTCGCCGGTCCCGATCTTGTAGGTCAGCCCGTCGGTGCTCGCGTCCGGCAGTTCCTCGCCGTCGACCACAGCGCGCAGGTCGATGTTGATCGAATCGCCATCGGCCGCCGGCCGCTCGACCGCCGTGACCGTCGCGAACCGGTCGCGCAGAGCGTCGACCTGCTCGTCGACGTCGGCGTCGGTGACCTCGATGTCGTCCACCTCGACGGCAATGTCTTCGACGGCCGGCAGCACGATCTCCGGGCGCACGTCGACCTCAGCGGTAAAGGCCAGGGTGTCGCCGTCGTCGATCCGGGTGACCTCGATCTCCGGCTGCCCGAGCGGCGTCAGGTTCGCCTCGGCGACCGCCTCGCCGTACTTGGCCGGGACGGCGTCGTTGACCACCTCGGACAGGATCGCCCCGCGGCCCAGTCGGGCGTCCAGGATTTTCGCCGGCACCTTGCCCTTGCGGAAACCGGGGATGTTGACCGTGCCGGCCAACGCCCCGTAGGCCTTGGCGAAGTGCGGCTTCAATTCGTCGAACGGAACCTCGACGGAGAGTTTGACCCTGGTCGGGTTCAGGTGTTCGACGGTGCTCTTCACGTGCAGGACTCCTCGGTGGGTGACATGCCGGCAACCGGCATGGCTGGATCGGCGTGGCGGGTTCGACCAGATGGAACGACAAGCTGACTGCGGACTCGGGCGAAAGCCTTGCGGCCTCGGCGGCGAATCAGCCGTCGGCGGCAGGCACTGTGACGTCGCCGGCGCAAGTAACCCCTCGATTCTAGGCGAGGAATACAGCCGTGGTTTCCGATGGCCGCGGCCACCGGCACCAAAGACGGACGTGGGCCGAACCCCGGCAGCGCAACCGTCGGCACCCTGGACGCTCTCGCATCCGATTCAGCCTGTGCTGCAACGAGGATCGGCTCGCCCCCGAGGTCCGAGGGCGAGCCGGTGAATGGTCGGGCTGACAGGATTTGAACCTGCGACATCCGCGTCCCAAACGCGGCGCGCTACCAAGCTGCGCTACAGCCCGTCGTGGAGGCATCCTAACGCAGGCGGCCGTCACCGCCGCCCGCGCGCGCACCCGATCCGGCCGCACGCTGCTGCTCGCAGGTGCTCGACGCGGCCCGACGGTCGGCTATCATTGCCGGGCACGACAGCGATGTCGGGCCCAGCGGGCGTAGCACAATGGTAGTGCCTCAGTCTTCCAAACTGATTACGCGAGTTCGATTCTCGTCGCCCGCTCCAGCCCTCGTGCAGGCCGCCTGCCGGTCACGAAGGGTGCGTGATCAACAGCACGCCGACGGCCGGCTGCCCGCCGACGGCAGTGAAGCTTTGCTGCACATCGGACATCCAGCAGACCGTCTCACCCGGGCCGACCCGCTGCTCGGCGCCGACCCGGCCGACCACCGCGACCCCGGTCACCCCGGTCAACTGCTCCCGCACCCCGGCGCCGTGCGCCGGGGAAGACCGGTGGGCGCCGCCCTCGATGACCAGCCGGTACACCTCGGTGACCGCGGTGATCCCCGGTTCCCCCAGCACGTCGAGCAGAATCGCGTTCACCCCGTCGCCGCTGGCCGCCCCGCGCGGCCGGAAGTCGCCGAGATCGATCAGTGACGCCAGCCCGACACCCAGCGGAGCAGTGAGCGCGTACAGCGTACCCAGGGTCGGATTGCGGTGGCCCGCCTCCAATTCCGAGAGGGTGCCCTTGCCGAGGCCGGCCCGCCTGGCCAGTTCCGACAGCGACAGCCCCGCGGCGCGGCGAAGGTCGGTGATGCGGTGCCCGACAGTTGCGGCGGCCTCTGCTGCCGCTGGGCCGGACTGCTCTTCCACGGGCTTCTCCTCGGCCGACGACGGTCACAGCGTTCTGTATATGGAACGATAGTTCAGGACAGCAGTTGCATCCTCCGCGGCGACAGGAAGCGCGATGACCACCGATGAGCGCACCACCACCGGCACCGTCGGCGTCGGGCACGCAGTGGTGGCCGGGGTCGTCACCGCGGTCGTCGGCTTCACCAGCTCGTTCGCGGTGGTGCTGGCCGGGCTGCGCGCGGTCGGGGCGAGCAACGACCAGGCTGCGTCGGGCCTGCTGATTCTGTGCCTGACGATGGCGGTCGGCAGCATTTTGTTCTCCTGGCGGCTGAAGATGCCGATGACGATGGCCTGGTCGACGCCAGGCGCGGCACTGTTGGCCAGTTCGGCACTCCCCGCCCGCGGATTCGGTGCTGCTGTCACCGCCTTTGCCGTCACCGGCGCCCTGATCGCCCTGTGCGGCCTGATCAGACCGCTTGGTCGGGCGGTGTCGGCGATTCCGCCGGCATTGGCCAACGCGATGCTGGCCGGCGTGTTGCTGACGCTGTGCGTCGAGCCCTTCCGGGCCCTGACCGTCTCGCCGGCGGCGATCGCGCCGGTGCTGCTCAGCTGGCTGGTGCTGATGCGGGTGGCCCGGCGGTGGGCGGTGCCAGGCGCGCTGCTGGTGGCGGTGGTGGTGATCGCTGTCTCCGGGTCCTTCTCCCACCTGTCGGGCAACCGACTGGCTCCGGCGCTGGTGGCAGTCACGCCGGTGTGGGAGCCGGCCACCATCCTGGCCATCGCGCTCCCACTCTTCCTGGTCACCATGACCAGCCAGAACATCCCGGGGATGGCGGTGCTCGCCTCGTTCGGCTACCGTCCGCCGCTCGCACCGCCGCTGCTGTATACCGGCGTGGCCACGGTGGCCGGTGCCTTCGGCGGCGCCCACGCGATCAACCTCGCCGCACTCTCGGCGGCGCTGGCCGCCGGTCCGTCTGCGCATCCCGACGTCCGGCGGCGTTGGATCGCCGGGGTCTCGTGCGGGGTGGTCTACCTGGCGCTGGGGCCGCTGTCGGCGCTGGTGGCCGCGGTCGCGGTCGCGGCGCCCGCCGGGATCATGGGCTCGATCGCCGGGTTGGCGCTGATCGGCGCTTTCGCCTCGGCGGCCGGGTCCGCGCTGGCCGACGGCACCCACCGGGAGGCGGCGGCCGTCACCTTCCTGGTGGCCGCCTCCGGGGTCGCCTTCGGCGGCATCGGCGCCGCCTTCTGGGGTCTGCTGGCCGGTGGGGGTTACCTGGCCGTGATGCAGGCCACCGGCCGGCGCCCGGGCCGGCCGGCGGCCCGCTAGGGTTGGCCGTGCCCCGCTCGAGCAAGGAACGGTCCAGGAAAGGCGTCCGAGAACAATGACGGTCCGCAAGGTCGCGCTGCTCACCGCGGGAGGCTTCGCCCCCTGTCTGTCATCCGCCGTCGGAGGACTGATCGAGCGGTACACCGAACTCGCGCCCGAGGTCGAGATCATCGCGTATCGGCACGGGTACCAGGGTCTGCTCTCCGGCGACTACCTCACCGTCAGCCCCACCGTCCGCGCGAACGCCGGCCTACTGCACCGGTTCGGCGGTTCGCCCATCGGCAACTCCAGAGTCAAGCTGACCAACGTCAAGGACCTGCTCAAGCGCGGCCTCGTCAAGGAGGGCGACGACCCGTTGAAAGTGGCGGCCGACCGGCTCACCGCCGACGGCGTCGATGTGCTGCACACCATCGGCGGCGACGACACCAACACCACCGCAGCCGATCTCGCCGCCTTCCTGGCCAAGCACGATTACGCACTGACCGTCGTCGGCCTGCCCAAGACGATCGACAACGACGTCATCCCGATCAAGCAGTCGCTCGGCGCCTGGACGGCTGCGGAACAAGGCGCCGACTTCGCCCGCAATGTGGTCGGCGAGCACAACTCTGGGTCGCGGATGCTCATCGTGCACGAGGTCATGGGGCGGCACTGCGGCTGGTTGACGGCGGCCACCGCACTGGCCTACCGGAAGTGGCTGGACACCCAGCAATGGCTGCCCGAGATCGGGCTCTCCCGGACGGCCTGGGATGTGCATGCCGTCTACGTGCCGGAAGCAGCCTTCGACCTGGAGGCGGAGGCGGCGCGCCTTCGGGACGTCATGGACACCGTCGGGAACGTCACCATCTTCCTGTCCGAGGGCGCCGGGCTGGACACCATCGTCGGCCAATTGGAGGCGTCGGGCGCCGACGTACCCCGGGACCCGTTCGGCCACGTGCGGCTCGACGACATCAATCCGGGCGCCTGGTTTGCCAAGCAGTTCGCCGAGCGACTCGGCGCGGAGAAGGTGATGGTGCAGAAGTCCGGCTATTTCGCCCGCGCGGCCGCCGCCAACGTCGAGGACCTCCGGCTCATCAAGTCGATGACCGATTATGCGGTCGATTGCGCACTGCGCGGCGAATCGGGTGTCATCGGCCATGACGAGGAGGCCGGAGACCGCCTGCGCGCCATCGAGTTCAGCCGGATCAAGGGCGGCAAGGCGTTCGCCCTGGGGACCGGCTGGTTCGGACAGCTGTTGGCCGACATCGGCCAGCCCGCCGCGGTCGCGGGCGCCGCTCACTGACCGCAACTGCTCTCGGGCCCGGCGCCTGCAAAGGCCGCGACAACGCGCTCCTGGTACGGCAAGCTCATTGAAATGACCGCCAAGAATCCGCCAACGCCGCCGATGACCGGAGTGGGCGAATTCGTCGTCCGACCGCTGACCGCCGCCGACTGGCCCGCCACCAAGGCCGTTGACGCGGCTGCCTTCGGCTACCAGCCGGACGACGACTTCCTCGACAACGTGGCTTTGCCGACCTATGACCTCGCCCGATTCACCGGTGTGTTCGACCCGAACCTCGACCAGCTGCTGGTCGGCATCGGCGCCATCCAGTCGCGCGAGCTCACCTTCCCCGGCCGGGGACCCGCAGCGGTGGCTGCGGTGACCTGGGTCGGGGTGCGGCCGGACCAGCAGCGCCGCGGCATCCTGCGCCAGGTGATGACCGCTCAGCTGCACGGTCTGCACGACGCGTCCGCCGAGCCGGTGGCGATCCTGACGGCGACCGAGTCCGGAATCTACGGCCGGTTCGGCTATGGGTTGGCCACCAACAGGGTGCGACTGGAGCTGCCCGCTCCGACGGCGTTGCGACCCGGCATCGTCACAGAGCCGGTGCTTGAGACGGAACTGACCGCAGCGTTGTCGCTGATGAAGCAGCTGCACTCCCGGGTGCGACCCGGCTTCACCGGCTATCTCGACCGGTCCGAGGAGGTCTGGAAGGCCCTGTTCACCGAGCACCCGTTCGTGCAGAAGGGCCGTGGCCCGCGACGCATCGCGCTCCACCCTGACGGATTCATCGTTTTCCGGCTGACCCAGGACTGGACCGACCGGGGACCGAACAACTCCCTGACGATCAGTGAGATCTGCGCAGCCACGCCGGTGGCGCGGGCGTCGCTCTGGCGACACGTGCTGGCGTACCCGCTGGTCCGGAAGGTGATCTTCCCGCAAGCCTGGATCGACGAACCGCTACCGGACATGCTGGTCAACCCGCGGGCTGTGAGTTCGGACATCGCCGACCACGTCTGGGTTCGTCTGGTCGACCTGGGCCGGGCCCTGCAGCTCCGGACCTACCGGGCACCCGCCACGGTGGTGGTGCGGGTGTCCGACGAGTTCTGCCCGTGGAACGACGGCACCTGGCAGTTGGAACTGTCGACCGACGGCGGCACGGCCACCGTGTCGGCGGCCCTGCCGCAGGTCCGGTTGGGCATCGCCGATCTCGGTGCGGCCTTTCTGGGTGGCACCCGGATCGCCCGACTGGCGGCAGCCGGTCGCGTCGACGGCGAGCCGGCGGCCATCGCCGACCTGGACGCGGCGCTCGGAACGCCGCTGCGACCGTGGACACCGGAAGGCTTCTGACCTGCTCCCAGCACCGGTCGGCCGGGGCTGCCGCCGGTACGGCATGCTGCAGTAGTGGAGAAACCTCGCCGGCGCGCCGCCGGGCGCGCGGCGGGTCCGCCGAACCCGTCGCGGGACGACGTTGCGCCCCACCTCCCGCCGGGCACCAACCCGCCGCTCACCGCCCCAGCAGGCACCGAACCAACCGCCGAACCGACCGCCGGCAGCAGCGGCGGGTCGGCCGGGCCGGCCGGGTCTGCAGACGAGGCCGGTCCACCGCGACACCGCCGCCGGCAGCGGCCGCCCCGACCGCCGGATGCCAACGCCGAAACCCAGACCCGGGAACGCCGGTCCGCCCGTCCACCCGAAGCGGAACGGACGCGGTCCGCCGCAAACGCCTCGGCATCGAACGGCCCGACAGCCCAGCAGGACAGGCGACGCGGCGAGTCGTCGATGGAACGTTCACTCCGGGCGCTGGTTTCGACCAGAACCACCCAGCTGAGTCCGACGATCGCCATGCGGGCCAGGGAGGTCGCCGCCCCCTCTCCGGCCGATCTGGCTGCGGCCGAGGAGGAGTTGGTGATCGTGCGGCGTCACTACATCCCGCCGGCCCCGCTTGTCACCGCGAAGAAGGTCCCGGATCCGAAGGACACCGACCCGCGATCCGCCGGCGGGTCGGGGGCGGGCGGTCGAAGCGGGCTCACCGAGAACCGTCGCGGCGGCCGCCGACCGCGCGGCTGACCGGCGCGCCGCCGGCGATCACCGGGCTGGATCCGCTGCCGTCAGCTCACCGGAAGCGCCTGCGGCCCGGGGCTCGCCTCGTAGGCGGCGACCATGTCGATCCGCCGTTGGTGTCGTGGGTCATGCGAGAACGGGGTGGCCAGAAAGGTGTCGACGAATCCGGCCGCGGTCTCGATGTCGTATTCGCGGGCACCCAGCGAGATCACGTTGGCGTCATTGTGCTGCCGGCTCAACGCCGCGGTCTCGGTGGAGAAGGCCAACGCGGCGCGGATTCCGGCGACCTTGTTGGCGGCGATCTGTTCACCGTTGCCAGACCCGCCGATCACCACGCCCAGGCTGCCCGGGTCGGCCGCGACCCGGCGCGCAGTCTCGAGGCAGAACGGCGGGTAGTCGTCCTGGGCGTCGTAGACGTGTGGCCCGATGTCCACCACCTGGTGACCGGCGGCGGTCATTCGGTCCACCAGGAAAGCTTTCAACTCGAAGCCGGCATGGTCGGAGCCGATGTAGACGTGCATGAGGTCAGTCTGTCAGCACCCGGCCCGTTTCCCTCGGGAGGGGTTCGGCGACCGCCGCGGGCGATCAGCTCACGGAACGACCAGTACCGGGAACTGTTGGGTCGCTACCACTGCCCGGGAAACGGAGCCGGAGGCGATGCGATGGACGAATTCGGCGAAGCCCTTGTGGCGCTTGCCGACGACCACGCATGCGGCGTCCCGGTCGTGGGCTATCCGGATGATCTCACCGGCCGCCTCACCGGTGACCGAAATCAGCTCCCAGTCGACCCCCTCCAGGTCTCCGCCGGAGACCAGCAGGGCCCGCAGGTCGTTCTCGATGGAGTCCTCGGCTGCGTCGTTGACGCCCAACTCCTCGGGGATAGGCACATAGCCCTCCACCATCGGGATGGTGCGGCGCCGGACGTGCACCAGCAGCACTGGCCGACTCAACGCCCTGGCCAGGAAGACCGCCGCTCGCAGCGGCCGTCCACAGGTGGTGGCGTTGTCGACCCCGATCACCACCGGGCCACTGCCAAGATCCGGTGGGAGCGGGATACCGGACGGATTCATCATGGTCACACCACCGATCCTCACGCGTTCGGGTCAGCCACCAAACTAGCCCGGACCACAGGGTTCGGCGACGCGGGACGCGCGGACGCTCAGGAGAAGTCGAGTTCTCCTGATCTGGTGCGCTTGATCTCGAAGAAATACGGGAAGCTCGCCAGCGTCACGGTGGCATCCCAGAGCTTGCCGGCCTCTTCACCCCGGGGAATCTTGGTGATCACCGGGCCGAAGAAGGCCACGTCGTTGACATGGATGGTGGGGGTGCCGACATCGGGGCCGACCTTGTCCATTCCGGCGTGGTGGCTGGCTCGCAGAGCCTCGTCGTAGGTGTCGGAATCGGCCGCGGCCGCCAGGTCGGCCGGCAGCCCCACCTCGGCCAGCGACTCGGCGATCACCAGCGGGAAATCCTTGTTTCCCTGCTGGTGGATGCGGGTGCCCATCGCGGCGTACAGCGGCGCCAGCACCTCATCGCCGTGTGCTGCCGCCGCAGCGACGGCCACCCTGACCGGGCCCCACGCCCTGGTCATCATCTCGCGATAGTCGGGCGAAAGGTCACGACCCTCGTTCAACACCGCCAGGCTCATCACGTGGAACTCGACCTCGATGTCGCGCACCTCGGCGACCTCGAGGATCCACCGCGAGGTGATCCAGCAGAACGGGCACAGCGGGTCGAACCACAGACCCGCCTTGTCCTTGTGAGCCGTGGCTTCGTCCGGTGTGCTGGTCAAAGTGGCAGTCATGCGAACCTCCTGGTGCTGACGTGACGGACTTGATGTCCGGGGGCCGACGGTAGCCCGGGCTGGGCCACGGTTGCGTACCCGCGGATCGCCCGTCGCACACCGTCTGGACGTGCGAACCAGCCAGCCGCCGAAGTTGTTCCCGCGCGGCGGGCCCATCTTTTCTGATCTGATGACTGTCATGTCTGCCCATCACCGTGCCACCGACGGTCATCAACCCCACCACTCCCAGCCGCCGAATCTGACCAGGGAGCAGGCCGCCACCCGGGCTGCGCTGCTCACGGTCAAGTCCTACGAGGTCACCATCGACCTCACCGACGGGCAGGGCGGGCCCGGCGAGAAGAGCTATCCGACGCGCTCGGAGATCAGCTTCGCTGCCGCCCCCGGCAGCGACACGTTCATCGATTTCGTCGGCGACGGCATCGCCTCGGCCGTTCTCAACGGGCGGGATCTGGATGTCGGCGGCTGGAGCAACGGGAGTGGCCTCGCCCTGCCCGACCTACTGCCGGACAACCACCTCGTCATCGAGGCCGTCGGTCTCTACACCAACACCGGCGAAGGTCTGCACCGATTCGTCGATCCGGTCGATCATGCTGTCTATCTGTACTCGCAATTCGAGACCGCCGACGCCAAAAGGCTTTTCGCCTGTTTTGACCAGCCGGACCTGAAGGCGACGTTCGCCTTCACCGTGACTGCGCCGGCCAACTGGCAGGTGATCTCCAACGGCGCTACCACTTCGGTGGACACCGCGCCGGACGGTACCGGTGGTCCTTCTGTGCACCACTTCGCGACCACCCAGCCGATGAGCACCTACATCACCGCCCTGATCGCCGGCCCCTACCACGTGGTCACCGATCACCACGACGGGATCGATCTCGGGCTCTACTGCCGTGGCAGCCTGGCCGGCCATCTGGACAGCGACCGGCTGTTCGCCGAGACCAAGCAGGGCTTCGACTTCTACCACGGGGCGTTCGGCGTCCGGTACCCGTTCGGCAAGTACGACCAGCTGTTCGTCCCGGAGTTCAACGCCGGCGCGATGGAGAACGCCGGCGCGGTGACCTTCCGCGAGGAATACGTCTTCCGGTCCCGGGTGACGCACTACCAGTACGAACGGCGCTGCGAGACGCTGCTGCACGAGATGGCCCACATGTGGTTCGGCGATCTGGTCACCATGCGGTGGTGGGACGACCTGTGGCTCAACGAGTCGTTCGCAACCTGGGCATCGGTCGTCGCGCAGACCTCGGCGACCGAGTACAGCAGCAGCTGGACCACCTTCGCCAACGTGGAGAAGTCCTGGGCGTACGTGCAGGACCAGCTCCCGTCCACCCACCCGATTGCCGCGGACATGGTCGACCTGGCCGCGGTGGAGGTCAATTTCGACGGCATCACCTACGCCAAGGGTGCGAGCGTGCTCAAGCAGCTGGCGGCCTACGTGGGCTTCGACGAATTCCTCACCGGACTTGGTAGCTATTTCCGCAGCTTTGCCTTCGGGAACGCGACCTTGGCCGACCTGATGGGTCACCTGACGGAGGCCTCCGGCCGGGATCTGTCGGGCTGGACCAGCCAATGGCTGCAGACGACCGGGATCAACCAGCTGCACCCTGAGTTCGAGGTCGGACCGGACGGCAGCTACACCGACTTCGCGGTCGTCCAGGATGGGGCGGCCCCTGGGGCCGGCGAACTGCGCACCCACCGGCTCGCAGTCGGCGTGTACGGCGACGACGGCACCGGCGCACTGGTCCGCACCCACCGCGTCGAGTTGGACGTCACCGACGCCCGCACCCCGGTGAAGGAACTCGTCGGGGTCACCGCAGGCACACTGGTGCTGGTCAACGATGACGACCTTACCTATTGCAAGTTGGCCCTCGACGGAGGTTCGCTGGCCACCGCCATCGCCCGGATCGGGGACATCGCGGACTCCCTGCCGCGGACCCTGGTGTGGTCAGCAGTGTGGGAGATGACCAGGGATGCCCGGATGCGGGCCCGGGATTTCGTCGAGCTGGCGTTGACCGGCGTCGTCCGGGAGGACCAGATCGGCGTCGTCCAGCGGGTGCTGTCGCAGATCCAGCTGGCCGTCGGCACCTACTCCGACCCGGGCTGGGCGCAGACGACCGGCTGGCCGAGGTTCACCTCCGCCGTGCTGGATCTGGCAACCACCTCGGAACCGGGCGGCGACGTGCAGCTGGCGGCCGTGAACGCGCTGTCGGCGGCCAAACTCTCGACCGAGCAGCTGGAGGTCATCGGCGGTTGGCGGGACGGGACCGCCCCGTTGGCCGGCCTGACGGTCGACGCCGACCTGTCGTGGACATTGTTGAACGCGCTGGTGGCGCACGGCGTCGCCGGGACCGCTGAGATCGACGCTGCGGCGGCGGCGGATCCGACCGCTTCCGGTGACCGGCGGGCGGCCACCGCACGGGCGCTGCGGCCGGATGCGGCCTCCAAGGCCGCTATCTGGGAGCGGCTGATCAACGATGACGGGATGGCCAATGCGCTGCAGGACGCAGCCATCGGCGGCTTCGCGCATCCCGCGCAGACGGACCTGCTGACGGAGTACGGGGCCAAATATTTCGCCGTAGTGGATGAGGTCTGGGCCAGGCGCAGCATCGAGGTGGCGCAGAAGGTCGCGGTCGGTCTCTATCCGCGCTGGTCGGTATCGGCCGAGACTGTGGAGGCTGCGACTGCCTGGGCGGCCGGCGAGCATCCCACCGCGCTGGCCCGCCTGGTATCGGAAGGTCGGTCCGGCACCGAGCGTGCCGTCCGCGCCAGGGCATACGACCAGACCTGACGTCCTCGCCGGGGTCCGGAGACGGCGGCGGCCCCGCAGCGAGACGCTGCGGGGCCGCCGACCATTGCGCGGGTGGTTTCCCGCTACCAGCCGGCCCGGTCCGGCAGTGTTCCGGCCTGGTCTGCCAAGGTCCTGATGCCGTTGATCAGGGCGCTCTCCAGATCCCCACTGCCGGCCGCGGAAACGACGTTGAGCACGGCCAGGCGCGCCGCCCGGTCGGTGATCCGCAGCGCGGCCACCGTGCCCGTCACCACCTCGACGATCCGCTGCCCGGGCGAGAGTGCCAACAGCACGGCATTCGGAGCGTCGGCGCCCAGACCGTTCAGCAGTCCCAGTGCGGTGGCCCTCGAGTCGCCACCCAGGTCTCCGAGATAGGCGGAGAACCGCAGGCCGGTGACCCGCTCGGCACTGTCGATGACGTCGTCGAGCAGATTGAGCTGCTTGTTGTCCAACGGCAGGTCCGCATAGCCGGTTGGACCGCAGGTGACCGGTTTCCAGGGTTCGACCTGAGTGTTCGGCTGCGCCTTGATCAGTTCACCAGGTGCCACGTGCGCCACCTTCTGTTCCGGCCACGACCAGAGCCTGGTCGGCGGGCGCGATCTGATGGTCGCCGGCCCACCACTGCGGTGGGTAATCCCAGTCCTGCCCCGGCCGGTACTTCAGCCGCCTCTTGTTCCGGCTCGGCAGCAGGCTCAGCAGCGCGATCCCGCCGTAGATCACCAGCGGCCCGCCGACGTAGATCGCCAACGTCTGGAAGATGTTCACCTCGCCAACGCTAGCCGACGGGCGCTGACTTACACCCGCTGGGTTCGGCGACCGCGCCGGATCGCCGGTGCCGTCGTGGTGTCGGAACGGAGGAAGTGCGGCGCGATCGCGCATCCCAGCAGGAGCACCACCAGGCCGGCCATCACGCACACGGCCGGGACGCCGAGTCGCTCGCTGCCCAGGCCGCCCAGGGCCGCCCCCAGCGGGAGGGCACCCCAGCCGATCGCCCGGAAGGTGCTCGAGACACGAGCCACCAGGTGCGGAGGGGTTCGGCGCTGCCGCCTGGTGGCCGACAGGACATTCCAGACCCCGCCGGCACCACCCATCAGGCCGAAACACGACCAGGCCACTGCCGGGTGCGGAAAGAGCCCGAGCCCCACCAACGTCAACCCGATCACCGCAACCGCGGCAACCATCAGCGGGCCGGGAGCGGCCCGCGGACCGAATCTGCCGACGAGCGCTGCCGAAATCAGCAGACCGACGCTGTAGCAGGCCAGCAATGTCGGGTACAGCGACTCGGACAGGTGCAGGGACGACGTGGAATAGATCACCAGCACCCCTTCGACAGCGGCGACCGAACCGCCCATGACGGCGACCGCAGCCACCAACGTCCGTAGTCCGGAATCACCGACGATGGTGCGGAGCCCTTCGAAAACCGACGGTCGCGCGGCCGGCCGACCCGGCGACATGGGTGGTTCCGGATCTTCGCCGACGGCGCCACGACGGTCGGGCATACCGACCATCAGCACCGCTGTGCTCGCGAAGATGACGGCAGAGATCAGGAAAGGCAGCCAAAGCGCAACCGAGAACAGCGCCCCCGCCGCCAACGGCCCCACCAGGTCGAGACCAAGGTTCTCTGAGCCGATGAACCGCGCGTTGGCTCGTTCCAGCTTCCCGGCCGGCACCATCTGTACCAACAACGACTGAGATGCACTGTCCGCGAAGGTTTCTGCCGCGGTGAAGGCGAAACCCGCGATGCACAGCAGGGTCACGCTCACACTGTCAGAGGCGACCGCGAGCACCAACAGTGCAGCCACCGCCGCCCTTATCAGATTCGCGGCCACCATCACCCTGGCCGGGTTCAACCGATCGACGACCGCTCCGGCCGGCAGGGCCACCAGCAGCCACGGCAGTGCCATCGCAGCGGCCACCGCAGACACGGCCGCAGCTGACGGACGGGTCGACAGTGCGAGCAACGGCATAGCGGCAAAACGCATGCCGTCCGCGGTTACCGACGAGAACCATGCGACGAGCAGCTTGTTGAACGCGCCGGGCAGCTTCTCGGTCGGCTTCGGCCGCCGCTGGCGAGCCGACCGTCTCTGCTCAGTGATCTCGCCCGACCCCCTGGTCAATACCTCCGGTGTGCGCTTCTTCGCACCTCGATTTCACCGGCGCGACGATCAGGCACGGTAGTAGGACCTCGTGGTGTGCACAACCGGTCGCCGCCGTCGGTAGGTATCTATCACCCGTTTGCCAGTCACAGGGCATTCGTGCGGTCCAGATCACCTGGACAACTACTCTCGGTGTCGAGTCGACGGACCATGGCGCGGCCGAAGACTCGTTGGAGTGGACTTTGCCATCATCTGCCCAGCGCCAAATGAGTGATCAGCTTCGCGCGCTTCGATTCCGACGAACGCCTGTCACTTTCCCGATATGCCGGACGGACACGGAGCGAAGCTTTTCGGGCGGCAGTCCGAACCGCAACGGTACGTGACGCCCTATCATGACCAACAGCAGTCGACGAGGAACGCAACGATCAGGTCATTTGTGGTACCGGCAGGGTCGTGCTGATTTCTTCCATTGCCACTGCCGGCCAGCGATCCATTGCCCCCGCGGAGCAGGGATCGCCTGCAGACGCTGAGGTTTCGTGACGTCGAGAATTATCGCAAATGCTGATTGCATTGACCGGCAATGATGCCTCATTCCAGCGGACTATCCACGGACAATCCAAAACCAGGAGAAAATCATGTCTCATCGATCAGTAGACAACACTTGCCGCGGTGGCCGCATCGGGCGCGGTGGCCGCATCGGGCGCGGTGGCCGCATCGGCTGACCGAGCATCTGCGCTCAGATGGCTGATCCAGCTCATCCGGCCTAGGCGGTGAAAGAGACTGGGGCCGGAATGGCTAAGCGGCGTCGCTCAGCCAGGGGTGCCACGCCGGGTCGGCGTCTTCGGAGAGCCAGAGCCGTCCCGACCCGATTCGCCGCGGGCTCGCCGGAACGAAGCTCAGCGCCCAGCCGATCTCCACGAGCAGCCGATCCGCCTTGCGGGCATTGCATTTCGAGCAGCACGCAACACAGTTCTCCCAGGTGTGAGATCCCCCACGGCTGCGCGGCACGACGTGGTCGATGGTGTCACCGGCGGCCCGGCAGTAGGCACACCGTTTCCGGTCCCTGCGCAGGACGCCGGCCCGGGTGATCGCCGCCGCCGGCGCGTATGGCACCCGAACGAATCGGCGCAACCGCAACACGGCAGGCACCGCGAGCACACAACTGGGCGACCTGACCTTCTCCCCCGTCGATCGCTCCACCAGACATTCGGCTTTGCCTGCGAGCATGAGTACCACTGCCCGGCGGCCGTTGACCACGGCCAACGGTTCGTGAGTGGCGTTCAACAACAGCACCCGGCCGACCCCTGCCGTCGTCTGCATTGTCACGTCCAGTTTCACCGCCTGCCGGAACAGCCTCCACCCGGGCCACGGCCGGTCGACCGTCACCTGTTACCCAGTGAACCTTGCGGACGGCAGAAGGGGCCAGGGTTTTCTCCGGGAATCTCAAATGTGACATGTCCACCTCGGCGCCGACCCGGCCGCCGGTGGGAGGTCGGGTCGTACAGATGGCGGAGAATGGGGCGGTGAGCGCTCCAGAGTCCTTCTACGACGAGGTGGGGGGCCGACCGACGTTCGAGGGGATCGTCGCGCGGTTCTATGCCATCGTCGAACACGATCCCGTCCTCCGTCCGCTGTACCCAGAAGCTGATCTTGGTCCGGCCGCCATCCGGTTCCGGATGTTCCTCGAGCAGTACTGGGGTGGTCCCCGGACCTACTCGGATCTGCGCGGACACCCGAGGCTGCGAATGCGGCACGCGCCGTTCGTCATCGGCCAGGCCGAACGCGACGCGTGGTTGCACGCCATGTCGACGGCAGTCGCCGGCGCGGACCTGACACCGCAGGCCCACGAGCGGCTCTGGTCCTACCTGGTGATGGCGGCCGACAGCATGGTCAACAGCCTGCAATAGGTCGGCGAGGCGTCGGTGGTTCGGCCGGTCCGACACCTACAGTTGGCCTCGGTCGGGCCGGGGATAGCGGATCGGTCGCCGCCGCTGGCGCGGAGGCGGGCCCGGGCCGGCCATAAGGAGGCCGGCGATCAGGAGATTCGGTGTTCTGGCGGTGATCACCGTCGCGGTCGTCTCGATGGGCGCCGCCGCCGTGTTGGTCGCCGCGGCCATCCGGCCGCCGGGACCCAGCGGTTCCGCACCGTCCGCGGCGGCCATTTCCGCGCTCCTGGAGAAATCTCCCGGGTCGACGACCGCGAGCTCGCCCGTTCCCGCGGTCGTCGTGGTGACGGTGCCCGGCCTCCCGGCAGGTCCGGCGTCATCGGAAACCCTGGCCACTCTGCCGGTGGTTGAGACACCGCCCGTTGTCATCACCTCCGCCACCCCCAGCACGACCCCCCGCGTCGTGACCTCGACCAGCAGGATCACCGGCATGACTGGTTCCAGGACCCAGTCGCCCGCCGGCGGTGCGAAAGTTCCGCGCCCAGGGTCGTCTGCGGTGACGCCCGCTCGCACCTCCGCCGCGGGGAAGGTTCCGGCGGGCTACGCGCATCCGCTGGGCTGGGTCGGCAGCGGCAGGGTGGTCAGCCTGACGTTCGACGACGGCCCCTCCCCGTACACCGGGCAGCTGCTGGACGTGCTCGACCGGTACCGCATCAAGGCGACGTTCTGCCAGATCGGTCAGCAGGTCGGGTGGTACCCGGCGATCGAGAAGCGGATCGCTGCCAGTGGACACACCTTCTGCAACCACAGCTGGGACCACGACGAGGCGCTACCGGCCAGGAGCGCAGCAGTCATCGACGCCGAGATCGCCCGCACCCAGCAGGCGATCGGGTCCTTGGGCGGGGTGACTCCGCGGTACTACCGGGCGCCCGGAGGGGATTGGGGCGCCACCCCGGGACTGCGGGTCGAACTGGCCAAATTCCACGTCATTCCGCTGGCCTGGGCCGTCGACTCGCTGGACTGGACCAGACCGGGCGTGGCTGCGATCGTGAAGAACGTACTGAGCACGGTCACTCCCGGAGCGATCATTCTGATGCACGACGGCGGCGGGAACCGCCTGCAGACCCTCGCGGCTCTACCGAAGATCATCGCCAGCCTGACCGCGGCCGGCTACCGCTTCGTCGTACTGCCCCGGAACCCACCGCAATAGGTTCAGCACCAGCGCCGGCAACTCACAGCAGCAGCGGCAGCAGCGAGTGCCGGCGGCGCAATACGGCCCCGAACCGGGCGTCGATGCGCACCCAGGAGTCGGTGGCACTGATTCTGACCTTTTCGCCGGCCGCGGTTGGAGCGAACCCCATGCCCGACAGGGCGAACAACATGCGCAGCGGCACCGACACGTTCATCCCGGAACCGGACACCGTCAGCACTTCCGAGTCCAGCAGTGCCGTCGAAGCGCCGCCGGCCGGCCCTGGGTGATCGCGCGCCTGGGTGACGCCCTGTTCGGCTAGGTCGGCGAGCAGCTCGGCCGGTAGGTCGTCGACCGTGATCCACCCGCCGGGCGGGGGCAGCTGGGATCTCCACGACGCGTCCACCACCGGTCCTGGATCAACTGTCTCGCTGGCGGACACGGCCAGCCCGGCCAGCAGATTTCCGGCGTGGACGGTGACATCCTTCGGATCGAGCCGACCCGAGATGGTGCGCAGGACGAGCGTGTCGAAGGGGGTGGTGGCGAACATCCGCACCGATCCCCCGTCGGCCCGCAGCCGAACCGGTCCGGCCGGGTCCCATCTGGCCACCCGGCCGGCGAACGCCGCGGCGTCGTCACGGTCGGTGCGGTCGTCCGGGGTGAGGGTGGCCATCTCACCCGGCCAGGTACTCGGTGAGGAAGGCGCGTTCGGCGGAGTCCCAGCGTCTGGGCCGCCAATTGACCGGATCGACCGGCACCAACTGGGTCGTCGCCGTGATCGCCACCTGATCCTCGGCGATGACCACATAGTCGATGGTGGTGCTGACACTCTTCAGGTCGACGACTCCCATCGAGATGGTGACCGGCGAACCGAAGGTGATCGACCGCTTGTAGTGCACCGACAGCCGGGACACCACCATCCCGCCGGTCAACCCGGTGGCTCCCCGCCGGGTGGCCTCGGTGAACAGCCAGTCGACCCTGGCCTCTTCGAGCAGGGTCAGCGCCTTCGCGTTGTTGACGTGGCCGTAGGCGTCGAGATCCGACCAGCGCACCCTGACCTCGGTGGTGTACCGCAGGGCCTCGTGGCTCTTGTGCACGCGTGGGTACCTTTCCGTTCTCAGTTCATCCTCGGTTCGTCGGCTCGCATCATCGCGATCGGGCTCACCGGATGATCGACCGCACCTCACTGGCCGCCACCGACAACGACGCCAGGTCGCCGGCGCCGCCGGCGACAATCTCGCCGAGCGTGGTCCTGGCCCTGGCCAGCTTGGCCTGGTTCTCGCTCTCCCACTCATCGATCCTGGCCATCACGTCCAGCTTTGGATCGGTGCCGGTGAGCACATCAGCGGTGATCAACCTCATGGACCGGTAGAGGTCGTCGCGGAGCGCCTGCCGGGCGAGCGCGTGCCACCGGTCGCCGCGGTCGAGTCCGGTCACGGCCGACAGGAACCGGTCGAAGTCAAGGCGGGCCGACAGCACGTAGTACAGGTCGGCGGTCTCCACCAGCTCGGCTCCGACCTGAGTGGCCACCTCGACGATGTCCAGCGCGCTGAAGGTGTAGAGCGAGTAGGCCACCCGGTTCGCCAACTCGGCCGGGGCGCCCAGTTCGATCAGCCGGGCGGCATCGGCTCTGATGTTGTCGTGCTCGACGCCGCGCACCAACCGCGGCATCCTGGGCGTGAGCAGCTCGACCGCGTGGCCGTAGCGGTCGATCTCCCCCGCCACATCAAGCGGTGCGGGCCGATGGGTCAGCAGCCAGCGGGCGGCCCGGTCGAGCAGCCGCCTCGCCTCCAGGTACAGGGTGTCCTGGCACGCCGAGGGAATCGCATTGTCCTGAGCGGCGATGTCGGCCCACAGTTGCGGCAGTTCGAACACGGCCGTGGCCACCGCATAGGCGCGGATGGAGTCGGTATAGGAAGCCGCCATCTCCTCCTGCAGTCGGAAGGCATAGGTGATCCCGGCGCCGTTGACCAGTTCGTTGACCGTCATGGTGGTGACGATCTCCCGGGCCAGCGGGTGGCCGGTGATGTCAAGGATGCCGTCGGCGGCGGCCGCCCGGAGGGCGTGCGGGAAGTAGTCGCCGAGGCGGGAGGCGAAGGCCGGCTCGTCGGGCAGGCCACCGGCCAGCATCGCCTCCGACAATGCCGACTTGACGTATGCCAGCAGCACCGACAATTCCGGCGAGGTGAGTGGCTCGCCGGCTGCGATCCTGGCGGCGATCTGGCCATGGGTGGGCAGGAACTCCAACGCACGGTCCAGTCGCCCGCTGGCCACCAACGAGTCGATCAGACGCGAATGCACCGACAGCATCGACACCGCATGGTGCCGGGATACGCCGAGCACCCGGTTCTGGGCCGTGTTGTCGGCGAGCACCAGTTGCCCGACCTCGTCGGTCATGGAGGCCAACAGGTCGTCCCGGCCGGCGGCGGACAGGGTCTCCCCCGCCACCGCCGGTTGCAGCGCGATCTTGATGTTCACCTCGTGGTCGGAGGTGTCCACCCCCGCCGAGTTGTCGATGGCGTCGGTGTTGATGCGACCGTCACTGCGGGCGAACTCGATCCGACCCAGCTGGGTGACTCCCAGGTTGCCGCCCTCGCCCACCACTTTCGCTCGCAGCTCGTTACCGTTCACCCGTACCGCGTCATTCGCCTTGTCACCGGCCGCCGAATTGGATTCGGTGGAGGCCTTGACGTAGGTGCCGATCCCACCGTTCCACAGCAGGTCGACCGGGGCCAGCAGCGCCGAGCGGATCAGTTCCACCGGCGACAGCGACTTGATCTGCGGGTCGATGCCCAACGCCGCCCGCATCGGTTCGCTGATCGGTATCGATTTCGCCGTGCGCGGCCAGATACCGCCGCCCGCCGATATCAGCGCGACGTCGTAGTCGGCCCATGACGACCGCGGCTTGTCGAACAGCCGGCGACGCTCGGCGAAGCCGGCCGCGGCGTCGGGGTCCGGATCGATGAACACATGCCGGTGGTCGAAGGCGGCGATCAGCCGGATGTGCTCCGAGAGGAGCATGCCGTTGCCGAACACGTCTCCGGACATGTCGCCGATGCCGACGCAGCTGAAGTCCTGCGTCTGGGTGTCGATGCCCATCTCCCGGAAGTGGTGCCGGACCGACTCCCAGGCGCCGCGCGCGGTGATCCCCATGGCCTGGTGGTCGTAACCGACGCTGCCGCCTGAGGCGAAGGCGTCACCGAGCCAGAAGCCGTAGTCGGCCGCGACGCCGTTGGCGATGTCGGAGAAGGTCGCCGTGCCCTTGTCGGCCGCCACCACCAGGTAGGAGTCGTCGGCGTCGTGGCGCACCACCAGCTCGGGCGGCACGATTGCGCCGCCGACCCGGTTGTCGGTGAGATCGAGCAGCGAGGAGATGAACAGTCGATAGCAGGCAACACCTTCGGCCAGGAATGCGTCCCGGTCGGCAGCCGGGTCCCCGGTGGCAGTCGGCTGCTGCTTGAGCACGAATCCACCCTTGGCACCGACCGGCACGATCACGGCGTTCTTCACCTCCTGAGCCTTGACCAGGCCGAGCACCTCGGTGCGGAAGTCCTCCGGCCGGTCCGACCAGCGCAGACCGCCGCGGGCGACAGCGCCGAACCGGAGATGCACGCCCTCCAGTCGCGGTGAGTAAACCCAGATCTCATGCGCTGGAACAGGTTTCGGCACACCGGGTATGAGGTGTGGGTTGAGCTTGAAAGACATCGTCTCGCGGAGCAGGCCGTCGGCATCGGTGCGGTAGACGTTGGTGCGCTCGGTCGCGGTGACCAGGCTCAGGTACATCCGCAGAATCCGGTCGGCGTCCAGGCTGGTGACGCCGTCGAGGGCGGCAGTGATGCCCGCGGTCAGCAGGTCGCACTGGGCCGACCGGTTTTCGGTCGCCTCACTGTCGGTGCCGCCGGCTGCTGCGGCGGGATCGAACCGGGCGGTGAACAGCCGGGCCAGATCCGCGGTGATCGCCGGGTGGGCGGCGAGCACCTGCTCCAGATAGCCCTGGGTGTAGGGAGAACCAATCTGCCGTAGATAGTGCGCGTAGGCGCGCAGCACAGCGGTCAGCCGCCAGTCCAAACCGGCCAGCAGCACCAGTGCGTTGAACCCGTCGACCTCAGCCTTGCGGTTCCACACCGCGATGAACGATCGCGCGAAACGGTCCCGGACATCCGGCAGCCGGTCGTCGTCCGGCAGCAGTTCCGGCCGGAAACGCAGGCCGAAATCGTAGATGCGGGAGGGCTTTCCGTCCGACCGTCGAACCTCGTACGGGCGCTCGTCGATGACCTCGGCGCCCAGGCTCTGCAGCACCGGAAGGACCCGCGACAGGGTGACAGTGCCCCCGGTGACATACAGCTTCAGCCGACGGATCTCCTCGCGGTGCGGGTCCGAAACGGTGAATCCGAGCCCCAGATCCTCCGGCCCGGTCAGGCAGTCCAGTTGCTTGAGATCATGGACGGCGTCGTCGACCTGGTAGTCCTCCTTGTAGGCCTCGTCAAAAGCCTCGGCGTAGCGGGCCAACGCCGCGGCCGTGTCAAGTTCTTCGTCGCCGCCGACCACCGCGGCGACGAGGCGGTCCTCCCAGGTGCGGACGGTCGCGCGCAACGCCCTGGTCAGGTCGATCTCGTCGGCGCGGCCAAGCGCCACCGGGTGCGTACGGTCGGTGGTCACGGTGAAATGCACCGCCGCCAGCAGTGAGTCACCGACCCTGGCCGTGTAGCGGATCCGGGTACCGCGCAACGTCTCCATCAGTACCTTCTCCATGGCGAGCCTGGAGTCGGTGGTGTAGCGGTCACGCGGCAGGTACACCAGGACAGAGATGAACCGGCCGAACGGATCGGGTTGCAGAAACGCGCGCAGGCGGCGCCGGCTGGACAGCTGCAGCACGCCGTTCATCGTCTCCAGCACCAGATCCGGTGGCGCCCAGAACAATTCCGCCCGCGGATAGGTGGCCAGCAGTTCCATGGCCCGCTGACCGGTGTAGGAATCGGGCGCCGCCCCGAGCGCGGAGAGCACCTGGGCAACGGTCTGCCGCAACACCGGGGTGGCGGTGATCTCCGCGTTCAGCGCCCTGGGTGTCAACACCCCCAGGAACCGGTGCTGCCGGAGGATCTGACCGTTGGCCCCGAGGATGCGGACGGCGACCGAGAAGGGTGGCACCTCACGACTCATCGCGGTCCCGCTGGAGGTCTGGGTCAGCACGAGATGGCCTCCGGACGTGCCGGTGTTGACCCACTCTTCGTCGAAGTCGGCGGCCGAGGCCAGCCCGTCGCGCAGGATGCCCAGCCCGGTGCCGGCGACCGGGAAGATGGCGGATCCGGGAGCCGCCGAACCGTCGGTCCCCGGCGCCCCCTCGTCGCACCGATAGCCCAGGAAGGTCAGATTCCCTGCGGTGAGCCAATAGAGGAAGTCCGTGGCCTCCGAGACCTCCTGGGTGGAGCGGGGCGAGAACGACGACCGCAGCTCAGAGGCCACCACCGCGGCCGCCCCGATCAGAGCGGCCGAGTCGGTGACCACCGCCCGGACACATTCCAGCGACGAGTGCAGCGAGGCCTCGATCGCCTCCGCACGCTGGGCGTCGGAGAGCCGGTCGATCAGGATGTGGACCCAGGATTCTCGCCTGCAGTCCTGCGGGTCCAGACCCCGACGGGACTCACCGACCACCTCGACGAGCCGGCCGTCCGGATCGCGGCGGACCGCCAGTATCGGGTGCAGCACTCGATGCACCGTCACTCCGGCAGCGGTGATGGCACTGACCACCGACTCCACCACGTAGGGCATGTCGTCGTTGACGATGTCGATGACCGTGGAGGTGGCCGACCACCCACCCGAGGCCTCCGGGGCGGCACTGGGATTGAAGATCCGGATGGCCGCGGTGCCGGCGGTGCGGCGCTGCGCCACCCGATGGTGCGAGTCCACCACACCCAGCACGTCCTGCGGTTCGCGCGGACGGTCCTCCTCCGGCACGTGGGCGTAGTACGCGCGGATCAAGCCGGCCGAATCCGGTCGCAGCAGGCAGGCCTGGTCGACAGAACTCATCTCGCCGCCCGGATCGATGAGCGGTGCCGAGGTCTGGTCCGTCTGAGTCATTCAATCCACTTTTCTGACTTTTCTGCTGTCTCTGGCGCCTTTGCCGCAAGTCAGCCTAGCGCCGCAGATCGATCGCCTGCGGTGAAGTCGCTGTTCAGTCGTCCCTCTTGAGCTTGCGGTGGGTGACCCGGTGCGGCCGGGCCGCGTCGACGCCCATCCGGGAGATCTTGTTCTTCTCGTAGTCGGAGAAGTTTCCCTCGAAGAAGAACCACTTCGCCGGGTCGGCGTCGTTGCCCTCCCAGGCCAGGATGTGGGTGCAGGTCCGGTCGAGGAACCACCGGTCGTGCGAGATCACCACCGCGCAGCCCGGGAAGTTCTCCAGCGCGTTCTCCAGCGAGCTCAGCGTCTCCACGTCCAGATCGTTGGTCGGTTCGTCGAGCAGGATCAGGTTGCCGCCCTCTTTGAGGGTCAGCGCCAGATTCAGCCGGTTGCGCTCTCCACCGGACAGCACGCCGGCCGCCTTCTGCTGATCGGGGCCCTTGAACCCGAAGGCCGAAACGTAGGCGCGGGAGGGCATTTCGGTGTGTCCGACCTTGATGTAGTCGTTGCCCTCGGAGACTGTCTCCCAGACGTTCTTCTTCGGATCCAGTCCGCCACGGTTCTGGTCGACGTAGGAGAGCTTGACGGTGTCGCCGACCTTGACCTTGCCGGAGTCGACGTCCTCCAGGCCAACGATGGTCTTGAACAGGGTCGTCTTACCGACGCCGTTGGGGCCGATGACGCCAACGATTCCGTTGCGCGGCAGGGTGAACGACAGCTGGTCGATCAACACCCTGTCGCCGAAACCCTTCTTCAGTCCGTTGACCTCGACAACGATGGAGCCCAGGCGCGGCCCCATCGGGATCTGGATCTCCTCGAAGTCCAGTTTGCGGGTGCGGTCGGCTTCGGTGGCCATCTCCTCGTAGCGATCAAGCCGCGCCTTGTTCTTGGCCTGCCTGGCCTTGGCACCGGATCGGACCCAGGCCAGCTCCTCCCGGAGCCGCTTGGCCAGCTTGGCGTCCTTGCGACCCTCGACCGACATCCGGTCTGCCTTCTTCTCCAGGTAGGTGGAGTAGTTGCCCTCGTACGGGATGAGTCGGCCGCGGTCCACCTCGGCGATCCACTGCGCGACGTTGTCCAGGAAGTAGCGATCGTGGGTGACCGCCAGGACGGCACCCGGATAGCCGGACAGGAATTGTTCCAGCCACATCACCGACTCGGCATCGAGGTGGTTGGTGGGCTCGTCGAGCAGCAGCAGATCGGGTGCGGACAGCAGCAACTGGCACAGCGCCACCCGGCGGCGCTCGCCGCCGGACAGGATGGAGACATCGGCGTCGCCCGGCGGACAACGCAGGGCGTCCATCGCCTGGTCGATCTGCGCCTCGAGGTCCCAGGCGTTCGCGTGATCCAGTTCCTCCTGGAGCGTGCCCATCTCCTCCAGAAGTTCGTCGGTGTATTCGGTCTCCATCTCGACCAGCACCGCGTCATACCTGGCCTTCTTCGCATTCAGCGGGCCATAGGCCTCCTGGATGTTCTCCAACACATTCTTGGTCTCATCCAGCACCGGCTCCTGCATCAGAATGCCCACCGAGTACCCGGGCGTCAGGAAGGCCTCACCGTTGCTCGGTGTCTCCAGTCCGGCCATGATCTTCAGGATCGTCGACTTTCCGGCGCCGTTCGGCCCGACCACGCCGATCTTGGCACCCGGGTAGAACGACATCGTGACGTCGTCGAGGATGACCTTGTCACCCAGGGCTTTGCGCGTCTTCTTCATCGTGTAAATAAATTCGGGCACAGAATTCCCTCTCACAAGCAGCTACGGAAGCGGTGGTCAGCCGCACCGGGTAGCACCCTGGCAGGTGGGTTCCGACTGGAACGAGCTCCAGCCGGCAACCCCGACCACCCAACAGTCTGCCTCACCCGACGACCGGGCCGCCCCGCCCTTTGCTGCCCCGGTCCCGGCGCGGCTAGAAGGCCTCCACCAGTTCGGGTTCGTCGCCCGGCGTCGCACCTTCCTGGAACGTCTCACCGGGCTCGGAGCGCTGGTCGGATCCTGCCGGGTCCGGGTCCGGGTCCGGGTCCGGCGCCGCGTCCTGGGACGTCGCGTTGTCCGCAGTCGAAGCGCCCGCGGCCTCCGGCGGTGGGGAAGTGTCCTGCCGTTTGATGCGGCTGCCGGCCCTGGCCACGTCGAAGGCGATGTGGTCGGCCTTCAACTCGCTGATGTAGTCGATCACCCCATTGCGGTCGTACTTCCGGGTGCTGATCTTTCCCTCCACCAGGATGGGGTCGCCCTTCCGCACCAGTTGCAGGACGGAGACCCCGAGTTGCCGCCAGCAGACCACGGTGATGCCGAATTCGTCGCCGTCGATCCAGTCCCCGCTGCCCTCGTCCCAGCGCCGTTCCGTCGACAACGCCCGGAACGACACCCTCTCCCCCTTTGCGCCCGAAATGGTCGGGTTGGTCGCTGCCCGTCCCGACATGATCAGCACTGCGCCGTCGTTCCTCATTGGCTCGTCCCCTTTGTCCGCGGTCCCGGCGTCGCCGACCCGTTCCTTCGTGGTGGGACAACGGTCGCAGCGGAACCCCAGCGGCGACAGGGGTCTTCGCGAAATGTGGATGGCCGGGGGGTAGGTGGATAACTCGTGCCGCCGTGGTGCGCGGTGACCGCCGCCGGTGCCACTGCGTTATTCGGTGGGCGGCAAACGGTCGATCCCCCGGGCGGCCATACCTGCCAGCATGTTGTTGTAGGCGTCGAGTTCCGCGTCGCCGACGGCGTCCTTGTGGCGGTCGCTTCGCCGGTTCTCCCGATCGTCGGCCTTGGCCCACTGGGCCAGCAGCGCGATCAACACGATGATGATCGGCAGCTCGGTGGCGCCCCAGGCGATCGCCCCGCCGAGCCGCTGGTCGGCCACCGGATCGGTGACCCAGGGCAGCGCCAGCCCGCGGTAGAACGACGACGCCATCAGGGTGTGCGAATTCATCAGCGCCAGCCCGAAGAAGGCATGGAACGGCAGAGCAGCGAGTAGCAGGCCCAGCTTGACCATCGGCTGTACCCGGCGCGGGCCGGGATCGATGCCGATGATCACCCAGTAGTAGAGGTAGCCGACCACCAGGAAATGCACGCTCATCAGCAGGTGGCCGAAATGGGAGTCGATCATGACGTCGAACAGGCCGGTGAAATAGACGGCGTAGAACGACCCGATGAACAGCGGCAGCACGATCAGCGGATGGGTCACAAATTTGGCCACCCGACCGTGCACGAGGGCCAGGATCGCCTCTCGCAAGCCGGGCGGATTGCCCCGCCCGGCGGCCGGGAGGGCGCGCAACGCCAGGGTGATGGGCGCCCCGAGTACCAGCAGGATCGGCGCCATCATGCCGAGCATCATGTGGGCGATCATGTGCAGCGAGAACTGGGTCTGCGCGTACCGGCCGAGCCCGGAACTGGTGGCCAGCAGCACGATCAGACAGCCCAGCATCCAGGACCAGGTCCGTCCGGGCGGCCAATGGTCGCCCCGCCGGCGGAGTCGGCGTACGCCCACCAGATAGCAGGCTGCCGCGAGGACCACTGCTGTCCCCAGCAGGTAATCGAATCGCCAGTCGAACAGCAGCCGCGAGATGGTCGGCGGCCCGGAGAGCGAGAATCCCAGAATCGGCTCCACCTGGGCGTTCAGGCCGGTGGGCAACACACCGGTCGGCGCGGGCGGTGCGGTCCGACCGAGGGCAGCGGCGACACCGACGGTGGCGCCCATGATCAGCACTTCCACGGTCGCCAGCCGGACCAGCGGGCGGCGCTTGCCGCGGGCGATGGCCGGGAGCGAGCGCCTCCGGTGCGCGTACCCGATCAGGCCGAGGGTGATCAGCGCGACCGCCTTGAGCACCACCAGCCGGCCGTAGGCGGTGCTCCACAGGTCGGAGATGTAGGTCAACCGGATCCAGGCGTTGGCGATCCCTGAGATGCCGACCGCGATGAACGCGACCAAGGCCAGCGACGAGTAGCGGCGCGCGATGACCGGCAGATTGCCGACGTTTTGCCTGACCAGGCCCAGGAACGCCAACAGGCCGCCGATCCACAGCGAGATGCCCACCAGGTGGAAGATCATCGTATCGACGGCGACGTCATGATCGGCGGAGCCGGAGGCATGACCGGACAATGCCTGCGGCAGCAGGCCGGTGATCGCCGCGATCATCAGCACGGCCGCCCACCCCGGACGCAGGATGACCCGCGACAGCAGGGCGATCAGCACCGCGATCCCGGCACAGATCAGGTAGCCGCGGACGTTGGGGAACCCTTGGATGCCCTCTTGGACCACGGCCGCGTTGATCGCCTGGCCCAGCGGCCTGCCGTTCAGGTCCGCCATGGTGAGCGGAACCATGGCCAGCGAGACTGCAGTCCACACCCACGCCGACAGCGATGCGGCTCGCATGGCCCGATACCCGCCCACATCGAAGATCCCGGACTTCTGTGGTGGAGCCAGCGCAACTGCTGCGACCAGCCAGCCCACAGTCAGCGCCGCGGACAGGTCGAACGACGCCTTCATCGCGGCCAACAGCAGTTCGGTGAACTGACCCGAATCCGGGATGCCGGGGACATTCTGATTCCGGGACGGCAGGAAGATCGAGATGACCACTGAAACGCTGGCGCCGATCACCACGGCGGCGAGCGCGATAGCCGTCACCGTCCAGCGGTCCCGGTGTGGGGTGAAGGTCGGGGCGGAGTCGCGCGGGGCGTCGGGGATCAGGACGTCACCGGCGTCGGAGGACGTCGCATCGGGCACGTATCGAGCGTACCCAGCCGGGACGGGTCGGCGACCAGGCCCAAGTGGTCGACACGACTGATCGGCATCGACAGAGCATGTCGTGCGGTTCGCTACGCTCTATCACGCAAGCGCTCGTAGCTCAGCTGGATAGAGCAGCGGACTTCTAATCCGCCGGTCGCAGGTTCGAATCCTGCCGGGCGCACTTACCGCAGGTCAAAGCGTTTTGAGATGAGATCCGTTCTCAATAATTTATCTAGTGCGCGTTCTTTGCACGCTTTGAATCTGCAGACCTTGAGCAACGGACGGCCGGCGGATACCGTCGGAGGCGTGGCCAGGCTGCCTCTAGCACCCCAGACCGCGGGGACCGTCGCGGTCGTGCTACTCGCCCGGCCGGCGGACGGACCGGGCGGTGAGATCGTCGTGCCAGACGAGATCTACGCCTCCGCGGCTGCCCGCCGCGGGTGGCGGCTCGGCGACACCTTCGAGGTCACTCGTTGGCGGGGACTCGTCCGCGTCGCCGACGCAGAGGGCAAGGTACACATGACCCGGCGCTGGACGAAGTCGAAGGCTTCGGCGGTGGCGCAGACTCGAGAGGCAGGATTCGAGCTGCTGGCTCAGTTCGAGCGCGACCGGGTCGCGGCAGCCAAGGCCTCATCGGGCAAGGCTGCGGGCGACACGACGACGACCGTCTGGGACTTGATCGGGCAGTCGTTCCTTACGCCCGGGTTCGCCAAGTTGGCTCCCAAAAGACAGCAGGACTACCGGTACGCCAGTCGACTGATCACCGGCACTCCCCTGGCCGCGATGCAACCCCGCGACGTGGACGTGGCCGCTGTCCGACGATTCATGCATAAGTGCGCGACGGAACACGGCACCGGTGGCGCCAAACACGCGCGCGCCGTGCTGTCGCGAGCCATGAACCTCGCGGTGGAGTCGACCGACATGCGGACGCCGTTCAATCCAGTCCTAATTGCTCGGGATGCAATACCGGCGGTCACCGAGAACCGGCGCACCCGCAGCCGCACCTCCGTTGGCTGACCGGCGACCGGCAGATCCGCCAGGCGGCGGTGGTAGCTGCTGTGCATCCGGGTCGACACCCGCCCACATAGGCCGCATCGGGCTCCCCGCGCCCGCGGATGCGCGGCGATCGTCACCACACCATCGACCCGCCAGATGTACTCGACCACCACCGCCGACAGCTGCGGAAGCAGAACGCGGCCACAACAGCATTGATCAGGCATGCCTCCAGCGCACCACGATCCCTATTCGGCGCGGCAAGCGGCGTCAACGTCCCGCCGCCCACAGCGAGCACAGCTCGCCATTGCCGGCAGGGGCCCGCCGATCGTCGTCGCGATCAGCTTCACGAAACCTGAGCCAGAACCACCTAAGCGACGGATGACAGTCCTGTCCGCAGCCAGCCGACCGCCGTCGATCATGAACCCTCCAAGAGGTCGCTGATCCGGGCGATGCCTCGATCTATCGCGCTAACGGTGAGGTCTCCGAAACCGAAAACGATCCCGGCAGGGCCTGACGATCCGTTGAACCGATAGCGGCCCAGTCCCTGTAGACCGACGGACCGCTCGGCGGCCATCGCCACCAACTGGATCTCGTTCACGTGATCGGGAAGGTTAGCGACGGCGTGGAAGCCTGCGGCCATCCCGGTCAGGTCGATGGCGGGCGCATATGCCGACAAGGCCAGCATGAGGGATCTGCGTCGCTGCGCGTAGACGCCGCGCATCCGTCGGAGGTGGCGATCGAACCGGCCTGATTCCATCAACCGGCTGAGCACGAGTTGGTCGAGCCCCGGTGATCCGCGGTCTGCTCGGTACTTGGCTTGGGCGATTGCTGGTGCCAGGTGTGGTGGAGCGATGATCCAGCCGAGGCGCAGGGTGGGGCCCAGTGACTTGCTGACCGACCCGATGCTGACGACTCGGCCGGCGGCGACGCCCTGTAGTGAGCCGACCGGTTTTTTGTCGTAACGGAACTCGGAGTCGTAGTCGTCCTCGATGACGACTGCCTGTCGGTGTGCTGCCCATTCCAGTAGTGCCTGACGCCGCCGGGATGTGAGGACGACCCCGGTCGGAGTTTGGTGGGCGGGCGTGACGATGACCGCGGACGCCTCCGTTGCCCTCAGGGCGTCGACATCCAAGCCATTGCGATCCACCGGAACCGGTATCGGCTCCAACCCGGCTCGTCGTACCAATTCGGCCATGTCGAGGTGCCCAGGGTCTTCGACAGCGACCTGGCGGACGCCTTGGGCGACGAGTGCGGCTAGCGTCAATCCGGCGCCTTGGGTGAACCCGTTGCAGATCACGATGTGGTCTGCTGTGGTGTCTGAGCCTCGGACCCGACGTGCGTACGCGGCGACCACCTGACGCAGCTGGATCAGTCCCCGCGGGTCGGGGTAGCCCGCGTCCCTAGCGGAAGCTGAGCGGGACACTTCACCGCACGCCCACAGCCAGTCACGCATAGGAAAGCTGGACAGATCAGGCCGGCCAGGGGCGAAGTCGATCTCCACCGCCGCCGCCGCCGCGGCTATGCCACTTTGGTCGGGAGACGCCGCCGCCATCGTTACGCGCGTACCACTTCCGGTCGTGGCCAGGAGATAGCCCTCAGCTTCCAACTGCTCGTAGCTGCTTTGCACAAGTCCTCTGGACACGCTGAGCTCCCGGGCCATCGCCCGGGACGATGGCAGCCGCTCCCCAGGTTCGAGCCGTCCGGAACGAATGGCAGCCCGGAGTTCTTCCTGCAACTGAGTTGCGAGGGTGCCGCGCGGGCCGCGGTCGAGCCGGACGAGTACCTCGGGACCTAAATTGGACCATTCGACTGCCACAGCATTGGACCTTACCTGTGGTCCAAACGCTGATTAGCATTTTGAGTCGAGGAGAGGACGAGACGATGACATTTATCGAAGCCGAGCACGAGGCGCCGGGCGTGGTGACGCCAGGCAGCTGCGATCTGGATGATCTGTGGGCGGCCATCCGGTCGGCGACACGTACGCCGCTGGACTGGCAGGTGACCGCCGATGAAGTCGCCCAGCGCGTCAGGTCAAACTTGCCGTCTGAGGAACAAGTCCTGCGGTTCGTTCCGTTGGTTGCGCATCGCGGGCACGACCGGAGTCAGGTGCTGCACGTGGAACCTGATGGCTCCTTTTCGGTCGTGGCACTCATAAGCCGGCCGGGGCAGGCGACCACGATCCACGACCACACAACGTGGTGCACGGTAGGGGTCGTGGCGGGGACGGAACGCGAGGAGAGGTTTCGGCTGGATGAAACCGGCGACGCTCTTGAGCTCATCGGCGTGAGAACTGATGGTGCAGCAACCGTGAGCGCTTTTGCGCCACCCGGGGACATCCATCGAGTGACGAACTCCGGTGCAGTCGTCGGGATTTCCCTGCACATCTATGGCACCGACATCAACCGCATCGGCAACAGTGTCCGCCGTGTCTATGACCTGCCGGTGCACACGTGAGGAACCTGGCAACGCGAACGCTCGCCGGACCGCGACGACCGGCTGCTCAACCGATAGACGTCATTCAGGGAGCCACGACGACGACCCCTTCTTCGAAGGTTTCGCTCTCGCTACTGTCCCTGTCAGGGCGCAGACGCTGCGGGTCCGGTGGGGCGGGTCTGGGCCGGCCATGCCTCTGCTTCACGGTCACCCTCGGACACACACCACCTGGTGGAGGGTCGCTCCCCTGCTGGCCGAGCATGTCACAGTGGTATGCCCGGACCTGCCCGGCTACGGGCAATCGTCGAAACCGGCCACTGATCCGTTGCATGCGCCGTACTCCAAGCGGTCCATGGCGCTGGCCATGGCAGAGCTGATGTCCAGTCTGGACCCCCCCGCTTCGTCACGGTGGGCCATGACCGGGGAAGCTACGTCGCCCTGCGGTTGGCTTTGGAGCATCCTCGGAGGGTTGAGCGACTCATCCTCCTGGACTCGGTGCCGATCGGTGAAGCGTTAGCCCGAGTTGACGCAACGTTCGCCAGGTCCTGGTGGCACTGGTTCTTCCTCGGCCAGCCCAACAAACCAGCCGAACGCGTCATCTCCGCAAACCCTCTCGCCTGGTATGGCGGGCACCCCGACGCCGTGGGCGAACGGAACTACCTGGACTACCTTGCTGCGATCAGCAACCCCGCCACCGTCCACGCGATGTGTGAGGACTACCGCGCAGGTCTGTCCATCGACCGAACTCACGACGACGTGGACGCCGCAGCGGGAACACGGGTGCAGTGCCCCACGCTTGTCCTGTGGTCGGAGCGGGACGACATGTTCGACCTGTACGGCGACGCCACCACCATCTGGAACAGGTGGACCACACAACTCAAGACAGGGTCCATCGACTCCGACCATCACGTCGCTGAGGAAGCACCACAAGCACTCGCTCAGAAGATCCTCGAATTCGCGCTTGTCTGACCTGGACAACCACCCCAGCCGCTACACCCACCAGTGACAACTGCCGGTCACCACTTCAAAGGACATCGCACCCGTGACTCAAACCCTGCTCGTCGCTGCCGCCGATGACGGTACCGAGATCCGCGCCCTGGAGGAGGGTGCGGGACCGGTCATCCTCCTCGTTCCCGGCGGACTGGAGGACGGTTCGTCCTGGGCCAAGGTCTCCGCTTCATTGGCGACGGACCACCGGGTCCTGGTGCTGCTGCGCAGGCAATACCGACTTGACATCACCAACGGGCCCGTGTTGATGGCCGACGAGGTCGCCGACATCACCGCTCTGACCCGTGCCGTTGGGGAGCAGATGCTGATCGTAGGACATTCCTCCGGCGCCGTCCTGACTCTGGAGGCCCTGACAGCGACCCCCTCCGCCTTCTATGGAAGCGTTGTCTACGAACCGCCCATCGCTCTCGGGGGCCTTCTGGGCGGAGAGGCCCTCGTCCACGCGCAACGAGCGATCGCATCCGGCAAACCCGGCAAGGCAGTGCAGATTTTCACCCGGGACATGGTGAAGCTACCTGCATGGCAGGCCGGTTTCATCCGAATGTTCGTCACGCTCAGTCCAAAGATGAGAGGGCTGGCACCACGGCAGATGGACGACGTCGCCGCCATGGATGCACTGGGCGAACGGATGGACACCTACGCCAAAATTCCGGTGCCCGTACTGCTCCTGGGCGGAGACCGCAGCCCCGGGAACTTGGCGGACGTCCTCACCGCCCTGGGCAACATACTGCCCAGGACCAGCAGATCAGTGCTCAAAGGCCAAGGCCACTCCGCGCACATGCGAGCCCCACAGGAACTCGCCCGGATCATCGCCGCCTTCTACCAGACAACCCGCGCCGACTACAGCGCCCCCTGACACCGCCCGTCCTCCCCCCAACCAACCCCCTAAGGAAAACCGTGCTCATCATCGCCGGGCATCTCCTGGTCGCCCCTGATCAACGAGACACCTTTGTCGCCCAACACCTCGATCTGCTCCAACGCGGCCGCCAAGCGCCCGGATGCCACGACCTAGCGATCTCCGCAGATGCGGTCGACCCTGGCCGGGTGAACAACTACGAGTGCTGGGAATCGGACACGGACCTCGCTGCCTGGAGGGAGGTAGCGCGACCACCCGCTCTAAACATTCCCTTCCTGGGCGGCGACATGTTGACCTACCACATAGCCCGAACCGCCGCAGTCTTCGACTGACACCAAGATCCCCTCCCGCTGATACTGCCAATTCGCAGTCAGAAGCCACGCACGTAATTAGTTCACCCGGCGCCAGCAGCTTTCGGGGTTCAGTCCCTCCACGGGCGCCTTGTCAAGGTATGTCGCCACCTAACGGCGTTAAGCTTCGATCAGTGGACCCGCTGGGTTCTTGATGGGCGTGGAACCTGAAGAAAGTGCCATTGACCTGCGATAATCGGGTTGTCGATGACCGGATTGACGCGGATCGGAAGGACACTTTCAGTGAGTGCGACACGAGGTCGCTTGTGGCCAGCGGCTCGTCATTTGAGATCGGCGGTGTTGTCGATGACGTAGCCCGGGTGAGTGTTCGTTGCCCGTCCCCGTCCTGACGTGCGTCGCTGGTAACACCCATCGGATAACCGGCCGGATACGGGCACGTGCCGACCCGAAAGGGAGCTGACGTGAGTCGGGTGAGTCTTTGAGGAGAGGACGTTGGTGACACCCGAACCTGCGGGCAAGTTGGACGCTGAGGCGACCGGGACGCGGTTACGGCTGCCGGTCGGGTGGTCCCGGTGAACGGACCGCAGGGCGACGACCTGGACTGGGACGCCATTGACTGGCGCTCGGCCGAGGACGACGTACGGCGACTCCGGCAACGGATCTTCAAGGCGTCGCAGGCCGGGGACATGGCAGGCGTCCGCGGCTTGCAGAAGCTGATGCTCCGTAGTCACGCCAACACGCTGGTTAGCTTGACGTTTCGTCACCGGCGGTTCGGTGGCGTTGGGTGCGCACGCTGACCGCGATTCAGGCTTGCCGCCGGGGTTCAAGGCACCGCGTTCAAAACCGCTCCGAGGGCGATCAGCGTCGCGACCTTGGCGCATTCAAGGATGATGTAGCGCAGGTGGAGCCGTGAGGTCGGCACGGCGTGTCCGGCCATGATCTGCTGGGTGCGGCGGTCCAGTCGCGGGCGGAGCAGGACGAGCTGGATCGACAGGACTGCTGCGACGACGCCCAGCAGTATCCACCCCGTCGGTTGGGTGCCGGCGATTGCTGCGGATCCGAGAACTACTATTGCCAGGGCTATTTCGGCGATGTTCAGAGCTCGGAACACGATACGGCCGATGCCGAGGCCCAGCGGCAGGGTGATGCCCGGTGCCTGGAACTTCAACGGCGTCTCCAGAAAGGAGATGGCCAGCACCATCCCCAGCCAGGTGAAGGTTGCCGCGATGCCGACGATGTGCCACATCAGTCAACTCACCACCGGCTCGGATGTGGGGGGTGGCGAAATGGTCAGGTGAATGGTGCACAGGTCGGGTTCGACGAATGGTGTCAGGGTGACCTCGGTAGGCGGTCCGCCGAGTTGGGCGAACGTACCGCGGAGCAGTCCGAGATGGATCGCACACACCACATCGGGTTGTTGTCGGGCGACGTCGCGGTAGGGGCACCCGCGGAGTCTGATCTCTTGGGTCTTCCCGATCGGTTCGATGGGGTCCGGTTGGAAACTCATGGCGGTCAGCATTGCGGTGACCTGGCGGGTGGCGTCAGCCTGGTCAACGGCACTGCTGGTCGGTGGGATCAGGCTGGCCGCCCACCTGCGGCCTGCACTCTCCGCTCGCCGGCGGCGGACCTTCGTGGACCCGCCGAGGTGGGCAGCGAGCAGGGCGGCGAGCGGCTGGTAGGCATCCTTGCCGGTATCTGGCACGGAGACGGCGGTGTAGATCGTGCGAGGCCTGCCCGGGGTGCTGCGCGGCTGGGTCGCGGCGGCGATCAGCCCTGCGGCCAGGAGCTGCTCGAGGTGGAAGCGGACAGTGGTGATGTGCAGGCCGGTGGCCCCGCCCAGTTCGTACCCGTCCAACGCCGCCGGGCTGTCTCGGAGCAGTTGCAGTAGACGTCGCTGCGGTGCGGAAGTGACCTGCTCGCCGCCCATGCTGCCGGGCCCGGGGGTCATGCGACCGGCGGCGGATAGCCGGCGACCAGCGGGGTGTCGACGGCGAGGCGTCCGACCTTCGCAGCGCCGCCAGGGGATCCGAACGCTTCGTTCTGTCCTGGGAGTGGCCTCTCGAAGAAGTGGGCGTTGTCCGCGATGAAGACCGACCATTGAGGCGGGACGTCGTCTTCGTAGAAGATCGCCTCGACCGGGCACACCGGTTCGCAGGCGCCGCAGTCCACGCACTCGTCGGGATGGATGTACAAGACCCGATCCCCCTCGTAGATGCAATCCACGGGGCACTCCTCCACACAGGCTCGATCCAACACATCGATGCAGGGTTCTGCGATGACGTAGGCCACAAGGTCACTTCCTTCCATGGTCATTGACGAGGTGCCCGGTCCAGCATAGTTTAGAGGAGCGCACTCCTTTATATTACCCCCGGGACGCCGTCGCGATCCTGGCGGTGGCCCTGCTTCCGGTGACGAAATCGCATCCAACGGCCCCCCACCGACAGGCCGGCCCGAGTTGCACCTGGAGGAACGGATGACCACCACAGTCCACAGACCGGGAACTCGCGCCGGGGTCGGACATCGAGCGTGCACCGATCCGGGGCGATCCGGAGCGCGGATCGTGGTCGGAGTCGACGGCTCCGCTTCCTCGATCGCAGCGGTGCGCTGGGCCTCACACCATTGCCAGGTGGTCGGGGCGCAACTGCAGGCCGTGATCAGCTGGAGCCCTCGCACAGTTGGACCCTCGCCGCTCCGAGGCGAATACGACCCAGCCACCGATGCCCGGGACACGGTGGACTTCACCCTTGACCGCGCCTTGGGTTCCCGGGCGGACGCGGTAGGGGTGAGAGTCGTCCCGGGGGGGGCCGCAGAAGTCTTGCTGACTGCCGCGGTCGGGGCGAACCTGCTGGTCGTTGGATCTTCCGAACGCGCCTCTCAGGACAGGGTCATTCAAGGTTCCGTCGGCGACTACGTCGTCGCGCACTCTTCGTGCCCCGTCGTGATCGTGCGCTGCGCCCACCTGCGATTCCATTCCGGCCCGGAGGAAAGTGATGGCCTGTTGGAGTCCTGGGAGTACACCGTGTGGCCGGCCCACCGATGAGCCCGTCCAGACGGGACCACCAGACCCTGGAGCAGGTGGAGCGCGGGTTACAGCGGGATGACCCGCCCGTCGCTGCCCGCGTCACCACCCACTCGTTCTATCCACCGTGCCCATGGCAACCGGGTGTGCGCTTCGTCGCGGGAGGCTTCGCCCTGCTCGCGGGCGAACGGAAGGACACGAGATGACCTCGGTGGCACCGCGTCCGGTGCTGCCCCGTCACGGTTCCGGCCGTCGGCCGGCACCTGGGGTGAGGCTGCTGGGCTACCTGAAGACCACCGATCCAAAAGTGATCGGGGTGATGTACATCAGCACCTCGATCGTCTTCTTCATGGTGGGCGGGGTGCTGGCGCTGCTGATGCGCGCAGAACTGGCCCGGCCCGGTCTGCAGTTCCTGACCCAGGAGCAATACAACCAGCTGTTCACCATGCACGGCACGATCATGCTGTTGTTCTATGCCACCCCGATCGTGTTCGGATTCGCCAACTATGTGCTGCCTTTGCAGATCGGGGCACCTGATGTCGCCTTTCCACGGTTGAATGCGTTCTCCTACTGGCTGTATTTGTTCGGCGCGTTGACGGCCCTGGCAGGTTTCGTCACTCCCGGGGGGGCGGCGGCGTTCGGATGGACGGCCTACACACCACTGTCGAACGCCGTGAACTCCCCCGGAGTTGGGGGCGATCTATGGATCATGGGTGTCGCCATCTCCGGTTTGGGAACCATCCTGGGTGCGGTGAACATGATCACCACGGTGATCTGCCTTCGGTGTCCGGGGATGACGATGTGGCGGATGCCCATCTTCACCTGGAATGTCCTGGTCACCGCGATCCTGACGCTGATCGCGTTCCCGGTGCTGACCGCCGCGTTGTTGGGGTTGGAAGCTGACCGCAAGTTCGGGTCACATGTTTTCGACCCGGCCAACGGTGGGGCCATCTTGTGGCAGCACCTGTTCTGGTTTTTCGGCCACCCCGAGGTCTACATCGTGGCGATCCCGTTCTTCGGCATCATCACCGAGGTCATCCCGGTGTTCTCCCGGAAACCCGTCTTTGGCTACCGCGGCATGATCTTCGCCACGCTGTCCATCGCAGCGTTGTCCTCGGCGGTGTGGGCCCACCACATGTTCGCCACCGGCGCGGTGCTGCTGCCGTTCTTCTCGTTCATGAGTTTCATGATCGCCATTCCCACCGGGATCAAGTTCTTCAACTGGATCGGCACCATGTGGAAAGGGCAGATCACTTTTGAGGCACCGATGCTGTTCGCCGCCGGGTTCTTGGTTACCTTCCTGTTCGGCGGGCTGACCGGCGTCATCCTGGCGTCCCCTGCCTTGGACTTTCACGTCACCGACACCTATTTTGTCGTCGCCCATTTCCACTATGTGCTGTTCGGCACCATCGTGTTCGCCACTTTCTCCGGGATCTACTTCTGGTTCCCGAAGATGACCGGCCGTTTTTTGGACGAACCGTTGGGAAAGCTGCATTTCTGGCTGACGTTCGTCGGCTTTCACACCACTTTCCTGATCCAGCATTGGCTGGGAAATATGGGCATGCCGCGCCGCTACCCGGACTACCTGCCCACCGACGGGTTCACCACGCTCAACACCATCTCCACCATCGGATCGTTTGTGCTGGGTTCCTCGATGCTGCCGTTCGTCTGGAACGTGTTCCGATCTGTGCGCTACGGGGAGGTGACCACCGCCGACGACCCGTGGGGATACGGCAACTCCTTGGAATGGGCCACCAGTTCGCCGCCGCCTCGGCACAACTTCACCTCCTTGCCCCGGATCCGCTCCGAACGGCCGGCGTTCGAACTGCACCATCCGCATATGGTCGCCCGGCTCCGCAATGAAGCTCACCCACACCGGGACTGGCACGGCCTGCAGGACCTGGAATCCAACACACCTCCGGGCATCGAAACCACCACCGACGTCACCCCACCGACCGGATGACCCACCGCACTGCCCGACATCCACTCACGCACCTCAGCCCGAGGCTCCGCAGGAAAGGACATGAAGATGAAGCGACGCGACGACAAGTCGCGGATGCCCCAGCACGAGGACCAACTCGTTGCCTGGACGCCGCGCGTTCAGTTGCAAGGCACCACAGGAGCTACCGGCCCACTGCGGATCGTGGTCGGGGTGGACGGTTCACCTGCCTCGATCGACGCGTTGCGCTGGGCCGTCCGGCACGCCCAGCTCACCGGAGGCACCGTCGAATCGGTGATCAGTTGGCATCTGCCCCTCTACGGCACCGAGTATGGCGCAGCCGCGGTCGACTGGGCCGGGATGGCCCGCGAGACACTGAACCTCGCCGTCCAACAAGTGATCACTGCTGGCTGCTGCACCACGCGGGTAGTGCGCGGCCAACCGGTCGACGTCCTGCTCCAGGTCGCCGCTGGAGCCGATCTGCTGGTCGTCGGCTCACGCGGACTCGGCGGGCTGCTGGGCATCCTGTTGCAGTCGGTGAGCAAACGCGTGGTCGCGCAAGCCACCTGTCCAGTGGTAGTCATTCATCATCACCGTCTGCCGAGACCCGGTGGCCGGACACGGGCACCATCTCCCTCCACCCCTATCAGGATTGACGGTCATCCACCTCGACGAGTTGGCACGAACCCAACAGCTGCGTCGCTCTCCGCGCACGAGCGAGGAATCCTCGACCAGCTCGAACAGGAGTTCACCGACCGCCAACCGTCAGCCGCGTCGACCCTGACCCGCCGAACGGGACAGACCCCACCGCGCCCGTCCCCGCTGCTGCTCGGACTCCTGCCGATCGCGCTCGTGCGGATCGTTCCCATCACCACGGTGCTTGGTGCCCTGGCAAGCGTCACCGGACTGATCCTGCTGGCGGTGCCCTCTACCTGCTGTGCTCCGGACCCGCCGATCCCGGACTGGCATCCGATCGGCACACCGACAACAATCCGACATGACCGCCGGCGCGCTGGTGTCAGGTTGGACAACGGGTCATCGGAAGCACCCGGGCGATCGGCAGTCGACGGCGATCTCCGGGGAATGTCGACAGCCAGATGGTGCTTGCGGCGAAGGACGGCCCACAGCCCCGTCCACTTTCGCCTCGTCCGTCCTGCGACTAAGGCGGGAACCAGCACTTTCGGACCATCGGAATTCCGGTCGTGCCGGCACAACGCTTCACTTTCGCGCATTCCCACACGGAACTGAGTAGGCGATTCTGATGATCCCGACCCGAGCTCCGGAAAATAATCGGTTAAGGTATAGTGATAGTAAATGCCTAGACGGACTGTTCGACCGTTGCGAGGTCACCGCGGCCGAGCGTCCCAGTATCACTTCGCGAGCCGGGAACTACACGTGCAAGCTGCAGCCCCCACCACGTTGCACGCCCGCCCGCTTACCCGCCCCCCGGTCCGGTGGCCCCGGTCCGGGGGGGCACTCAGCCACCCCCTCGCCTCACCCGCGACCGCAACACCCGACCCACGAGGAAGCGACAAGACAGAACCATCGAAAAGCCAACGGATCAAGCACATTCGTCCGCAAGCGCCACGGAACGTCACCCGGCGAACAACCAACACTTCCCGGGGACGCCGGGCACCGGCGGGTTCTGCCTCACTCGAAGGAGTCGGCTGGTCCGGAGATGGCAACCCACCCACCGGTTTGTCCGTGCCCGGGTTCGTCCGTCGATCTGCAGGGTCGCATCCCGACCGCCGAATTGCGCCGGTACGTCGACTATTGGACGAGCAGCGGACCAGGCGATCCAGAAAAGCAGCGAAAAGCCGAAAAGGGTTCGTTGCCCTGATCACATCCCGAGCGCAGGCGCGGACCGAAACCCTTGCGAGCCGACACCGTCCGCACCGGTTCAGCAATCCAGAAATGCCGACTTGGCACAGATCAACATTTTGAAATTTTCCCTGAGTATGGCTTAGAACTTGAAAGGTGATGCGATCATGATTCAGACAGCATCGAGCGCCCAGGCTCATCGACGGGCCGTGAAAGTGGGGCACCGAAGCGGTGCCCCGCGGATACCGTCGCCCCGATCGGCCCTCGGCGAGTCGGGCCCGACAACGCCGATCTCACCAGCTCACATCAGCGATCAGGCCCGACGCCGGAGCATCGCCGAACAGCAAGCCACTGACATCGCGGCCGGCTGGTAACCCAGACCGGCCGTGATTCCTCAAGCGTTGCCCAAGACTGGGCAAGCCAAATCGTTTCTCGCCCTGCCCCAACCGAGGCGGACTCATCGGAGATGAACAAATGGGACAAAATCTCGCCCGGAAACTGATCGCCGCGCACCTGGTCTCGGGCCAGATGACCGCCGGTCAGGAGATCGGGCTGCGGATCGATCAGACACTCACCCAGGACGCCACCGGCACCCTGGTCATGCTCGATCTGGAGGCAATGGGGCTGGACCGCGTCCGCACCGAGGTGTCCGTGCAATACGTCGACCACAACTTGCTGCAGACCGACAGCAAAAACGTCGAGGACCACGCGTTCCTACAATCGGCGTGCCAACGTTTCGGACTGTGGTACTCCAAGCCAGGGAACGGGGTTTCCCACCCCACCCACATGCAACGTTTCGGGGTCCCCGGCAAATCCCTGGCCGGGTCCGACAGCCACACCCCCCGCGGCGGGTTCGCTGGGCATGCTGGCGATCGGTCTCGGCGGCCTGGAGGTTGCCACCGTGATGGCCGGTGAACCGATCTATCTGCAGATGCCCACCATCTGGGGTGTGCGGCTGACCGGCGCGCTCCCACAGTGGGTGAGCGCCAAAGACGTCATCCTGGAGATGCTGCGCAGGCACGGGGTCAAAGGCGGCGTGAACCGCATTATCGAATACTACGGGCCCGGCCTGGTCGGGCTCACCGCCATGGACCGGCATGTGATCGCGAACATGGGTGCCGAATTGGGTGCCACCACCACGGTTTTCCCAGCCGACGACCAGGTTCGAGCCTTTCTGCGGGCCGAACAACGCGAGCACGACTTCGTCGAAATACTCCCGGACCCGGACGCCACCTACGACGCAGACGACGAGATCGATCTGACGCAGTTGGAACCCCTGATCGCGTTGCCCAGCTCACCCGGCAATGTCGTCCCTGTCCGCGAGGTCGACGGCCGCAAGGTGGCTCAGGTCGTGATCGGATCGTCGGCCAACCCGGGCCTGCGCGATTTCGCCGTCGTCGCCGCCATCGCCCGCGGCCGGCAGACCCACCACGACGTCTCATTCGACGTCAACCCCTCATCCCGGCAGACCCTGCAGGACCTGACAAGAATGGGCGCCACCTTCGATCTGCTCGCCGCCGGCGCTCGGCTGCACCAATCCGGGTGCATGGGCTGTATCGGCATGGGCCAAGCCCCCATGGTCGGCGGCAACAGCCTACGAACCGTCCCCCGCAACTTCCCCGGCCGATCCGGGACGGTCGACGACTCTGTGTACCTGTGCTCACCCGAGACCGCCGCCGCCGCCATCACCGGGTACATCACCGATCCGCGTGACCTTCCGCGGCTGCTCGGCATCGAATATCCGCGTCTTGAGCTGCCCACAGAATCCAGCGTCAACACCGCGATGCTCGAACCCCGGGCGCAATCGCAAGTCGGTGTTGTTGCACTGGTGAAAGGCCCGAACATCTCGTCCTTGCCCACCTTCGGACCACTGCCTGACCGGATCGAAGCACCCGTCGGGCTCAAGGTCGGCGACGACGTGTCCACCGACGAGATACTGCCGGCCGGAGCCCGGGTCTTGCCCTACCGCAGCAACATTCCCACACTGGCCGACTTCACCTTCGGCGCGCTGGATGACACCTACCCCAGCAGGATGAAGGCCACGAAGGACGGCAGCGGTCACATCGTGGTCGGCGGCGCAAACTACGGGCAGGGATCCTCCCGGGAACACGCCGCCATCACCCCCCGATACCTCGGCCTACGCGCCGTCCTGGCGGTGTCGTTCGCCCGCATCCATTGGCAGAACCTGACGAACTTCGGAGTCCTCGCCCTGGAATTGGTCGACCCCCTCGACTACCAGAAAATCGGCGGCGGCGATGTCCTGATCCTCCAGCACCTCAGGTCAGCGCTGCGCGCCGGCGACACCGCCATCAACGTGCACAACGCCACCCGTGACCAGGACTACACCGCCAGGCACCGGCTCTCCGATCGGCAAATCTCGCTGATCCTCGCCGGCGGGCTGCTGCCCTGGCTGCACCGAGAACGGGAAAGGGGGCACTCGCAATGAGCCCAGCACCAAGACACCGTCATCAGCCGTGACCGTGGCGATTCTCGCTTCAGCGGGCACACCCTCCACGGTCAGCCAAAAACAGCGTGCCCCTTGCAAAAGAGGCACCCATGGAAGTTCACACCCAACAAAGGCGGCGAGAATGTGAACGTCGAATCCGACGCGCCCAGTTGCGCCGATCCCCCCGCAGCCCAGCACCGATCCGGCCGTACCGTACGCGCGGAAGGCGGCGACCCGGCGTGCTGGCTGGCCTGGACATGCCAAGAATGCGGCGCATTCGTCGGTGCCGAACCACCCGAGAACTGCCCCCGCTGCGGCGACCCCCTTGCCTGACCGCGGCACTGCATCACAAGAAGGAGATTCACCGATGAGCGTCCACCCCAGCGTGCAGGTACGCCGGATCTACACCGAACCCGCCGCCGACGACGGCGTCCGAGTACTCGTGGACAGGCTGTGGCCACGAGGCATCACCAAGGCAAAAGCGCACCTGGACGAATGGTGCCAGCAGGTCGCTCCCTCCACGGAGTTGCGCACCTGGTACCGGCACGACCCGGCCAAGTTCTTCGAGTTCGCCAGCCGGTACCGAGAAGAACTCGCCGAACCGGAACGAGCTGGCGCCCTGGCCCACCTGCGGGACTTGGCCCAGCAGCAACCGATCACATTACTCACCGCGTCGAAGCTTCCCGCCATCAGTGAGGCCGCCGTGTTGGCCGACCTGTTGACCTCACAGCCCACCACAACGGCTCCGCCCCAACCGGCCGCCGGAGCCATTGCCGGACGCAGCCCCGAACACGTTTTCGCCAGCATCCAACGATCAATCGACCAGGCCAGCGAGTACCTCAACCAGTTGCCCTCCGCCGCGTTCTACCGCACCATCACGTCGCAGCAGAACGACGCACCCCAGTGAAACCGCTTCCGAGTTGAATGTACCCTGACCGGCAACGCACCCCGGCCGACGCGCTGTGCCCGCCAGCTACGGAGCGCCGGCCGGTAGCCCCGCCAGTCGACCGAGATCCGCGTCGCGGGCCAACGGGATGATCCGCTCGGCTTCACCACGGTCTCCAGTCCGCTTGGCACGTGATGTATTGGCCTGACGAACGGTCAGATTGCGCTGGGCTGCTTCACCACGACCTCCGTGACGATCTCCGCGCGCAGTGGAGCAACGGTGGCCCCGATTTGATCGATGATCTCGGCGGGCACGCCAAGACCGGCGAGGGTGTCGATGAGATGGTTGACCACAGCATCGAAGTCAGCATCGGCGATGCGGAGTCCGGCGTGTACGGAAGCCATGTCACGTCCTACGTACCGCTCGGTGCCCCCGACCGCGGCAGCGGTGAATCGCCGTTGATGCGACTTGAGCTTGTGCATGTCGATTTCCGAAAAGAACGGTGCCAGGTTGGGGTCGCCGAGGATGCGGACGTAGAAGTCGTCGACCGTTGCGCGGACGGCTGCCGCGCCGCCGACGTTCTCATAAATGCTCATAGGTCTGCCCGACTCTCTTTGCGATGGCCCTGAGAGTGGATTCCGCTTCCGGTGGTTCCGCAGGTGGGCAACTGCGGTCACCCCAACCTGGCCCTTTCGCGCTGGGATTTATGTCGAGGTGCGTCAGACACAGGGAAAGGGCACTCCCACCTGCGATAATGAGGGTCTCTAAGGTCCATATCAACCGCAAAACAGGAGCACCTTTCTAGTGTCGCGTGAATGATGTTCTTTGACCTCCGGTGGCATGGGGCAGGATTTGGTCTGCGGTTTTGGTCCAGGTGAACGGGTGGCAGTTCTCGTTCCACGCGTCGATGAATCTGGTGATGGCCGCTTGGAGTTCGGTGACGGAGTGGAACACGCCGCGGCGGATGGCTTGCCGGGTGATGATGCCGAAGAAGATCTCGACCATGTTCATCCACGATCCGGAGGTCGGGGTGAAATGCATTGTCACGCGCGGGTTCGTGGCCAGCCAGGCGTTCACCGATGGATGTTTGTGGGTGGCGTAGTTGTCGACCACGATGTGCAGATCGATCCGGGGGTAGGCCTTGGCTACCTTCTTCAGGAACAGCAGGAACTCATCGGAGCGATGGCGGGGATAGCAGGCTTGGGTGACTTTGCCGGTGGCCACCTCTAATGCTGCGAACAGGGTGGTGGTGCCATTGCGTTTGTAGTCGTGGGTCCAGCGCGTGGCCAGGTCCGGTCGCATCGGCAGCATCGGAGCGGTCCGGTCCAACGCCTGGATCTGCGACTTGTCGTCAATCGAGAGAACGACGGCCTTCTCCGGTGGGTCCAGGTAGAGCCCGATGACGTCGCGGATCTTGGCTTCCAGTTCGGGGTCGGTGGAGAACTTGAAAGTCTCCAACTTCCACGGTTTGAGGCCCCACCGTTTCCAGATCTTCGCGACGGTGACGTTGGAGATCCCCAGGTGCTTGCCCAGGATCCGGCTGGACCAGTGGGTGACCCCCAACTCGTCCGGCGGTGATTCCAACGTGGCATTGACGATGTCCAACTCGTCGATCGAAGCTGGCCGGCCCGGCTTGTCCCGGTCGTCCAGCCCGGCCAAACCCTCAGCGATGTAACGGTTGCGCCAAGCGATCACGGTCGGCTTCGTCGCTCCGACCCGCTCCACGATGTCGTTGGTGCCCAGGCCGTCCGCGGCCAGCAGGACGATCCGGGCCCGCTTCACCAGACCCGCCGGCGCGGTCGGCGCTCGAAGCCATGACTCCATGACCGCACGATCGGTGTCTGACACCACTGGCACCGGGTTTCTGGGCATGCGCCATTCTCCCAGAAACCCACCAATAAGTAAAGCTATATCGCTAACACAACACTAGTGTCGAAACCTACCGGTTCCTACCCGTCGTTGACAGTGGACACCACCGCACGGCGGGTGGTGTCCCAGGCCGGAGCGGTGTTGCTGGTCGCCACCGCCGGCAAGGTCGGTTTGGACCGAGCATTGTCGGCCGCTTTGGCCCCGTGGCGTAAGCAGTGGGCCGTTTTGGATGCGGGGAAGATCCTGCTGGACTTGGCGATCAGCGTGGCCATCGGCGGTGACTGCCTGGCCGACCTTGCGTTGCTGCGGGCCGAGCCTGCAGTGTTCGGCCGGTCGCCTCCGACCCCACGGTGTCCAGGTTGATCGATGCGTTAGCGGCCACACCGGTAGCGGCGTTGGCGGCATTCAACCAGGCCAGAGCCGTTGTCCGGGCGCGTGTGTGGACCCTCGCAGGTCGGGATGCCCCCGACTTTGAGGTCGGCAAGGCGCGGCCGTTGGGTGATCGATCTGGACGCTACGTCGATCACCGCTCACTCGGAAAGGGAGCTGGCTGCACCAAATTTCAAGCGGGGCTTCGGGTTTCATCCATTGGGGTCGTGGGTGAACCACGGCGGCGAGGGCGTCGGTGAGCCGCTGTCGATGATGCTCCGGGCGGGAACGCGGAGTCCAACACCGCCGCCGACCACATCCAAGTCACCAAGGACGCGCTGGTTCAGTTACCGTTTCATCGTCGCGGCGGCCGCATCGGACGCAAGGTGTTGATCCGCACCGACGGCGGTGGCGGCACCCATGACTTCCTGAAGTGGCTGTCCCGGCAGGGCTTGTCGTACTCAATCGGGTTCACCCTGTCGCAGGACATGGTCGACAAAAACAACCTGCTGCCGAAAGCTGCCTGGACCCCGGCCTACGACGCCGACCGGAAGGTCCGCGAAGGTGCGTGGGTCGCCGAGCTCACCGGGACGCTCGAGCTGAAAACCTGGCCAAAGGGGATGCGGGTGCTCATCCGGGCCGAACGGCCCCACCCCGGCGCTCAGCTGCGGTTCACCGACGTCGACGGGAACCGGCTGACCGCCTTCGTCACCAACACCACCACAGGACAACTTGCTGACCTGGAGTTGCGGCACCGCTGCCCCGCCCGCTGCGAAGACCGAATCCGCAATGCGAAGGACACCGGCCTGCGCAACCTTCCGCTCACCGCGTTCACGCAAAATCAGATCTGGATTGCCGTCGTCCAACTGGCGACAGAGTTGACCGCGTGGTTGCAGATGTTGGCTCTGACCGGCACCGGGGCCCGCCGGTGGGAACCGAAACGGCTGCGTTTGCAACTGTTCTCCGTCGCCGGGACCATCGCCCGCCGATCCCGCCGCACCTGCCTGCGGCTGTCCGGCCATGCACCGCACCGGCACCTGTTCACCACCGGCCTGACCCGACTGCACGCCATGCCACAAGCCACTTGACCGCAAGCACCCCACCCGACCAGCGCCAAGAAACCCCACCGGAACGTGGAATCCGGCACCCACCCAGGTGACCACCGGGCGCTTTGACGAACCGTCGTCGGGGCTCAGCCCCGCGAAACACCAGATCTATCGCGCAGAGGGAAGGGCCGGCACCTCACGTAGGGTCGGGAGCTGGCGCGGTGGCGGTGGTTGGCGGTAGGTCCCGAAGCCTTGGTGCCCGCGGTTTCCCGTCGGGTTGTCCCACTTCGGTGGCCATGGCCAACTCGCTCCGTTTCCAGCTCCCGCCCGTCGAACCGTGC
>JBBROB010000018.1:0-89636 GCA_038229825.1 Mycobacteriales bacterium
ACCCGGCTCAACACTTGAATCCCGTCGCTCTTGCACTACACCTGTCGCATCCGGTAACATCACGACATCGGCTGGCGCACAAGACAAACAAAGAGAATTCGTCACTTCACCGGACGCTGACCCGAGAAAACCGGATTCGTCGACCAGGGTGTTGAGCAGGTCGGCGTGCGCCTCGTTCTGAATGACGGTGTAGGCGGGGCCGACCACACCCAGCACGTCGGTGCCGCCGCTGACCGGGTTGGTCCGGACGGTGGCGTAGCGGTCGGTGATCTCCAACGGCGGGGTGACGCCGTGCTCGTCGATCACCGGAACGGTTTGCACACCGACCATCCGGACGTTCCAGCCGCCCAGCTTCGCGTGCCGCATCGCCTGCGCGGCGTCGAACCCGGCCGGGAGCACCGTACCCAGCCGGTGCCAGGCGTGCTCCCGCGCGGACACGAACGACGCCGATCCGTCGTCCCAGGTTTCCAGTTGATGTGCCATGGTTTGCTCCTTTCGGATGGGCGGACCACCCGCTCTATCCATATGTCTAGTGTACTATGCAGTCGGATAGTATGCAAGCGGATATAGCAATCAGATAGTATCCGTATGGATAGACATCAGGGGTCGGTGCGTGGTATCCATGTGTCTATGCTTCTCAGTGTGGAACGACTCGTCGGCAGCCAGGAACTCACCAAGCTGCTCGGTGTCAATCGCGCTCGGGTCTACCAACTGTCGAGTTCGAAGGACTTCCCGGATCCGGTCGCCGTCCTGGCCATGGGCAAGATCTGGACGTACCGATCCATCCAGGACTGGGCCGACAAGCGCGGTCGCGACTTCAATGCGCGTGCCCTGGACCCGACCGGGCAGGGGACCGAAAGTGCAACACCATGATGCAAGAATGACCCGTTTGGCAATTCGTGCACAGACGGATCAATAGCGGTATTCCTTCTCAGATATTCCATCTCCAAAGGGTGCAGAAGATTGCTGCCTTGGCCGATTCGCAGTTATCCATAGGCCGAACGTACATATTGGGAGGCCCGCAGCCCAGCTGAATCAAAGCCGGATTTCAACGTCGGAATCGGAATCTATTCAGCTGCCAAGCTGCCGTTTCTCACTTTATGGCGAAAACTGCAGGTCGTCGCCGCGACGGTTGCAGCATCCCGGCTGCCCTGCAGCGCAACTGGTCTCGACACGTCAGGAGGTTGCGGCTGAATAGCATAATGTTCTATTATCCGGGGTAACCCTGAAGGGGCGGTAGGTGAAGAGCCCCTGGCTGGGGTACCTTTGGCCAAGATCTTTCCGACCGTTTCGCGCAGGCTGTCGTGCCCGGTGGGAACGGTTGCGAGTGAGGCGGGAGGCGACCGATGGAACCGCTGGGGGAGTGGCGGCCGCTCGTCGTGCCGCCTGCGCCGCCCGTCAGCTTGGAACTGAGCGTTCTTGCCACAGGTGGCTCCGACCATGGATTGCCTGTCGAGGCTCTCGACCTGTCGGCGGCGGATCTGGCCCGGGTGTGGGCGGCGGTGGATGCGTCGACGTCGGTGAACACGAAGGCGGCGTACCGCTCGGACTGGGCCCGGTTCGAGTCCTGGGCCGCCGACGCCGGGTACGCGTTGTTGCCGGCGAGCGGGATGGTCGTGGCCGCGTACCTGACCGATGCGGCCGCTCAGGTGCGGGCGGATGGGCGGCCCCGGTTCGGTGCGGCGACGTTGTCGCGGTGGGTGTCCTCGATCAACCAGATCCACACCGCCGCCGGATTTCTCGCGCCGGGGCGGTCGGAGGTGGTTCGTCGGGCGCTGTCCGGGGTGCGGCGGGTGCGGCGGACCCCGCCGAAACGCCGCAGCCCACTGCTGCTGGCGGACCTGCGGGTGATCCTGGGCCAGGTGTCGACTTCGTTCTGGGGGTGGCCGGACGCGGTGGCCGCCCACCGGGACGCCGCCCTGTTGTTGATGGGTTTCGCCGGGGCGCACCGCCGCAGCGAACTCGTCGCCCTCCGGGTGCAGGATGTGACGGTGCATCGGGCGGACGGGCTGCACATCCGGATGCGATCGTCGAAGACCGATCAGGAAGGTGTCGGTGTGGTGCGGGCGGTGCCGTTCGGGCGGGACCCGGCGACGTGCCCGCCGTGCGCGTTGATCCGCTGGCGCCGCCTGCTCCTCGCGTTCGACCGGCGCGGGCGCAGCGCGGTGATGTACGAGGTGCACCACCGCGGGTCGAGCGGGGAGCACTGCTGCCGCACCGTCGACGACACCAAGCATCCGCCGTGGGCGAAGGTCGACGGCGGTGGGGGAGAGCCGGCCGGGGATAACGATCCGTCGGTGGGGGAGCGGTGGCTGTTCCCTTCGGTGCACAAGACCGGGAGCCCGGGTGCCGGTGCGATGTCCGGGGATGCGGTCGCGGCGATGATTCAGCGGCGCGCCGCCGCGGCCGGGTACACCCCGGCGCAGGTCGATTTGTTGGGTGGTCATTCGCTGCGGTCGGGGTTCGTCACCGAGGCGTTCCGGGCCGGCGCCGACGCCCACTCGATCATGCGGCAGACCGGCCACCGGGATCCGAAGATGCTCGAGGTGTACGCGCGGGAACACGCCCCCCTCGTCGGGAACGCCGTCACCAGGCTCGACCTGTGACCGCCCCGACGCTGTCGTCGGTGACGGGTCGGCCGCTCGCTGCCAGCACCCTGGCCGGGTACGCGGCGGACTGGTCGCTGTTCACCGACTGGTGCGCCGCTACCGACCACCAGGCGTTGCCCACGGATGCCGCGACCATTTCTGCGTTCCACCGTGCTTGCCCGGCCGCGCCCGGTACCCAGCGGGTCCGGCTCGCGGCGATCGAGCACTACCACCGCGCCGCCGGCATCGACATCCCCTGGAAACCCTCAGGCCCGGCGGCATCGTCTTCGGTCCGGGTCCGGGTCCGTGAACCGCTCGACCCCGAGCTGGTGGCCACGGCGATGCGGCTGCTGCCCTCCCGCGGCTGGACCGCCGGCCTGTTCGGCCGCCGGGACCGGGCCCTGCTCACCTTGGCCGCATCCACCGACCTGCCGTACCGGGAGTTGGCCGTGATGAGGGTCGGGCAGCTGGATATCGTCGACGGCGCCGCGGGTATCACCGACACCTCTAGCGAGGTGCACCTGATCGAGGCGACCGCTGATCCGGTGCTGTGCGGGCCGTGAGCACTCGTACGCTGGCGACGGATCGTTGATACCGAGGTCGGCGGGACCAGCACCAAACGGTTGGCTGGCATGCTCAAGAACGCCACGGCGGTCACTGCGACCAGCCGGCACGTCTGCCGCGCACCCAAGCCGATCCGGGCCAAGACCGAGTCGGTGGCGTTGTTCCCGCCGATCAACCAGTGGGGCCATTTGCCGGCGCCGATCTACCCGCTGAGCCGGCACGCCGTGTCCGTCCTGGCCCGGCAGATTCAAACCGGCCTGCCCGCGCACCGCGACCTGGACATCGACGACGTCGTCGAGATCCTGAACCCAGCCGAAACCAAACCAAGGGAGCCGGCGGCTCCTCTGCCAGCATGGGACTGGGCCGCGGCGAACCAGAAGAAGAAGGACGCGATCGCCGTGCTGGCGTCGCCGATTCGACGTGCTGGCCGGTCGGCCGGGTCGTCTCGGCGGGGCAGCGGCACGACTCACTCGCGTTCACCGCGGTGATGGCCGATATTCGGATCGTCCGCCGCTGCGGCGGCCGGCCCCGGACCCGCCCGGATCGGGTGTTGGCCGACAAGGCGTATTCCAGTGTCAGGATCCGGAAGTCGTTGCGGCGGAGGGGTATCAAGGCGACCATCCCGGAACCGTCGAATCAGGTGAAGGGTCGCCTGGCGAAGGGTTCCCGCGGTGGCAGGCCACCGAAGTTCGACAAGGAGAAGTACAAGGACCGCAACACCGTGGAGCGGGCGTTCAACCGGCTACGCGGCTACCGCGCGGTCGCCACCCGCTACGACAAACGGGAGTTCGTCTACCGCGGCACCATCGACATCGCCAGCATCGGGATCTGGCTCAGAGACCCACATGAAACCGATCCGCGGGACACGCCCTAGCGAAGTCGAGTTCGTCCCGACCGACAAGCTCGACGATCTGAGCATCAACCCGTCCATGCGACTCCGGATCGACCACTGGCTCGAAGGCCGGCCTCAGCCCTACATCGGTTAACGGAGCAGTTCCGCGAGGCGCTGTTCAACGCGTGAGACTGACGCCTCAAGCTCGCCGCTGGCCTCGCTGATGGCGCGGTGGACCGGGCTCTCCGGCTCATATCGACGCAGAATCTCTGCCAGGCGCCCCTCCACACTGACTGCACCACCGGTTGGCCCGGTAGTCATGTCTGCGTAGACGAGTGCGTCCGCCACTGGCCCGACCTCCAGCTCATACCGATCAAGCTCCGGAAGTAGGTCGCGCTCGTCGGCCTCGAAGCGGGCGCACGAGTGATTCGCCACCAGGTCCACGATTCGCTTCGGCGCGCCCTCTCGCTCCAGGAACCGGGCGCCGTCCAGCGGGTGAAAGCCAGTGTCGGAAATGTCAGGGGCGTAGCCGATGTCGTGGAGCCAGGCCGCCGCTATCAGCACTGATTTTGCGTCCTGCCCGACCGTCCTGCTGACCGCCTCCGCCCGCCGGCCTACTGCCTGCGTGTGGTTCCAACGATCGCACATGCCTGCGAGGTGCGCTCTGGCCAAGTCGACGGCCCATTGCCAGGGTTCAGGGCCGAAGTCGGAAGAATGCGCCACACAGGCAAGCTACGCCGCCGCCGCCCAACAAGTCTTGCTTCGCCCCCGCGTCACTCAGCCCGCTACGGTGTGAGGCGCCCGCATCAGAATAGGGGTCGTCAGCTCGATGGGTCAGCTGACCCATCGAGCTGACGACGAAGCTTGCCCCATTGTGGCCCCGCCACCGCACTGTTGGTCCATGTCGGTACGGTCGCGTCATGAGGACCACCCTTGACCGCCCGACAACGTGACCTTCAGAGAGCATTGAGGTCCCCAATGACCCGTGAGAAATTCCGCGAACAGGACCTTGGGGAATTACGTGCGCAGCGACAACGAGGAAGTTTTGCTGATTGGCAGCGAGGCGGGTAAGGATTATGAAAAGGTGTCGATGAGGCACTCGCATAGGCCAGTGCCGACACCGCGATACAACTTGGGGTTCACATGCCAGAGCCTGTTCCTCCAGCCGATCGGCCCAAACAGCCGCGGGGCCTTGGCCGGATGCGTGGAACATGCACTGCGGAGGAAGCGAAAGAGTCGGCCAGACGCGGCTTCGTCGGCGCGCCTTGGGCAGAGACCTTTAAGCACCATACGGCGGTGAGTCGGATGTGGCGAACCTGGATCGTTCACCCCGCGGCATTTGGTCAACCCAGCGGGCCTTGGATACATGTGGACGCTCGGACCCAATCTGTCCGACGAGTCGAGTACAAGTCACCGTGGGAGCGCCGCCGGCAACTCGGTGCCGGACTTCTAATTGCGGCACTAGTCGCATTAATTATTATTCTATTCTTTAGATCTACGGTATGTGATGACGAGCTCGCGCAGTCAGGACAAGTGGTCTCAGTCTGTCGGCACGTTCAAGCGGGGGATCCGGTAGTTTTGGCGATTGGAGTGGTAATTCTAGCGGCACTAGGAATGTTCTACTCGGAGGTGTCTGGGTTTGGTGTCAGCTTGAAACGTAAGGTTGATGAAAGTGCGCAAACGGCTTCGGCCGGGCTTCAGATGGCGAAAGAAGTCCGGGCCAAGACCGAGCAACTCGAGGAAACAGCCGGAGATCTTGCGGACTTCAACAAAGAACAGGTACAAGGTTTTGCCATACCACCGGAGCCGGCTGGAGTCGTCGGCGCCGAAGGGTTAGACAACGAGGTTCGCCGCCTAGCCGCAGAGTACAACTGGCTGCGAGGGACAATGCCCAGTGGTCGTGATCGCTCGGTCCTCATGGACGAGACTGTCTTGAAATTGAGAAGGACCCTCCAGAGTGTTGACCATTTCGATGTGGCGAGGTACTTGGCGATCGAGGATCGTGGTATCAGGCTTGCCGCTTACGCTTACCTTGTCGACCATCCGTCGACTGTCAGCCTTCAATCCCTCGTCCGCGCGGCAATAAATGAGGATAAACCGTTCGGGCAATATTGGGCGCTTAAGGCGATTGGCCACCAAATGACGCTATCCAGCGATCAGTTGAATGCCGCAGATTTGGCAGCGCTGTCAGATCTAGGGCGAAGAGCTGGTGCGGGTACCGATCGCGCACAAGAGATCTCTCGAATTGTCAATCTCTATCGCGAATAAGAGTGTCGCGACATTGCATAACGGGGCAGCCGGCTTCAGTTGAGGAGAGCCAATGCGAACACGGTCGCGGAACGGTTGATCTCTGAGATTTCCGATTCGTTGAGAATCTCTGCCTTCTGCGTTGTTGGATAGGTAGTTGTCAGGGTGAAACTGGCTCTTGAGAATTAGCAGGCCAGTAGCGCTGTAATCCTGGGTGGCACGGGCTGGTGCAGGCCCATCGCATGCGGCGGCATTAATTGCAGCTGTTACAAAACCCGAACGCAATCCGGCCGATGTGCTTGATGATGCGGTTACAGCCTTCGCTGCGGGCGTCGGACAGGCAGGTGTCGGTGGTGGCGATGATCAGCTGCTGCTACGTGTCCACGGTCGTGGCCAGGGGTGGTGAATCGCGGAGACTTTGCGGGCGCGCAAACGTGGAGAACTCGTCCAACGCGGTGGCGATCTGGTAGTGCAGCCCGCCGCGGTACTTGCAGGCCAGCGCGCCCGCGACTAGTGCGTGACCGCAGCGCATCGCGCACATCAGCCAGGAATGCCTCCGTGCCCCGTTCGGACTGGACGTAGTACACGGACTGGCCGTCCACTCCCGCCGAACGGGCCCCATTGTTTCCCCGCACCCGAGCCCACGCCACCATCAAGAACGCGGGGCCTGGCTGCTCCGGGGGGGGCCACGGGCAGGCGCAGGCAGATCGGCGGAAGGCCGTTCGACGCGGCGCCGAAGGCGATCAATCGAACAGGGAGAGTTGACTGTGCTCGTCGTCGGAACTCCAGCTGGTCCAACCTGTGTTGATCCGGGGGAGTCGGTCGACGGCTGCGGTGCGTTGTCGAAGTGGGACTTCGACGTAGATCGCGGTGGTGGCGAGGGATTCGTGGCCCATTAGTTCTTTGATGATGAGGGAGTCGACGCCGGCCTCGCGGAGGGCGGAGCCGAACCAGTGGCGCAGGGCGTGGGGGGCTCCGGGGATGCCGGCTCGGTTCATGACGTTGGAGATGCTCGAGCTCACGGAGTTGCCGAGCATGGGCCCACCGGCGAGGTGTTTGGTGTTGCCGTTGTAGGTGGGGAACCACCAGCCGCGCAGTGGCATGTCGGCGGCGAGCTCTTTCAGGATGGGGTGCAGGGGTATCTCCCGTCGTTTGTCGCCTTTGCCGGTGACGGTGACGGTGTTGATGACGGTGTCGACGTCGTCGCCTTTAACGGAAGCGATTTCGCTGACGCGCAATCCGGCGTACGCGGCGAGCAGGATCATCGCCCTGGTGCGCCGGTACATTTTGGTGTCGAGCAGGATCGCGAGGTGAGCGTCGGCGACCGGGCGGGGCCGGCCTTTCTTGATCTTGGGGGTGGTGGCGATGGTGGTGGGGTCGTCGGTGCGTCTGCCGGTGATGATGAGCCATTTGCACCAGGCTCTTATGGCGCCGTGGTAGGCGGCGCGGGTGGCTTTGGCCCAGGCGGCGGAGGTGAGGAACCGGTCGACGCCTTGCGGGGTGATCGTGGCGGCGTCGGGGAGACGTCTGATGACGATGAGTCGGTCGGTGATGGTTTTGTCGGACATTCCGCGGGCGCGTTGCCAGAGCACCCATTCGTCTAGTAATTCGTCCGGAGCATCTGATCTAATCAGAGGGTCGGTGTGTGATACGGCGTATCGGCTAACCACGAGAATCGTCGCGATTGGTTAATCCGTTCGCGATGCGCGGACGGAAAGGTGGGGTGTGCTTGTAGTTGGGGTTTCTCGGCAATGGTTCTCGAGATCGACTCACTAGTCGCATTTTTCGGTCAGGTCGGTCAGAGCCACGACGGCGGCGAAAGCATCTGAGGCAAGCGATCTTCGTGGTCTCGGTACGAACGGCAAGACAGCTGAACTACAGGACGTGGAGAGTATCTCGGATGGAGCATGTCCCAACCTATAAGCACCGAGTTCCGTTACGCTGCAACATAAATCGTACTGCGGATCAGAAGGTTGGGGGTTCGAATCCCTCCAGGCGCACCCTTGCGCTCGAAACATATTCAGCTGAAGTCAATTTCGGCTTGTTGGTCGGTCACCCACAGAGTCACCCTATACGAGCCAAGTCTGCAAGAGCGGGCTACGTTCAGGGTCGAGGGCAAGCCTGTCCCTCCCAAGCTGCGCTGGTGAGTGTGTTCATTGTTGAGGCGCCGGCCGCCGACACCGTAGGACGGTCTGGTCATCACCCCTGGACGAGGTGCAGGTCGCCGCGCGGGCGACCGTGCGTTGTTGGCCGCAGCCCCGGCACCGGCTCAACGTCGATCATCCGCAGGCGGCCGTAGTGTTCGCCGGTACCGTGCTTCCGCAGACCCTGGAGATGCTGCGACTGGCTGGCGTGACGCACTCGAAGCGGCTGTTCGGAGTGGAGGCCTTGACGGTCGCGCTTGATCATGCGGACGCCGTGAATGCCATTGTTGAACCTCGCCTCGCCTGGGAGTGGACCTCAGGCACGGGTCAGATGTGGGTCCGTACGCGAGGTCCACCGTATTACTGCGCCGTACTGCGGGGATCTGGGTGACTCGGCGGTCACGTTTGTTCGCAGTGCCTGCAGACGCAAGGCGCGGGGATTGCGTCCTCGCGACGACCCAGATGCCGATGTGCCAGAACTGAGGATCCCAACGTGCGCGCGTAACCTCCGACACCCGCGCCGACCGCGGCAAGCACGTTGCGACTACAGCGAACTGGTTGTGGGCACCTTGACCTCCTCCGATGCCCGATGGCTTCCCCGGTCACCGATCTCTGACCGGGGAAGCCTCCGTCAAAGGTCCAGGACGAAGCGAAGTGCTTGGTCGATAGCCCTCATCTGGTCAGGACCGACAATTCCCCGGCGCAACGAGAGTCGCTCGACGGAGACCACTCGCAGTTGGTCGCAGCGGGCGTACGAGGTGTGGTCCAACCCGCTAACTTCGGGTTCCAACTCGACGTGGATTCGCAGCCCGTAACCGGTGGTCGTGATCGGTACGACGACAACGAGGCCGCCAGGACCGTTGTTCAGGATGTCCACGGACACCACGACGCCCGGCCGGCGAAAGGCTGGCTCGTGACCAACCGGGCGCCCGAGGTCGACGTCATAAACATCTGAGCGCCAGATCAAGCCAGCGCATCCCACTCGTGGCGCTCGAGCATGTACTGCTCCCACGCCGAGGGGTCATTGCGCAGGCGTTGATAATCCCCGCTCAGTCCGCGAAGAAACTCTTGCCGCTCTAGTGCGTCTACGGCGTCGTGCAGCACGTCGATGATGGGCGAATGACGGGTTTTGGCCAGCGCTTGGAGGCGCTCCGAATCTGGCCGGCGCACTCGGACCGTTGTTGTGTCTGCCATAACTCCCATTGTAGACGAAATGTAGATTCGGGGCCGCAGAGGATCGCCCTGCGGGACGCCCGTTGGCAGGTCGAGACCGGGGAGGGCCGACCGGGAACGGTGCGGTCGTTCGCGCCGCGGCCCACTCAGGCGAGGCACGGTCGCGGGCGACGTCTGGCGGGGGGCGAAATCGACTCCGGGGCCATCACGTGATCCTATGTCGATCTCGATTGGCCGGTTTGGGTCAGGCATCGACGCGGCGGAGCCGCCAGGCGGCGAATCCGATCAGGACCACCGCGTAGGTGCACATCACGGCGAACCCGGTCCACGGTGACAGCGGATGGGCGAGACCAAAGGTGCCGTCGAGCATCACGGCGCCGGCGTTGGACGGCAGGTATTGCACGACGTGGTCGGTCAGCGAGGTGGGCAGCAGGTTGGTCAGCGGTGGGATCACGAAGTAGACCGCGACAAAGGTGGTGATCGCGGCGGCGGTGTTTCGCAGCAGTGTTCCCAGGGCGATGGCGGTGAGGCCGGCCACCGTCAGATACAGGGCCGAGCCGAGTACCGAACGTATCGCCCCCGGGTCGGACAGCGACGCACCGAGCCGGTGTCCGAGCAGGGCCTGACCGACCAAGAATGACGTGCAACTGGCGGCGAGCATCGTGACGAAGACGGTGACGGCGAACACCGCCAACTTGGCCCACAACATCGGCAGCCGGCTGGGCACAACGGTCAGCGACGAGCGGATCATCCCGGTGCTGTATTCGCCGGTGATCAGCAGCACCCCGAGTACCCCGACGGCGAGCTGCGCAAAGAACGTGCCGGTCAGTGACGTGGAAATAGCGGTGGTGCCCGGCTGAAACCCGGTCGACTGGTTTGCGGTGATGGCCGCGAACATGGCCCCCAGACCGATCATCACCACGGTGGCGGTCAGCAGGGCGGAGACGGTGGAGCGAAGTGAACGTAATTTGGTCCATTCGGACAGCACGACACGGCCCTGGGTGACCCGCAGCGAGGTCTCGCTGGGGATCGTTGTCGACGAGGTGGCGGATCTCAGGCTCGTGGTCATGCCGCCACCGCCACGGTCGTGGTTGCAGTGCTGGCGTTGTTGCTGGACCGGTATTCGACGGAGTCGCTGGTCAGGGTCATGAATGCTTCTTCCAGTGAGGCTTGTTGCACGGTGAGCTCGTAGATGGGTATCTGGTGCTGCCAGGCGATGGTGCCGATGTGTTCGGCGGTCAGCCCGTCGATTTCCATCACGTCGGGCTGCGGGGCGGTGACGGTGATGTCCGGACCGCCGAGTAGCTCCCGCAGGCGCGCTGTTTCGGGGGTGCGGACGGTGACGGTGTGGTGTGAGGCTCGGGCGATGAATTCATCGGCCGTGGTGTCGGCGATCAGTCGGCCCCGGCCGACGACTACCAGACGCGTTGCCGTCTGGGCCATCTCGCTCATCAGGTGGGAGGACACGAACACGGTGTGCCCGCCGGCGGCGAGGTCTTTGAGCATGGTGCGCATCCACAGCACCCCTTCGGGGTCCAGGCCGTTGACCGGTTCGTCCAGCACCACGGTCTGGGGGTTGCCCAACAGCGCGGAGGCGACCCCGAGGCGTTGGCCCATCCCGAGGGAGAACCCGCCGACCCGTTTGCCGGCAACCTGCTGCAGACCGACGAGGTCGATCACCTCGGTCACCCGGCGCCGGCTGATGCCGTTCGTCTGGGCCAGCGCGAGGAGGTGGTTCCGGGCCGATCGGCCGGTGTGCACCGCCTTGGCCTCCAGCAGCACCCCGAGTTCGGCCATCGGGGCTGCGGCGGACCGGTAGTCGCCGCCGTTGACGATGACCCGTCCGGTGGTCGGCCGGTCGAGTCCGGCGATCATCCGCATGGTGGTGGATTTCCCGGCACCGTTCGGACCGAGGAATCCGGTGACCATTCCCGGTTGGACCACGAAATTCAATCCGTCGACCGCGAGTTTGGTGCCGTATCGCTTGCTGAGGTTTTCCACTTCGATCATTCTCGTGCCTTTCAGGCATGGTCGGGACTGGCCGCGTCGAGCCGACGTGGCCAGGTAAGGAATTGGCGAGTTGTTCTGTCGCACAACAACTGCGCGGAGCGGGACGAGAGGGGTCAGATGCTGATGGCGATCTTTCCCTTGACCGCGCCGGCTTCGAGGTGTCGCATTGCGGTGCTGACCTGGTCGAGCGGGTAGGTGCGGTCGATGCTGGAGGTCACGGTGCCGGCGGCGAGGTGGCTGGCGAGGATCGTCAGGTCGCTGGCCCGCTGCTTGGAGGCCAGGCCGGTCAACCGCTGGCCGATGAACGGGGTCAGCATTAGAGCCCGCAGCTGCCGGCCGATGCCCCCGGTGAGGTTGCCCTTGTTTTCGCCGCCGACGATAACGGCGGTCCCGGTGGGGGTCAGTGCCCGGCGGATTCTGGACAGCGAGGAGTTGCCGGCAATGTCGACGATCAAGTCGTAGTGGTTCATACCGTCGGCGAAGTCGTCCACGGTGTAGTCCAGGACATGATCGGCACCCAGCGCTGTGACCAGTCCGAGCTTGTGGGTGCTGCACACTCCGGTGACCTCCGCGCCGGCGGCCTTGGCGAGTTGCACTGCGAAGCTGCCGACACCCCCCGAGGCGCCGATGATCAGTGCCCGCTGTCCCGCTTGCACCCTTCCGGCTGCCAGGGCCTGCAGCGCGGTCCCACCGGATATCCCGATGACCGCTGCCTGCTCGAACGACGTGTTCGCCGGCTTGTGGGCGAGCCTGTCCTCCCTGGCGGCGGCGTACTCGGCGAACGAACCCCGGCTCATCCCGAACACGTCGTCGCCGACGGCAAACCTGGTCACCGCCGAACCGACGACGACGACGGTGCCGGCGACGTCGACGCCGGGCACCCGGTTCTTCGGTCCGCGGCACCCGAACCCCATGACGCGCATCAGGTACGGCGTGCCCGTCATCAGGTGCCACGTCCCCCGGTCAAGACCGGCGGCGTGCACCCGCACCAGCACCTCGTTATCGGCGATCTCGGGTCGTTCGATCCGCGCCGTGTGCAGCACATCGGCTGAGCCGTAGCTGTCCTGCACGATCGCCTGCATCATCAGTTCCGTTGATGCCGGGCCAGTGTTGGCCCCCGCCGTCTGCCTGCTGTCGAATCCCACGATTGCTTCCCTTCAAAGTCTGGATGGTTGATTTCTAGCCGTGCCCAGTAAGGGCCGGATTCGTACTGGGCACATCATCGGCTGCCGCACTGCTGGCGGGTGACTCGCTTCTGCTGCCCTCGTACTAAGTACGAGGGTATAGTACTAAGTACGAGTTGGCTAGTCTTCGGAGGTACGAATGTCGCAACCAATCAGCAGCACAGGGAAGCAACGCGTTCCGCTCAGGCTGGAACGGGTACTGACCGGGGCGATCAGCGTCGCCGACGCCGGCGGAATCGGCGCCCTGACCATCCGCACGCTCGCCCAGCAACTCGGTGTGAAACCGATGTCGGTGTATCACTACGTCGCCAACAAGGACGAGATCATCGACGGCATAGTTGATCTCGTCTACGCCGAGTTCAGCCTGCCGGTCCCCGGCGGGGATTGGCGGACCGAGATGCGACGCCGCGCGGGATCCGCTCGCCGGGTGCTGGCAAACCATCCCTGGGCTACGCCGTTGTTGCAATCGCGTCTGAATCCCGGCCCCGCAACGCTGCGCCACCACAACGCCTTTATCGCCACCCTGCGGGCTGCAGGCTTCTCATTGGAACTGACCGCACATGCCTTCGCCCTGATCGACAGTTACGTCTTCGGGTTCGCACTCTCGGAAAACGCGCTGCCCATCCACGGCCCGGACAGCGTCGCCGACACGGCCGCATCGATGATGCACTTCTTCGACGCCGAGGCCTACCCGGCCCTGCTCGAGTTCACCATGAAACACGTCATGCGCCCCGACTACGACTTCGGCGCAGAATTCGAGTACGGGCTCGACCTGATCCTCGACGGCCTCGCCCGGCCACTGCCCGACAACGGCGGCGCACCTCCGACCCGGCCGCCCGGCATACCACGCAGGCCGGCGAAGACGCGATCGAAAACGCCCAGCGGGGGATGACCGTTGGGTCGTCTGCGCTGCCCCTGCCCCCGCGCCCGACTGCTGGCTGGGGCGTGACCGCACCACCGTGCGCGATGTCAGAGTCCGAACGGATGACCGTCCGCACAGAAACCCCTCGACCCACCTAACAACGGGAGGCCGAGGTGACGGGTGGACGAACGTGTGCTGGTGATGGTGTGTGCCCGCCTTGTTGCCGGTGCTGCATCACCACCACTTCTGACGGGCTAGCAACCAGGATGATGTCTCGCCCATCGCCGACGTCGCGATTTGAGCCGCGTCGGCCCGCCGCGGCGACCGAGCCGTCGAACAAGAGCCCGGCCGTGTGCCGGGAGCCCGCGGTGATACCGACAAGATCAGGCCGCTGTTGGACGTCACATTGGCCCGCGGTTGTTACCGACACCTACTGCGGTGTCATCGGCCAGGACCCCACGGAATGCCAGTCACCGCAGCCCCAGCGCCACGACGTCGCGCCACCCGCGGACCTCACACCGACCGTCACGTTCCACCCCGTGGCCAGCACGGTTTGGTCCGCTCGAAGCCCAACGGTGTGCAAACGGCGGGTATTTGTCGCGGCGCGCACATTGCCCGCTGCGACGGCGATCACGTCCCGCCACTGCCGTACCTTACGTGCAGTTGTCTCAGTCGCATCTCACGACAACCTTGTCGACCCTGACTGCTGGGACCGACGAGCCCGGCAGCGCAAGGAAACCCGCGCCACTGGCTGCCCGCGGGCATACGGGACAGATCTCGATTCAGATGCTGTCGCTCTGGCTATCAGTAGCGGACCACGGACCGTTGGTTCGGCATATTGCCGCCCCGTCATCCAACGATGTGCCGGATAACTCCACCGGCGATCTCGGTCGGGTCGATGCTGGGGTATTCGAACCGCATGCGGTCGAACGAGAAGTCGAACCGACCGGCCTCGGCGTGCATGGGAAGGAACACACCGAACCGCAGGTCGGACCCGTACTCGAAGGAGGCCAGCCTCCAGTGTTCGTCGTAGATGTCCTTGGAGAGCCAGCCGATCCCGATGGAGACCAGGGCGAACAGGTCGGCGGTGAAGGTGAACTTCGGCTGCACCGTCAGCCCGGCCTCGGCGTCGAAGACGAGGCCTTGCGACCGGGTCCACAGCAGGTGGGCCTGGGCTGTGAGCTGGCCGGCCAGTCCGAGCTGCCCGCTGAGCTCCACGCCGGCCTCAGCGCTGACCAGCGGGATGCCGGCGCCGACCCCGCCGCGAATGAACAGTCGCAACCCTGCGTCGGCGGGAACAACCAGGCGGGTGTTGCCCTCGACCGTCGTGGCATCCTCCCGGTCCGGGTCGTAGCTCACCCGGACGCCCGTGCCCAGCAACTGCCCGGGACCGATGCCGGCGACCAGGTCGAGCCCTCCGCTGACCGTGGCGAAGATCCCCACCCGCTGTCCCGCAACGGCGATGCCGACGATGGGGATGTCAATGCCGATCGAGAACAGTCGCCGGTGCAGCTCACGCCGGTCGAACAGGGTGAACGTCTCGGGCAGGGCCACCTCACCGGCGACGGCGATCGTGCCGTTGGGGCGCACCTCCACCGTCGCCGTGCCAATGAGCCACGGGGTGAGCTGGAGCCTCAGCGATCCGCCGCCCCACACAACGAGACGCCCTGGTACGGGGGGGCCTGCGGGACGGCCACCCGGCCCGACCGCCTGATTGGTGACCCCGAGGTGCACCCGACCGTCGAGCATGCCGCGGTGGTAGCCGAGGTCGGCCTCGGCCAGGAAGGCACCGTCCTCGTACCGGCCGGTGATGGTCCCGGTCACGCCCGGGATCGACGGTCGCGCCGTCACCGACCCTGACAGGCTCCAGGCTCCCGCCGGCGTCTGCTGCACGCTGGCGGCCACCTCACCGCCCTCGATCCCGGGGAGGGGACCGAGAGTGAGAGACCCCGCGATTGTGGTTCCGGTCGCCGGATCCTCGACGAGTGAGAGCCGTCCCCCCGTCAGACCGCGGAACGACGACGTGAACTCGCCCTCTGCCGAAAGGCGGTCGGCCGCCAGTGAGACGGCAGCGTGCCCCCGGGTGATCCCGGTGATCCTGCCTGGACCCACAGACACCGTGCCCTGGAGGCTCCACGCACCGCGCTGGTACTGGACATGCCCCTCGGCGGTGTAGGGCTTGTCGGGCAGCGTCGCCAGGTCACCATGGAAACTGAAACCGTCCGTCTCGTCGAAGCCAAGCCGCACGAAGCCCTGGGCCAGGTTCCTCAGCTCGAATGCCAACTCGCCACCGACGCTCGGGGACAACGAGGTCCCGATCCGGGCGTGAATTGCTCCACGCGTGACGACGATCGGGCCGGGAAGCGTCAGTTCGGCCGCCGAGATTGTGGTCTCGATGGCGATCTCGCCGTTCTCGACCACAATCGCGATCTCGGCGTTGCGCAGCACCTCGAGTGAGGGGCGCAGGGTAGCTCTGCCGCTGAACCCCCTGTTGAGATCCAGGTCGAGAGTGTCGAACGCGAAGGGGCTCCCGTACTTGAACACCTGGCCGAACTTCTCAGTCGCCGCCGCCGAGGTCACCACCCCGCCGTAGCGCACGCCGGTCATGCCCATCACGTCGAGCTTGACCTGTTTGTCCCTTATCCACTCTCCCTTGTACCGTGCGAAGACGCTGATCTCCCCGACCTTGCTGTTGGGCACCACCTCGTCACCGACGTGTGTCATCCTGACGCTCTGGATCTCAAAGCGGTTCGAACGTCCCGCGCCGGCCACGGGCACTCGCCTGGCGGCGTCCGGATGGTAGGGGATCTCGATCGCGGAAAAGCCCCGCCCGGAGGAGTAAAGAACCAGCATGTCGGGCGAGCCACGTAGCCGCTCACGTTCCGTCCTAGAGGCTGGCTGAAGGAATTTAGTCAATGCAGCCGCCGTCATTTGGGCTGTCGTCCACACCTGTTGCCGATGCGGGGCATCTGGACCGACGCCCCACGAGCGGATCCAGACCCTGTCCCAGTTGGCATCGACCTGCGCAAAGGTCGGCACACGACCCGACAGGCGGGCCCGGGCAATGGTCACCATCGCCGCCATTGCTCGCCGGATCGGATTGCGGACCAAGGGGCCGAGCGCCTGATTGGAATCTGCGTCCAGAAGTCGCAGATTGCTGGCCTCGTTCTCGCCGCGCAGTGCGTAATCCTTGATGTGATCGATCTGGAAACGCTCGAAGTTGCCGGCACGAGTCCAGAACGGACGCCAGAGCGCGGTCATGATGTCGTCGCGGCTGCCCACCACCGGTCGCAACCCAGACAGGGGTTGGCCGCGACCAAGCCCCGGGCCGAACCGCAGGTAGTAGGCGTTCCCGATCCGGGCGCGCGCGCCGAGTCGACCAAGGAAAGCGTCGACTCCCGCCTCATATCCCGGCCGAACTGCTGCGGCCCAGGCGATCTCGTGCGCGTTGCCGCTGCGTTCGCGATCTGCGTTCTTGGCCACCTGTATCTGCCCGGGCGGGATGACCGCCGCTTTCGACGGCGCGATCGGCACCGTATGCAGCTCCATCGTCGCAGTGCCTACGTTGATGGTGTTGCCGACGCGGAGGTCTTCCCGACCCTCAATGGCTGGATCAGACTTGTCGGCCAGTACCACGGTGTAGGTGCCCCCAGGCGTAGGCCGCGGATTGACCGGAACCCTGCGCACGGTGTCGGCCGCACGTCGCAGGGGTGACCCTGCGGGCGCCGCCTCCTGCTGCACGACGTGGGCCAGCTCGTGCGCCAGCAGCCGCTGACCCTCGGGGCCGTCGGGGTCGTACCTACCGGGGCTCATGTAGATGTCGCGGCCGCGGGTGAAGGCGAGCGCCCCGACCGATGCCGTCGCCTCATGCGCCGCCGCGTCGTCGTGGACCCGGACCCCGGACAGGTCACGACCCAGGCTGGACTCGAACATCGAACGCGCGGCCGCAGGCAGCGGGTCCCCCCTGCCCGAACTTGCGTCAATCAGGGACTGCACCCGGTCGGTAACCGGCTCGGCGACGTGCTCGGCGACCGGTCCGGCCGAGGCGTCGCTCGGACGAGGTTGTGGAGGTGGCTCGTGGACCGGCTGCCGACGAATGGCCGAACCAGATGGACTCACCGCCGCGGTGCCCCCCTGCATCACCTTGTCGGCGACCCGGTCCGCCTCGTGCTCAAACGGGTCGGACGCCGCACCCACCTGGGTCTTGGCCTGGACCGCCAGCTGCCCGAGCGCCGTGCGGCTCGCCGGGTCGTCAGGGGTGACCGCAACACCACCCGGCGCAGTCCGCGTGGCGCCGAGATCGGCCGTCGGCACGACGTTGTGACCTGCGGGGGCAGAAGATTTCCGCTCCGCCTCCGCAACTTCAGCCATCGTGCACCGCCACCTAAACCAGCTGTTGCGGCTGGAAGCCCAGGACGAGCAGCGTCGGGGTCGGAGCCGTCCCCATGTCGATGAAGAGGCTGCTGACGACAACAGGCTCGGCCGGGCCGAAGACTGTAGCGAGAGCTTGAGCCACCTGGTCAGCGAGCTTGAACAGTGCTGCGTTCGCCGCCGCCCACGCCTTGTCCACCAAGAGCACGCGGAGCTCCGGGTGGGCCGACGCACCAACCAGGGCGGCAGCGGCTGCTTTCATGACCGCTGCCTGCTGGGCCTGATCTGCCGCCTGGCCGTTGACGTCGATCGTTCCGAGGTCGGTTGCAAGGTTCGGCAAGAGGTTGACTGCCATCTCGCGGGTAGCGGACGGCGTCGTGAGCAGCTTCGCAGCGTCAACGACCTGCTGGTTGTCCTGCGCGGTGTTGAACGCGATCGCCTGCATCAGAGTGGATCTCGTCGAGCGGACGTTAGAGGCGATCAGGAAGATGCTGCCGTCGGTAGCGGCATCGAGCAGATCAGCCGGAACGTCGGGGACCCCCTCGATGGCCCGGCCGTTGGTGAACGTAGCCGCAGGCGCGAGGGCCGTGAGCACTGCAGCGACCCGTGCCTGCGCCGACGGCATTGAGGTAGGCCCATAGTCGACGTACTGCAGGGTGACCGCCGCACCCGTACCCGTATAGGCGGCCTGGAGATCGTCGTGGTTGGTGGTCAGCGCACCGGTCGTCGCGTCGAACGACACCGTGGTCACCCTCGTCCACGGGACCTTGTCGCCACTGCCGGCGAGAAGGATCTTCTGCACCGAGGACGCCGCCGACGGGCTCTCGGAGCTGCTGACCCAGATCTGCGCGGTACGGGGCGGAGCTTGCACCACGGGCGGTAACGACGGGCGGCGGCGGAATGCCACCCAATCGCGGTCGGCCGTGATCGCGCCCGCATCCACCGTCCTACCAAAGGCCTGCAGCCGGGTCCGTTCGTAGAACTGCCCGTCGTAAGGTCGCGCCGCGCGGAGCAACTGGAGCGACAGGTCGGCGGTCTGGCGCGCCATCGAATCCGGGTTGAGCGCCAATGGATCCTCAACCATCAGGAACGTGTCCGCACTCCCCATGTCGCCCTGGATCGTCAGCGGCGTGCCACCGAGCTGCAGCGACCGCACCAGCCCGTCCGGCGTGCTCACCAGGAACACGGTGCCTGCGCCTGAGGCATTCCGGCTCACCGTGGCGGGCCACGACACGGTGCTGAGATCGGCCGCGCCGCCGCCGCCGCGTACCGAGAGCTGGCCGTCCAGCCGCATCGCCCTCGTTGTCGCCGTGCCAGTCGGCGACCCGCTGTCGAGGGTGAGCTGGCCGATGAGCTCGAGCGACGACGAGTCCGTCGCGCCGGCCGGCGTGTAGGCATCAGCGGTCACCTGAACGAATGCGGTGTCACCAGGGCCGAGCAACCACAGGTCCTGGTCGACCGTCAGGCTCACCCGAGCAGCGATCGGCTTGGCGTCGTCCCGTCGGTACGACGACTTCGGGGCGGCCAGGCCCGTCGTCCCGGCTCGCTTCTGCGCGGCAAAGACGCCTGCTGCTGCGGCAACTCGGCGCAAACCCTGGAGTGACACCGGTGTAGCGGACCCTGCCGTCCGCTCGAGCGTGACGCCGCCGCCGCCACGTGCCTGTCCGATGCTCGCGACGAACTGCTTCGCGCCGGACTGGGAGGACGCGCCGGCGGTGCCGGCGCCGGTGAGGGTGAAGCCCATACCCCTCGGTGCCAACCGGGCGGAGCCCTCGAACACCAGCGGGGCGGCGTCGCGGACTCCCCCCAAGCTGACGGTCAGCCGGAAGCCCATACCAGTCGCCTGCGGGAGACCAGAAACGCCGCCTGGCACGAGGATGTCGACCGGCGGCTTGGCGGTGGGGTCGTCCAGGCCGACCAGCAGGCTGACCCGGTCGCGGTGCTGAACCTCCTCGAGCAGGTGCGCGATCGCGTCGACCGGCTCTGGCACGAACCGCAGGTCGATTCCGTCACCCATCATCGCGGTCACCTGCGCAACCACGTCCAGGCTCTGGTCGATCGGCAGGTAGCCGCAAGAGGGCAGCTCGACAATCCCGGCGTCCACCAGGCGCCGCGTTCCGGACGGCAGACCGCCAGCTCCGAGCCGATCGGCGAGCTGGCACTGGAACTGCCCCAACTGTGCATCCCACGCCGACCGCGACCGCATGGCCATCCGGCCGTCGAAGCCCACCCTCGCCGGCGGCTCGAGCCGCTCCCTGCGGGCGACCCACTCGTCGAGCCAGACGGTCGTACCGCCGAAGCGCACCAGCATGGCCAGCGGCACCTCCGACCCGCTGGGTGCGCTGTCTCCGTGGCACCAGGCCGCTGAGGCGAGGCTGGCGGCCGAAAGCGCGACGCCGGCCCGCGCCCGCTCGTCGGCGAAATATGCAGCAGCAAGCCGCGAGCGCAGGTGGCCAGCGGTCAGCAGCACCGAGGCCGAGGTGGGCAGCGGTGATTCGAGCGTCAGGGAGCGCAGCCGGAACAGCACGCCGTCCACGCGGTACGGCCGGTCGGTGCTGCCGACGCAGGCTACGTCGCATGCAGATCCGTACACGTCCATTGTGCCGCAGTACCCCTCGATCCAGCCGATCGTGAGCAGGTACACGTCTGCGGAGGAGATCGGGTCCACAGTGACCTCGACCGGCTGTCCGAGCACGCACGGACCGAAGACCGAGTCACCCGCCATCCCCAGCCGGACAGGGGCCACCGGCGAACCGAGCAGGTCCGAGACGCTGATGGGGACGGCGGCCGGCAGGAGCAGCGGACGCCCTGTCGGGTCGAAGGCGAGCCCAGCCGAGACGCTGAGCGTCTCCCCGGCCCGGTCGACGTCGAGTCCCCAGGCGACACCGACACCGCCGGCCTGCGCCAGCAGCATCGACAGCGTCCGGTCGGCATTCTGCTCGACCGTGAGGTCCGCGGCCCCCAGCAGGCGGCCATCGAAGAAGTTCAGCCGGGTCAACGGATCCGGGCTCGGCACGACGGGCACGCCGTTCTCGGTGGACTGGCCGAGGACGACGGGACCGGTCAGCGTGAATCCTGACGGGGCACCGGCCAGGTGGGGGCTCATACCGCTCCTCCGATCGTGAGTACGGCGTCGACTCCGACGTCGGCGGTGCCGGGCGGCCCGCCGGTTACCCCGGCGAGGGGGACGGGGCGGCCGTCAGCACCGGGCGGTCCGACGGCGGGTACAGGTCCGCTGCCCGCCACCACGACGCGTAGCACCGCAACCGGGTCGAGCCCAGCCGTCAGCGGCGCCGTCACCGTCGTGCCTGCGAGGGTCGGTGCACCAGCGCCTGCGTCAGACCAGCCGGCCGCAGGGTCGAAGAGGTAGATGGACGTGGCCGAAACGAGCGTGGGTACGACGACCGGCGCGGTGAGCTCGAACGTCACGGTGTCACCTGCCCTGGCGAGACTCCCTGCCACCACGCGCGGTCCGCCGGCATCAGCCGCAGCACCTCCCGGTGTGCCAGGCGCGGCGGCGAGGTCGACCAGCGTGGCTGTGTCCACCTGGGAGATTCTGGCGCCCGACTCGATGGTTTCGACCCCGGCGACGCGGGGCGTCGATGCCGACAACGTCAGCCCGGTCACCGAAGCGAGCACCACGTACGCCGGCTCGCTCGCGTCGTACAGCGGGTCGTCACCGGGTCCGGTCGACGGGTGACGCTCGACCACGTCCGCAGCGGCTGCGTTCCGGAGCAGCGTGAGCCACGCCTGTCCCGGGTCAGCGGCGGTCGACACGGCTGCGGCCTGGGTGAGCAGGCCGGTGCGCTCCGGGTCGGCGACCGTCGACGGCAGGCCGCGCAGGAGTCGGAGCCGCGGGTAGTGGTCCACCCGGGCAGGCACGTCCGGCGAGTCGGCCGGCAGTAGGAACAGCTCGGCCGTCTCGTGCAGCCGTGAGTACTCCGTCCCGGCCGAAGAGCCGTCGCACGGAGAAATCAGCGTCGGCACGGGCTTGTCCAGGCAGGCCCGGAAGTGGGCCACCACCACTGCGTCGAACTTGACGACCCCGTCCGTGCCTCGGTTGGTCACCGACGCACTATTGGCCGCGTACCAGGCAGAAAGGTCGACGCAAGAGGTCGTGGCAATGGTGAGCTCGTGGCCGAGGCCGTCGAGGGCGAGAAACGGCTCGACCCTCACCTCGCGACTGTCGGCGTCGACGGACACGCCGCCGCCCCAGACGACGCCCTGCCCGTGCAACCAGGCGTTGTGCAGCCGCATCTTGGCCCAGGCGTGGCCGATGACCGCCTCGAGGTCGCTGACGCCGAGCAGCATGCCGAAGTGCGCGGCGACAGTGGTGAACGGGTCGGTGGCCGGGATAGGCGCACCGGACGACGCGGTGGTCACGACCATGACGTGCTGCCTTCCCCGTTGACCAGCGCGGCCCTGCGGGCGTCGGAGACAGTAGCCCACGCGGTCGCCTCGGCGGTCCGGTCCGCCACCTCGGCTTCGAGCCGGTCCCCGACCTGGGTCTTCGTCGCAGCTGTCTGTCGCGCCGTGGCCAGAGCCAGGGCGGCGTCGGTGACGGCCGTCCGGACGGCGGTCAGGTCGAGGGCGGCTACCTGTGTGATGACCGTGCCCGCATCGAAGAAGGCCATGATCTGGGCCTTGACCGCAGGCGGTATGGCTGCCTCCCACATGTCCAGCGCCGAACGGCTCGCCACGAGGTCGGCCTCTGCCGTGCCCTGAGCCGTCGCTTTCGTGTCACGGTCGGTGCGGGCGGCGACCACAGCGGCATCGGTGGAGGTCATCACGTCGAAGTCGGGATCGGTGGCCATCGCGGCCAGTGCAAGCACGTCCAATGCGGTCTGGGACACCCTCAGCGCGACGGCCGCGTCGTACACCGCGATCTCCTTCGCCGAGGCGACGGCGGCGTCCGGTGCCGCCGTGACGATCGCACCCCGCTCGGCGTCGGTCGGTGGTCGCGCCGGGGGCTCGGGGGCCGCGATCGCGGTCAGAGTCACCAGCGCCGCCCCGTACCGGTTCATGAGGTTGCCGGCGATGTCCGACAGCCCGGCCACCGCAGTGGAGTAAGCGGCCTCCGCAGCTGAGAGTGCCGTAGCACCAGCAGCTTCCGAGGTGGCGAACGTCGCGAGCTGGGCGACCGCCCGAGCCACGGCCGCCGTCTTGTCGGCGTCGCGCAGATGGGCTTCGGCATTGCGCCTGGCCAGCAGGTCCGACAGCGTGTGGTCGCCGGCGCTGACGTCGACGACGGCCTTGATCCAGGCAAGGGCCATCGTGTACGGGACCTCGGCCGTGGCGGTACCGGCGGCCGCGACCAGTGCCACCATCTCCGGTGAACCGACCTGGGCGAACGCGGCGTCGACGAGCAGGTCGCTGGCCGCCTCCAGGACAGCGGCCTGCGTCGTCACCCCCACCGCCGAGGTCGCAGCTGCAAGGTCACCCGCGATCCGGGCTCGGCGACGCTGCGCTGCGGCGAGGTCGTCGGTCGCAGCGGCGACGGCTGCCCTGTCGGCCTGCTCGGTGATCAGGACGGCCTCGAGCGCCGTGACGACGGTGTCGGCGTCCGAGGGCAGCACCACCTGCGCCAGCTGCTGCCGCAGCCCCAGCTCGAGCAGATTGTCCGAGGCCAGGGTGGCGGTGGCCATGGCGAGCGTCGCGAGCTTGGCCGACACCGCCACGTCCTGCGCGCCCAGCTGGCTCTGCAAGGAGGTCTGCTCGGCCGATGCTGCGTTCATCTCGTCGACGGCCAGGGTCGTCAGGGGCGTGGTCACGGACATGAGAGGTCTCCGACCGGTGAGGTTGACAGGTTGGGCGGTGGTGGTCCGGGAAAGGCGAGCCCGGCCTTGACGTACTCCCGCTGGACAGCACACACCAGGTGGCTGGTAGCGATGGCCGCCCCGTCACCGGCGGCCAGGTAGGCGGCGCCGACGGCCGCGTTGCGGATGAGCGAGCCGGTGATCGGGTAGAAGTCGGCGAGCGGGACGAGGTCGACATCGGGTGCCAGCGGCGCAGCCCGCGGGAGGTGGGCCCGCCACAGCCGGGCCCGCTCTCCTGGGTCGGGGAGGTCGAACGGGATCACGTACTCGAGGCGGCGGCCGAACGCAACGTCGAGGTTCTGCCGGAGGTTGGTGGCGAGGACCGCAACGCCATCGAACCAGGAGAGCCGGGAAAGCAGGTAGGCGGTCTCGAGGTTCGCGTACCGGTCCCTCGCGTCGCCGACCTCGGTGCGCTTGGCGAACAGCGCGTCGGCCTCGTCGAAGAGCAGGAGGTACTCGCCCCGCTCGGCCGCGTCGAACGCAGCGGCGAGGTTCTTCTCCGTCTCGCCGATCCACTTCGACACCGTGCGGGACAGGTCGACCACCAGCAGGTCCCTGCCGATCTCGGCCGCGAGGACCTCTGCTGCGAGCGTTTTGCCGGTGCCGGGCGGTCCGCAGAACAGCAGCCGCACCCCGTGCCGGCCAGGGCGCCCGGACAGGAAACCCCATTTGTTGAGAACGGTGTCGGCTTGCCGGACGCGCGAGACCGCCTCTTGAAGCTGGTTGATCCTCGGCTCGGGCAGCACCAGGTCTGACCACCGGGCCGTCGGACGCACGCGGGTGCCGCCCTGGCCGCGCGCCGCACCGCGCGCACGACCGACGGCGGCACGTAACTCATCCAGCACGACCCGTCGCCCGGTGAGCACCGCTGCTGTATTGACATCGCGGGCCAGCGTGGCTGCGGCTACGACACCCACCGACACCGGTACGACCTGCTCAACTCCAGCGACGTCGGCCAGCAGTCCTGACCAGAGCGTGCGCCATCCCGACGGACCGAGCGGCGCCACGTCCAGGGTCAGGACGGCAGTGGCGACACGGGGACGCTCGACGTCTGCCTGTCGGGCGAGTAGCACCGGCCCCGGCAGCGACGGCCAACCTGTGTCGTCCAGCTCACCCGGAACGAGGATGGGCACCAGGCCACGCGCACAGGCGACTGCCCAGACGCTGCCCACCACGGCGGCGTCCAGGGTCGGGACGGCGAGGACGACAGGACGCGCGCCGGCCCCCGCGAGCAGGCGGGACAGGCGTACAGCGTTTCCCGGCGGGTCGTCACCCCGCACCTGGACGGTGACCGGGGCGGACCCGGTGACGGCACGGAGCACGGCGCCGACCGCCGGGTCCTCGGCCCGGAGGCCTGACGACACAAGGCCGGTCGGGACAGCAATCTCGGCGACCTCGGGCGGCCACGTCGGTTCGCCGAGCAGGGCAGACCACAGGCACTCAGCGAGGTCGAGACTGCGCTCCCAGAACGGTCCTGCGCCGAGCCGTACAGCGCCCGTCGCCAGCAGGGGCGAGTCACAGATGGCCGCTCTGGCAGCGGTTCTGCCAACAGGGCCGGCGGGGAGGCCGGGAACGAGACCGCACTCAGCCAGCACGCCGAAAAGGCCGGTCGTCGCCGCGGGCAGAGCGCGCGGGTGCAGGTCGCGCAGCAGCGCAGCCAGCCCCTCGTGCGCCTCGGCGAGTCCGGCGAGCAGCAGCAGATCGATGTCGTGCCGGGCGAGACCGAGGGCCGCCGCGTAGCGGTCGACCGGGTGCGAGCGCCCGTCGCCGGCCGGGCGTTGGCTGACCTCGGCGAGAGCGGCCAGGAATGAGGACGCCGGATGCGCAGGGCCGAGTGCCTGTCCCACCCTGCCGGCGAGCTCGGCTGCGCCGCGCTGCAGTCGATCGGCTGCGCCGCGCTGCAGCCGATCGGCGGCGTCGCGCGGGGCGTCGGTTGAGCCTTGCGGCGGCGGCAGCAGCGCGATGCGCTCATTCATAGCGGAACCTCATGACGGAGCCGAGCGCTGGCAGCCACCCTGGGTCGAGGTCGAGACCGGCCGCGCGCAGGTCGACAGACACCTCGTCGAGGGCGAGCACGACCTCGATCCAGCCCGGGTCGGCGGCCACCCGGCCGGTCCTGCGCACCACCGCGTTCAGCAGCAGGTCGTCGGTCAGAGCGGCGATCGGCCGGCCGCCGAGCCGTGACCGCAGCGCGACGACCAGCCCCCTGGCCAGTACGTCGAGTTCGCCGTGGAGGCCGCCCTCGTCGTCGAGACCCTCTGGTACGGAGGCACTCGGGCCACGTCCGCACCATGCGAGCAGAGCCGGATCGGCGGGATCGACGGGCGCTACTCCGGCCAGGGAAAGCAGCCGCACCCCCACCTGGTGCAGTACCGCGGGCCACCCCTCCCGATCGACGGCGGCAACCAGCCCGGCGCCCAACGCGAGCCCGTCGGGACTCGGCCGGGCAGGCAGGGTCGGGTCGTGCAGGGTCGGGTCGAGCAGGGGCCGCAGGAGGTGCAGGCAGAACGGCAGCCCGCCCCACCTGGTGACCCCGGCGGGCGACGCCGGACGCGGCTCGATGGGGACGGCTAACTGAGGCAGATCAAGGTTCGGCGCACCAAGAACTGCACCGCCCGGTTCGTCCGGGGAGCCGAGAACGGGGAGCGGCATCAGCAACGTCGTCACGAGGTCGTGGCCACGACCCGCCACCACTGCCTCAGGGGCAGCGTAGGCGACCAGAAGTGCTGCCACGGCGAGGGTCTGCTCATATGCCGACGGCTCACCGAGCATGGATGCGGCAGCCCCGTACGGTGCAGAAGGAGCACCGACCGGCGCCAACTTCGCGAGCAGCCAGCTGCCCAACGGGCCGCCTCGGGCGGCCAACAGGGCGCCCGGCTGCTTGACGGCGTGGTCAGCAGGTGCTGGCAGCATCAGACATGAGGCGAAGGCCGATGGCGCCGGCAGACGCGTCCCGAGCAGGGCCCACGCCTCCCCCGCGACCCGTAGCAGCGCAGCAGAACCCAGGAGTGCCAGCACTTCTGGCAGCCATCTACCGGCAGCATCGAGGACCGGCACGGCCCCTGATGGATCGGCCGTCAGCAGCGCAGTCACCGCCGAGGCGGGCGTCGCCGACCGCCACAGTCCCAACTGACGCCACGCCCACTCCCGGCCGAGGTCGCCGCGGGCGACCCTTACCACGATGTCTGCCGTTGCTGCCCGTACCGAGCGGTAGCGGACCACGCCCTCCCCGCCGGCGGCGACTGCGCTCACCGTGGCTGCGGCCACCTGCTGACCCCAGGTCGCGGCATCGGCAGGACGGCGTACCGACAGCGGCGGAACGGCCACCGTGCGGACGGCAACGAGGTCGGCGCCGGCGACCTGGTCCAGAGCATCGGTCAGCGCGTCCTCGAGCACGTCGTCGACGAGCCGCCCCAGCACCGCCTCGGCGAGAGTGGCATCGGCCCGGTCAGCCAGGTCCCATTGCACGCGGAACCGCTCAATGGTGACCTTCACGGCTCGACCCTCGCGTCCCGCCCGAGGCCGCCGGAGCCGACCCGCAGGGCGCCGTCCGGCCGGCCGATGATGCCGCCGCGGCCGAGCACCCCGCCGACGCCGAACTGCTCGAACCCGCTGCCTCTGCCGATGACGGCGGTGAGGTCGAGGTGCATGCCGAGCCCCAGCCGCGACCCCATCGAGGCGCTGCAGATCTCGAAGAGGGTATGGGCAGGGCGGTGCTCGGTAATGAGGTCGTGCAGCATGTCGAGCTGCTCCGACGAGGGCGCTCCGGGCACGATGACCGAGAACCGGTGCGCGTACTCGCCGAACGTCGATCCGGTACGGATGAGCGCGGTGCCGACCGCCCCGGTGAGCCCACGGAACCGGAACCGCTCCACCAGCATCGGCGGGACACCCAACACGATCGCGCACATCCGTTGCAGTGCAGCGAGAGTGCCGCGCCTTCGGAACAGGGACACGGCCTCCGAGATCATCGTGCGACGCACCGGCTCGGGCCAACGCCGGTCGAGCATCAGCCCGACCAGTGAGGCAATCCAGGGCAGCATCTCGGGGGCCGCCGACTCAGGCCCGAACAGCACCTCGCGGGCATCGGACTCGGCCGCCAGGTCGAGCATCGTGCCGTCGAGCAGCTGCAGGTAACGGTCGAGGAAGGCCGCCCCGGTCGCGTCCTCGGAGAAGATCTGTGGCAGCCGCTGGACCAGCCGCGGCCCGCTCGTCTCGACCCGGATGGCGCGGACCCTCGGCGTGCGTTGTGCCGTGCCGCTCAGCGAGATGCGGAGCCAGAGGTAGCGCCCCGGCTGAGCGTTGACCGGCGCTTCGTACGTGAGGAACGGGTCACCGTCGGAGCGGCGTACCCATGGCTGCTCGGCTGACCCCCGCCGGAACAGCGGAAGCGCGTCCGCCAGCAACAGCTCTGCCCCCGCCGCGGGCAGCGGGAGCGTCGCCGGGTCGGGTGCCGGCGGCGCCACCACGTTCGACGGGGCGCTGCGCGCGATGGTGACCGGCTCGCCGAGCAGCGGCCCGATCGGGTCGAGGTCATCGCCCGGCAAGTCGTCCGACGTGAGCATGGCCACCGAGATCGACGTGCCGGGTGGCACGCACGCGTCGATGAACAGCCGTCCCCACTGCTGGTGGAACACCCCGCTGTCCAGGGCAGTCGTGTAGACCCTGCCGTCGCTGACGTAGCGGACCTGGTCACCGAACGCGCTGCGCAGTCCGGCCGCCGTCCAGAACGCGATCCGCCCGTCAGGCGTACGGGCGAGTCCACGGCCGTCGCTTCGCCTCGCCCGCAGCGGCCGGTCCGCCGAGGCCGCACCGGCGGCGAACCGGACCACCCGCAGGTCCTGTCCAGGCCCCGCGGCCACGATCAGCGCACCCTCGCCGTCGAGCTCGATGTCCGTCGCACCAGGCAGAGGCCCGTACGGGACCGTCGTCCGTTCGTCCGCGACCGGCGTGGCCCATGGGTCGGCGCCGGGGGCCCGCCAGAGCAGCCAGATGCGGCCCTGGGCGTCGGCGGCAACGCGGGTCGGCACCGCCCCGGCGGGTAGCCCCACCAACGACCTGAGCGGGACGTCGAGCTCGACGGGGTCCCCGTGCCAGGTCACCCGCCACAGCGGGTGGGCCCTGCTGGCGCAGGCCACGAGCAGCCCCGTCGGGCTGGTCGCGAGGTCGGCCGCCACCAGGGGCACGGCCGGCTGCCCTACCGTCCAGGCCGCTGCCGGCGGCAGGGGCACCACCAGCGTCACCTGACGAACCACCCGCCGGGTACCCAGGTCGAGAGCGACGATCGCACCACCGCCGTACAGTGCGAAAAGTCTTGTGACGTCAGCACTCTCGTACCCAGCCAGGGCCAGTGCGGCAGCCCTTCGCACGTCATCGGCGGGGGCACCGACGGGAGTGAAGTCGCCGACGCCGGCAGGCGACGGGTCCGCGAGCACGTCCTCGCCCGAGGCGTCGCTGGTTCCGGTGGTGCTGTGCCACACGACACGTACGATCCTGCCCTGCTCCGGCCACGCGTGGTAGACCCGGCAGTCGGCGGTGACCACCAGACCCGCCGGGCCCGGGTCGACCGGCGACGGACCCGTGGGCGGGTCGACAGGGTCGGCCGTGGCCAGTGCGACAATTCCTACCCCGTTCGGGTCGTCGTCGGCCGGCAGCAGTGATGTGCCGACGTGTGCGCACGCCAGCCATTGCGACACGGTGGTGAGGGCCTGCATCCGCTTGGTCGCCATGGTCAGCAGCGCTCTTCGCGGGTCGGGATCGGGAGCACGGTGCCGGTCGTCGATGGCGGCGCCGGCGGCTGACCCAGTGGCGCCGGCGTGGTACCGACGACGACGCTGATCGCGCCCAGCGACACAACCTCCCAAGGCCGGAGCACCACCGCGTCGGTCGGCACCCAGGCGGTCCCGTCGGCAGACAGCTCGGCCACGTCCAGGGCTGCGAGGTAGTCGACGCCGTCGACCTGCAGGGCCGCCGCCTGCAGCTCGGGGCCGAACACCCGACGCCCCAACGGCCAGCCGGCGCCCTCCGGTCCGTACGGCGGCAGCGGCGCGAGGTACTGCCGCAGCACCAGTTCGATCCAACGCCGCACCGCGTCGGCCGAGTAGCCCGGCTTGACGACGACGGCCACCGACACGGCGACGGCGTGGTACGAGGGCGGGACCACGTAGAGCTCGGTGGTCACGAGGCGGCGCGCATCGAGGTAGGCACAGACCCGTTGCAGCAGGCCACGGGCGGGGGAGGGCGCGTCGGGGTGTACGAGGTCGACCCTCGGCCAGACGACCACCGTCACCACCCCGGCCGCCTTCGTGTCCTGCGTCGGCGGGTAGAACAGCGGCAGGCAGTCGGCCCGGCCGACCTCGCTGCCGGGCGTGTCGAGGGCGAGCTCGGCGAAGTCAGACGAGGTCACCGCCCGGTCGTGCCGCCGGAACTCGCCAGGGATCCGCTGCAGGCCGTCGTTCAACGTCTCGGCAGCGGCGCCGCCGGCGGTGGCAAGCGGGTTGGTCGGCGCCACGGTGGGGCCGGGGACCGGAGGGCCGGACAGCGGGCCGGCCCGCTCGACCTTCCAGGTCTGCTTGGCCGGGAGGTTGCCCGCGACGCCTCCGCCGTAACGGTAGGTCAGGGCGCGGACCCGCTCACCGACCTGAGGCGCCCGGCCGGTGAGCGTCGTGCCGAAGGTGGCCGTCCCTGCCTCGGCGTCGAGCACCCAGACCCGGTCCTCGGGGCCGGCCGGGACGAAAGAGTCGACCGGGCTCCAGGTCTGCCAAGTGCCCTGCTCCTGCACCTGCAACACGACCGGCAGGGTCTGCGCCTGCACAGGGTTGTGTGCGAACGTGAACACCTGGTGGGGTGCACCGGTGCCCGTTCCGAGGAACTCCGGGGCCGCCGTCACCGCCTGCACGACCTCGACGGCGTTGACCCCGACCCACTGCAGGGCGGGGATCTCGGGGCCTCCCATCACCGGGTAGGCGCGCAGCCACGCGACGACCGGACGGGGGTCGTCGATCTGCGGCGGGAACGAGCCGACGCCCACCCGGTCGGCCTCGGGCAGCGGCACGCCGACCACGAGCCCAGGCTGGGTGGGCAGCTGAAGCCGGACGACGCCGCCGCGCCGCAACCCGCCGGTCGTGTCGGCGAGGAGGGGCAGCGTGCGGTAGACCGGCTCGCCGTCGGCGGCCTCGTCGAGGGTGGAGATCTGCCACTCGATCTGCACCGTGGCCGAGGCTGCCGTGGACGAGGCGGTGGTGAGCCCGTCGCAGGGGTCGATCTCGAACATGGACGGCAGCACGTCGTCGATGGAGACGCCGAGGCTCAGGACAGCTCCGTCCAGCGGCCCGCTCGCGACGAGCAGGTCGTCCGGGTCGGTGCCGACGGGTCCGAGCAGCGCCACCCAGAGCGTCCCGTCGACGGCACTGGGCAGGTCCAGCGGCAGCGCGCCGGGCGCCGTCGGATCGGCCGCCAGCGCGGTCGGTACGTAGTAGGAGGGCACCGAGTCGTCCGGCGAGCCCCACTCGCGGGCGTCGAGAGCCGCCTGGGCAGCAGCCACCAGGTCGGGGTCGGTGGGGGCCGCGCCCGACACCTTGGCCATGGCCACCGCGGCCAGCGGCAGCACGGTGAGGTCCTGCCGGGTCTCGAACCGCACGGCACCCGCGGTCAGGACGCTGGACTCCGGCAGGTCTCCGCTGACCAGGGCGGGCACCGTGGCGGCGACGATGCCGGTCGCCGGCTGCGATGGGTGCAGCGGCACCTGCAGAAGGCGCAGCAGCCACGCCCGGGTGGCGTCCGGGATCTGGTTGAATCGGTAGAGCAGGTTCTCGCCCAGGAACGCGACCAGCTCGAGCAGCGTGACGCCGGGGTCGCTCGCGGAGACGTCCGTCCACTCCGGCGTGTAGACGGCGATGCGCTGGCGCAGCTCGGTGGCGAGGTCGTCGTAGCTGCGGTCGTCAAGGACGGGCGGCGGGATCGGCATCAGCGCACCGCCGTCCCGACCGGGACACTCACCGCGACGCTCGCCGTGCTGCCGTCGCGGACATGGGTGTACGCGATCGTCACCCACGCGGCGGCGGGATCGTCGTCGACGGGGCTGACGTCGATGCCCAGCACGACGATGCGCGGCTCCCATTGCAGAAGCGATGCTGCGACAGCACGAGCGATGGACGCCCTGGTACCCGGCGTGTTCGGCGCCATGAGGAACCGGCGGAGCCCACAGCCGAAGTCGGGGCGCATGATGCGCTCTCCCGGCTCCGTCGCGAGGATCAGCCGGATCGACTGCCGGACCAGCAGCGCGCCCGAGAGGAAGTCCATGGTGCCGGAGGTCGAGGGCTCTGGCGGGAACTTCCAGCCGGTGCCGAGGCGCGCGGCGAGCAGGTCGGTCATGGACCCAGCACCGCCACCCGGTCGACGCGGGCTTCGTACACGAGGTCATCCGTCGGCGTCTTCAGGCTCTTGGCAGTCAGGGCCTTGAGCACAGCGAACTTGTCCTCGATCGGCTGGCTGGTCAGCGCCGAGGTGAGATTGACGTGGGACGACAGCCCGGAGCTGCCCGACTGCCCGTCCATGAGGGCACCAGCTGCCGACAGACCGGCGTCGACCTGCACGCCGAAGGTCGCCTCGAAGTCGGGGCTCGGTGCCTTGGCCTGCAGGGCGGCGTCGAGGTCGGCACCGACCGTGATCGACGGCGGGATGCAGAACTTCAGCGCCAGCAGCAGCCACAGCCCGAACAGGAACACCACGATGGGCAGGAACAGTCGCAGCACGAACGTCGCCACGATGGTGATCAGCGGGATCGCGAACGAGCAGATCTGAAAGCCTGGGCCGCCGTCCAGCGGGTAGTCGGAGCCCTGCAGCCGCACACCACCGAACCCCGTTCCCATGGCAGCGGCGTCAGCCAGCTCCTGCCGGGTGGGCATCCGGACCGTGACCGGCCGGTTCGCGGTACCACGGGCGTCCATCGGAGCTGCCAGTCGGTAGGGGTCCGTCGGCGCGCTCCAGGTCAGGTGACCGTGACAGTCCCTGGTCCCCGGCCGCCGGGGGCAGCTGGGGTCGTGCCGGCGCACGACGCAGCGGATCTCGTACGTGGTGAAGTCGTCGAACCGCGGCGACCGGTCGACCTGGCCGGCTGCGACGGCCGCATCGTCCAGGTGCTCGAGGTCCGTCGACATCGTCGGGATGCTGCCGAACCAGATCGTCCGACCGGTCGCGTCGTGGTGGGGCAGACGAGGGTCGGGGATCAACGGATACATCGGGAACGTCGCCTCGACCAGGGTTCCGCCCACCTCGTCGACCGGCACCCAGCGGCCCAGTCCCGGCACCGGCCGCAGGTCGGGACCTGGCCGCTCCGGCAGCGGCACGACCTGTCCGATGGCGTCGACTCCCAGCGGCACCCACCCCTCCAGCCGACGCTGGACGCCACTGGCCTCTGCCCACGCGCCGACTGCCGCACGCGCCTGGACCAGCTGGTCGAAGGCCATGGCCCGCTGCTCCGAGAGCACCGTGGCCCTCGAGAGTCCGACCCTGCCCCTGCCCGCGGCCGCTGCGAGACGGCGGTCGAGGATGGCGACCCGGCCGTAGGCCCGCGCCAGCGCCCGCTGCAACCTTCTGGCCTCGACGACGTGCTCCGGGGGGACGTCGGCGCGACGCCGCCGAACGACCAGACCCGTCTCGCAGACCGCCGTACGGTCGGCGTTGGGAAGGCCGGGCCGGTCGCAGTGCAGCTCGACGGCAACGAGGTAGCTGCGGTGGTGCAGCGGCAGGTACAGCTTGGTCAGCACGGCGTCGGACGCGGGTACCGACGTCCGGGTCACCGGGTCGAACAGCGGAGCCGTGGTGCGGTCGGCCACCGGGTCGAGGACCAGCCGCCGCTGCGGGTCGGCGAGGAAGTCGACGACGAAGTCGGGGTGGGCGTACTTCTGCAGCCCCGGCCGGGTGTGGTCCGGTGGGGTCGGTGCCTGCCGGGGCCAGTGCCACCAGGGTGCGGTCAGCACCCAGTCCTCGACCGGGGCGACCGGCGCCGGGCGGACGGCGGAGACGGCGGTCACCAGACGTTCCCGGCACCGGGCGTGTAGGACGCGGAGACGACGGACGGCGTGGTGATGCCCTGGCAGCTGATCAGCCCGGAGAAGGTCGCCGTCGGGGCATTGACGGTCACCGCCGCTGCCGTGACCGTCACGCTAGCGTTGGCCGTGACGTTGACCGAACCGCCCGCGTCCAGGGTGACGCCGAACCCCGACGCGTGCTGTAGCGCGACCTGCATGGTGCCGTCGTCCAGCACCAAGGTGTGCCCGGAAGCCGTCTTCAGGGTGAGTTTGGCAGCGCCTGGCGTGTCGTCGAACTCGAGCACGCTGCCCGCGCGCGAGCGCCACACCCGTCGGTTGTTCGTCTTCGTCGCATCGACCGGCATCGACTCCTTGCCGTTCCAGCACGACCCGACGATGTACGCGCGGTGGCTGGTGCCGCCCTCGAAGCCGATCACGACCTGCGTCCCGACCTCCGGCAGCACCTCGATGCCCTGGTTGTCATCGGCGTACGGGGTGAGCAGCGTGGCCCACATCCGGACGTCGTCGCCCGCATGGCCCAGCCCCGGCAACGTCACCTCGATGCGGCCGAGTCGGTCCGGGTCGACGAGGTTCGTCACGAGGCCCGGGTAGAGGCCGGTCAGTGGGCTCATCCGAGACCGCCCGTGCTGTTGACCGTCGGCCGCTCGGCCTCGAAATGGGTGCGCAGACCGCCGGCACCGCGCTGCCACCGCTGCCGTACCCGGGTCACGTAATAGCCGTCGCCGGTGAACGGAGCACCGACGTCCTGCAGCGTGAGCCGGGCGCCCACGGTGAGCTCCGGGGTGCCGGCGGTGGTGCCGGTCACCCGCACGAAGTGGCGGGCTCTGATCAACACCTGAGCCGTCGCCCACGCCCTGGCTTCCTGGTCGCGCATCGGTACCAGTCCCGACCATTGGTCGGGCAGCGCACCGAAGGCCGTGGTGAGCACGTCGGCCCCGAGCCGGCCACCGCCGATCTGCGCCAGGACGGGGGCCTTGTCGATGCTAACGTCGATCGTCTGGCGGGACTGCGCGTCATACCCGGACACCACGACCGAGCTGCGCTGGTCGGCGAGATCGGCCCGGATGGCCGCTGTGAGCAAGGTCTTCCCCGCCGCCAGGGTGACCGCGGGCCCCCTGCGCTTGTCGCGGGTCGCGAAGTGCAGCGTCGTACCGGTAACCCAGACCTCGGCCCCCACCAGGGCGGCTCTCGACCGCAGGAAGCCGAGGTCTGACTCGTCGAGCTGGGCCACCAGGGCGTACGTCGGGCCGTCGGCGGCGATGTCGGGGGTGAGCCCGTGCTTGCCGGCAATCGCGGTCGCGAGGTCGGCGTCGCTGACCGAGGTGTACGTCGCGGAGCGGCGGGTCATCCGCAGCAGCATCAGGCGGTCCTCGGCGTCGAGCGCCACATGCGGCGAGTCGCCCTCGTCGAACACCACCTCGAGGGCCGAAATCTTGCCTGCGAAGACGGTCTGCTCGTTGCCGGGCGGGCCTACGGACACGACGATGTCGGTGCCGAGGTCGATGGTCTTCCCGTCGAGGTACTCGACGACATCGGCGTTGGGCTTCTGCCGTGGCACCGCTGCGAGGAACTGTGCCGAGCAGGTACGGAGGCCGTCGGTGTCCTCCTCGACCGCAAGACCGATGCAGTCACGGCCGAGGTCGGCGATCCGCTGGCCGGCAACGGTGAAGACCGGGTCGGCGGCGAAAGCCGCGGGCAGGTCAGCCATGGTAGCCACCGGTTTGGGGCGTGGTGTGCCGTGGCTCGACCTCGACCCGCGCTCGCCGCGCGGCCAGACCATCCGCGACGGCACGGGCCGCGTCCAGTGCCGACCAGGACGGCTGGGTCTCCCGACCGGCGGGCGCAGCGCCGGCGGCCACGGCCGAGCCAGGGCCGGCCACCGCGACCTCGTTGGTGATCTCGCCGATGGAGACAGCCATCAGCCACCACATCCCTTGCACCCGCCGCAGCCGCTGCGGGCAGCGCTCCTGACCCGCGGCGCCCGGAACGGCACGGAGGGAGTCGGTGCCACCCACTGAGCGGCGCGGGCAGTGGGCTGGCGGCTGGAGGTGCGGCGGGACGTCGAGCCGCAACCAGCGCCACAGCCACCGCACTGGCAGCCGCACCCAGACCCCGCGCCGGTCGCCGAGGAAGGCAGGGCACGCAGCGCCAGCCAGCCCGGAACGGTCGGGTCGTTCGTGGTCGGCACGTCGCCGGAGATACCGCTCTCGAGCGGCCCGCGCAGCTTCCCGTACGGGTCCGGCGGCTCGATCGTCGGCCGCAGCGGGACGCCCAACCCGAAGGACTGACCCCGTCGATCGGGCATGGTCGGGAACGGGGACACGATCGCAGGCAGAACGACTGCTGGTACGGCGAATCCAGCCCTGGAGGCGGATGCCGCAGTATCAGCGGCCTTGCGCGCGTCGGAGTCGAGCGCCTTGCTGAGACCTCCCGCCGCCGTGACCGCAGCGGGCGAAGGCGACACGGCGCCACCGAAGATCGGCGCGTCCGACGACGCGCCGACCGTCACCCCTGCGGTGACCCCGAGGTCGACGCCGACGGACGCCGAGAAGTCGATCGCCACGCCGGCGCCGAGCGAGAGCGGGTCGAGGCCGCCCAGGTCCAGAGCCTTCCAGGCCGCGGGGTCCAGGCCCATCCGGGCGGCGAAGTCTGGCGCGCTCTCGCCGTCCAGTGCGGTCCCGGTCTGGTCGGGCCGCTGCTGTGGCGTACCACCAGGAGGGACGAGGCTCTGCGGGTCCTGCGACTGGGCGGCGTTGTTCGCGCCGGAGCCGACCTTGCCGGCCTCGTACGCCGGCAGCTGCTCCTTGATGGTGACGTTGAGCTTTGCCCGCAGCGGCACCCCGTTGCTGGAGAACAGGTCGTATTCGCTGTTCAGAGCCGACATCACGCCGATCAGCTGGAACGTCCCATAGGTGAACTGCACTCGCGGCGGGATCGACTTGGTCTCCTTCGCCGCCGGCAGCAGGAACTTCTCGATCGGTTGGACGAGCGACCGGACGTCGACCGGCTGCGCTGTCGTGCCGAGATCGGTGCAGTCGAAAACGAGGTCGAAGGTGAGCGTCGACGAGGACGTGCCGTCAACCTGCGCGACCGGCGCCCTGCCGAACGCCTTCTTCATGTCGACGTTGTTGGTCATCGACAACCGCAGGGTGGTGGGGTTGAACTGCACCTTGATCGGCTGGCCCACCGGCTTGGGGTTGACCGGCGTACTGCTCATCTCCTGCAGGGTGGCCTGTGGGAGCGGGGTCATTGGCGCGGTCATGAGGTCACCAGGACCAGTCCCTCGTGCGCCAGGTGCAGCTCCTCGATGGCCACCTCGCCGGTACGGGCGTTCAGCGTCGGCCCTACCAGCTTGGCCGGCAACGCCCGGCGGAACCGCCACGTCGCGACGACCGTCGCCTCGGCATCCATCACCTGCACGAACCCGTCGTAGCGACGGATCGGCCGGACGCCGGAGACGGTGTCCTGCAGCCACGTCCACAGCTCAGGGACGACGGCGGCGGTCCCTCCCCCGGACCCGGAGCTGATCAGCATGCCGCGCTTGAGCACGAGTTTCACGTACTTTGCCCGGCCCGCGCGCTGGACGACGGAGTCATTGTGGCCGCCCTCCTGGTAGTCCGTCACGTCCATCTCGATCTCGAGCCCCGCACACTCGGCAAAGCCTCCGGTGCCCAGCGCATCGGTGCCAGCAGGCGCCGTGGGAGCCGTGGCACCGCGTGCGGCAGCCGTCGAGAAATGCACCTGGAACCGGTATCCGGTGGCGATCGGCGACAAGTCGGTCATGCCGAGACCTCGGTTCGCAGGGTGCCGTCGTCGGCGCGCAAGACGCGCACCAGCACGAACTCCGTCGGCTCGGCCGGCGCCAGCCCGATCTCGCAGAGCAGGTCCGACTCGCCCAGTGCGCCGGGCCCGCTCGCCGGAGCCGTGCGGACGAAGTACGACTCTCCCGGCGAGGCGCCGGCGAACGCCCCGACGTCGAACAGCATCCGGAGCAGCCCGGTGACCGCCGTGACGATGCGGTCGCGCAGCACCTGGTTGTTGGGCTCGAAGACGGCCCAGCCGAGCCCGCTGGCAACACTTCGCTCGACCATGGTGACGACCCGTCGGACGGTCAGCTGACGCCAGTCCTGGTCGTTGGCCAACGTGCGCGCGGCGCTGAACTCCACCCCGTCGCGCGTGGGCAGCGAGACGTTGATGCCAGCCCGGTGCAGCCGCCCGAGCAGCGCGGAGTCGAGACCGGCCGCCCCCACCCCCGGTCCCTCTGCGACGGCGACGACGCCGGTCAGCGTGACGAGGGCCGGGCCGGTCGCCAGACCCGCAGCTGTCTCGGTCGCCGCGATCAGGCCGGCGGCGTTGCCGGTCGGAGGAATCGTGACCAAGGTGTCGCCGACCGGCGCGCGCAGCCAACCGTGCCAACCAGCCGCCCACGCACTGTTGAAGGCCGCCCGCCAGGCCAGCACCTGGGCCGGCCGCAGGCCGGGTGGCACGTCCAGCAGTGCGATCAACCCCAGACCCTCGGCCGCCGCGACGACCTGCTGCTGCAGACCGATGATGCGGACCCGGTCGGCGGGCACTGAGGGGTCGAGGCGCAGGCCCGGCAGCTCGACTTCAACCGACGGCCTGGACGACTGGCCCGGCAGCGTCACGCACAGGTCGAACTCGGCGCCGGCGATGGTGGCCGGGACGCCGACGTCGTCGGTCGGCGGCGCGGCATGCGGCTCGTACAGGTCGACGACGACCAGGAACGCCGGCGCCGCAGAGTCGGCCGGATCGACCAGCGCTGCCAGCGCATCGAGCCCGTCCGGCGCGAGGTCGCCGTCGGACCTGGCCGACCCGGCGAGCACTCCCAGCGGGCCCAGCACGTCGTCGAAGGTGAGCAGCCGGTAGCGGTCGACGCCGTCGCCCGATCCGTCCGGCGGGCGCATGGCCACCGCCGTGGTGAGCGCCGTTCCCATCGGTGTGACAGCCGCCAGGTCGGACGCTTGGCCGGAGGCGTCGCTCACCTGGGCGAGCTCGACCAGCCGGGATTCACCGAGCGCGTTGCCGAGCCAGCGCGGGTGCGCTGACCTGAGCCTGAGTTCGGTCCAGGTCTCCTGGCGCGGGTGGTCGGGGTCGCCGTCTACGACCTGCAGCGTGGCCGTGACCACCTCCACCTTCAGCAGGGCCCCGACCACCGGCAGGTCCAACCTCGCCAGCCAGCGGCTGCCGACCCGGTCGACTACGACGACGCCGAGCAAGGCCGACGGCGCACCGACGAAGTGAAGGCGCAGCAGATCGCCTGCTGCCAATAAGGTTTCGCTGGTCAGGATGAGGCGACCTTCGCTCGTTTCGAGCGTCGGGATCGCGGTTGTGGAGAAGGTGAGCGTTGCTGTCAGTCGGTTCCCCCAGGTCCCCTCGTTGCGGGCCCGTAGCCACACCGGGTCGCGGGCGCCGAGCAGGTCGGGCGTGCCCTTCCGCGCGCCCGTCAACGCCGTTGGATCAAAGGCGAGCCCGGCGCAGCCGTACGGCTCACTCGCCGGGAGCATGACAGTGGTCGGTGGTACGGCCGGGGGCACCGGCGCCGTCGTCGGGCGCGGGTTGGCCGGCACAACCCTTGACACATAGGCCCTTCGGCCGCCCTGGGCGAAGAAGGCGGCCACGCTGTACGGCAGCATCCCCGGACCTTCGAAGGCCCCGAAAACCTCGGTGTACTCCGCCCAGCTCTCGACTGGGACCGGCACTGACCGCGCCCGCCTCGCCGCCAGCAAGGTGTCGTCGTATCCGCTATCGCTGCTTCTCTCCCACGCCGGACCGCGTGGCGCCACGCCGACGAAGGCGCAGACATCCATCCGCACGCCGAGCGGCGGTGCGGCCACGAGGTCCGGGGCCAGGTAGACGCCTGGCCGACCGAGGGTAGGAAGCAGCAAGGTCACGACAGGCTCTTGTAGTCGATGCCTTCATGGACGAAGTGCAGCTCCTCCATCGCGACCTCACCACCGGCCTTGGCGGCGAGGGTCGGCCCCACCCACTTCTTGGGTTGGGCGTTGCGCAGGGTGATCTCGAGGACCGGAGTACGGCTCTCGTCCCGCACGGCGATGGTCACCTTGCGCGGCAGGTACTTTCCGTCGCGCACGTCGGTGAACCAGGTGAAGATCTCCGTCGAGCCGATCAGCCCGCGCTTGAGGGTCACCTCGTCGGTCTTGTTGCTGTTGGGGATCTTGCGCACGACGTTGAAGCTCTCGTTGCCCTCGCGGTAGTCGGAGTAGTTGATCTCGTTGCCAAGCCCCGACACGTCGGAGAAGCCGGCCGAGATCGCCTCCCCGCCGCTGGGCGGTGGGTCGATCTCGACGGTGAAGTTGAACGCCCCGTAGGGATGGTCACGGGTAGGCACGGTGGGCCCCTCCTGTCATGGGTCTCTGCTGGGCGGTTCAGAGCTGGGCGTCGGCCGTCCACTGTCCGATCCGGAAGACGACGAACTCTGCTGGGCGTACCGGAGCGACGCCGACCAGGCAGATGAGCCGGCCGTTGTCGAGGTCGTTCTGCGTCATGGTGGTGCGGTCGCAGCGGACGAAGTAGGCCTGGCTGGGCGTCGTGCCCAGCAGTGCGCCGTCTCGCCACTGCGCCTCAAGGAAGGTCTCGACGGTACGTGTCACTTTGCGCCACAGGGCATCTCCATTCGGTTCGAAGACCGCCCACTGCGTCGCGTTGTCGATGGAGTGCTCGAGGAAGATGAAGAACCTCCGTACCGGCACGTACTTCCACTCGGGGTCGCTGGTCAGCGTCCGCGCGCCCCACACCCGGTTGCCGCGGTCGCGGAAGAAGCGCAGCGCGTTGATGCCCTCCGGGTTAAGCACTTGCTGCCGGCCCGTGTTGACGTTGGCCTCGAACCGGGTCAGGCCCTGCACCACCTCGTTGGCCGGAGCCTTCCATACCCCGCGCTGGATGTCGGTGCGGGCGTAGATCCCGGCGACGAAGCCCGATGGTGGCAGAAGCAGCTTGGCCGGTGGCGCTCCCTGCTCGGGCCGCATATTCGGGTCCAGGATCTCGATCCACGGGTAATACAGCGCCGCGTAGCTCGAGTCGAAGTTGCCCCGGAATGCGCGAATCTGGTTGATCGAGGCGTTGCGGGGCCCATCGACGATCGCGATCCGGTACGCCCCCTGGGCCTCGGCGTGCGCGATCAGATAGCTCGTCGCCGCGATCCGCTCGTCGCTCTGCAGGGTCGCGACGTCGGGCATGGCGACAATGGCGATGTCATCGACGTCCGCGAGCGCGGAGAGACCCGTCGCCCTGATGGTGGCGTCGTCCGGATCGGCGCCATGGCCATGCAGGTCATCCGCGCCCGGCAGCGAGCCGTCGTTGCCGCCGGTCAACTCGAAGACACCGACCGCCGGGCTGACCCCACCGCCGGTAAGGGCGCTCGCGAGGGTGCTGGCGTCGGCGACGACCGCACCGTGGTCGAGCCACACGGTGAACTGGTCGTCCTCCGGGTCGTCCCGCTGCAGGATCGTCCCCACGTAGCGCCGGTGTGCCGGGTCGGTCCCGAGCATCACCGCCGTGTCGGTCCGTTCGGTGTCGATGATGACGGTCACCTGTAGCTCGACCAGCAGCAACCTGTCCGTGGCCAGGAAGGTGTCGATGCCGCCGCCGGGCACCTCGAAGGTCTGCCGGCCGAGCAGGTCCTCGCGCACGACACGTAGCCGTCCGGTGTCGAGCGGCGCGGTGGGCAGCGGCAGTGTCTCCACTCCCTCCTTGGCCCACCTTTCGACCAGCGCGCCGTTGTGCGCCCTCTTCGCCCTCAGCAAGGCCGGGTGGCCGGCCGGAGCAGGCACCGCCATGTTCTGACTGCGGACCGGGCGCACCTCCACCCGTACGTTGCCGGCCTGCCCGGGCCAGCGGGCCCACCAGGTCGTCGTGGTCGCACCACCCGTCGGCACGGCCGCGCTGGCCACCCCGGCGTCGTTGTGGGAGACGGGGGTGAACACCCTCGAGACGTAGAGCCGCGGGCCGCCGTTGAGGAAGAACGCCCTTGCCGCATGGGCGAGGTAGGGCTGCCGATCGGCCTGGAGCAGCTGCAGCTTGCCGTATGCCCGCTCGAACTCGGGGAACGACGTGACCAGGAGCGGCTCGGTGGTGGCTGGGCCACCGGGGTACGGGACCGGGCCGTAGGCGGTCATGCCGGCGAACCCGGTCGTGCTGGTCGGTACCCCCTCGATCGACTTCGCGCGGAAGCTGACCTCCTCGACGAAGACGCCTGGCGCCAGGTACTCGGGCATCGGGTCCTCACTCACTGCCCGGGACGCGCTCCCGGGCCTCGTTGCAGGGTCGTGTCAGGGCAGGGTGATCGGGACAGACGGGCTCTGCACCCGGCCGACGGTGCAGAACACCGTGGCCGTTGCGGTACGGGTGAAGCCGGGCGGGGCAACGGCTCCGGAAGAGATGGTGTCGACGTTGCCGATAGGCGGCAGGACCTCGCGGACCAGGTCCCCGAGCGGGTCATCGGCCGGTGAGGCGGTGAGCGGTCCGGGGGCAGGGGTTCCGGGGGCGATCGCAGAGACTGCGAGCTGCACGGAGAACGCGAGGCCCGGCGGCACGTCGAGGCTCGACGGCGCGTTGGCCAGCAGCAGCAGGAACTCGCCGCGGTCGTCACCGTGCGCGATGCCGAGCAGGCTGTTCCGCTGCGGGTGCCGGGCCTCGACGCGCACCCACCGGACGGGCGCACCAGCAAGATCGACGACCCTGCCCCGGATCCCGGTGCTGCAGGCCTCGGGCTGGAAGCACGCCCCAGGAAACAGTCCGACGGTACGGCTGCGAGGCGCCGGAAGGCCCGGTCCGGCCTCCTCCGCGAGCACCGTGGCCAAGCTGGCGTAAGGAACCTCGAGCCGGCGGGGGACATAACGTCTCCCTGCGTCGACGATGCGCAGCCGAGCCGGCGGGGCGGGTGTCCGCTCCGGGGTGAACGCGATCCTGAACCGGCCGGGTCGCGCGCCGCGGTCGAGGCGGGGCAGTCCCATCCCGGGGTCGTAGAGCGACACCTCAACGCTGCTGCCCGGCCCGAGCGGCACCGCCACGGTGAACGGCAGTGGGACGTTCTCCCACGCAACCTCGACGTCAGCCGGATCACCCCGTACCGCGTCGACAACCTCGAGTCCCAGCGCGAGCCGGACCCTGCGCTCTACCGCGGCGGTCGTCACGGCCGGGCCGCCGTCAGGACCGAAAGGGTACGCGGCGCGGGGTCGGCGTCCTGGCCCGCCACGACGAGGACTCGGGCGAGGTAGGGCAGGGTGAGCCGGAACTCGAGCTTCAACGCCTCGTACGTGCGCATGAGGTCGTCTGTGGACAGCTCGTCCATCACCACCGAGACCGACTCCTGAGGGTCGAAGGCACCGGAGGCGTCCAGGGTCGGGCCGGAGAGCGTAGCCAGCGACTCCAGGAACTGCAGGGTGCGGCCGACGATGAGGTGCTCGTGCTCTGCGTTGTCGGCCCAGGGGCTCATCAGGTAGTGCAGGTCCAGCGGCAGGTACGAGCGGCCCTCGTCGGCGGCACGGGGGCCGAGCGCCGACCGCATCGACTTCGTGAAGTCCACCCGGTACAGCAGGATCGACAGGGCCGGCACGGGCATGGTCGGCAAGGGTGCGATGTCGGCGGCCCGGACCAGGGCGGCCCTGGTAATCATGCCCACGATCGGCGGGTCGGCCACGAAGGCGTAGTTGAGCACCCGCTCGAGGCTTTTGCCCACGGCGCTGAGTCCTGCGAAGCCGGCCATTCGTGCATCGTGGGCGCCGGGCGTCACCAAGCCGTCGACGTCGAGGACGCGGCCCGGTTGGGTCGATGGCATCGCTGCGTCTTCCTGGCGACGCCATTGAGTGGGTGTGGCGTTACGGCCGCGTCAACGCTGCGTCACAGTGAGCACTGGTTGCGGTTGCAGTTGCTTTTGCCCTTCCTGCACGCTCGCAATTCTGAGATGCTGCTCTCACGTCGGCTGAGGCCTGGCGCACCCCACTAGGTGGTTGCCCTTGCCCTCGGCGCCGGGGAGCTGGCATGACAGATACCGCATCGCCCGTTGGTGAGCACACGGTTGCGCTCCGTTTGGCGCCCGAGTTCTCGCTCACGCTGCAGGGTCACACCCAGATCGTTCCGTCGACCGGCCAGCGACTGATCGCCTGTGTCGCCCTGGCCGACCGTCCGACGTCCCGTCCGACGTTGGTCGCTCGGCTGTGGCCGGACCTCGAGCCGGGGCGTGGGGCTGCCGCCCTTCGATCCAGCCTGTGGCAGGTGCGCCGAAAACTGCCCGGCGTTCTCAGCACCGACTCGCAGACTGTGCGCTTGTCCACCGGCGTCGCCCTCGACTACCTCGCAACAATCCAGGCGGCGCGTGGTGTGGAGGACGACGAGCGGGCTGTTGTCCCGACGGCGGAGCCATTCCTGCACGACCTGCTTGTCGAGTGGCAGGAGGAGTGGGTGGTCGTCGAACGCGAGCGGTACCGCCAGATCAGACTGCACGCCTTGGAGACCCTGAGCCACCGCCTCGTCCGGCTGAGGCGTACGGCCGCGGCGATCGAGGTCGGGTTGGCGGCGGTGGCGGCTGACCCGCTGCGCGAGACCGCGCAGCGCGCCCTGATCGAGGCGCACCTCGCCGACGGCAACCTCTCGGAGGCGGTCCGCGAGTACCGGTCTTACACGACCTTGTTGCTCGATACCTTGGACGTCGCCCCGGGTAGATCGCTGACCATGCTCGTCTCGGAGGCCCTGGCCTCCAGCCGTCCCTCTGCCCGCCACTACACCGAGCGATCGGCCCCGATCCGGGCCCACTCGCTGGCCGCCCGCTGACGCCGGAACTAGCGCTGCTGCTTGTCCGGCGACTGCCGAGCAGCGCGACCAGGGACGTTGGACACCCTCGCCCCATGTCACGTCAGCAACACCAGTCACACCAGTAACAACTCCCTGCACCCGGGCGTGCGCCGCGTAACTGGGCCTGGAACCTCCCCGGGCATCGGTCCGCCGGCGAGGTGTTTGGCATTCTCGACGTAGGGCCTGCAGATTTGTGTCAGGAGAGTCCGGTGTCCCAGATGACCGCGCGACAACGTGTGTCACGCCCACGTTGTCGGAGTCGCCGAAGATCGTCCGTCGCCGGTATGGCGCTCAGCGCCTTCGCCTTGATCATCTGGGCCAGCGGACGACGCGGACCATTGGTCACGAAGACCGCACCCACCCACCCGGTGATGTCATGACGGGTTCTGCCGAAAGGGGTACCGGAGGGACTCCCACAGTGTCGGGTTCGCGCCTACCGTCAAAGGAATGGATGGCACGGACAGTTCGGACAGCGGTGATCTGTATCTGACCTATCGGGCTCTGGACCTGTTCGCCGGGCAACGATTGTCTCGGCCGGTCTACACACCCGACCGGGCGCCGGAACCAATGAGGCCCTGCGACTGCTCGCTCGCTGGTCCGTAATTCGTCCGAAGGCTGGGCGGCGCACGACTGCCCACCATGTCAAGGAGAGAACCAATCATGGAACTACGTTCCACCCCGGCCACGGTGAAGACCCCCGCCGCCAACTTCACCGGCGATGTCTACCTGACGCCGGTCTTCGGCGGTGATGGAACGTCCCGACTGTTCGTCGGTCTGGTCCGGTTCACCCCCGGTGCCCGGACCAACTGGCATTCCCACGCCAACGGGCAACTGTTGCGCTGCACCGACGGCATCGGACTGGTCGCCACCCGCGACGGCAACACCGTCCGGATACGCGCCGGCGACACCGTCTGGACCCCGGCCGGGGAGGAGCACTGGCACGGCGGCACCGCGCAGAACATGATGTGCCACTACGCCATCCTCGACGAAACTCCTGCGGGTGATGCCACCACCTGGTTGGAACCGGTGACCGACGATCAGTACACCGCCGCCAACGCCAGCTCCTGACGGCCGCGAAGAAAGCGTCGGATGTCCGCCGCTTGGTGGTGCGATAACAGCTGGGGGGCGACGCGAGTACCCCTGGGCACTTGGACTGAACAACAGCTGGCGGTCATCGGCGACGCATTCGAGATTGACATCGCCACGATGCGCGCCGATGACACAGTGCGCCGCCCAGTGCCGATCTGGGTCATCCGGCGCGGTGATGATCTGTTCGTCCGCTCCTACCGAGGACCCTCGGGCAGCTGGTTCCGGCAGGCGATCACCTGACCACACGGCCAGATCAGCGTCGGCGGAACCACTTTCGCGATCGACTTGTCCCCGGACCAAACCACACCGGCCAACGCGATCAATGATGCGTACTCGGCCGAGTACGGCAGCGGCGGGTACGTCACAGCATTGACGACACCGGCCGCGGCGGCCACGACACTGCGCGTTCAACCGGCAGATCCACATCCCGACTCGAACTGAGAGGAAACATCAGATGCACAATCGCACATTGGGCCAGGGGCTCGAGGTCTCGGCCATCGGCATGGGCTGCATGGGCATGTCGCAGGGCTACGGACCGAACCCCGGCAGCCGGGACGAGATGATCGCAGTGCTGCGCGGCGCTGTGGATCTCGGCGTCACCTTCTTCGACACCGCGGAGGTGTACGGACCTTTCGTCAACGAGGAACTCGTCGGTGAGGCCCTGGCCCCACTGCAGGATCAGGTCGTCATTGCGACCAAATTTGGCTGGCAGATCCAGGACGGCAAATCGGTCGGACTCAACAGCCGACCGGAGCAGATCAAACGGGTCGCCGACGCCAGCCTGCAGCGGCTGGGAGTGGAAACGTTGGACCTGTTCTATCAGCACCGGGTGGATCCGCAGGTGCCGATCGAGGAGGTGGCCGGCGCTGTCGGTGAATTGGTGACAGCCGGTAAGGTCCGCCACTTCGGCATGTCCGAGGCCGCTGCCGGGACCATCCGCCGGGCCCACGCCGTGTACCCGGTCACCGCTGTGCAGAGCGAATACTCGTTGTGGACCCGCGATCCGGAAGCGGAGGTGCTCCCGGCCCTCGCCGAACTGGGGATCGGGTTCGTCCCATTCAGTCCGCTGGGCAAAGGCTTCCTGACCGGCACTGTCAACCAGGGCACCGAATTTGCCGCCGGTGACATCCGCGGGACCATTCCGCGCTTCAGCGCTGACAACCGGACCACCAACCAGGCGCTCGTCGACCATGTCACCGCACTGGCCCGGACCAAGGACGCCACCCCGGGGCAGGTTGCACTGGCCTGGCTGTTGGCTCAGCACAGTTGGATTGTGCCGATCCCGGGCACCCGCCGCATCCAACGGGTCCAGGAGAACGCCGATGCCACCACCGTTGCCCTGTCGGCCGATGAGGTTTCGGACCTGAACACGGTGGCCGACCGCGTCGGTGTGGCCGGTGACCGCTACAACGAGCAGCACATGGCCCTCGTTGGGCACTGACCCAAGCAGTTCAACCACCCCGTAGGTCATTTCGACCATCGGGAAGGAGTTCATCCATGCGTGTCGGGTGCGCTGCCGGGGCAGGGTGGACAGCCCAGCGACCGCCGGCAAGCGGCAGTCAGTCGGGTCGCTCAGGTGGATATGCGGACGGTGCCGGTGAAGTCGCTCGTGTGCGCCCGGAGGGCGCTGATGTCGTCGAAGGTGCCGAGGGGGACGATACCGGCGAAGTAGCCGACGTGCTCGTAGTACAGGACGAGGCCCTGGTTGGGCGCGTAGTAGCCGATGGTGAGCTGCGCAGCATCACTCCCGGCGGGCGCTCCCCGCAGGTCCAACGGCGCTGGGAGCGAGGCGATCTTTTCCTGGCCGCGGAAGTCGTGGAACGACAGGGTGAGCGGAAGCTGCCCAAGAAGCGAGGCAGAGGCTGCACTGTCGTTGAGTCTTCCCGTTATTGACTGGCCGTCGATCTCGATGACGATCAGGTTGTGGGCGGCAGTGGCGGACACAGTCGTAGAGATTGGATTGCTGCCAGGGATTGCCGCGGTCAATTCCGGCGGGGGCGACTCGATCGTCGATGTCGACCCAGATGTTGTTGGTGTGGCCGCGGACCGTTGCGACAGTGATCCAACCGCCGAGCTCGATGAGGGCTCGGGAGCAGGTGCTGCGCCGATAGCGGCGCGTTCATCCCGGCTGCTGTTGCAACCCGCCACCAGTGCTGCGACGAACACGGCAGTCGGGACAGCGCTGAGCCGCAGAATTCTCGGGCTTCGTTTGCGGTGGGTCATCGCGGCGGGTTCGATGTTCAAGTCGGGGGTCCCCTTCTACTGGTGGTCGGTGAACAGCTGCTTGGCGACGCCGATGGCGTGCGTGATCGCTTCGATGAGTTCGGTTTGGGTGACGCCGTTTTCGACAGCGCGGCGCAGGTGGAAGCCGAGCTGGTCGGTGTGGCCGCCGGCGGTGAGGACGGCGACGGTGATCAGGCTGTGAAGTCGCCGAACAACTGTCGTCCCCCTCCGACCTGGATGGGTTGTTCAACCATGATGTCTCTGCCTTCTCTGCAGGGTTGATGTCAGGGCTTGATCATGACTTTGAGGCTCTTGCGGTCATCCATGTCCCGGTAGCCGGCGACGACGCCGTCCAGGTCGGTGGTGACGTCGAAGACCTTGCCGGGATTGATGGTGCCGTCGAGGATGTCGGGCATTAGCTGCTCGATGTAGGCGCGGACGGGGGCAGGTCCGCCGGTGAGGGTGATGTTGCCGCCGAACAGGCTGGCGAAGCCGACGGGGGCGTCGTCGTACTGGGGGACGCCGACGCGGCTGATGGTGCCGCCAGGTCGGACGATGCCGATGGCCTGCTGATAGGCGGGCAGGTGGCCGACTGCTTCCAGGACGACGTGGGATCCGTGGCCGCCGGTGAGTTCGCGAACCGCAGCGATACCTTCGGCGCCGCGGGTGGACACGACGTCGGTGGCGCCGAATTCGCGGCCGAGGTCGGTGCGGGCGTGGTGGCGGCCCATCAGGATGATCTGTTCCGCACCTAGGCATTTGGCTGATAGGACGGCCATCAGGCCGACCGCGCCGTCCCCGATGACGGTGACCCGGCTGCCGGCGCTGACCCCGCCCGCCACGGCGGCGTGGTGACCGGTGCCGAGCACGTCGGCCAGCGTCAACAGAGACGGCAATTGGTTTCCTACCTGCCTGCGTCCCGCCGGAAACGATGAATCCACTTCACCTATCTCGACCCCGATCACACCGCGCCGCCGGCCGCCGCTGGCATGACAGCGTCTCCGTCGGCGAGGCCATGAGGCCCGCCTACAACCCGCAACTCGTGATCATCACCGAGAACAAGGACACCGCAGTCGGGTTCCCGCCCGCGCATGGCGGCATCTCGGTGGAGGGCTCCGGTACCGGCGGCAGGACCCGGCCGCGATCGGCTGGCTCGGGAACTGCCCGATGATCATCTACTGGGGCTGCATGGACGCCTATGGCCTGGCCATCGTCTGCCAATACCGCAGGGCGGGCCTGGCCGCCCCAGAACATCCTGATGGACGTTCCGACGTACGACGCCTATGCCGAATTCGGTACGACCTACGATGCCAAGGGCAACCCGATCAAGGACTCGGCGCGGCGTGATCTCCTGGAATTGACCGACATCGAGTGGGCACTCTACGAGCGGCTGACCGACCCCCGCCTGGACGGCTACCGCAGAGTTGAGCAGGAACGGGGGTCCCGCTCGCGGTCGCCCGGGCTGCCGTCCAGGTGGTCCGCAAGACCGGGACCCCAACGGCCACAGCTGGCTGCATGGCTCAGCACGCCACCGGCGCTGAGTGGACCCACCGCGTCGCCCATGTGTTCGGTGGCGACTCATCGGTAGCGATGTCATGGGCCAGCCTTCATGGATCTGGCCGACGTCATTCACGCGCGAGCGCTGCCTCCAGGACGCCGGCAGCGTCGGTGGCTCGTCGCTTCCGCCCGTAGTACTTGTTTTGGGTCATGTCGGCGTGGGCGTGGCCGAGTTGATCAGCAGCCTTACGGGCGGGGATGCCGGCATCGTCCATCAGGCTGGCCACCGATTTCCTGAAGACATGACTGGTCAAGTCGGGCACACCGGCCTCGGCGAACGCTGCCTTCAGATCTCGTCGCGTATTGGACGGGTCCCGGAGCTTGCCTTGTTCGGATGCGAAGACAACCCCGGAGGGCCAAACCCGGCGCTGTTCGATCATCTGCAAGGTCCATCGGGGTAACTCGAGTACCCGCTCACCGGCTTTGCTCTTCGGTGTCGGCTTGATGACGAGTCCCTCGCCTCGCAGTCGGAGCACGGTCCCGTGGATGTCGACGGTGCCGTGGACCAGGTCGACGTCTGCCCACTTGATCGCGCAGGCTTCGCCGATGCGCACCCCGGTGCCGAGCATGAAGTCCACCAGGTCGGGCAGGTCCTTGGCGATCGCGACGTCGTCGTAGCTCAGCAGGGCCCGAAGTTGCTGGATCTCCTGGGTCGAGAGTGACAGGGGTGCCTTCCGCGGTGTGGTGCTGATCTTGGCGACATCCCGGCAGGGGTTGTGGTCCAGGGCGTCGTGGCGGCAGGCGAGCCCGCACACGCCGCTCAGGACGCTCTTGGTGAGCTTGGCGACCGAGTTCCCGTGGGCGGCCTTGACCGCGGCGATGTGACGATCCACCAGGCCGATCGTCAACTCTCTGATCCGGACTGCGCCCAACGCCGGAAGGATCTGCTTGTCGAGCCGGTCGCGGTAGGCGTTGATCGTGGATGGTGACTTCTCCTGGCCCTGCAGTTCCGCGAACCACCGCTCAGCGACGACTGACACTTTCGCGTCGCGGGTGATTTCGTTGGCGTTCTCGGCGAAGACGCGGTCCCGGACAGCGGTCGCCAGCAGGCGTTCGGCCTCTGCGCGAGTGCGTCCGTGCTTCTGGATCTCGCGGGTCTTGCCGTCGTAGTCGCGGACCGTGGTTCGAGATCGCCAGCCCGCTCCCGTACGGTATGAGCGGACCTTCCCGGAGGTTCCGACTGGATGTGCTGGGCGTGGCATGGGACTCCCGTTTAACTCCCGGAAAACGACAGCCAGTGAGTGGTACGCAGGTAGAGTGAACGGTACAGCAACCCGGGCCGCTGAGCGATCATAGGCCCAGTTCAGAGGGTGATAGTAGGAGCAACGAGCAGTAACGAAGGGCCTCTAGCTCAATTGGCAGAGCAGCGGACTTTTAATCCGCGGGTTGTGGGTTCGAGTCCCACGGGGCCCACCGTCAGCGCCGGATGCACGGTCGGTCGACTCCGCGTTAGATCTGCACCATGACTGCAACCATTCCCGCCGGCTACGCCCGGTTCCTCGACGAACCCAACTACGGCCACCTGGGCACCATCCGACCCGACGACACCGTGCAGGTCAACCCGATGTGGTTCGAGTTCGACGGCGAGTTCGTCCGCTTCACCCACACCACCAAGCGGGCCAAGTACCGCAACCTGCAGCACAACCCCTCGATGAGTCTGTCGGTCTCGGATCCGGCAAACCCGTATGACTTCATCGAAGTGCGCGGCAAGCTGGTCGAGGCGGTGCCAGACCCGACCGGAGCGTTCTACGTCCGCCTGAGCCGCCGGTACGGCAACGCCGGGCAGCAGCCTCCGCCGGACCGCGCGGACCGGGTCATCCTGGTGATGAGCATCGACAAGGTCGCGACGAAGTAGCGCCTTGCGTCATCAGCTGACCGAGTACCGCAGTCGCACGTCGGGACCGAACATGTCGACGGAGCGGAGTTCGGCTCGGTGGGCCTGGGTCAGGGTGCGGACGGCACTACCTTCCAGCACCGAACGGCCAGAGCCCAGCACCAGAGGCGCGATGTAGACGAGGATCTCGTCGATCAGGCCGGCATCCAGCATGGCGGTGGCCAGCCGGGGGCCGCCTTCCAGCAGCGCGTGTCGGCGACCGCGGCGGTAGAGTTCTGCGAGCACCGCGGCCACATCAACTCTCGCTCCGTTGCCGAACTCGGTGGCGGTCGCGATCATCGTCTCGGCGTCGGCGTTGCGCACCTTGGCATCCGCCGGCGTGCGGCCGGGGGAGTCGATGACCACTCGGAGCGGCTGACGAGCGGCCGGGCGCCCTGATTCGTCGCGCACCGTCAGCAATGGGTCATCGGCCAGCACCGTGCCGATACCGACCATGATGGTGTCCACCCGCGCCCGCAGTTCGTGGACGTCGGCCCTGGACTGCGGTGAGGTGATCCAGCGACTGGTGCCATCCGCCGCGGCGACCCGCGCGTCGATTGTCATCCCCGCCTTGAACGTGACGAAGGGGCGGTGCCTTCGGGTGGCGGTCAGCCAGACCCGGTTCACGTCCTCGGCGGCGGCGGCGTCGGCCGCCTCGATGACAACGACGCCGGCGGCCCGCAGGGTCGCCGTGCCACCTGCTGCCATCGGCCACGGGTCATTCACCGCGACAACCACTTTCGCGACGCCCGCGGCGATCAGGGCCAGCGAGCACGGTCCTGTCCGTCCGGTGTGGTTGCACGGCTCCAGGGTGACCAAGGCGGTCGCGCCGCGGGCCGCGTCACCAGCCTGGGCCAAGGCGAGAATTTCGGCGTGCGGACCGCCGGCGTGCTGATGAAATCCTTCCCCGACGACCTCGCCGGTCGGCGAGAGCAGTACACAGCCCACCACCGGGTTCGGTAGCACGGTCCCGGCGCCCATCTCGGCGAGTTGGACGGCCCTGGCCATGGCCTCGGCGGCGGTGAGCGTCACGGTCCCAGTCTGGCCGATCCCGGTGCCGCCCGCCCGAGCGCGTGCGGATCAGTTGAACTGGAACGAGCGTTTCGCCATGCCGTGCCAGAAGCCGTCGACCGTGCTGGCGGCGTCGACTCCGGCATCGGCCGTCGCACCCAGCGCGACGAACAGCGGCGCGAAGTGTTCGCTGCGCGGATGGGCGCGCAGCGCAGCCGGCGCCGTGCGCTTGAAGTTGAGCACCGCATCGATATCGCCTGCCTCCACGGTCTCCTTCGCCCACGAGTCGAACTCACGACCCCATTGCGGAGCGGGCCCGTTGACGTCGGCCACTATTCCGCTCAGGTTGTGCGTGGTGAAACCGGAACCGATGATCAGCACGCCCTCGTCACGCAGCGGGGCCAGCGTGCGACCCAACTGGAAGAGCTGGGCGGGGTCGAGAGTGGGCATGGATACCTGCAGAACAGGCACATCGGCGTCCGGGAACATTTCCTTCAATGGCACGTAGGCACCGTGATCGAGTCCGCGGTTGGGGTCCTGGTAGACCGGACTGCCTGGCTGGGCAACAAGTTTGGCGACACTCTCGGCCAGTTCGGGTGCACCGGGGGCATCGTAGGTGACCTCGTAGTAGTGCTGTGGAAATCCGCCGAAGTCATAGGTCAGTGGGACCTGCTCGGTCGCGCCGACGGCCAGCGGAGCGGATTCCCAATGGGCCGAGACCACCAGGATGGACTTCGGTTTCGGCAGGTCGGCACCCCAACGCCGGAGTTCCCCGGTCCACACGACGTCGTCGGCGAGCGGTGGTGCGCCGTGCGACAGATACAGCACCGGCATGCGGGAGGGGGTTTCGATGGTCACATTTCAACACTATCCCTTAATAGATGAACGTTCAATTACATTGAGGTACACTTCACACGTGCGAGACGACCCGTGGCTGAACGACGAGCAGCAGCAGACCTGGCGCGTCTTCATGGCGATGACTGCGGCGCTCAATGCCCGGATCGAGCGAGACCTGCAGCAGGCTGCCGGGATGCCGCACGCGTACTACCTGATCCTGGCCATGCTGTCCGAGGCGCCGGGGCGTTCGTTGCGGATGAATCAGTTGGCCGAGATCGTGCAGGCCTCGCAGTCGCGGCTGTCCCACGCGATCGCACGACTGGAGGACTACGGCTGGGTCCGCCGGGAGCCGGCTCCGGGCGACCGTCGAGGACAACTTGCGGTTCTCACCGACACGGGTCATGCGCGGCTGGTCGAGGTGGCCCCCAATCACGCGGAGACCGTGCGCTCCATGATGTTCGACCCGCTGTCGGATTCCCAATTGGTCGAGTTCCGGCAGATCTGCGAGACGTTGTTGAATCAGATGAAAAATGACTGATCCCATTGGATTCTCTCGAAAGAGTTCATCAATCGTCGGCCCTGTTCCGCGTCCAGAGCAGCCACCCAGGCGATCCTGCCACGGAGGTGAGCACGAAAGTCGTTGTGTGCGAACCTGTTCTGGCTTTGTGGCCCATAGATCACGCAGTTGTGCAAAATCGCCCTGAGTAGGTCGTATTGCGCTGTGGGCACTCTGGTTGCCGTATTGACCACGATCCCGGTCACCAGTTGCCGATCGTCTCGTCCGCGATGACGTGTTTTCCCTGGGTTGAGTGCGAAGCCCTCTTCCCGGACGATCCGCGATGCCGCGGCCACGACACCTCTGTGCCGGGCCTTCAGATCGGATCCGGAGAACGTCAGGTCGTCGGCGTAGCGGGTGTAGGTGGCGCCGATCGCCGACGCATAGGCGGCCAGTCGCCGATCGAGGTGAAATGCGCACAGATTCGCCAGTTGGGGGGAACTCGGCGCGCCCTGCGGCAGATGCGGCGCAGCCAACCGCCTTCGTATCCTGAAGGTGCTCTCAGCGGTGACCGGCACGGAGCTGAGCACGTGCACCGGCGTCGCGTGCGTGCACAGTCCGGTGAGTAGGTGCGCGACGGGTTCCGGGTAGCCGGCTGATCTGAAAATGCCGTAGATCCGATCACCGGTAATGGATGCGAAGAACGATTCCAGGTCCAGGCAGATCAGCAGTTCGGCAGCCGTGTGCGGCGCTGCGCCGGTCCGCACGGATCGTCCGCGGACAAAGCCGTGCGCCGCATCGTGGACAGGTATCGGCGTCAGCATCTCGTCCAGGATCCGTCGTTGGATGGTCTTGAGTCGGGGCAATGGGCTCTCCAGCAACCGAACTCGGCCGCCGGTGGTCACCCACCGAGATCGGTAGTGGTGCAATCGCGGCGATCCGGACCGCCGCAGCAGGCTCTTGGTGTCGGCCAACCACAGCAACTCAGGAATGGTCACGTGTAGCAACTCCGCCAACTCCCCGGCGTGGTTGACCGGCGTGACCGGGAACGGGCGGCGCACCATTGCCGTCGGCTCGGTGATCCGGTGCACCGGCGCGGGAAACGGCCGCCGATGCCGGGTTGCCCGTCGCTGCACCTCGTCCAGCGCCGCGCTCAGCTCGATGAAGGCAGCAAGCTCGCGCGGCCGGTCCGATGGCGGGTGGGGATGGGCTTGCAGTAGGTCGCGGGTCAGCCGCCGGGTCCAGCGATGCCGGACTTCGAGGACCCGCAGCGCACCCGCCAACAGACCGGCCGACGTCCATTCGCCGGCCAGAAAGGCGTCGGCCAGGGCGACGGCAAGGCGACGTCGCCGGGTGTTCATCGGACCCCTTGTCGCTCGATCTGCCCTGACGAGGCCGATGATGGCAGGCGACCTGTCCCTGCCTGGCGGGCACCGCTTTCCACGGAGTGGAAGCGCGTGCCTGCGACGTGCTGCGGTACCACCACTTCTTACCCCGGGGTAGCCCCGGAGCAGCCGGTTGATCCTCGCCGAACACTCGAGGGCGAACCAGCGGTCTCGCCTGCCGTCATCGTCTCACCTGCAGAGTCTCACACCGTTGTCGTCGGTCTCGCCGGGCGTCAGCCGCCCGGTCCGCGACGGTCGGCCAGGGCCAGCCGCCAAACGGCCCGCCACCTGGCGGAAGTCGCTGGTGGGGGCCGTCTTGGGAGTGGAGCCCCTTTACGGAATCGAACCGTAGACCTTCTCATTACGAGTGAGACGCTCTACCGACTGAGCTAAAGGGGCAACCGTCCCAGTTTAGCGGCAGCTGGGTGGGTGCACGCACCACCGGTGATGTGACGAGCAATGGTCCGGCGAGTCGGCCCGGCTGCGCAGCTTAAGGTCGGACGATGAGCAACCTTCCACTTTCCGGCCGCACAGCCTTCGTCACCGGGGCCGCATCCGGGATCGGTGCGGCCATCGCGGTCCGCCTTGCGGCCGACGGCGCGGCAGTGACCTGCGTCGATGTCAATGCCGATGCGGTCAACGCCATTGCCGAGCAGGTCGGCGGCACGCCTTTGGTGTTCGACCTGTCGGACACGGCCGCTGTCGCTCAGCTGGCCGTCGACACCGACATCCTGGTCTCGAACGCCGGCATCCAGCACGTCTCGCCGATCCAGGACTTCCCGGTCGACAAGTTCGAGTTGATGATGCGGCTGATGCTGCACACCCCCTTCCTGCTGGTCAGGGCGGCGCTACCGGCGATGTACGGGCGCGGTTGGGGGCGGATCGTGCACATCTCGTCAGCGCACGGGCTCCGCGCCTCGGCCTTCAAGAGCGCATATGTCACGGCCAAACACGGCACCGAAGGCTTGTCCAAGGTCACCGCCCTTGAGGGCGCGCCGTACGGCGTCACCAGCAACTGCGTGAACCCTGGCTATGTACGGACTCCGCTGGTGGAGAAGCAGATCGCCGACCAGGCCAAGGCTCACGGGCTACCCGAGGACGAGGTGCTGGACAAGATCATCCTGGCGCGGTCGGCGATCAAGCGGATGCTGGACCCGGCCGAGGTGGCCAACGCCGTTTCCTTCGTCGTCGGACCTGGCTCGGAATTGATGACTGGCACATCTCTCGTCCTGGACGGTGGCTGGACCGCGCAGTGATCGACCGAGCGTTGATTCGGGACCGTCAGCGACTCGGCCGCGAGTCGTAGGCCTTGCGGGCACCGCACACCGACGCCTTGGGGCAGACCTGCTTGGTGCCGTCGGAGGCGAGTCGGATCACCACCGAATCGCCCGGCACCGAGTGCGAGATGACGACGCCAGGGCCGGCCGGAGAGTCCACCGGTTCGCCGACAGCCGGGGTCGTCGCCTTGAAGTCCTGATAGAGAGGGTGCTCGTACTTCAGGCAGCACATCAGCCGCCCGCAAGCTCCCGAGATTCGCATCGGGTTGGCCGGCAGGTCCTGGTCGCGGGCCATCGCAAGGGTGATGGGTTCGTAGTCCTTCAAAAAGGTCGAACAGCAGGTGTCCCGACCGCAGGACCCGATGGCCCCGGTCACTCTGACGGAATCGCGGGCGGCCAGCTGCAGGAGTTCCACCCTCGACCCCAGGGTCGCCGACAGGTCGCGGAGCAGCGAGCGGAAGTCGACCGTCTCGGGTGACGAGTAGTAGATGACCGTCTTGTTGTTGGCGGGCTGCGGATCCACCGACAGCACTTTCATCGGCAGCGCGTGTTCACGGATCAGCTTGCGGCTGGCCACCAGGGTGCGGGCCTTGACCTTTCGGATCGACTCCTGTTCCGCCAGGTCCGCGGCAGTCGCATTGCCGAGCAGCACCGGGAAACCGTCGGTCGGCTCGGCGGAGTACTCGGCGGCCCACATCACCTGCGCGACCACCGGCCCGCGTTCGGTGGGCAGCAACACGTGGTCGCCGACCTCTGGGCGTAGGTCGCCGGGGTCGGCGTAGTGCAGCTGCCCGTTCGTGGTGAAGGTGACCGCGCACAGCATGCCCATGGGCGATAACGCTACCCCGGCCCGTCGCACCGCCAGCCGCACTCCGGATCGTTCCGGTTCTGGGATTGGTGAGGCAGAAACCAACTCGATCCGGAGCGCCGGCGAAGTTGATGAGCGCCGGCCGGGACTGCGGCCGGGTCAGCCGCGGTAGAGCTTCATCATCAACGACTCCACGGCGATCTGCGGTTTCACGTTCTGCTCGATCGCCTCGCGGCAGGCCAGTACCGCGTCGAGCCGGCGCAGCGCACCGACCGCGCCGAACCGGGCGGCAGCGACGTCCACCTCGCGGGTCAGGTCGGGATTGGTCAGCGCCACCGAGGCGCCGAGCCCCCTGGCGATCACGTCCCGGTAGAAGCCGGACAGGTCGATCAGGGCGCGGTCCAGCACGTCCCGCTCGGTCCGGGTGGCGCGCGACCGCTGCCGCCGTTCCAGATCCTTGACCACCCCGGCGGTGCCACGGGCAGCGCCGACTGCTCCCTTGCCGGTGCCGCCGGCACCCAGCGCGGTCTTCAGTTCTTCCAGCTCCGCTCCATCGCGTCGATCGGCGACCGACCGGGCCTCGCTCTTCGCTGTCGCCAGCAGGTCCCCGGCCTCGACGAACACGTCGCTGATCGACCGCAGCCCGGCCGGCAACGCCAGCACCCGCCTGCGCTGCTCGCGTGCATCTTCGTCCCGCGCCAGCCGCCGGGCCCGGCCGACGTGCCCGGCCGCGACGGATGCGGCCCAGTCCGCCATCGCGGGGTCGATTCCGTCCCGGCGCACCAGTACCTCGGCGATCGCCGAGGCCGGCGGGATCCGCAGTGACAGCACCCGGCAACGGGAGCGGATGGTCACCGACACGTCGTCCGGATGGGTCGACGGGGCACACAGCAGGAAGACGGTACGCGGCGGTGGCTCCTCGATGGACTTGAGCAACGCGTTCGAGGCGCCCTCGGTGAGTCGGTCGGCATCCTCGATCAGCACGATCTGCCACGGGCCGGTGACCGGCCGCCTGGCGGCGGACTGCACCACCGCACGCATCTCCTTCACCGAGATGGTCAATCCCTCCGGGACGACCGACCGGACATCGGCGTGGGTGCCGGCCAGCACGGTGTGACAGTGCGAGCAGTGACCGCAGCCGCGATCCGGACACTCCAGCGCGGCCGCGAACGCCCTGGCCGCGACCGACCGGCCGGATCCGGGGGGCCCGGTGAAGAGCCAGGCGTGCGTCATCGCCGCAGCGGGAACACCCGGATCGCCGTGTCCGGCGGCCACCGCACCCTGCAGCACTCCGACGGCCTCGGGCTGGCCGATGACGTCCGCGAACACCCCAACGGCTCCGGATCCGCTCACGTGGATCCGACCGCAGGTTCGCTCATGGTGGCCATGCCACCCACAACGGTGATCGGTTCGTCAGGCCGGTCGGCGGGTGGATCGTTGATCACCGGTGCCCGACTTCGCAGCACGGATGCGATCCGGTCGATCACCTCGAAGGGAAGCGCCCCTTGGATCTGCGGCAGGGGCTGTACCAGGAGATACCGTTCGGGCGCTGCCGAAACTCGGTCGCGGAAGGCATACGCCGGGTCGGGGAGGGGTTCGTCGGTCGATCCCACCGTGATTTCGGTGAGCTCGGCGGCCGTTTCCGCCAGACCGAGCGGTTCGGGTTCGTCCACACCGGCGATCACGACCGCGTCCGCCTTCGTGGTGGGCGGGCCGGAGTCGGGCACGTCCACCAGCAGGGTCAGGTCGGGCCGCAGGCCCCCGATCGCCCATTGGGCCAACCGCAGAACCCGTTCCTCACCCATCCCGGCCTGTACCCCGTACCGCACCACCAGTTCGTCGACAAAGCCATTTGTCAGCACCACCGATCCGGCCATCAGGTCAGGTCTGATCTTCTCCGACACCAGTTCGGCGAGGTCGGCGCCGGCCCGCAGCGCGGTCGCCTGACTGTCGCCGGCCTGATGGACGCCCCGGATCTGATCGGCCGGCCCGTCGCGAACAACATTCCGACTCACCACCTGGAACCCCTGCCCGGCCAACTGGGTCGCCACTGCGGCGCAATAGCGGGCCACCTGGGCCGCGTCGACGCCCTCCAGGACGAGCAGCGCTCCGGGATGTTCGGACTCGTCGATCAGGTCCTCCGGGCGTCGATGTCGCATCACCCGACGGAGGAATCCGCCACCGACCCCGCCGACCTGGCGAGCGGAGTAGACGGACACCAGCGCCGCGATGACGCCGCCACCGGCCAGCACGAGGGCCGCCCCTGAGAGCGTCCATTCGAAGGCACCGATGAGGATCCGGTGCGACCCCACCGCACCGGCGATCACCGGCCCGGCCGCGATGGTACCGAGCAGGGTGAGCCGCACCGAGGACATGACGAACGAGAACACCCGGCCGCGCAGGGCGTCGGAGACCTCGTGACCGATCATGGTGAAACCGTTGATCCAGGCCACACCGGCGAACAGACCCATCACCGCGGCGGCGATCGAGGCGCCGAGGAAGTCCTGCAGCAGGCTCATGATGATCAGAACCAGCCCGGCTGCCCCGATCGACGAGGTGAACACCATTCGCCGCGGCACCGTCGGCAGGACCTTGGGACCGATCAGCATGCCGATCGCCAGGCCGGTGAAGACCGATCCGAACAGAATGCCGTACCCGGCATTGCCGGCGCCGAGGCTGGAAACGTAGGCCTGGGCGACTCCAGCGGTCAGCCCGCCGGCGCCGAACGCACCGAGGATGCCGATGTAGATCGCCCGCATCACCTGGCTGTGCCGGACGAACGAGATGCCCTCCTTGATCAGGGAGAAGATCGACCGGCCGACCTCGTGCTCGCCGACGAACGCCGGGATCAGCTGCCGGGAGAACAGCACCGTGCCGGCCACCACGAAATAGGTGCACGCGTCGATGGCCAGCGCGATATTGATGGCCAGCGAACTGGTCGGACCGCTGATCAGCGCCGACGCCCCGGTTGCACCGTTGGCGACCTTGGCGCCGAAGAATTGGGCAACCGTCGACAGCAGTGCGAACAGCGCCGCGGCCACCGGCACCATGCCATAGATCGACACGTAGTTGAGCTGGTTGGCCACCGCCAGCCGCTCCCGCGGAACGATGTTGACCATCATCGCCTGCTTGGCCGGGTTGGAGAACAGGCCGACGGCCTCGACGAGGAATTGCGCAATGAGCAGCCAGGTCAGGTTCCCGCCCACCGCGATCGACAGGTACAGCAGGCCCGCGGTGGTATCCCCGACGACCGCGATCTTGCGCCGGTCGATCTTGTCCACCAGGGCGCCGGCGAACGGACCGAGGATCAGATCGGGCAGCAGCCTGGTCAGCAGGACCCCGGAGACCGCGGCACCCTGCGCCAGGCCTGAGGAGTTCTTGGTCAGGTACGCGGCCAGCGCGGTGGTCGCCAGCAGACCGAGCCAGTCACCCAGGCTGGAGATGGCAATTGCCGCCCACAGCCGGCGGAAGACCGGAATGCTCAGCAGCACCCGCACCGAGCTGGGTTTCCTGGCCGTTCTCATCGGCCCAGCTGGGCGACTCGGCGAGCGGTCATTTGCGTTGCAGCACATTCGATATGGCGGAGATGATCCGCTCGCCAAGGCCGCTGGACAGCAGCACGATCAGCAGAGCGACCAGCGTGCCCCACAGGCTCGACGTCTTGCCCTTCTTCGGGCGGCTGGCGGTCCGGGGAGCGCGGGTCGAGCTCTGTCTGGCCTGTCGGAGCGCCGCCCGCAGTTGTGCCGCGCCCTGATTCTTCGGCAGGTAGGCCGGAGGTCTGACCAGTCCGCCAGGGGCGGTCGCCGGCGTCGGTCGAGGGCCGGCGGAATAGCCGAGCCCGACCGTCGGGCGCCTGCCTGGCGTTGGGGCAAGGTGGGCGGAGGTCGGAACAGGCACATATTGGGCAGCGGGCTGCCCGGGTGGGGGGAACTGCGACCAGGGACGTGGCGGCCCCGGTGCCGGTCCGGGTCCCGTGGCGTTGCGCACCGGCGACGGACCAGCGGCCCGAAAAGGCGCCATGCCCGTCCTGGCGGCCGGCGGCGCGGTAGGACGGACCGGCGCCGGAGTTGCAATGCGGACGGGCGGCAGATCGGCCGGGCGCGCAACCGCCCCGGCGGGACTGCTGGTCCTGAGCACCGGCCCGATGGGCGGCAGCACGGACAGGGCATCGGGAAACGAGTCGGCCACGACGTTGCCCACCGACCAGGCCGGCGCGACCGGATCGGCCATCCCGCCCGACCCGGCCAGAGCGTCGCCGAACAGCGGCTCCGGTACCCGCCCTCCACTTGACGCCATGGTCAGATGGTAGGCCGACCGACCGACAGCAGGCCGGCTTCACAGCTCGACACCAGGGAAAGACTAGGGAGAACACCTACCCGGCCCGCCGCTGTCGATCGGCGACGCTCCGGTCAGGCAGCACCGCCGCCCTTCTGGGTAGCCGCCCGGGCCCGCGTGACAGTGGTCTTGGCGACCGGCTTCTTGGTGGCGGTCTTGGTGCTGCCGACCGCCTTGGCCGCTGCGGTCTTGGCAACGGTCGGCTTCTTCACCGCCGGTGCCTTCTTGGCCGCCGGCTTCTTGGCGACCCGCTTCGGTGCCGGCCCGCGGGCCCGTCGTTCGGTGAGCAGCTCGGCCGACCGCTCTACCGTGATCGTCTCGACCTCGTCGCCCTTGCGCAGCGAGGCGTTGGTCTCGCCGTCGGTCACGTACGGCCCGAACCGGCCGTCCCTGATCACCATCGGCTTTCCGCTGACCGGGTCCGTGCCGACCTCTCGCAATGGGGGGGCGGCGGCCGCCTGGCGACCCCTGGTCTTGGGCTGGGCGTACAGCGCCAGGGCTTCGTCCAGGGTGACGGTGAACAGCGCCTCCTCCGCCGCAATGGACCGGGAATCGGTGCCTTTGCGCAGGTACGGCCCGTAGCGTCCGTTCTGGGCGGTGATTTCCTCACCGGACTGCGGGTCTGTGCCGACCACCCGCGGCAGAGTCAGCAGTTGCAGGGCCGCAGCCAGGTCGATGGTGTCAAGGGACATCGACTTGAACAGCGACGCCGTGCGCGGCTTGACCGCATTCTTGCCCTTGGTCGGTGCATCCTCCGGCAGTACTTCGGTGACGTACGGCCCGTACCGACCGTCCTTGGCGACGATCATGTTGCCGGACACCGGATCCGGTCCGAGTTCGGCGTCACCGATCTCGGCCTGGTTGAACAGAGCCTCGGCGACCTCGGCCGTGACCTCGTCGGGAGCCAGGTCCTCCGGAAGGTTGGCCCGTTCCATGGCCGGTGCCTCGGCCACCGAAATGTCAGCGTCGGGTTCGGACAGATCGACTCCGCCCGGCAGCGCCGGGCGCTCCAGATAGGGCCCGTATCGACCCACCCGGACGGTGACCTGGCGACCCTGGGCGTCGGTCAGTAGCGGGAGCGAGTTGACCTCACGGGCGTCGATGTCCTCCAGCCGTTCGCCGACCAGTTTCTTCAGCCCACCGGACCGGCTGACCGATCCTTCCGGTCCGGTGTCACCACCGAAGTAGAAGGTGGTCAGCCAGGCGGTGCGGCCGAGCCGCCCCTCGGCGATCGCATCGAGTTCGTCCTCCATCGCAGCGGTGAAGTCGTAGTCGACCAACCGGGAGAAATGTTGTTCCAACAGACCGATCACCGCGAATGCGATCCACGACGGAACCAGCGCCTGGCCCTTGCGCCAGGCGTAGCCGCGCTCGGTGATGGTCCGGATGATCGAGGTGTAGGTGGATGGCCGGCCGATACCGAGTTCCTCCAGCGCCTTGATCAGCGAAGGCTCTGTGTAGCGGGCCGGCGGTGTGGTGGAGTGCCCTCCCGGGGTCAGCCCCGCGATGGCCAGCCGCTCGTCAACCTTCAGGTTGGGCAGTCGGCGCTCCGCGTCGTCCGCCTCGCCGCCGGCCTCTGCGTCCACCGTTTCGACATAGGCCCGGAGGAATCCAGGGAAGGTGATGGTGCGCCCGGAAGCCGTGAAGAGTGCCTCGCTGCCGAACCCCGCAGCGCCGTTCAGCGGTGCGGTGATCCGCAGCGAAAGGGTCAGCCCGCGGGCGTCGACCATCTGTGAGGCGATCGTCCGCTGCCAGATCAGCTCGTACAGCCGGAATTCGTCGGCCCCCATCCCGGAGGCGACCTGTCCTGGAGTGCGGAAGTTCTCGCCGGCCGGGCGGATCGCCTCGTGCGCCTCCTGGGCGTTCTTCACCTTGCGGGTGTACTGGCGGGGGGCGGGAGGTACGTATTCGCTCCCGTAGAGATCCCTGGCCTGGTTGCGGGCGGCATCCAGGGCGGTCTGGCTCAGTGTGGTGGAGTCGGTTCTCATGTACGTGATGTAGCCGGACTCGTACAGGCGCTGAGCGGTCCGCATCGTCCGCTCCGACGAGAAGCCGAGCTTTCGGCCGGCCTCCTGCTGCAGGGTCGAGGTCATGAATGGCGGGTAGGGCTTGCGGGTGTAGGGCTTCTCCTCGACCGAGACGACCGTCGCGGTGCCCGACTCCAAGCCTGCCGCGACCGTGCGGGCACCGTCCTCGTCCAGCAGCAGCACCTCGGTGTTGCCGGTGTTGGCCTTCAAGGCGCCGGTGTTCTCGTCGAAGTCACGCCCGGCGGCCAGTCGGCGGCCGTCGATCGAGTTCAACGCTGCGGTGAATGTGCTCTTGCCCTCACCCGGGGCCAGCAGCGCGTCGATACCCCAGTAGGTGCCGGACCGGAACGCCATCCTGGCCCGCTCCCGCTGCACGATGATCCTGGTCGCCACCGACTGCACCCGGCCGGCCGAGAGGTTGGATCCGACCTTCTTCCACAGCACCGGCGATACCTCGTAACCGTAGAGGCGGTCGAGGATGCGCCGGGTCTCCTGCGCATCAACGAGGTTGTCGTCGAGCTCACGGGGGCTCTCGGCCGCCGCTCGGATCGCGTCCGGGGTGATCTCGTGGAAGACCATCCGCTTGACCGGAACCTTGGGCTTGAGGGTGTCCAGCAGATGCCAGGCGATTGCCTCACCCTCCCGATCCTCGTCCGTCGCCAGGTAGAGCTCGTCGGCACCGGCAAGCAGCGATTTCAGCTTCGCTACCTGGGCCTTCTTCTCCGGCGACACCACATAGATCGGTTCGAAGTTGTTCTCCGTGTTGACACCCAACCTGGCCCACGGCTCGCCCTTGTACTTGGCCGGGACGTCGGCGGCATTGCGCGGCAGGTCACGGATGTGCCCGACCGAGGACTCGACGATGTAGCCGTCGCCCAGGTACTGCGAAATGGTCTTGGCCTTGGCCGGCGACTCGACGACGACCAGGCGGACTCCCGTATGGGTAGCAGCTCTACGTGTGGCCATGCTCGTGTGTTTCTCCTCCATATAGCGGAGGGCTCTGGGCGCGCTCGGTGCGCGCACGACCCCTCCGGACGCGAGTGGATTCGAAACTCTGCGAATACCGGCGTCGGACTGCAGGATGCCACGAATAGTCAAGTCGGTAGTGGGGCACTCCCCGGATCGGTCGCGGACAGCGATCCGGCGGTTACAAATATCCTGGCCTGCTCGGCCGGTCCAGCGACTGGATCTTGGCAGAGGACGGGCACCCAGAGCACGGCTCGGTTGTTCAGTGTGCCGGAAGAGGGAAGGCCGACAGTGGCGCCTCCGGTGGGGGTGTACCGAGCAGTTCGACCAGTCGCGCGTGGCGCCGATGCCCGACGATTCGCAGGCCGGGGCCGCCTCCGCGGGCCCCGATGAACGCCGCGGCCAGTCCGGCGCGCGCACAGGTGGACGCCAGCGGCTCGTAGGTGTCCGGCGCATGGGGATCGAGGCCGAGGAGGAAACCGGCGTCGTCCTGCCGGCCGGCGGCCAGTGTCCAGCAGCGCAGCAGGCCGGCGGCCGCCGTCAGAGCGTCCGGCACCGATTTCACTGCGCCCCTGGTCCAGGCATCGGCAAGATCGTTTAGCTCGTGGGTGCGGGCACTGCGCAGCAAACCTCCGGCGGGGCCCAGGCCGTCACGGGCCGGCCAGGGATCGGCGGCCGGCTCGACGATGAGGCCCTCGGAGAGCGCCTCGGTGGCGGTCAGATACTCGGCTTCGACATCGCGCACCCGGAACTCACGAATCAGCGACTTGGCCCGCCAGTGATCCGTCAGCAGGATCGACAACCGGGCGCCGGACGCACTCCGGGAGATCTGGCCGTGGGCCGCCAGCAGACCGCCCAGATCCTCCAGACGCGGTGGCGTCAGGTCGGCCGAGAAAAAAGAGAGCTGGGACACAGGAAGTCACGTTAGCGGGATCTCTGGTCTATCCCGACCAGGTCGGGTGGGCGATGGTCGCCCGGCAAGCGGATCAGCCACCGGCGAGCGATTGGATCTTGGCGCACGCCGGGATCTTTTCCAGTGCAGCCTGGGTCTGCGCGGTCAGCTTCAACGTCCCCAGCTTCTCCAGCGGCGCTACTGCCTTGCCCATCGAATCGCTCAGACCGATCATGGCCGAGCTGAGCGAGGAAGGGTCACTGGTCACGTTCGCCGCGGCGATCTGCTTGGCCTGAGAGGTGAAGGCAGGGCCGGCCGACTCGAATGCGGTGATCGTCTGGCTGGCGAACGTTGCACCGCCCGGGAAGGTCGGGGCCGGCAGCCCTTTGAGAGTCGCCGCCGTCTTGGTGAAGGTGCTGCCCAGCGAGCTGTAGAGCGACACCAGCTTCTTCTGAGCGGTCGCCGGGTTCGCCATGTCGGCACCGAGTGACGACATGGAACTGGTGACGTCGATCACCGGGGCGAAACCCGTGCAGAACGCGGTGAACCAGACGGTCGTCTGGGCGTCGATGGCGCCGGTGGTGTCACCGACGGTCTTGGTCGTGGCAGTGGTGGAGTCGTCGGTACCCGCGGCGCCGGTCGGCTGTCCGTCGGTCCCGGCCGCGGCTGAGCTTGTCGGCGCGGCCGAACTGGTGGCGGTGGTGGTGCCGGCCGGGCTGGAGACCGCGGCAGTCGACGATGCACCCGACGAGCCCAATGACTGCACGGCGGAGGTCGAACTGGCGGCCGTGGCGGTCCCGCCTGTTGAACTGCAGCCGACCAGCAGCAGAGCCGCTGCCGTCATCGCTCCGAAAACGCTGGTGCGCTTCATCTATGTCCTCCACAGTCATTGCTGCTCAGCTGGCCGGCACGCCGCCGGCGCCGTACGGCGCCGCCCGGACGAGGGCTAGGGACACGATAGAGCGCCGCGTGGCCGCCCCGCAGGCTTTTCGCGTGGCGGCCCACGCGGCGGTCGCCCTCGAGCGATCACCGGAACCGCTGGCGGAACGGCGAAAGGCCGGCACCTGGACCCATCCAGGTACCGGCCTCTTGCGCACCCGGGATCTGGCCCGGGGTCTGCTTCTGTCAGTCCTGCAGGACCGAGGCCCGTCGCTTGGATACGACGAGCGCGACCACGATCACGGCGACCGCCACCAGCGAGATTGCGATCCGCAATCCGGTGTTCGAGCTACTACCGATGGTCAACGAGATGACCGCGGGCGCGATCAGCACGGAGACAAGGTTCATCACCTTGATCAGTGGGTTGATCGCCGGCCCGGCGGTGTCCTTGAACGGGTCACCGACGGTGTCGCCGATGATCGTGGCCTCGTGTGCCGGCGAACCCTTGCCGCCGTAGTTGCCGTCCTCGACCAGTTTCTTGGCGTTGTCCCACGAGCCGCCCGAGTTGGCCAGGAAGACGGCCATCAGAGTGCCGCTGCCGATCGCTCCGGCCAGGTAGCCGGCCAGTGGCCCGACCCCGAGACCGAAGCCGACCGCGATGGGGGCGAACACGGCGAGCAGTCCGGGCGTTGCCAGCTCACGCAGGGAATCGCGGGTGACGATATCGACCACTTTGCCGTATTCCGGCTTGTTCGTGCCCTCCATGATTCCCGGAATCTCCCGGAACTGCCGGCGTACCTCTCGCACGACCGCGCCGGCCGCCCGGGAGACTGCGTTGACGGCCAGACCGGAGAACAGGAACACCACCGCGGCACCGATCAGCACACCGACGAGGGTGTCGGCCGAGGCGATGTTGGCATTGAAGAAGTGGGTCAGCGGATCCAGATACTTGGACGTGCCGGCCGCCACGTCGCCGATCGCCTTGGTCACGGCGGTGCCGATCGCGTTGGAGTACGAGCCGAACAGCGCGGTGGCGGCGAGGACGGCGGTGGCGATCGCGATGCCCTTCGTGATGGCCTTGGTGGTGTTGCCAACGGCGTCCAGGTCGGTCAGGATCTTGGCGCCTTCCTCGGAAACCTCGCCGCTCATCTCGGCGATCCCCTGCGCATTGTCCGAGATCGGGCCGAAGGTGTCCATTGCGACGATGACCCCGACAGTGGTCAGCAGACCGCAGCCGGCCAGGGCGATGGCGAACAACGCGACGAAGATGGAGCCGGACAGCAGAAACGCGCCGTACACGGCCGCGGCGATGACAAGAGCGGTGTAGACGGCCGACTCGAAGCCAACCGAGATACCGGCCAGCACCACCGTCGCCGCGCCGGTCAGTGAACTCTTGGCGACCTCCATGGTGGGCTTGCGAATGGTGTCGGTGAAGTAACCGGTCAGCACCAGGATGACGGCGGCCAGCACGATGCCGATGATCACCGCGATGATCGCGATGACCGCCGGGTTTCCGGGGAGCGCGGCGATCTGGCCGGAAACGCCGGACAGCCCGGCGAACGTCTTGGGCAGGTAGACAAGTGCCGCCACCGAGCACAGCACGGCAGAGATCCCGGCGGAGATGTAGAACGACCGGTTGATGGCGGCCAGACCGCTCTCTGCCGACCTCACCCGGGTGATGTAGACACCGATGATCGCGGTCAGCACACCCAGTGCCGGGACGATCAGCGGGAAGACCAGCCCTTTGTTGCCGAAGGCCGTTGACCCCAGAATCAGCGAGGCGACGAGGGTGACCGCGTACGACTCGAACAGGTCCGCTGCCATGCCGGCGCAGTCGCCGACGTTGTCGCCGACGTTGTCGGCGATGGTGGCCGCGTTGCGCGGATCGTCCTCGGGGATGCCCTGTTCGACCTTGCCGACCAGGTCGGCTCCGACGTCGGCAGCCTTGGTGAAGATGCCCCCGCCGACCCTCATGAACATGGCGAGCATGGCAGCGCCGAACCCGAAACCCTCCAGTACCTTCGGTGCGCCGCCGACGTAGGAGAGCACGACCACCGACGCCCCGAGCAGGCCGAGACCGGTGGTGGCCAGGCCGACCGAACCGCCGGTGCGGAAGGCGATCTGCATCGCCCGTTCCCTGCCCTCTGTGTTGGCGGCGGCGGCGACTCGCACGTTCGCCCTGGTCGCCAGCCACATTCCGGTGTAGCCGATCGCGGCCGAGAAGCCGGCTCCGACCAGGAAGAAGATGCTGCGGCCGATGCGTTCGCCCGTGGTGTCGGCCGGCAGCACGAACAGCAACGCGAAGACGATCACCACGAAGACGCTCAACGTCCGGAACTGGCGACCCAGGTACGCCGCCGCCCCCTCCTGCACGGCCCCGGAAATCTCCTGCATCTTCGGGGTGCCTTTGGCTGCGGCGAGCACACCTGCTCGCAGCACGAAGGAGATGATCAGGGCGACGATGGCCACCACACCCACCGCGATGACGATCGTGCGGTCACCACTGCTCAGCGACAGCGTCGAACTATCGGCGGCCAATGACAAGTCGTTCATACAGCTCCTGATCCACTGCGCGATGCGCATTGTTGGCTCGGCGCCGTGCCATAGCGAGTGGACCGGCGCTGGTCGACAGACATCAAACGCCGGGTTTCCCGGCGTGAGTGTGCTCACTGTAGGGCAGGGGATACGTCGGCCGTGACGACAGGCCAGCCGAGAGCGACAGGCTGACTCGATTCAGGTGACGGCCGTCACACCGGGCCGAACTCGGGGTGGGTAGACGCGTCCTGAAGATGGACCTGGGCACCGGCCACATGGCGGTGCGGCGCCCGGAATGACACCCTCGGAGTCAGCTCCCTGCCGGTGGGCATGGCGGTGGGTTCAGTGGAGCTGAGCCACACCGGACGAGTTCCAACCCAATGAATTGCAATCGAGGAATTGCAATCGAGAGAATTGTCAACCGAAGGCGATCTCAACCGAAAGGACGTTCGAGGCCACCCATGCGGATCCCCGGGTATCGCGACCTGACCGTGCTCGGCCGCGGCGGCTTCTCGACCGTCTATCGCGCGCTGCAGGAATCGGTGCAGCGCGACGTCGCGCTCAAGGTGCTCACCATGCATCTGGCCGGCGCCGACGCCAAGGCCCGGTTCAGCCGCGAGTGCGCCACCAACGGGAGAGTGGGCACCCACCCCAACATCGTCACGCTGTTCGACTCGGGATTCGCCGACGACGGCTCTCCCTACCTGGCCATGCAGCTGTGCTCGGGCGGGTCGTTGTCGGAGCGTCTCCGAGCGACCGGGCCGTTGCCGGTCGCCGATGTGCTCCGGGTCGGCGTCAAGATCTCGGCTGCCCTGCAGTACGCCCACAGCGCCGGGGTGCTGCATCGCGACATCAAGCCGGAGAACATCCTGATCTCCGACTTCGGCGAACCCGAGTTGGCCGATTTCGGGATTTCCTCGGTCGACGACCACCGACTGTCGACGGTGACCGCGTCGTCCTTCACCATCAATCACGCGGCCCCGGAGACCCTGGCCGGGCACCCGTCGTCGGTGGCATCTGACGTCTACAGCCTCAGCTCGACCTTGTTCACCCTGGTGGCCGGGCACACCCCGTTCACCGCGCCCACGTCGACCTCCGTCGTCGCGTTGGTCAACATGGTGATGAACGACGCGGCTCCGACTACCGGCCGGTCGGACGTGCCCGCATCCCTGGAGCAGTTGCTCGCCGCCGGGCTGTCGAAAACGCCGGCCGGCCGGCCGGCCGACGCCAAGACCCTCGGGTCGGCTCTGCAGGAGATCCAGCAGGAACTGGGCCTGGCAGTGACCGAGTTCCCGTCGGCGCCGCCCCCGCTGGCGTATTCCCCGACGCAGATCCTGTCCGGGCTGGGTGGCGCGGCCGGTGGTGCCGCCGCCGCCGGTGCTGCGGCCGCCGCGGCTGGTGTTGCCGGCGCCGGGTCGATCGATACCGGGGCGTTGCCGGCGACCGGTGCGATGCCGGGCGGGCTGATCGATACCGGGGCGTTGCCGGCGACCGGCGCGATGCCTGGCGGAGTTGCAGGCGGCGGGCAACGGCCGGTCGGCGAATGGGGCGCGTGGGCGGCCGGACAGCAGCCGAATCCCGGCAATCCCGCCGACCGGGACCGGCCCGGCAACCCCGCCGGGGTCGTGCCCCCGATCCTCCCGCCGCCGGATCGGTCGGCAGCGGTTGGTTCGCCCGACCGCAGGCCTGACCGGCGCGCATGGTGGATCCTCGTTGCGGTGCTGGTGGTGCTGATTGCCGGGGCCGGCGTGTACGCGCTGACGGCGAACAGGACGCCGTCATCGTCGAAGGGCACCGGAGCCGTTGTCAGCTCGGCACAGTCCTCCCGTGGGTCGACCAGGGCCTCCGCGTCGCCGCCGCCGACCTCGAACAGTTCGTCCAGCGCGAAGTCGACCAGCGCTGCCCCGACCACGAGCACCTCGAAGAGCACGTCCGCCGTGGCCGCCGACCCGGTCATCGAATCGTTCGGCTCGAGTTCCTTCCCTGACGGCGGCACGGTCGAGTGCACGTCGGGCACCAGCAGTGTGAACATCCCGATGACGTGGGCGACCGCCGGTGCCACCCGGGCGTGGGTCGCCATCGACGCGACCAGCCGGGATGCCTCGCAGCAGCCGTACAACTCGAATGTGCCGACTGCTGTCGGTACAGGCCAGGGAGCGAGCTTTTCGCTGCCGTTCGCCTGCTCCGACCCGCAGCACGTCTTCACCCTGACGGTGTCGAACGCCGCCGGCGCGAAGGCGAGCAGGTCGATGACCCTGATCGCCAAGTTGCCGGCCACGACGACGTCCCAGACGAGCACGAGCCAGCCGACGGCCAGCGCCGGCACCACCACGGCGGCGAGCAGCAGTACTTCGGTAACGACCGCGGCCAGTTCTGTTCCGAAGAGCGGCCCGTGACGGGGCCCCGGCCTGCGTCCTTGCCCTGCGTCCGGACGAGCTGAATCACTCGAACAGACGGCCGAGTCGCGGTGGTCAGCGCCGGTCGCGGGAGGCGACAATGAACCGGTGACCTTCGCCGACCGCCGCAGCCTCGATCTGCTGGCGGTGCTACGCCGCACCGGTGACCCGTCGGCCATCACCCACGTCGAACGATTGCCTCGCCGACGGGGGGTTACCGCCCCTTGGCCGGCGTGGGTTCCGGCTCCAGTGCTGGCCTCCCTCGAGCTCAGGGGCATCAAGGCACCGTGGCGGCACCAGGCGGACACCGCCGAGATCGCGCACTCCGGGCGGCACGTCGTGGTGTCCACCGGAACCGCCTCGGGCAAGTCCCTGGGCTATCAGCTGCCGGTGCTCTCGGCCCTGCTCACCGATCCGCAGGCCTGCGCGCTGTACCTGTCGCCCACCAAGGCACTGGCCGTCGACCAGTTGGCGTCGATCGGTTCGCTCGGCCTGACGGGGATAAGGCCCGCCCTGTTCGACGGTGACACTCCGATCGACGAGCGGGACTGGGTCCGCGCGCACTCCCGGTGGGTTCTGACCAACCCGGACATGCTGCATCGAGGGATCCTGCCGGGTCACGCCCGTTGGGGACGGTTCCTGCGCCGGCTCGAGTTCGTGGTGATCGACGAATGTCACGCCTACCGAGGCGTGTTCGGCTCGCATGTGGCGCTGGTTGTCCGACGCTTGCGCCGGCTGGCCAGGATGTACGGTGCCGACCCGGTTTTCGTGCTGGCCTCGGCGACGGTGGCCGACCCGGCGGCCGCCGGTGAGAGGCTGGTCGGCTCGCCGGTGGCCGCGGTGACCCACGACAGCGCGCCGCGTCCCGGGGCGGATTTCGTGTTGTGGGAGCCACCAGTGATGACCGATGCGGAGGGTGAGAACGGTGCACCGGTCAAGCGTTCAGCACCCAACGAGGCCGCCAGGATGATGGCCGACCTGGTCTCTGCCGGGGCCAGGACACTCACCTTCGTCCGTTCCCGCCACGGTGCCGAACAGACCGCGATGACCACCCGGCGCCGACTTGGCGACACCGACCCGGATCTGGTCGAGCGAGTGGCCGCCTACCGCGGCGGATACCTCCCGGAGGAACGACGTCAGCTGGAGAAAGCTCTGGGTTCAGGTGAGCTGCTGGGCGTCGCCACTACCAATGCACTGGAGCTCGGCGTCGACATCGCCGGCTTGGACGCTGCGCTGCTGGCGGGCTACCCGGGAACGCTGGCCTCGGTGTGGCAACAGGCGGGCAGGGCCGGTCGCGGTGGTCAGCGTGCCCTCGTTGTCTTCGTGGCCAGGGACGACCCGCTGGATTCCTACCTGGTGCACCACCCGGAGGCGGTTTTCGGCATCCCCGTCGAAGCTGCCGTCACCGACCCGGGCAACCCGTACATCCTGGGACCGCACCTGGCCTGCGCGGCGGCCGAACACCGTCTCACCATCGACGACCTCGAGTTGTTCGGGGAGCGGGCATCGTCGGTCATCGACGATCTGGTGACTAACAAGGTGCTGCGCGCCAGGCCCTCCGGCTGGTTTCATCATCAGACCGAGCACCCGGCGGACAGTGTCGACCTGCGCGGTTCCGGTGGCGGTCAGATCGCCATCGTCGAGATGGAGACCGGACGCCTGCTCGGCACGGTCGACGAGTCGCGGGCACCGGCCGCAGTCCACCCGGGCGCGGTGCATCTGCACCGCGGCCAGACCTATTCGGTGCTCGATCTGGATCTTGCGGCCGGGGTCGCGCTGGTGCAGGCGGACCGGCCGGACTGGTCGACCATCGCCCGGTCGGTATCGACCGTTGAGATCACCGAAACCGACTCGCAGCATCGGTACCCGGGTCAGCCGACCCCCGGCCGCCCGGGTGGGATCGCTGTCGGGCTGGGCAAGGTCAGGGTGACCGAGCAGGTGGTCGGATATCTGCGGCGCCGGCACGGCGGTGAGCTGATCGACATGGTCCCGCTCGACATGCCATCGCACGTGCTGCACACCCGTGCGGTCTGGTACACCATTCCCGCCGAGATCCTCGCGCATGCAGGGATTCTCGATCGTGATGTGCCCGGCGCGCTGCATGCCGCCGAGCATGCCGCGATCGGCCTGCTGCCATTGTTCGCCGGTTGCGATCGGTGGGACATCGGTGGGCTCTCGACCAATCTGCATCCGGATACCGGCGAACCGACGGTGATCGTCTACGACGGCTACCCGGGCGGGGCCGGCTTTGCCGATCGCGGGCACTCGGTCCTCGCCGAATGGCTCACTGCGGTGCGCGATCTCGTCCGTAGCTGCCCCTGCGCGACGGGTTGTCCGTCCTGCGTGCAGTCTCCCAAGTGCGGCAACGGGAACCAACCGCTGGACAAGGTCGGCGCGGTCGTCGTCCTCGATCTGGTCGTCTGCGCGATGTCCGTGCAACAGGTGGCGCTCACCGGCTGACGGCACGCTTCGGGGTTGCTCAGCGGGTGGCAGCTGCGGCCGGCCCGGCCCGCGCGTGTGCAGAGGCGTTGGCATTCCAGATCTGGACAGGGACATGCACTTCGACCATCAGGTCGAGCCCGTCGGTGACGCAGGACGCCATCGACGCTCGGTTGACCGTGACTACTTCACGGGCCAATGCGCAGGCTGCCGCCGAACCCTGCACAATCCGGGATGCTCCGGCCAGTGCGCCAAGGTCAGCAGCCGTTTCGGCCTGTTGGCGGGCCAGCGTCGCGCCCCCGAGCCGAATCGCCAGGGCCGTCACAGCCATCAGCAACGCCACCGCCGCGCAGGCGAACACCGTCGACACGCCGTCTTCGGCCTCCCCTTCCGGAGCGGTCGTGTCTGGCACGATCCTCCATTTTCGCTGTCGTTTTCCATGCCGTCTCCCGTGGGCCGATCCCGTTGGAAGGGTGCTAACCACCCGTGCCGTCCTCCCGATGTGCGGTCGCACTTGCCCTGATCGACACGCCGGGCAGGACAGTGCTCACCTTTGGAATGGTGACCGTCGCGGTGACCAGGTCCCCGGACATCTGCACCGACAGCACCGCACCGGCCGGCGCGATCGATCCGACGGCCGACGCGGCGCCGGCGCTGTCACCCCGCCCCGCCAGCCTGGCCGCCTCGCGGGCAGCGTCTGCGCACCGCATCTGCGCCACCACGCACCCGATCCCGGCCAGGCAGGCCGCGACCACCACGACGATGGCCGCCAGCACAATTGCAGCCTCAACGGTCACGCTGCCGCGGTCGCCCCGGCCGCGGCCATCACCTGCTGGCGGCCGGGATCGGGACTTCGTCACAGCGTTGTGTGCAGCGCGGAGTTGACCAGGGCGGTCAGGCCCGCGACGACCGAATCACCGGTCACGATCTTGTACAGCACCGCCGCAAAGGCCGCGGCGGCGATCGTGCCCACCGCATACTCGACGGTCGACATCCCGGCGTCATTCTCGGTGTCGGTTCCGACTTCCTCCGAGTCGGCCAGAACCATCCAGTTGCAGGAATCGACCTTGCGATCGGGACCTGCCCATTGATCGGCGAACCAGTGCCGAAGTCTCTGCACCACAGTCATTCCCCTCTCCGCATTTCCCTCTCCCGCCGGCGTCTGCCGGGTGACAAGAGGTTGGCAAGACCGGGAGCCTGCCGTCCAGGTCCGGGCCGAGAATGTGGACAACTCAATGCATGTGGACAACGATCGGGGCCAGCCGACATGCAGACCGGCAACACCGTCTGCAGAAGGGCCAGCCCCAGGGAGCCGCTCGCCGGTCGGTCGTCAGCGTCACCGGCCCGCGAACTGTCGAGGCGCAATGGCGTCCCATCGAGGCGGCCGCCGCGCTTGGTCGCCGATCCTGACGACCCAACAAGGCCGGGCTTCGGCGGAGATGCCGGGCCGATCACCTGGCCCGTTCGCAAACCCCTATCCGGGACAGCAAGCGAGCTATAGAATTTCTCACGTCTACAACTTCCCCAGCGTCGCGGGCGCAGCTTCAGCAGCTCGACACGGGTGGGCGATTACACTCTGTTTCCGTTGCCCCGGTCCGATGATCTGCCATCGGGTGGACGGATCATCCGGCCACCACGACGAGTCCGGTTCGGTACATGGCGGTGCATATTCTGGGGGAAACAATGTTTGGCTCAACAATGACCGATGTCCAGCCCGAGCCGACCGGCCGTCGACACCGGATGTGGATGGTCCCGCTGGTCTCCGCGTTGGTTGTGTTCAGGGTGACGGCCTGCGGCACGTCCGGGATTCCCACGGCGGGCACGATCCCAGCCGTCCCGGCCTCTGCCGCACCGTCAACTGCCCTACCGCCCCGGCTCCTCCCGCAGACCGCGCCGGTCCCGGCCCCAGCGGGTGGCAACATCCATCAGAAGGTCGCCGGGGTGGTCGGAGCGACTGCCACTTCGGCGCCGATGACCCGCGCAGCTGTTGCTGCGGCCGCGCGCATCGGAATCGTCGATCGCCGGCTGTTCGATTTCACCTCCGGCGGGGGCGTCGGCGATGTGAGCGGGCCGGCGATCACGGTGACCTTGCGCATCACCAACGGCGGTATCAGCGCGCTGGATGTATCGAACGTGTCGGTCACGGTGCAGGACGCGGTGGGCAGTCCGGCTTCACCGCTGCTGGGCACACATGCGGTCCCGTTTGCCGGTTCGCTACGAGCACGGGGGTCAGCTGTCGGCTCCTACTCGTTCTCCCTGCCGAGACCGAGCCGGGACCCGATACAAATCCAGGTGTCCTACTCGGCCACGGCGCCGACCGCAGTGTTCATCGGCGGTGCCCGATGAGGCGATTCATCCTGTCCGGCAATCGATCTGCGTTCCGGCGCTGCGCTTGGGCACTGGCAGTCACCGGGATGCTCGGCGTCCTCATGGTTGTTGCTCCAGCGACGGCGCAGGCGGCCACCGCGGGGCTGAGTCCAATTGCCTCGCGGACCCCGACGCAGGTCACCGCTGACGCACTGCCGACCGTGCAGATCGACGGCATCGTCTGGGCGCAGACCGTCGTCGGCGCCGGCAACAGCGGTGTCGTGTTCGCCGGCGGCAACTTCGCCAACGCCCGCCCGGCCGGCGCCGCGCCTGGCACGAATCTGACCAAGCGGGGCAACCTTTTGGCCTACAACGTGAGTACCGGCCAGTTGGTCACCACCTTCGCTCCGACGCTGAACGCCCAGGTGCTGGCCGTTGCAGCGTCCCCGGACGGTTCCCGGGTCTACGTCGGCGGTGACTTCACCACCGCGAACGGCGTCACCCATCACCGCCTCGCCGCGTACTCGGTGACCACCGGGCAGCTGATCTCCACCTTCAATCCCGACGTCGGGGGCCGGGTCAAGACCATCGTGGCGACCAACACCACGGTGTACGTCGGCGGCGCTTTCGCATCCGCCAACGGACACACCCGGAGCCGACTCGCCGCATTCAGCGCCACCGACGGTGCTCTGCTGGGCTGGGCGCCGGCGGCCGACTACAACGTGCTGGCAATGGTGCTGTCGCCGAACGGGACCCGCCTTTTCGTCGGCGGCGCCTTCCAGAACGTGAACGGTTCCCCGGCCTACGGGCTGGCCGCGCTCGATGCCACCTCCGGGGCGCTGCTGCCCTGGCCGGTGAATACCGTGGTGCGCGACGCCGGGCCGAACTCGGCGATCGAGAGTCTTTCCACCGACGGCATTTCGATCTTCGGCGTGGGTTATGTATTCGGATCCGGCGGCAATCTGGAAGGCGCGTTCTCGGCGAACCCCACCACCGGTGCGATCAACTGGATCGAGGACTGCCACGGCGACACCTACAGCAGCTACCCGATGAACGGCGCCCTCTACACGGTCAGTCACGCCCACTACTGCGGAAACATCGGCTCGTTCTTCCAGTCGGACCCGTGGTCGACGAACCAGCGCCACGCACTTGCCTTCACCACCGCCGCGACCGGCACGGTCGGCCGTGACTTCCTGGGCTATGTCAACTGGTCCGGCTACGCCAGTCCGTCGCAGATCGCCTGGTACCCCGACATGACCACGGCGAATGTCAGCGGTGCCAATCAGGCGGCCTGGAGCGTGAGCGGCAACGGCACCTACGTGGTCCTCGGCGGTGAATTCCCGACCGTGAACGGGGTCGGCCAGCAGGGGCTTGTCCGCTTCGCGGTCAAGCCCGTGGCGCCGTCGGTGCAGGGCGGCCGACTGACCGGTGTGCGGGCATCCCCGACCCTGCTGTCCACGGTGCCGGGCACTGTCCGGGTCGCGTTCGGTTCGAACTGGGACCGCGACGATCAGACGCTGACCTACCGGGTGGTCCGGGACGGGTTGACCGCGTCGCCGGTCTACACGGTGACGGCTGATTCGCAGTTCTGGAACCGCCCGGCACGGGGATTCACCGACACCGGGCTGGTACCAGGCACGCGCCACGGGTATCGGCTCTATGAAACCGATGCCGACGGCAACACCGTCGCCGGCGACACCGGGTACATCACCGTGGCCGCCGCATCCACGCTGGGCACGTATGCCGCCGACGTACGCGCTGCCGGCGCCATTCACTACTGGCGGCTGGGCGAGCCGTCCGGCACGAACGTGTACGACTACACCGGATACGACGACGCCGCCGCCACTGCGGTCATCCGCGGGACGGCCGGGGCCATCATCGGCGACAGCAACACGGCGTCGTCGTTCAACGGGACCAGTTCCCAGATGGTCAACCAGACCCTCGCGCCCGGACCGAACACCTTCTCGATCGGTGCGTGGTTCAGCACGACCAGCACCGCGGGCGGAAAGATTGTCGGGTACGGAGATGAGAATATCGGCGCCAGCGTCCGGGCTGACCGGCACATCTATCTGGACGCAGGCGGTCTGCTGCACTTCGGTGTCTACAACGGGACCAAATACACGATCGACAGCACGCGAACCTACAACGACGGTAAATGGCACCAGGTGGTGGCAACTCTCGGCGCGCAGGGCATGGCGTTGTACGTCGACGGAGCGCTGATTGGGGTCAACCGGGGCACGACGGTCGGGCAGTCCTATTCGGGATTCTGGCGGATCGGCGGCGACCGCAGCTGGTCGGGCGGCAGCTACTTCAGTGGTTCGATCGACGAGGTGGCCATCTACCCCACGCCACTGACGGCCGCCACGGTCCGCCAGCAATACCTCGACAGTGGCCGGAGCTAGAGCGCTCGCGATCCACCTGGTTGCAGCGGGCCGCTGTTCGTTCTTGTGAAGACCGGGCTAAGAATGTGGGCTGGATCACGACTGTTACGAGTATGTGACCGGAATCTGTTGACTTCACCACGTTGCAGTGGGAGATTCTGTGCGTATTCGGTGGTCGATGGACGCCCACCAGGAATCGGAGGTCAAAGGTGACTGGCTCGGACTTCGAGGCGTTACTGCGCAAGACCGGCATGAACCGCCGGACGATGTTACGAGTACTGGGTGCCGGAGTGGCAAGTGCTGCCGCGGTGCCTCTGCTGTCCAGCTGCACGGGTGCATCGACGGCGGCGGCGAGTTCGTCGAGCACCTCGAGTTCATCGAGCTCTGCTGCCGCGACAAGCTCATCCGGCTCGGCAGTGTCGAGTGTGGCCGGATCGTCCGGTGCCGGCTCCAGCAGTGCCGGCAGCACCGTCGCCCAGACCGGCGGTAGCGTGGCGTTCGGCTCCAACGCCTCCGACGCAGCGCCCAAGAAGGCCTACGCCAGCGTCTTCGACGCCTTCACGAAGGCATCCGGAACCAGCGTCAAGGTCAACACGGTCGACCACAACTCGTTCCAGGAGAACATCAACAATTATCTACAGGGCAGCCCCGACCAGGTGTTCACCTGGTTCGCCGGCAACCGGATGAATTTCTTCGCAGCCCAGGGCCTGCTGACCCCGATCGATGACATCTGGTCGGGTATCGAGAGCCAGTATTCCGACGGGTTCAAGGCGGCCTCCACCGCCGCCGACGGGAAGAAGTACTTCGTCCCGTTCTACAACTACCCGTGGGCGTTCTTCTACCGGCCGAGTGTCTTCAAGGCCAAGGGCTACACCGTGCCGAAGACGCTGGACGAGCTGAAGACTCTCGCCGCCAAGATGAAGAAGGACGGCCTCGTCCCGATCGCCTTCGCCGACAAGGACGGCTGGCCGGCGATGGGTACGTTCGACTACCTGAACATGCGGATCAACGGCTACCAGTTCCACATGGATCTGGTGGCGACGCACAAGGAATCCTGGACCGACCCGAAGGTCAAGACGGTCTTCGACACCTGGAAATCGATCATCCCGTTCTACCAGGACGGCGCCCTCGGCCGTACCTGGCAGGAAGCGGCCCAGACGCTGGTCAAGAAGCAGGCCGGCATGTACCTGTTGGGCATGTTCGTCGGTCAGCAGTTCCCGGTCGGCGACACGGACATCGATTTCTTCCCGTTCCCGGAGGTCGACTCGAACATCGGCACCGACGCCGTCGAGGCGCCGATCGACGGTTTCCTGGTCAGCAGCAAGGGTGACAACGCACAGTCCAAGGCCCTCATGACGTACCTGGCCTCACCGGAAGCCCAGCTCCTCTACCTGGGTGGTGACCCGTCGAACGTGGCGGCCAACAAGACCGCCAGCACCGCGAAGTACACCGCTCTGCAGAAGCACGCGGTCGAACTGATCAGTTCGGCCAAGAACATCTCGCAGTTCCTCGATCGTGACAGCCGACCGGATTTTGCCAGCCCGGTCGTCATCCCGGCGCTGCAGGCTTTCCTCAAGGACGGCGATTCCGACGCGGTGACCAAGAGCCTGGAAGCCCAGGCCAAAACCATCTTCACGGCCTGACCTTCGACGACGACCTGACCGGGTCGGGCCGCCAACGGCCGGCCCGGTCGGGCGCTCATCGGGGCAGAAAGAGGTCTGAAAGTGACTGCAACGCAGCAGACGTCGGTGCCGGCGGCACCGATGGAAAAACCATTGGACAAGAAGCGCCGCGTACGCCGACTCACCGGCCGGGACAAGATCGTCATCTCGTTGATGATCGGTATACCGACGCTGATCGAGGCCGTCCTGGTCTGGTTCCCGGCCATCGCCTCGATCATTCTGTCGTTCGGCCGGTGGAACGGGGTCGGCGCGTTCTCCAAGATCCAATGGATCGGCACCGTCAACTACAAGGACGTGTTCGGTGTCGATCCGAACTTCTGGCCCGCGGTGCGGCACAACCTGATCTGGTTGGCCTTCCTGGCCTTCATCGCCAGCCCGGCGGGGATCTTTCTCGCCGTGCTGCTGGACCGGGAGTTGCCCGGCAGCAAGATCATGCAGAGCATCTTCTTCCTGCCGGTGATGTTCTCCCTCGCGCTGGTCGGAGTGATCTGGCAGCTGATCTTCTCGCCGGACCAGGGCCTGATCAACGGCATCTTCGGCACCCATGTCGACTGGTTCGGCAACCCGAACATCAATCTCTGGGCGGCGCTGATAGCGGCCAGCTGGAAACACATCGGGTACATCATGGTGCTCTACCTGGCCGGTCTGAAGGGCATCGACCCGTCGCTGCGAGAAGCGGCGGCGATCGATGGTGCCACCGCCCGGCAGACATTCTTCCGGGTGGTCTTCCCGGCCATGAAGCCGATCAACATCGTGATCGTCGTGATCACCGTGATCGAGGCGCTTCGCGCCTTCGACATCGTTTTCATCATCAACAAGGGCACCAATGGTCTGCAGCTGCTCGCGACGATGATCTACACCAACAGCGGAGCGGCCGCCCGCGTCGGGTACGCGTCCGCCCTGGCCGTCATCCTCCTGGTGATCGCGCTGGTCCCGATCATCAGCTACCTGACCCAGGCGTTCAAAGAGGAGAAGCGATGAGCGCTTGCGCAAAGAGCCAGGTTTCAACAAAGAGTCAGGATCTGGCATGACCTCGACCCTGCAGCCTCCTGCGTCGGAGCCGGTGGCCCGCACTCGGGCCGAGAAGAAAAAGGTCCTGCGGGGTTCACCGCTGACCCGCGGCAGCAAGGGTGGCCGCATCGCGGTTCTGATCTTCCTGATCATAGCCGCCGCACTGTGGATGATCCCGCTGCTTTGGACCTTCTACACCTCGCTGCGCCCATTGGCGTACTTCAACGATCACTCGTTCTTCTCGGTCGGTGGCCGCTACAGCTTCGACAACTACGTCAACGCCTGGAAGGACGCCGATCTCCCGCTCTTCTTCAGGAACTCGCTGATCATCACGGTGCCTGCCGTGGCCCTGACGTTGGCCCTCGCCTCGTTTGCGGCTTTCAAGCTGTCCCGCGTGTCGTGGCGTTTCAACGTCCCGCTGCTGATCCTGTTCACCGCGGGAAACCTGCTGCCGCAGCAGGTGTTGGCCACGCCGCTGTTCCAGATCGCCAAGCACACGCCGCTGCCGCTGTCGGTGTCGGATTCCGGTTCGTTCATCAATACCTACTACATCGTCATCGCGGTGAACGTCGCGTTCCAACTCGGCTTCTGCACCTTCGTGATGAGCAACTACATGAAAGCCTTGCCGATCGAGATGACCGAAGCGGCCCAGGTGGACGGCGCCAACATCTGGAAGCAGTACTGGAACATCATTCTGCCGCTCTGCCGGCCAGCCCTGGCCGCACTGGCGACCCTCGAGGTCATCTTCATCTACAACGACTTCTTCTGGGCATTGCTGTTGGTGCAGAAAGGCGATCGACTACCGATCACCTCCGGGCTGAACAACCTGAATGGCCAGTTCGCCACCAACTACACCGAACTCGCTGCGGGTGCGCTGCTGTCCGCCGTTCCCGTCCTGATCGTCTATCTGGTGCTGCAACGGCAGTTCGTCGCGGGCCTGACCCTCGGAGCCAATAAGGGATGACGGTCACACCGACGGGACCCGGCCTCCGACACACGATCACCCTGCCCGACCGATCAGAGCACTACGCGCGAGGAATGGGCGCTCTGACCGAAAGGCTCGGCGGACGGGTCGCTTTCGGCGGCGACTACAACCCGGAGCAGTGGCCGGAAAGCGTCTGGCCCGAAGATGTCGCGCTGATGCGGCAGGCGGGTGTCAACCTGGTCTCGCTGGGGATCTTCTCGTGGGCGCTGCTCGAACCCGGTCCAGGCCAGTATGAATTCGGCTGGCTGGACCGCATCATCGATCTGCTGCACGAGGGTGGAATAGCCGTCGATCTGGCGAATGCCTCCGCCACCCCTCCGCCCTGGTTCTCCCACCGGTATCCGCAGTCCCTGCTGGTGGACCAGAACGGGGGTCGGCGCAGTTACGGTGGCCGACAGGGATTCTGCCCGTCGTCACCGGAGTACCGGGCCGCTGCGGCCGCGCTGACCAGGGCCATCGTCGACCGCTACGCCAGTCATCCCGCGGTGGTGATGTGGCACGTCCACAACGAATACGGCAACCACAATTGGAGTTGCTACTGCGACATCTCCGCGGCTGCCTTCCGGACCTGGTTGCAACGCCGCTACGCCGACCTGTCCGAAATGAACGACGCCTGGGGCACCACCTTCTGGAGCCAGCGGTACTACGACTGGCCGGAGGTGCTGCCACCTCGCACACCCGCCTACCAGACCTTCGCCAACCCGGCACAGCAACTCGACTTCGCCCGGTTCTCGTCCGACGAACTGCTGGACTGCTATCGGGCCGAAGCTGCCCTGATTCGTGATCGCTCGCCACTGCCGGTCACCACGAACTTCATGGGTTTCTGGAAGTGGATGGATTACTGGCGCTGGTCGCAGGAGATGGACCTGGTCAGCAACGACCACTACCGGATCGCCGCGATGGGTTCCGCCGGGGCGACCCACGACCTGGCCATGGTCGCCGACCTGACCCGTTCACTTGCCGATGACGCGCCGTGGCTGCTGATGGAACACTCGACGTCGGCGGTCAACTGGCAACCGCGGAATCCGGCCAAGGCCGCCGGGCAGATGCGGCGCGACAGCCTCACCCATGTCGGCCGCGGTGCCGACGGGGCATTGTTCTTCCAGTGGCGCGCTTCTCGGGCCGGTGCCGAGAAGTATCACTCCGCAATGCTGCCGCACGCCGGGACCGGCACCCAACGTTGGCGGGAGGTGTGCGATCTGGGCACCGACCTGCAGTCCCTGTCGGCGGTCACCGGCAGTCGGACCAAGGTAGACATCGCCATCGCCTTCGACTGGCATGCCTGGTGGGGTGTCGAACTCGACTCGCACCCCAGCGTCGCGGTCGATCAGATGACAGCGGTCCGCCGCTGGCACCGCCTGCTCTGGGAGCAGGGCTACACCTGTGATTTCGTGCATCCGGACCGGGACCTGTCGGCCTACCGCGTGGTGCTGGTGCCGGGCCTCTACCTCTGCACCGACGGCGCGGCCGCCAATCTGGCCGCCTTCGCCACCGGCGGCGGGACCGTCGTGGTCGGCTACTTCTCCGGCATCGTCGACGTCGATGATCACATCAGGCTGGGCGGATATCCCGGAGCCTTCCGTGACCTGCTCGGCGTCCGCTCCGAAGAGTTCTCCCCACTGCTGGCCGACGAGGGAGTGACGCTGGAGGTCGCCTCCGACCTCAGCGCGACACCTCGGGCCGCCGGCAGCACCTGGACCGAGTTGATCGGCGAGGTGGCCCCCGATGTACAGGTGCTCGCAACTTTTGTCGACAGGGTGTACCCGGGCCGACCCGCAGTGACCAGGATGGCGTTCCCGGCAGGGCCGGCCGCGGATTCCGAATCGGCTCGAACAGCAGGCGCCGCTTGGTATCTGGCCACCGAGCTGAATTCCGAGTTGCTGACAGAGCTGCTCACCGGTGCCTGCGAGGCAGCGGGGGTGTCACCGGTGATCGACCTGCCGACCTGGCCGATCGGATTCGATGCGATGGTCCGGCAGGACGATCGCACCCGTTACCTGTTCGCCGTCAATCACGGCACTGCCGGTGTTCCGATCCCCTGCACCGGTACTGACCTGCTGACCGGAAAGGCGTGGGCGGAAGGCACCGTCCTCCCGCCGGGGCAGGTCGCGGTGGTGTCGTCTCCACTGATCGGCCCGGCATGACCCACATCTGGACGGGCCGGCCACACCTGCAGCGCGGGAAAGGAATTGCCAGTGTTGGCTACCCAGCGCCGTGAACTCATCCTGGCCGAGGTGGAGCGCGCCGGCGGGGTTCGGGTCAGCGAGTTGACCGAACTCCTCGGGGTCTCTGACATGACTGTGCGGCGTGATCTGGAGCAGCTGGAGGCACACGGCTGGCTGCGCAAGGTGCACGGCGGCGCGGTGCTCGCCGCCAGCAGCACCGAGGAGCCGGGTTTCGAGGCCAAGAGTGCCCTGCAGCAACCGGCCAAACGCGCCATCGCGGCCCGGGCCGCCACTCTGGTGGAACCCAACACCGCCATTGCGCTGTCCGCCGGCACGACCACCTGGATGCTGGCGCGCGACCTGCAGGGCGTCACTGCCCCATTGTCCGTGGTCACCAACTCGACGACAGTGGCCGACATGCTGGCCGCGGGTGGTCGGCGGAGCGATATGAGTGTGGTGCTGACCGGAGGGGTGCGTACCCCCAGCGCCGCCCTGGTCGGTCCGATCGCGGACCGGGCGATCGCATCGCTGCACGTCGACCGACTGTTCCTGGGAGTGCACGGGATGGACGCGCGGGCCGGTTACACCACCCCGAACCTGGCCGAGGCGCAGACGAATCAGGCGTTGATCGCCAGCGCACGCCAGGTAGTGGTGCTGGCCGACTCGACGAAGTGGGGGACCGTCGGGCTGGCCGACTTCGGCCGGCTCTCCGTTGCCGATGTGCTCATCACCGATGATGGAATTTCCCGCGAAGCGCGGCGGATCCTCAAGGACCAGGTCGGCGAGCTCATCGTGGTGCCCGTCCCGGAGGGCCCGCTCGGTATCGGAGACTGGGCCTCCGCCGGCCGCAACGGTGAGTCACGGTGACCTGGTTGCCGACGGCCGGCAGTATCGTCCACCTCCGCCGGGCCGGCGTCAGCGTCCTGGTCGATGCCCGAGGTCCGGGCCAGCCCGTTGTGCTGCACTGGGGCACTGACCTGGGTGAGCTGAACCAGGGTGAACTCGCGGCGCTGGCACGTGGCCTGGTGCCGGCCGTCCCGAACGCGGTGACCGACGACCCGCTGCCCCGTGGGCTGATCCCGGAGGGCTCGTTGGGTTATCGTGGCCGACCTGGACTGTCGGGGCAGCGGTCAGGGGCGGATTTTGCCCCGCAATTGCAGCTGGCGACGATCGAACTCGAGGGCGGGAGTGCCGATTTCCTGCTGACCGACGAAACAGCCGGCCTGGCAGTTCGTTCCTGTTGGCGGCTGGCGGATTCCGGCGTATTGCAGGTCCACCAGGAATTGACCAACATCGGAGCCGCCGCCTATCAACTCGCCGAACTGGCAGTGATCCTGCCGGTGCCCGCGCAGGCAGAGGAAGTCATGGACTTCACCGGGCGGTGGTGCAGGGAAAGGGCGCCGCAACGCCGACCGTTCGCCTTCGGCAGCTGGACCAGGGAGAATCGGCGCGGCCGGACCGGGGCGGACAGTGCCTTCGTGATGATCGCCGGTTCGGCCGGCTTCGCGAATCGGCACGGGCAGGTCTGGGCGGTCCACCTTGGCTGGAGCGGCGACCAGGTCACCTGGGCGGAGGCGCATCCGGACGGCACCAGGGTGCTCGGTGCCGCCGAACTGCTCACCCCAGGTGAGATCGAGCTCGCCGCCGGACAGTCGTATCGCACCCCGTCGGTCTTCGCGGCCCACTCCGCGGCCGGCCTCGACGGCGTTTCCGACCGGTTCCACGCGTATCTCCGGGCCCGGCCGTCGCACCCGCAGTCCGCTCGCCCGGCGGTGCTGAACACCTGGGAGGCAGTGTATTTCGATCACGATCTGGCAAGGCTGACCCGGCTGGCCGACCAAGCTGCCGAGATGGGCATCGAGCGGTTCGTGCTGGACGATGGGTGGTTCGGGGGGCGTCGCGACGACACCAGCTCCCTGGGCGACTGGGACGTCTCGCCGGAGGTCTGGCCGGACGGCCTTGAGCCACTGGTTTCGCACGTCGTCGGCCTGGGTCTGCAGTTCGGCCTGTGGTTCGAGCCGGAGATGATCAACGTGGATTCTGAGCTCTACCGCGCACACCCCGACTGGGTGCTCGGGCCACCCGGCCGGCTACCGCCGTCGGCCCGGCATCAGCAGGTACTGGATGTGGCCAATCCCGACGCGTTCGACCACCTGTTCGGCAAGATCGACGGACTGGTCAAGAAATATCGGATCAGTTTCCTCAAATGGGACCACAATCGCGATCTGATCAATGCCGTCCACGACGGTCGGCCCGGAGTACACGCCCAGACCCTGGCTGTCTATCGGTTGATCGACGAGCTCAAGAAGGCCAACGACGGGCTGGAGATCGAAAGTTGCAGCAGCGGCGGGGCCAGGGTCGACCTGGGCATTCTGGCCCGCACCGACCGGGTCTGGGCCAGCGACTGCAACGACGCCCTGGAGCGTCAGCACATCCAGCGATGGACCGGCCTGCTGCTGCCACCGGAACTGATCGGGGCTCACGTCGGACCGCCGACCGCGCACACCACCGGCCGGACGCAGTCGCTGAGTTTCCGGGCAGCGACTGCCCTGTTCGGCCATTTCGGCGTGGAGTGGGACATCAGCTCAGCAAGCGCAGCCGAGCGTGACGCGCTCACCGAGGTGATCACCCTCTACCGGCGACTACGGCCGATGCTGCACAGCGGAACGGTCGTCAACGTCGATCATCCCGATCCGGCTGCGACCGTTTCTGGCGTGGTGGCGCCAGATCGTTCGACAGCGCTGTTCAGCTACGCCCAGTTGACCACCGGGGTCACCGAAGGTCCGGTGCCGATGCGGTTTTCGGGCCTGGACCCCGACCGGAGCTACCGGGTCACCGTGCTGGATCCGGCCGGTGGGACGGGCCGGATCCAGCGCCGGGAACCGGCATGGATCTCCGACGGTGAGGTGACGCTGCCGGGCCGGGTCCTGCACGAGGTCGGCCTTGCGCTGCCGGTGTTGCAGCCGGAACAGGCGGTGCTCGTCGAATTGACAGCCGACCCGGCTCCCACCACCGGTGCTACTGCCTCTTGAAGACCGCGGTGACGACGAGATGGTTGGCAGTGCCGGCACCCATCTTGGTCCAATTCAGTCCCCACTGGGTACGGTCCAGATCACCTTCTGCCTCGATGGTCACCTTGTCCTGCCCGTAGGAACTGACCGAGGCGAGAAGGTCCAGCGGGTGGGTCTGGCCGTGCGCCGTGAAAGTGCCGCTCAGCGTGACCTTTCCATCCGCCGCCGAACTGCTTCCGGTCACCGCGTAGACGAAGGTCGGGTATTTGGTCACGTCGAAGAAGTCAGCTGTGAGTAGGTGCTGGTCCCGCTTCTTGGTGCCGGTGTTCACCGAGGCGGCGTCGATGACCAGATTGCCCGATACCGAGCCGGTGTCGGTGACAACTCCCGATCCCTCCAGCGGGGTGAAACTGCCCTTGACCTTCAGCACCCACATCGCTTTGGTGTGGAATTCGATGGTCGTCGCTTCTTTGTCCAACGTCCAGGTGCCGACATTGGTTGCCAGCGAGCCCGTCTGCATGTCTGCCATCGGAAGAACCTCCAAAGAGTCGGACCCGGATCACCGGGCTACCGCCGACCCTACACGGATACTTCGGTTGACCGAAGTGATTTCCTTCGGTGCTATACCCTTTCCGCTATGAGGTCTATTCGTCGCGAGCGCCAGGACGACGGCGCGTCGGCGGCAACGGAGACCGAAACGCTCACCGACTGCCTGCGTAAGTTGGTCCAACTGCTGCCGGCCGTTACCAGAGGGATGCGCCGGCGGCCGGTTCCGGCCGGCCTGCAGGAGGCGAAACTCGGCCCACGTCACGGGGTAGCGCTGTCGCTGCTCAGTCAGCACGGTCCGCTGACCGTGGGACAGCTGGCGTCCGAGCTGGGCCTGACCCTGCCCACCGTCAGCGGCATCGTGGCGGATGTGGAACAGGCCGGATTCGTTCAACGATCCGCCGACCCGGCCGACCGACGCCGGACCATCGTCGCCCTCGTCCCACAGCACAACAAGGCGCTCGACGTCTGGCTGGACGGCGCCACCGCTCCGATGGCGCGGGCGTTGGACAAGCTCAGCCACCAGGAGCGGCTCACCTTCCTCAAGGCGATGACCTTTCTCGAAGCCGAGCTCAACGACGACGCTCGTCTTGACGCGCCCGGGTCGCCCTGCCCGGAGTCTTCCTGTCCCGGGCCGCCCTGCTCCTGAATCGTGTCGCGGCCCGCCGGTGCCGGGTTTCGGTGTGGTTCTGCCACCCCGGTGCCACGCGCGTACCTTCTTGTCATGCCAACGAAGATCACCGTCATCTACGACAATCCCACCGATCCGGCTGCTTTCGAGGCCGCCTATGCGCAGGGGCAGGTGGCCCTGGCGAAGGCACTGCCGGGCCTGCTGTCGATCGAGACCTCCAAGGTCTGGCCCAAGGAGGACGGCAGCCCGACGCCCGCCTACCGGATGGTCGACCTCTACTTCGCCGACTACGACTCGGCAAGCGCTGCGGTTGCCACCGAACAGGCCGCTGCGCTGTTCCCCAGCATCTTCTCGCTGGCTAGTGGTGGTGTCAGGATCACCTTCTCGGACGTCGAGGAGTCGGTGACGTTCTGAGATCCAACTGACGGATCCCTGGTCGCGCTCGGCCCGTTGACCGGGCTCGGCTGCGCTGGGCTTGGCGCTGAGACATACTCCTGGCTATGGGGAAGATGAGCTTGGGCCTGGACGACAGGTCCGCACGGCTGATCCACGGCCGCGACGTCTGGCCGCAGATCAAGGATCTTCTGGCGGGATACGGCAAGATCCAGGCCGCGATCGCGTTCGTCGGTTCTGACGCCGACCAGTATCTCCCGCTGCGCGGGCCGGCGACGATTGTGGTGAATGCCGGCGATGAGTCCTTGGCGACCGGGTCGACCGATCCCGATGTGCTGTTGCGGTGGACGCGCCGTGGGGTCCGGGTGTACTCGTTGTCGTCGCTGCATGCCAAGGTCATCCTGGCGGACGGGGAGCCGTCGTTTGTGCTGGTCGGCTCGGCGGATGTGCAGTCGGCCTCCGGGCGGCCTCTTGACGAGGCCGTCCTCGTCGCTGATGAACGGGAGACCGTCGACGAACTACGTGGGGTCATCGGCGAGTGGACCCGCCGGGCCGGTCAGCCGCTGACCGAGGCCTGGCTGCAGGCCGCGATCGGGCGCTACCGCCCGCCCGCCCCGTATCGATCCACCCCTGCGCAACGTCCGTCGATCCCGGCGCCGCCGCTTACCCGGGTAACCCCGCCGGTGGTGACCCGGGAAGGCCTGGCCGAGACGGTGGCGCAGGGCGAACCGCCGCCGGCCGCGGCGCCGCCGCCACCGGCCGTGCCGCCGGCGCCGCCACCGGCCGGGCCGCTGCCAACACCGGCCGTGCCGCCGGCGCCGCCACC
>JBBROB010000019.1:0-88957 GCA_038229825.1 Mycobacteriales bacterium
AACCGGTAGGGTTCGGCATCAGAAAGGTGCTCCAGTTTGCTGACGATGTGGACCTCGAAGACCCTCATTATCGCAGGTAGGAGCACCTTTCCCTCACTTCGAAACACCCACCTCAGCACCGGCGTGAAAGCGCGAGGCTAGTCTGGTCCGCTTGCCAACAGGTAATCAACCGCCGGGCCGCACCCGCAGAAGCGATCGCAGCCCTGACATCGAGAACAGGATGTGGGTGTGGGTGTGTCCAGACAGGAATTCTTGCCGAGATGCCGTGGCACGGGACGAGACGTTCCTCTAGCTGATGGTGTTGGCCGCCAACTGGTTAGGTCGGCTCGTAGGCTTCCGGCTCTTCTCCGTGCAGTTCGTCATGGATTACGTCCAGCTCCGATTTGACAGCTCGCCTAGCGACATGCCTGTACTGACTTGCAACGTGCTGCCAGCAGTGGAGTTGACGGGACGCAGCCTCACGCACGGAACCCTCGGCTACGGGGACGCGCTACGCGCGTTCATCCCGAAGGTTGTCACGAAGACCCATGAGCAGACTGGCATCGGCTTGCACTTGGAGTTCGACGGCGACGCGATCGTGCTTCATCCACGTTTCCAGGACCTCGTCGGGCCCGACGTCGCCTTGGTTCAGGGGTTCGAAGATGACGCATGGATGTGCTGGCGCCCAGGGGAAGGGACATTCGAAGACCCTGCATTTGATCCGGCCGCTGTCAGCCCAGCGGTTGACTCCCGTCGCTGATCCAGACCGACAAACGATGCTCGACCTCAGGTCTTGACGTCGGCAGGTCGAGTGTCAACCGGCAGCGCGCACCCCGGACAGCGATCGCTCACCGGGCCGCCCGGCCACCGTTCGGCCTACGGAACGCGCGATCGTGGCGCGACGACGACCTGGACGTCGTCGCCGTAGAGCACCAGGCCAGGATCAGGGGTTTGACGCCGGACACAGCCGATGTCGTGGCGCTGAAGCAATTCCAGATACCCGTCGACGCGGTCGAGCAAGTGGGTAGCGGTGTCTTTGAACCAGCAGGTGACTATCGGATTCTTGCTTCTGTCGAACAGCGTCGGACCGACGGTGGCCGGGTCTGGGTAGGCGGCATCGAACCAGTCGTTGTTCAAACGCCACCACGACCAATCGGTCGGGCTCAGTCGCCCGGATCGGGCAAGGCCGTTGGCCAGCCCGAAGATCCCGGTGTAGGCGCCACGGCTGTTGGGCGTCGGTGACTCGAAGCGGATATAAAGCACGCTGGGCAGTATCCATCTCCGACGAAAGCCGAAGGCGTCGACGGATGTCAGCTGGTGAACGCTACGTGGGTGAGCGACATCGGCCGCAAGCCGAGGGCGTCCGGTCAGCGTTTGTGTGACCCGGGCACGAGCGGCGTGATCCGCTGTCAAGGTCGTCATTGCTCATGGCGACCGCGTGACCATCCGCGTCGGTGACGTGTTTTTGAAGATCGACGCCGATCAGACTCGCACCGATGTCGAGGTAAAGGCAATGGCGATGGCGCCAGTCCCGACCCCGCGCATCCTTTGGCGGAGTCCACCAGTGATGGCACTCGCCGCTGTTCAGGGGACGGCGCTGGGCCACCTCAGCGAACCGTCGACCGTGTCCTCCGCGGCGTGGGCGGCGGCGGGCGCCGCCGTTCGGGCGCTGCACGACGCGCCGCTGCCGCCCTGGCCCGGTCGGGACCTCGACGAACTTGCTTCGCACCTGGTCCGTGAATGCGAATGGCTCATCAAGAATGACGTCCTTGCCGCCGACGTGGTCACCTGCAACCGCGGACTTGCCGAGACTGCACTGCGGCCATGGACGCCGGTCTTCATCCACGGCGACCTGCAGGTCGACCACGTCTTCGTCGACGGTGACGAGGTCACCGGCGTCGTCGACTGGTCCGAAGCAGCCCGGGGCGACGCGCTCTACGACCTCGCCACACCCACGCTCGGACACCCGGAACATCTAGGCGAAGTCATCGGCGGCTACGGCGCTGATGTTGACCGTGACCTCATCCGCGCGTGGTGGTCGTTTCGATGCCTGACCAGCGTCCGCTGGCTGGTCGAGCACGGCTACGGCTCGCCCGAGGACTATCCCGAAGTCGCCGTGCTGCGATCGTCCCGGTGAGACTGCACAACCCCGACCGCTACGAGTCCCGTTCAGCGGTCCCTCACCGGGAGAGCGGACCTTGTTTTCCGTCCGGGTGGGCGGAATCTCGCGTTGCGGCATAGCGGAAAGCCGCCCTGCAATGTCGTATCGGGTCCGTTGGTGGGGCACATTGCCGCCCACCCCACCGGTTTGGAATCGTCGACCGGTGCGTCGGCGCCCGGCAAATCAGTGGCGGGAACCGGCCATCGCCGCTGATGGCCACCGAGGTTGCCGACGCGGCCTCCTTTGACATGTAAGATTACGTCAGGTGGTTGTTCAATGACTCACGGTGACGCGCGAGGTCAGCTGAGCGGCCGGCTATTGCCGTCGACGGGTCCGACGATGAGGGGGTGTTCCATGCGGGCAAAGCCGGGCGTGGGCAGGTTGGTGACGACTCTTGGTTCTGTGTTGGTGTTGGTGGCGGCCGGCACCGTGGTGCTGGGCGCGGCTGGGGCCGGCCCCGCGGCCGCGGCTCCGACCGAGGTTCGGGTGCTTCATGTGTCGCCCGACGGCGCGGACTCCAACGCGGGCAGTCTGGATTCGCCGCTGCGCACCCCGCAGCTCGCGGTGGACCGGCTGGGCAGTGCGGGTGGGGTCGTCGTGCTGGCCGACGGGACGTACCGGCGGCAGCGGATCGTGCTGGTGGACCGTCACCGGGTCACGGTCCGGGCCGCTGCCGGCGCCACCCCGGTGCTGGATGCGACAGGTCTGGTCCCGGCGGACGGGATGAGCGGTGTGGTGGAGATCCGGGGCGGCTCGGCGGTCACCGTGCAGGGCCTGGCGGTGACCGGGTATCGCACGGCATCGACGGCGAAGGTCCCGATCGGGATGTATATCACCGGCGACCCGTCCGACGTCACGTTGGCCGGCAATCATGTGCACCATCTGGGCAACGACAATCCCACGCTGGGGAGCTTCGACATCAACGCCCACGGGATCGCCGTGTATGGCGACGACCGGTCGTCGGCGATCACCGGCCTGCGGATCGTGGGCAACGAGGTGGACCATCTGAGACTGGGCGCCAGCGAGGCGGTGGTGGTCAACGGCAACGTCGACGGCTGGGCGATCACCGGCAACCGCATCCACGACGACAACAACATCGGCATCGACGCGATCGGCTTCGAACCGACTATTGGCGGCGCCGCCCGCTACACCGACGTCAACCGGGCCCGCAACGGCGTCATCGACGGCAACACGATCACCGACATCGTCAGCCGCGGCAACCCGTCCTACTGGGAGGATGGCGCCTGGTGCAACTGCGCCGACGGCATCTACATCGACGGCGGCCGGTCCATCACCGTCACCAACAATGTCATCCGGCGGGCCGACATCGGCCTGGAGGTGGCGGCGGAGAACTCGCGGGGCACCGTCAACGACATCGCCGCGGTGGGTAACACCGTAACCGGCAGCGCCTACGTCGGGCTGGCCATCGGCGGGTACGACCCGCAGCGCGGTGACGCCCACGACATCGTCGTTTCCGGCAACACGTTCCGAGGCAACAACACTCTGCACGACGGGTCACCGGAGATCCTGTTGCAGTACAAGGTCCACGAGACCGTGATCACCGGCAACTGGGTCACCGCCGCCCACGCCGACGACCCGTTGCTGGTGCAGCGGGTCGAGACGGTCGGCACCGCCGCCCAGAACGCGGCAGTGGTCCTGGACGGCAACAACTACGCCGCCCCGGCCCCCGCCGGCCAGGCGAGGTTCATCTGGCTGGGCCAGCCGATCACCGGCCTGGGCGCCTGGCGCGCCGCGAGCGGACAGGACGCGCACAGCACCTACACCCCGGTGACCCAGTGAGCCGGCCGGGACAACGATGACCGGCGGCGCACCGGAGGCCCTTGGCCCCCCCGACGCTGGTGCAGGTGCGGGGCGGGCCGGTGGGGACGGGTCGGTGCCGCGCGGACTGAGGCAGGTCGTGCCCGATGTCGGTGCTCACCCCATCGCCTGGTGGTGGGTGCTGTTGGCGGCGTGCGGGCTGCTGGCGATCCCGACCTCCATCAATCCGTCCGCGGCCGTGGCCGGACCCACCTACCTGGCCGGGTTGAGCCTGATCGTGGTCGCCTTGTGGTGGGGGACCAAGCGTCTGCGCCCGGCCGAGCGGGGCCCGTGGCTGCTGCTGTCCGCGGCCGCCTCGTGCTGGCTGGCCGGCGACGTGGTCCAGCGGACGCTGCCGTCGACGATCGGGCCGGACGGGATCGGCGCGCCGGACGTGTTCTGGCTGTCCGCGTACCCGCTGCTGGGCTTGGCCGTGCTGCGGATGATCCGGGCGCGTGGCCTGCCCGCCGGGCTGCTCCGCGAGATCGGGCTCGATGTGCTGGTCGTCGGAGCGGCGGCATTGTTCGTGGCCTGGCGGCTGCTCATCGCCCCGAACATCACCTTCGGTGTCGTCCCGGTGGTTGCCGTGGTGGTCAATGCCGCCTACCCGCTCGGCGACGTGACGATCTTCGCGTTGGCCCTGACGCTGTTGATGAGTCCGGGCCGGCACGGGGCGGCGAGCCTGCTGGTCATCGGCTGCCTGGGGCTGACCTTGCCGGTGGATATCCTGCAGGCGATGCTGCCCGACCTGGCACCGAACTTCGACTCCGCTCACCTGGACGGGCTGCTGCTGATCGTCAACGGGTTGCTAGGTGCGGCGGCGATCCATCCCGGCCGCGACCAGCTCACCCGCCCGGCCAGGCTCGACGGCCACCAGGCCATGTACCGGTGGCGGGTGGTGCTGCTCGGGGCGTCGCTGTGCACGGTGTCGGTGCTCAGCGGGATCCCCGGCGGCGCCGGAGGATGGGACCTCGGGGCATCGGTGCTCTTCAGCATGCTGATCTCGCTCGCGGTCGTCCTCCGGTTCTACCGGGTCGTCCGCGAGCGGGAGGCCGCCGAAACGGCCCTGACCTACCAGGCCGAGCAGGACAACCTCACCGGCGCAGCCAACCGGCCGCTGCTCATGCACCGCCTCGCCGCGGCCATCTCCGCGGGCTCCGCCGGCAGTCCGGGTCCGGGGCTGGTGCTCGTCTTCATCGATCTCGACGATTTCAAGGCGGTCAACGACACCTGGGGGCACCCGGCCGGCGACGAGGTGCTGAGGGTAGTGACCGCGCGGCTGACCTCCCTCGTCCGCCCGACCGACACCGTCGCCCGGGTCGGTGGGGACGAGTTCGTGGTGCTCTGCGCCGCCATCGAGAACACCCACGCCGAAGCCCTCGGCCAACGGATCCGCGACAGCCTCCGCAGGCCCATCCAGGTCGGTGAAGAGCAGGCACACATCGGGTCCAGCGTCGGCGTCCTCACCACCAGGCCCATCACCCACCTTGACGAACCCGTCGCATCCGCCGAGGACCTGCTCCGCCGGGCAGACACCGCCATGTACGCCGCCAAACGCGGCGGCGGCGGAGTCCGCATGGCCACACCAGCCTGAACCACACGGGTACAACCTCGATCCGGCACACCAATCCGACCCCTTTGGCGCCCACCCTGAGCGTCCGCACTCGCCAGAGGCGTCACTGTTGCATGGGGGATCCCGTTGCGGTGGCAGCGTGATCTTGGTCGTCGGCTGCCTCGGAGGGCGGTTTCGGTCACCGTAGGACGTTCGGCGACCGGTCACGGTTTCGGCTTGTGCGACATGCCATTCCATAGGCGCGAACTTGTGCGTGGTTCAGGTCCGGGCATCGGAGCGGCGCAAACCCACGTCTAGCGGCGTCTAGCGGTGAAACATCGGGCCGGAGGGTGCCATCAGCAGCACCGGCCTCTAGCAGTCTTGCGAGCGCGTCAGTGATGAGCCGGCGGGTTTCCAGTTGTTGTTCGTCGTCGGTGGCAAGCGCCGCTTTCAGCGCGTCGGCCATACCGCGCTTAGCGGCGAGAAAGCCTAAAAAGCTTTCCATCCAATCGCGGAGCGCCTCAGCAGGTGGGCGCTGCGACAGCAGTTGCGGAACTGAGGCGCAGATGTGGTCTACCTCGCTGCGGTAGATCGCCCAGATCAGCTGCTCGCGGGTGGGAAAGCGACGATAGAGGGTGCCGATACCGACGCCGGCGTCCCTCGCGATCGCCTTCAGGGACGCGTTGGCGCCGTCGCGGGCGAATGCCAGCTTCGCGGCCTCGATAAGCCGGTCCTCGTTGAGTTTCGCGTCCGCACGCAACTGCCGGACCGTTTCGCCTTCCAGCGCACCTCCTGCCCTGATGATGCCGTGCCCAGACCCACCGATACGAGATGGGCGCGCCCGCAGATCCACCAGGCCAGCCGTGCGGACCGTCGGGGCCGGGTGGCCAGGGTCCTGTCAGCAGCCGTCGTCGCCGGCTGCGGACAGGTCGTCACCGGGTAGGTCAAGGAACGCCCGGATGAGCAGAGCGATCATGTCCAGATGGAAGGAGGACGAGTAGGAGGTGCTGTCCGTGCAGCCGCCCTGGTGCAGCCCTCCGATGACCCCGACGACGGTTCGCACGCCCGGGTTCGGGACGGTGCTCAACCACGGGCCCCCACTGGTTCCGCCCACGTAGCCGCCGCAGCGGAAGCCCGGATACCCGTCCTGGTCGAAGGTGGGCGCGTCACAGCTGATCGGGGCGTCGTCCAGGCCTGCCGGGTAGGCCGGGACCGTGACCGGGGTACCCGCCGTAACGGCAAACCCGACGGCATTCCCGCCGGTCACGCTGGCCACCGACCGGGCGTTGCCGCCCATCTGGATGTCATCGACGTGCAGCAGTGCGTAGTCGTGCTGCGGGTCCTGGGCGGTCAGCCAGGCCGGGCTGACCCATACCCGGTTCACCGGCCATACACCGTAGGGCGTGGGATCTGCAGCCGAACCGTCATAGCCCGGTGCGAACAGCACACCGGCGGCGGTCCCGCTGATGCAGTGAGCCGCGGTCAGCAGCAGTCCGCTGCCGACCGACAGCACGGTCGCTGTGCAGTTGTGCGGTGCGGACAACCCGGCCGGGAACAACGGCCCGACGGTGGGGTCGGCAGAGGCGGTGCTGGCTTGCGGGCCACTTTTGGCAACGACGTCTGCGGCGGCCGCCACGGCGAGGATCAGGGCGACCAGGACGAATGCCGCGAGCATGGCGCCACCGCGGCCCCGGCGCGATCGGTACCTTCGCTGCGGGGATCCCATCACTCCATGCTGCCCCACCGACCTGTGCCACACCCGGTCGGCAATTCCGCCGGGTTCACAGTCGATCCACACCGGGACCTCCCATAGTTGCCCAGTGACCAAAGGGGGTATGCGGTGTCGCTGACCGGCGCTTTGTTCCTGTGGTCGATGATCCTGGCGTCCGTAGCGGCGTTCGCCTGGTCGATCCTGACGTGGAACAGAGCGGCCGGCACCGGTTGGTGGGCAATCCTGCGGCGCATGGGCCGGCAGCTGGCCGTGACGGCGCTGGTCGTCTTGACCCTGGGTGCGGGCCTGAACCGCCAGTACGACTGGTATGCCAACTGGTCGGACCTGGGCTCCGCGTTCAGCAACTCGGTACCCACCCCAGACGTGCAGGTGGCCGGCGCGGTTCCGTCGGCCGCGGCGGCCGGTCATCTGGCTGTCGGCGCGGAGACGGTGACCGGGAATCAGGCTGGCGGCGTCCTGGACTCGGCCGCCTCGCTGGGCCTACGCGCCGACCCGGGCCCGCAGGGCCAGTACAAGACCTTCACCGTGCCCGGACCGATCAGCGGTCACAGCGGGCCGGTCACCATCTGGTTCCCGACCGGCTACGGCAGCCAGGCGCAGGCACGTCACCGGTTCCCGGTGATCGAGGCGTTCCACGGCATACCCGGATCACCACTGCAGCTGACCAGCAAGTACGTGAACATCGGCGCCACTCTGTCCGACCAGGTCGCGGCCGGGCACCTGCGGGACGCGATTGTGGTTCTGCCCGATTACACACCGCAGGGCATCGACACCGAGTGTGTCAACGGCACCGGGACCGGCCCCCGGATGGAGGATTGGCTGACCAAAGACATCCCGGAGTGGGTCGACACCCACATCAGAACCGACCGCGACCGCGGTTCGTGGGCCACGCTCGGGTTCAGCGGCGGGGCCTGGTGCGCAGCCATGTCGGCCATGCTGCACCCCGAGACCTACGCCGCGGGCGTCTCCCTGGACGGATACTTCCAACCGACCTTCGAACGGCCCTACCTCCCGTTCCGCACCGGCAGCGCCGAGGCGCAGCGATACGACATGGTGCGGCTTGCCCGCACCGCACCGCCCCGGATCGCGTTGTGGATCCTGACCTCCAAGACCGACGCCCTGTCCTACGACACCACCCGGCAGCTGCTGACCGACGCCAAAGCTCCGCTGTCCATCACCGCGGTGGTACTGCCCACCGGCGGTCACCGGACCTCGCTGTGGAGACCTTTTCTGCCGCAGACGATGCAATGGCTGGGCAGCAACCTGGCCGGCTTCGCGCCGCTACCCTAACCGCGTGTTCATTTCTCGACGGGCCGTGGGGGGCACGCTCGGCAGCGGCAGTGGACGCCCGATTCCTCGACCCGGACCAGGGCGCAACGTTCCCACTGCCACTGCCACTGCCACTCCCTCCGCCGGAGGACCCGACCTCCCGGTGACGTCCAGGAGATCGCGACCCTCGCGGGCCTACCCGAGCTGGCCATCACCGCCCACCGATGGTGAAAACGCCGCGGAGTGAATGATCCTAGAGACGGCAGCGACATCACCGCCCGTTGCAGACCAAGACCGAAGCAAGGTCATCCAGTGTCAGCAAGGCGGGCGGTCGCGGAGACTCAGGGAAAACCAACGACGACGCCGCAGCAGGATCCCTCGGGTACCTCCGTCCTTCCCGATGACTCATGCGCTGCCGTCAGACCAGTGGGCTGGGTAAGACTGAGGCGAAAACTAACCGAGTGGAAGGGATATCACCAGTGTAGCGATTGATCTTATGAACACTCGCTAATTATGGTATGACCGTTTCATTGCCAATGAATGTACTAATAGGCCACAGCTTGAAAGGGATTTCGCCGATCTGTACGCCACGCTGGTTCGCAGGAAGCGTGGACTCGATATTGGTTGATTCTGCCGGCCTGCTCGAGCTTTGCGAAACCCAGCCGACGCCGACGCCGAAAGGAACGATGACAATGGGCGGCTTCTGCGCTACGAAAGGCCGTCATGGCCGCCGTCGTCTGCCACAGCTGCCGCGCCCGGACCGCGCCGCCGGCTGTGGGGACTCAGGTGGCGGCTCGAGTTGATCCCTGGTCAGCGCTGGCGGTATCTGGTTTCCGCTGTGGCGGTGGTGGTCCGGTGCAGCGTGGGGGCGTTGAACAGGGCGCCGAAGGTGATCGGGGTGTCGGCGGTGCAGGTGAGGGTGATGGTGGCGCCGTTGAGGATGCCGGCGGCGGTGATCCTGCTGCGCCGGACGGCAAGGTAGTTGTTGATGGCGTCGGTGAATCGTTGGTCGGTGCTGGTGTTGTCGGTGAGGGTGTCGGCTGCTGCGGCGGCGGCGCCGTCGCACAGGTGTTGCAGTTGTTGGCCGCCCAGGAATGCTGATCCGGCGGCGGTGACGCCCGCGCCCAGGAGGAGCAGGCAGAGCGTCATGCCGATGATCAGCGGGGTCACCGATCCGGTGTCCCGGGGTGGCGTTGTTCCGGGTTCGTTCACGGCGTGCCAAGGTCGAGGTGGTGCTGACTGTCCAGGGCACTGCACAGCTGCCGGACAGCGGTTTTCATGTCCGTCACCGTCCTTCTCGGAGTTCGCCGATATGGACGGTGTAGACGCCGGTGATGGTGTTGTTGGTGCCGGTGACAATGGTGGGGACGCCGGGCAGGGTGATGATGGCGGTGACGCAGATGTCGTAGACGGCACCCGGGTCCAGGGTCGGGGTGATGGTGTTGGCGGGGGTGCAGTCGGTACCCGGCGCGGTGAATTGAATGGTGAGTCCGTTATCGGGGATGCGTTGGTCGGCGAGGTCGATGGCGGCGATTTGTTGGGCGCGGGTCAGGCCGTCGCCGATGGTGGGGGCGGTGTCGATGGCGCGGCCGGCGTCGCGGGCGGCTTGGGTGACGGCCAGGGTGGCGGCTTGCAGGCGCAGCAGGTTGATCAGGATGTACGTGACCGGGATGAGCATCAGGACGGCCAGGAAGATCACTTCGACGATGGCGCGGCCGCTTTCGCTGTCGGCGTCGCGGGTGGGACCGGTCCGCCCCCGGGTGAATCGCCAGCGACGTGACAGCGGCGGGGGTGGGGTCATTGCAGGGATTCCTTGATGGAGTGGCCGGTGACGGTGATGTCGGGCAGGATGCCGTCGAGGAGGCTGATGATGCCGGGGGCGCGGATGGTGCAGGTGATGTCCACGAGCAGGCCGGTGCTGGTGGAGGTGCAGGCCAGGCTGGCGCTGGTGGAGGCGGCGACGGAGCCGCGCAGCAGGGTGGCGACGCGGTCGGCGACGGCGGCGGGGGTGTCGGCGATGTCGGCGTTGGCCAGATAGCGGGCAGTGTCGGCGGCGGCGGAGGTCAGCAGGGTTCGGGTATAGGCCCAGAACCCGAACGACACCAGGGCCAGGAACAGCATCAGCAGCAGTACCAGCACCATGGCGAATTCGGCGACGGAAGACCCGTCGTCGCCGGCCAGGAGCGGGCGGGTCAGGCTTTTCCGGCGCCGGAGACCGAGTCGAAGGCGTTTTTCACTGCGGTGGTGACCTGATCGCGGAAGACCGTGAGCAGGGCGATCACCACGATGGCGGTCATCACGGTGATCATCACCCAGCCGGGCACGTCCCCGCGGTCGGTGTCCTTCTCTCGCGGTTCGGTCGCGGAGGCGATGCGGTCGGTGAACATCAGGAGGGCGGTGGACATCCACAGTTGCAGGTGTTGAACCGTTTTGCCGGGCATCTGGTGCTCCTTCGTCGGTGGTGGGCGGTGCCGTCATTGGGCGACTGCGGTGATGGCGATGAGTCCTGGGTAGAGAGCGAACAGAATGGTGATGGGCAACACCAGGAACACCACCGGAACCATCATGGCGATCTCTTTCTTGCCGCCGGATTCCAGGAGTTGGCGTTTGCCCAGCGCCCGCACGTCGGCTGCTTGGGCGCGCAGGACGTCGGCCAGTGGGGTGCCGCGTTCGATGGCCACGGCCATGCCGTCCAGGAATCGGGACAGCGGTTCCAACCGGGTGCGGTCGCGGAGCCTGGTCAGTGCGGTGAGTAGTGGTGTGCCGGAGCGGGTGTCGGCCAGGATGGTGGTGAGCTGATTGACCAGGTGGCCCTGCGCCAGGCGGGAGATCCGTTCGATGGCGCCGACCGGGCCCTCGCCGGCGGTGACGGCCAGGGCCAGCATTTCGGCGATGACGGGGAACTCGGTGAGGATGTCGGCGTCGCGCCGGGCGACGGTTTGGCTCAACCACCAGTCGCGGGCCAGCACCCCGCCGATCGCGCAGGCGGCGATGAGCAGTACCAGGGTCAGTGGGTTGGTACGGCCCAACGCAACCGCGAGCAGTCCCAGGCCCAGTCCGGCGGCGGTGGCCAGCCCACCCCACAGCACCTGGTCGGCCCGGAACTGTTCGACGGTCATGGGGGAGTCCAGGGATTCCAGCCGGCGGCGGACCGAGGCCTGACCGCCGACGATCCGGTCGAGCAGGCGGACCGCATCGCGCAGCAGCGGAGCGGTCAGCCGGCCCAGCGCCCCCGCGGTGCCCGTGCCGGTGCGGGCCAGCAACCTGGAGGCGCTGGTGGTATCGGCCAGATAGGGTGCGATCCGGTCGGACAGGGTCGGTCGGCGCAGCGGCGGGCTGGCCAGCACGGCCAGCACCGCGCCGGCGCCGGCCACACCGCCCAGTACCGCACCGATCAGGTTCAGGTTCATCGCAGCACCCGCTTGTCCTGCGGCAGCCGGCCGATCCGGATCATCAACCGGTACGCGATCAGCGACAACACCGCACCGATCAGCAAAATGACGGTGCCGGTCGGAGTGTCGTAGGCGGTCAACGTCTCCTGCTGACTGGCCAACAACACCAGCACCAACCACGGCGCACACACCGCCATCCGAGCCGCGTTGACCGACCACGACTGCCTGGCCATCAGCTCGGCCCTGGTCCGCGCATCGTCGCGAAGGAACGAGGACAACGTGGTGAGCAGGCGGCCGAGGTCGGTGCCGCCGACCTCGCGGGCCACCCGCATCGATTCGCAGACCCGGTCCCCGACGGGATCGGCGAGTGCCGTCTTGAGACGGTCGAGACTGTCGTTGAATTTGCCGGTGGTGCGGTAGTCACTACCGAACTGCCGGAACGGTTCTCGGAGCTGTTCCGGGCCGCGAATGCCGATGGCCGACAGTGCCTCCGGCAGTGACAGCCCGGCCCGTACACCCGAGGTGAGGTTGTCCACGACCTCCGGCCACAGTTCCCGCAGATCGGACTGACGTCGGTGCCGCAACCGGCTGACCAGCAGTCGCGGGACTGCGGCGGCGAACACGGCGAAGATGACCGACACCGAAACGGACCTGGTGAGCACGAGCCCGACGAGGGCGACCAGCACGGCCGCCAGGAATTGCAGCGCGATCAATTGGTGGGGCGTGATCCCGGGCAATCCGGCCTGGGCCAGTTCCTCCCGCAATCTGTCCAGCCGGACGTGCCGGCGAGGCCGCCGTGGTCGAGCAGTGAAACCCTGCCACACCAGCAGCACCCCGATGCCCAGGATCAGGCCGACGAATGCGCCCATCTCGCCACCTCCCCTGCGGCCGCGGGCGGCCGTGATGGGGAGCAACTTATCCAAAGAGTTGGTCAAGGGATATGCGTCATCAACAATGCGCCGAACTTTTGACGGTGCGCGATCGCCTCATTACTTTCTGTATTTCTATGGACAACGCCGAACGGCCGGCCATCTGGCGAAGCTCACACCAGAGGCCGGCCGTCGGGTTCTCGCTCAGACGATCAGTTGAGCTGCCACTTCTGCGCCGGGTCGGCACCGCAGTTGGCGATCTGCATCTTGGTGCCGTCCACGGTCCCTCCGCCCAGCGGCGCCAGACACCGTTGGGAATGGGTGTTCAACAGCTTTCCGGACGTCGTCAGTGCCCACTGCTGGGCCGCAGTGCCGTTGCACGTGTAGAGCCAGACCAGAGTGCCGGCCGCCGTTCCGGCGTTCTGCACATCGAGGCACTTCCCGAGCGCCTTCACCTGGCCGCCTCTGGCGATTGTCCAGCTCTGGGCGCCACTCCCGTTGCAGTCCCAGAGCTGAACGGGGTTGGTGTCGACCGAGAGCGCCGACGGGACGTCCAGGCATCGGCCCGACGGGCCACCCGCGATCGGTCCGGTCCGCTGCGGCGAGATCCAGGTCTGCGCCGGCGACCCGGTGCAGACAGAGATGATCAGAGGTACGCCGTTCGTCGTACCCAGACCGGTCGGGTCCAGGCACTTGCCGGAGTTGGTGTTCTGGATGACGCCGGATGCCAAGACCCGCCAATTCTGGGCACCGCTGCCGTTGCAGGCCCACATCCGTACCGGGGTCCCGTCGGCAGTGCCGGCGTTCGCCACATCCATGCAGAGGCCAAGTGCGCGGAGCGATCCGCTGGCTCCGAAGGCCCACTGCTGGGCTGCGGTGGCGTTGCAGTTGAAGATGACGACGGCGGTCCCGGCGACCGCCGCTCCCGCGTTGACGTCGACACACTTGTTGGCTGCCGCCGAGACGAAGTTCCCGACCTCTGCGCCCACGCCCTGCACCGCCTCGGCTTTCGGCCCCTTTCCGTCAGTGCTGCCGAACAGATACTGGCCGCTGCTGACACCAGGCAACGTCGGCCGGAAGGTCACGTCCTGGCTGAGGTCGGCGCCACCCTCGATGGGCTGGCCCTCCGGCATCGGGTTCGGCACCTCGAAGGGTGCGGTCGGTGGGGCAGCCTTGGAGACAATGAGGTTCACGTTTCCGGTGTTACTCACGATGAACGTCTTGCTCGACGACGTCCCCAGCAACACCGCCCCGTAGTTCAGCGGGTTCGGGGCGAGGTTCAGGTTGGCCGACCCCGACACCGCCGACCCGGTCACCGTCACGGTGACCGCGCCGGTGGATCCGGTGATCGTGAAGGAACTGCTGTTGGTGCCGGCTGTCGTCGGGCTGTAGGTGACCGACGCGGCCAACGACGCGCCGGCAGCAATCACGGTCCCGGTGGCGGGCAGTGCCACCGTGAACGGCGCTGCGGGCAGGCGGGTGCTGGTGATCGTCGACGCAGTCGTGCCGGTATTCCGGATGTTCACCGACAGGGTCGACTTGGCCCCTGTTGGGATGGTGCCGAAGGCCAATGGGCTAGGGCTGGCAGCCAGACCGTTCTGGGTACCGACGCCCGCCAGGTCGAAGCCGACCGAGCCGGCGCTGGTGGTGATGTTGACCGTCTGGCTGGTGCCCCCGGCCGCAGTCGGGGAGAAGGTGACCGGGATGACGATGCTCTGACCGGCGGTCAGCGCCTTCGCGGCCGCCAGTGAAACCCCGAATGGCGCTGATGTGCTCGCAGCAGTGACGGTCAGCGCCCGGGTGGCGGTGAGCGTCAGGTTCGCCTTGCCGGTGGCGCCGACAGCGACGGATCCGAAGTTCACCGGTGCTCCGGTGAGTACCGAGGTCGCGGGACGGCCGAAGCCGATCAGGTGGCCGTCTCGGGTGCCGACGTAGACCCGGCCGGTATCCGTTGCCGGGACCGAGAACTTGGAGACGATCCCGAGCGGCGCGGAGTACCGCAGCTTCATCACACCGTTCTGCGGGATGGCGTCATAGGCGCGCAGTTGGCCGTCGACGCCGGTGGGTCCGTGGTCCCAGATAGCCCAGACGAGGGATGACCCTGAGGTGGTCCCGGACGAGGTGATCACCGGCGATCCGGACGCGAAGCCGAACGGGTCGGGGCTGGCGCCGGCCAAGGACAGTACCGGCACCCCGGAGGCGTTCTTGGTGACCTGGAAGGCCCGCAGTGGGATGCCGTTCCCGGTGAAGTAGACGTAGCCGCCGTCGCCACCCCAGAAAGCCGGATGTCCCCACACTCCGCCGTAGGGGCCGCTCTGGCTGACTACCGCATCGGCGCCGCCGGCACCCTGTGCGGTGCCGCCGAGGTTGTCGCGGTCGAGAAGGAACAGCCGACCGTCCTTACCGATCTGTACCAGCAGATGCGGATGGGCGGCCGTGCCGTATCCGTCCGGGATCGCCATCGGGCCGCCGGCCCCGAGGTCGCTGTCGTTGGTGTTCAACCCGGTGTTGTTGGCGGGGCTGAAGAAGTCCTTGGACGTCAGGGAGCCGTCTGCGTTGACCTGCAGCCGCACCACCGCCTCGCCCAGTTTGGTCTGCCCGCCGGTGCCTGGGCCTGGGGCCGGCGACGTGCCGTTCCCGGTGGTGAAGATGATGCGACCGGCGCCATCGGAGACCAGGCCACCGCCGGACTGCCAGATGCCGGACTCGCCGGTGGCGCTGCCGGCAACGGTGGACCACATGGTGGACACGCTGGCCGTCGCCGTCTTCACGCCGACCACGTACCCGACGTAGGGACCGTAGTCGCAATGGCTGGCGAATCCGGCATAGACCACGCCGCCCATCAGCAGCAGGCCTGGGCGTTGCATCGCGGTCTTCGGGTTGAACGGCTTGCCCGGGCTGTTGGTCGGTGTTCCCTGGATGACGACCGGCCATCCGGCCCGCTCGGCCCCGGTTGCGACGTTCAGGGCGTGCATGTACCAGTGCGGGTTGTTCTGGTCCGCGCCGTCGTTGACCTTGGCGGTGAGGTAGATCGTCTGGGTCGACGGGTCATAGACCGGGGTCGCCGTGACGCCGATGTTCGGCACCAGATCCCCACAACCGATGGCTGACGCCGGCCAGGCCGGACCCAGGTTCCTGGTCCACAGGATGCTCCCGTTGACCTTGTTGATCCCGTACACCTTGTTGTTCTCGGTCGCCGCAACGACCTGATTCCCGACGACGATCGGCTGGGCGTACACCTGACCGTCGACGGGGGTCGAGAACAGCTGGCCGAAGTCGCTGGCCGAGACGTTCGCGGGTGACAGCCCGGACTCGTTGGGGTCCCACCCGGTCCGGAGATTGTCGTAACTGGCGGTGGTGACGTCGGCGCTGGCGGAGGTGGACCACACCGATATGCCGGCTGCGACCAGCACCAGGGGTAACAGCAACCGAGCCAAAATGCGGGCCCGCCGAGCCGGGACAGCCCTCATGTGAAACTCCATTCAGTCAATTGGCAGGACGTCGAACCAGGGTTGCGGGGACTGGCGAGCGCAGCCTCGATGCTGAACGGCCCCCCACTTGTGCGCCAACCTCTACCCCGCGCCGAATTGCCCGAAAACTCGGACAGTTGGCCGGACCACGTTCTTCAGCGCTGGGCAACAGGACGATCGGCGACAAGGGACGACGCACGTTACCATCCGCCGGAGACCTGGGTCAGTGACGGAAATCGCAGCCCGAACGGTTCGGCGCACTGTCGTGTTACACCCGACCCGACAGCGGGCCCGTTCCACGGTCTGGGCGACCACGGGCCGGCGCCCAATGGCGACCTGGTGCTTGGGCGGGCCGGCAGGCGTTGCCTCGTCCCGCGGGCTACGGACGCTCTGGCGTTTCGCCCGCGAGTGCCCTCTCGTACTCGGTGTCCGCTTGGGGAATCGCCGGGAATTCCACCGCCGCGCCCTCCCTGGCGAGGGCCTCCATCGCACTCTCGTGGTGCGGGAGTTCCAGGTCCTGACCCTGGTCAGCGTGCACGAAGTGCTTGCCGCGCATCGCCGATGCCACGATCGCGATCAGCAGCAGCGCGAGCGAGGCGCTGAAGGCAACGACCAGACCATGATGGAATGCGTCCGAGATAAGGTTCGGGAAGAAGGTCCGGCCGGTCAGCGTCGCCACATCCGCTTCGCCGCCCGGCTTGAGTTGGCCGGGGTCGACAGCCGTCATCAGCTGCTGGATCGGATTGTCACCGAGGAATGCCGCAAACAGGGTTCCGACCGGCGGTGTCTGGGAGATGGTGTGTGCCGCCGCAGGATGGACGCCGAGGGTGATCAGGCCGGCCTGCATCGAACTCGGCAGTCGGCTCGCCAGGCCGAGGGCCATCAATGTGAAGAACCCGCCCATCGAGAGCACCATGCCGGCGTTCATGCCGGTCGCCCTGACGCCCGACGCAGCGCCGCGCTGGGACGCCGGAACTGCGTTCATGATCGCCGCGGAGTTCGGCGCGGCCAGCAAGCCGGAACCGACGCCGTTGAGGGCGAGCAACCCGGCGAACAGGACGTAGTTGAAGTTCGCCGGGATCATCATCAGGCCGACGAAGGTCAGCGCGGTGACGACCAGGCCACCGGTGGAGAACGCCCTCGCCCCGAACCGATCTGACAGCGCACCCGACACCGGACCGGCGACCAGGAATCCCAGAGTCAGCGGCAGCATGTAGATCCCGGCCCACAGCGGCGTGTCGGCGAAGTCATAGCCGTGCAGCGGCAACCAGATTCCCTGCAACCAGATGATCAGGATGAACTGCAGGCCACCGCGGGCCATGGCGGTGGCGAAGTTGACGATATTCCCGGCCGTGAACGCCCGGATTCTGAACAGTCGCAGATTGATCATCGGGTCGGGCACCCTGGTCTCGATCCGAACGAAGGCGACCAGCAGCGCCACGCCCAGGATGAACCCGCTCAGCACCATCGGACTGGTCCAACCCATGGTGTGTCCGCCATAGGGCTGTAGGCCGTAGGTGATCGCCACCAGTATCCCGACCAGGCCGACACCGAAGGTGATGTTGCCCCACCAGTCGATCTTCTGGTGGATCGTCGAGGATCGCGGCTTGTCGCGAAGGGTGCGGTAGCCCATCCAGGTACCCCACAGGCCGACCGGAACACTCACCCAGAACACGGCGCGCCAATGCCATTCCGACAGCACACCGCCGATGATCAGCCCGAAGAACGAGCCGGCCAGCCCGGCGACCTGATTGACGCCAAGGGCGAATCCGCGCCGGTCGGCCGGGAACGCGTCGGTGATGATCGCGGTCGAGTTGGCGGTCAGCATGGCGCCGCCGATGCCCTGCAGAACGCGGAGCCCGATGACTTCCAGGGCACCGGCGGAGCCGGTGTTCGGAACCAGCGCGCAGGCGGCGGAACCCACGGTGAAGATGGCGAAACCCAGGTTGAACAGTTTGGCCCGGCCGTATTGGTCGCCGAGCCGTCCGAAGGTGACCACCAGGACCGCCGTCACCAGCATGTAGCCCATCAGCATCCAGAGCAGGTAGCTGATGTTCTGCGGAGCCAACGGATCCAGGCCCAGCCCAGCGAAGATCGCCGGTAGCGAGATGAGCAGGATCGATGAGTTCAGCGTCGCCGCGAGAATGCCCACCGTGGTGACGGTGAGGGCGACCCGACGTTCGTGCGTGGCGGTGATGGTCACATGGCTCCTTCGCGGTCGTTAATGATGCTAACGACTCAGGCAAGAGGCGCGCATCACCCGGCCCCGGTGAGGCGGAGCCCGCAACGCGGGGAGCCCGTTGTGCGCGCCGACAACCCCGCCCTGCGCAGGCAGTTCCGCCCGGCTGTGGGTAATTTGTCCTGTTTGCGGCGGAACCATACCCGCGCGGCCGGTTATCCGCGGCGGCCGGCGCGCAGTCGTGTGGTGACAGCGTTGGCGGCGCGCCGACCGGAGACCAAGGCTCCCTGGATCGAGGCCGTGTCCCGGTGATCGCCCGCTACGAAAAGACCGTCGCCCAGATCGACCGGCCGGCGATGCACCAGCGGCGGACCCTGATGGGGCAGCGCCGCGTCGATGTCATGGCGGACGAGCAGGTCCCAGCCGGTGGTGGACACGCCGTAGATCCGCTCGAGATGCCGGCGGACCTGCTTCTCGTCGGATGCGTCCGGCGCCAGCGTGGTCGCCTGCACCAGGTGTCGTCCGGCGGGGGCGTAGCTGGGCGCGGCGTGGGACATGACCGCGGTGTTGACCACCGGTCCGCTGCGCCTGGCACCACCGTCCACCAGCAGCAGGCGCAGCGCAGTAGGCGGCTGCGTCGCCGAGAACCAGTACGTCCGAAGCCCTTTCATCCGGGGGGCAGCAATGGGCAGCAAGCCGGCAGCAGCAACCGGGTCGGCAGCAACGACCACCGCGGTGGCGCCGACGTCGCCTTGGTCGGTCCGGACCACCGGACCGGCTGAGGTAGCGCGAACCTCGAGGGCTCGGACGCCCAGGCGTACCTGGCCGACGAGCCGCCCGGCCAACTGCAGCGGCAGCGCGACCATCCCGGCCGCCGGGACTCCGGGCGTACCGAGAAGAAAACTCCGCAGCAGCAGGCGGGTGAAGTTCGCCGAGGTCACCCCGGTCGAATCAGCCAACACGCCGGTCAGGAACGGCTCCAGGATCTCCCGGCGGAGCCGGCCGGTGACTTTGCCGCGGTCGAGCGACGTGCCCAGTTCGCTGTCCGGGGAGACCAGCAGTCGGCGAACGCTGCCGAGCGCCGGCGCGGCCCAGCGCGCCACTCGAGCCAACTCGAGCGGGTTGAGATACCCGCTGCTCAAGGTCTTTCCCAACAGAGTGGGGGCCCGCAGCGGATCGGCCACCACCCGGAGCCCACGGCGTCCGGCCACCGCGACGCCGGCATCGAAGGCGCCCATTTCCAGGGCAGGCACGTCGATGAACCTCTTGACGGCCGGGTAGGCCGGGTTCAGCAGCTGGAAGCCACGATCGCAGCGATACCCGTCGATCACATCGGTGCGAACCCGGCCTCCGACACCGTCCGAGGATTCGATCACCTCGACGGTGAAACCGCGGCCCTCCAATGTGGTCGCGCACAGCAAACCGGCCAGCCCGGCTCCGACGACGACGACATCAGGCTGGGGCGGGCTCATGCCCACATGGTGACACGCTCCGTTGCCCCTACCGGGCAGCGTCGATCAGGTCCGTCAGGTGGCCGAGGGTCACCGACCCAGGTGGCAGCCCTCGTCGGGCGAGATCGTCGGCCACCCGGCCGAGGGTGTCGTTGACCGGGGTCGGCACCCCGTACAACCGGCCGAGCAGCACGATCTCCCCGGCCAGATAGTCGGTCTCGACCCGGCCGGTACCCCTGGTCAGGCTCTGCCAGGTCGATCCACCACCTCGCACCCGCCCCGGAATCTCACCCTGGCGAAGCCTGGTCCGTACGCCGGCATCCTCGTCGGGATCGGCGTGGTCGATGCCGGCGGCGGCCAGGGCGTGCACACCCTCGGCCGTCGCCCGATCCAGCAGCGCCAAGGATGCCGCCGACTCGATCGGGCCGCACACCGCCTCGAGGGCGTTGCCCAGGTTGGCAAGGAGTTTGGTGTACTTCCAGCGCATCACCGCCTCGCTGGGTGAGCCACCGATCCCGGACTCCTCCAGATCAGCGCAGACCCGATCCACCAGCTGATCCGAGCCGGACGGGTATCGGCCGATCGTCAGCACCCCGACCAGCGGGTCGCCGATCGCCGAGATCTCGCCCGGAGCCAGGTAACTGGCCGGTAGCATCACGCAGACCCCGTACACCCTGGCGAACCGACGCAGCGCGAGCCGTTCGCCCTCCACCCCGTTCTGCGCGCAGAACACCGGCAGGACGAGCCCGGCGGTACCGCCGCCCGCCACCGGCTGACTGCTCCAGTGATCGAGCGCCGCAATGCTGTCCTGCACCTTCACGGCGAGCACGAGTACGTCATCACTGGTCAGGGCGAGCTCCTCCGGTCCGGCGACGACCGGGACCTGCAGGGTCTCGGTCCCCCGCGGGGTGACGAACCGGAGTCCGCTGGTGGCGATCACCTGCCGATGCGCGCCGCGGGCAACCAGGACCACCTGATGTCCGGCAGCGAACAGGGCCGCGCCGATCGATCCGCCGACGGCGCCGGCTCCGATCACGATGTATCTCACGTCGGATACCGTGCCACAACCCCAGGATGACAGCGGATGCCGATCCGCGGGTCCGGCCGTACGGGGCTAGGGTCACATCAGACCAACCTCGTCTGCGGGCACTTCCCGCGGCGCACACCATCGGAGATCGAGCATGCCGTTCGTCGAGGCGCTGCGCGACTCCAGGCGTGCGTTGATCAGACGCCCTTCCCCGAAACTGGCCGACGGCCTCGTGACTCACATCGAGCGGGTACCGATCGACGTCGGTCTGGCCGGCGAACAGTGGCAGGGCTACGTCAACGCGCTGACTGCAGCCGGCTGGCAGCCGATCGAGGTACCTGCCGCGGACGACTGCCCCGACTCGGTGTTCGTCGAGGACTCCGCGGTGATCTTCGCCGGCACCGCTGTCGTCACCAATCCGGGTGCGGCGCAGCGCAAGCCGGAGACAGCAGGGACAGAGGCCACCTTGCGCCGGCTCGGTTACCCCGTTCACCCGATGACCAGAGGCTCACTGGACGGTGGTGATGTACTCAGGATCGGCTCGCTGGTCTACGTCGGTCGCAGCGGCCGGACCGATGCTGCCGGTATCGCGGAATTCCGGTCGATTCTCCAGCCGCTCGGTGCGCAGGTGATGGCCGTGCCGGTGACGAAGGCGCTCCACCTCAAGTCCGTGATCACTGCGCTGCCGGACGGGTCGGTGATCGGGTACCCGCCGTTGTTGGACGACATGGGTTTCCGGGGCCCCGGCGCTGCGGTGTCGTTCTTCCCGCACTTCCGCCCGATGCCGGAGCCATCCGGGTCCCACATCGTCGACCTGGGGGACGACAGGTTGCTGATGGCCGCATCGGCGCCGAGATCGGCGGATCTGCTGGCCGACCTCGGCTACATCCCTGTGCCCGTTGACATCAGCGAGTTCGAAAAGATGGAGGGCTGCGTGACCTGCCTGTCCGTCCGTCTGCGATCAACCCCGGATCTGACAAACGTCGAACCTTACGAAGGAGTGAGATGAAGAAAATCATCAACAACCCGAGCAGCGTGGTGGACGAGGCGCTGGACGGGATGGCCGCCGCGCACAGTGATCTGCTGGATCTGCATCGCGATCCCACCTACGTCACCAGGGCGGGCGGCCCGGTCGCCGGCAAGGTGGCCCTGGTGTCGGGCGGCGGTAGTGGTCACGAACCACTGCACATCGGGTACATCGGCGAGGGCATGCTGGATGCGGCCGTCCCCGGAGCCATGTTCACCTCGCCGACACCCGACCAGATCCTGGCCGCGACGAAGGCCGTCGACGGCGGAGCCGGGGTGCTGCACATCGTGAAGAACTACACCGGCGACGTGCTGAACTTCGAAATGGCAGCGGAGTTGGCCGAGGTGGACGGTCTGAACGTCGCGTCCGTCATCGTCGATGACGATGTGGCCGTACAGGATTCGACCTGGACGGCGGGCCGGCGAGGGGTGGGCGGCACTGTGCTGCTGGAGAAGATCGCCGGCGCTGCCGCAGCGCGTGGCGACGATCTTGCCGAGGTCGCGGCCATCGCTTCGCGGGTCAACTCCCGGGTCAGATCGATGGGGATGGCACTGCGGGCTTGCACGGTGCCGCACGCGGGCACACCGTCCTTCAACTTGGCCGAGGACGAGATGGAGATCGGCATCGGTATCCACGGCGAACCAGGGCGGGAGACCCGCAAGCTCGCTCCGGCGGACGACATCGTCCAGATGCTGCTGGACGCGATCCTGACCGATCTTCCGTTCGAGTCCGGCGATCGCGTGCTGCTGTTCGTCAACGGGATGGGTGGCACCCCCCAGATCGAGCTCTACCTCGCTTACAACTCAGCCCGAAAGTATCTGGCGGGCAAGGGTATTGAAGTCGAACGGTCGCTGGTCGGCAACTACATCACCGCTCTGGAAATGCAGGGTATGTCCATCACCCTGCTCAGGCTCGACGACGAATTCGTCGAGCTGTGGGATGCGCCGGTGCACACCGTCGCACTTCGAAGAGGAATGTGAACGAATATGGGCTACGACGCCGAGTCGTTGGTCATGGCCATCCGAGCACTGGGCGCCGAAATCGCCCACCGTCGGGCCGAGCTGACCCAGCTGGATCAGGAGATCGGCGACGGTGATCACGGCGAGAACCTGGCGCGGGGATTCTCAGCAGTGATCACCAAACTCCGCGCCAGCGAGCCGGATACGCCGGGCAGCGTGATGTCGCTGGTTGCCAGCACGTTGATTTCGACGGTCGGCGGGGCATCCGGACCGCTGTTCGGTACGGCCTTCCTCCGGGCCGCTGCGGTGATCGGCAAGGCCGATCAGCTCGACCCCACCCTGGTTGCGACTGCGCTCGTCGCTGCCCGCGACGGGGTGGTCGGCCGGGGCAAAGCCGAGGTCGGGGAAAAGACGATGGTGGATGCGCTCAGTCCCGCCGCCGATGCCGCCGTCAATGCGGCCGGCGAAGGTGCCGACATCGCGGGGGTGTTGGCCGCCGCTGCGGCTGCCGCTGCGGACGGCGCCGAGGCGACCAAACCGATGCAGGCCCGCAAGGGCCGGGCCTCCTACCTGGGCGAACGTTCCATCGGCCATGTCGACCCCGGAGCACAGAGCACCGCCTACCTGCTGGCCTCGCTGGCTGCCAGCGCCGCCGGCCACGCGGAGGACTGATGACGGTAGGGCTGATCCTGGTTTCCCACAGCGCCGATCTGGCGCGGGGGAGTGCGGAGCTGGCCCGGCAGATGGCACCGTCGGTGATCATTGCCCCGGCCGGCGGCTCCGACGACGGAGGTTTGGGAACGTCCTTCGACGCGATCACCCAGGCGATCGGCCAGGCCGACACCGGCTCGGGTGCGGTGCTCCTGTACGACCTGGGCAGTGCACTGCTGACGGCGGAGACGGCGCTGGAGTTCCTCGGCCCCGAACTCGCGGGACGGATCCGGATCGTCGATGCACCGCTGGTGGAAGGTGCGGTGGCGGCGGCGGTGACTGCCCAGGGCGGGGCGGACCTGGACGGCGTCGCGGCCTCCGCAGCCGACGCGGGGGCGTCCCGGACCGATCACGGTGCGGCAGCAGTGGCGCCGTCGCGGGACCGCCGATGGTCGGATCGTCCCGCGCAGAGCGTCACCGCGACGGTGTCGGTGGTCAATCCGCTCGGCTTGCACGCGCGTCCCGTCGCCACCCTGATCCGGTCCCTGCTGAGCCTGAGCGTCGAGGTCACCCTGGGCCGGCCTGGCGGGCAGACGGTGGATCTCCGCTCCGTGCTCCGGGTGGTTGCACTGGCCCTGCGCGGCGGAGAGCAGGTGGAAGTCGTCGCCACCGGCCCCGATGCGGTGACCGCCGAGGCCACCATCACGGCGCTGATCAGCGGCGGTTTCGGCGAGACCGGCGATCTGCCGAAGCGGATTCCACCGGCCCGGATGGGTGCGGCGCCGGCGCGGATGGGTAACGCTCCGGCCGGCATGAGTTCGGTGGGCGGTCCGACGATCATCGATGGAGTGCTCACCGCCCAGCCGGGCGCGCCAGGCCTCGCGATCGGACCGTTGGTCCGGCTGGATCGGGCGCCCGTGCAGCTGGGCGATGCCGCCCCCGCCGCGGGCAACCGGTTCGATGCGGGACAACAGGGCGAGCTGCTCGACGCCGCCATCGCCGCGGCGGGGCAGAAACTCAGCACCGGAAATCAGTTCGAGGTGGCGCATGCCGTGCTGCTGGCCGATCCGGAGATGCGGGCTGCGGCCCGGCTTGCGCTGGCGGACGGTTCGGCCGGCGCGGCTGCCGCCTGGTGGGGTGCGGTAGGACGCACGGCCGACCGGCTGGCCGATGATCCGGACGAGCTGGTCGCCGCCAGAGCCGTTGACGTCAGGGAGGCCGGAGCAGCCGTACTCACCGAGCTCGGTGTGGTGGTCGACCGGATCCCTGCCGGCCTCACCGGTGCCGTGGTGTTCGCCGACGATCTGGGGCCGGGGGAGGTGCCGGTGCTGCTCGAGATGGGCGTCGCCGGCGTGGTGCTCTCGCGCAGCTCGGCAACCGCTCACGCGGTGATCGTCGCCCGCGGGCTCGGGTTGCCGATGATCCTGCGGGCGGGAGACGAGATCGGCAAGCTGCCCACCGGGTCCGAGCTGGTGCTGGACGGCGAGGCCGGGACGGTGACCGTCGCTCCCAGCCCGCAGGAGGGCAACCGGATCCGGCAGCGCATCCAGGAGATGGCGCAGGAATCGCGCACGCTGACCGAAGCCGCGAAGGGTCCGGTCTACGGGCCCGACGGCCGCCGGATCATGGTGGTGGCCAACATCGGCTCGCTGGCCGACGCCAAGGCTGCCGTGGAATCCGGCGCCGACGGTGTCGGGCTGCTGCGCACCGAATTGCTGATATTGGACCGCGAAACCTACCCCGACGAGGACACCCAGACGGCCGACCTGACGGCGATCTTCGAGGTGCTCGGAGATCGGCCCGTCGTCGTCCGGGTTCTGGACGCGGGCGGCGACAAACCCGTGACGGCGCTGGATCTCGATCCGGTGCACAACGGGTTCCTCGGCATCAGGGGATTGCGCTACCTGCTGGCCCACCCCGACGTGCTGCAGGTCCAGCTACGGGCCATCTTCCGCGCCGCGGTCGGCCACCGGGTGTCGGTGATGGCACCGATGGTGTCCATCGCCGCGGAGGCGGTGGCGTTCCGGAAAGCGGTGGACGAAGCGGTCGCCTCGCTGGTCGAGCAGGGTCTCGCGCACCAGGCGCCGGAGCAGATCGGCGTGATGATCGAGGTGCCGGCCGCGGCTCTGGCCGCCGACGAAATCTGTGCTGTCAGCGACTTCGTCTCGATCGGTTCGAACGATCTGACCAGCTACACCATGGCCGCCGACCGCACCGAAATCGGCGTGGCCGACCTGATCGATCCGGCCTCGACTGCCGTCCAGCGGTTGCTCGATCAGCTGTGCGCGTTCGCCGTCGCGTCCGGTACCCCGGTCGCCGTGTGCGGCGAGATCGCCGGTATGCCCGAGCAGGTCATGGGCCTGCTGGCCCGCGGGGTCCATGAGCTGTCGGTCGCGCCGGCACGCATTCCGGCGATCAAGGGGCTGCTGCGCAGCCGACGGTGACCCCGGCGCTGGTTACCATCGAAACTTCTCGAACTGGAGGTGGGCAATGCCGATCGAATCACTGCCGGTGCTCGACCTCGCCCGGCTGTCCGGCGGCGGGCCGGAGCCCGACCAGTTCCGCCGCCTGCGGGAGGCCACCCACGACGTCGGATTCTTCTACCTGATCGGGCACGGCGTCCCGCAGTCGTTGGTGGACAACGTGCTCCGCACGGCGCGCGAATTCTTCGCGCTGCCGGAGCCGGACAAGATGGCGATCGAGAACCTGAAGAGCCCGCACTTCCGCGGGTACACCCGGATCGGCGGCGAACGCACCCAGGGTAGGACCGATTGGCGGGAACAGATCGACATCGGCCCGGAACGGCCCGCGGTGCCGGCCGGCCCCGGGGTGCCCGACTGGGAGTGCCTGGAGGGTCCGAACCAGTGGCCGGCGGCGATGCCCCAGCTCAAAGACCTGGTCGCCCGGTGGGATGCTCAGCTGACGCGGGTCGGTCTGACGTTGTTGCGGGCCTGGGCGCTCGCCCTCGGCCAACCCGCGGATATCTTCGACGAGGCCTTCGCCGACCGGCCGTCGACCTTGCTCAAGATCGTCCGCTACCCGGGGCGCTCTGATCCGGAAGCCCGGCAGGGAGTCGGCGCGCACAAGGACGGCGGCGTGCTCACTCTGCTGCTGATCGAGCCAGGGACCGGCGGACTTCAGGTGGCGCACGGGGACGGCTGGATCGACGCGCCGCCGATGCCCGGCGCCTTCGTGGTGAACATCGGCGAACTGCTCGAGGTGGCCACGAACGGGTATCTCAAGGCCACCGTGCACCGGGTGGTCTCGCCACCGGCCGGGTCGGACCGCATCTCAATCCCTTTCTTCTACAGCCCGGCGCTGTCGGCGACCATCCCGATGCTCGACCTCCCTCCCGACATCGCAGCCGCAGCAACGGGTGTCACCGCCGATCCGGCGAACCCGATCTATTCCACCTACGGGGCGAACCTGCTCAAGAGCCGCCTGCGGGCGCACCCGGACGTGGCGGCGATCCACCACCGCGACCTGCTCACGGCCGCGGCCGGCTGAACCGGCCAGAACGGCGGCCCGCGACCGATCATACTGACCCTCGTGCCAGGAGGTGTGGTCGCGGTCGTCCTCGTGGCGGCCGTGCTGCACGTGGTGTGGAACACCCTGGTCAAGGTGGCGGAGGACGGCTACCTGGCAACGGTGCTGATCGCCGGCGGTGGCGCGCTGATGTGCGCGGCGGCGCTGCCGTTCCTGCCGGCCATCAACGGCGCCGCCTGGATCAATGTCGCCGGCTCCGTCGTCGCGCAGACCATCTACTACCCGCTGGTCGCGGCGGCCTATCGGGCCGGCGACATGAGCCAGACGTACCCGCTGATGCGGGGGACGGCACCGCTGCTGGTCGCGATCGTCAGCGGCCCGCTGATCGGCGAGTACCTGCGGGCCGGGGAATGGGTCGGCGTCGGGCTGATCTGTTGCGGTATATGGGGTATCGCCCTCTCGGGGGTGTTCATGCGGCCGGGCACCCCGCGCAACATCAGGAGCAGTGCCAGGATCTCCAGAGCCACCGTGCTGGCGTTGATCAACGCGGTGGTGATCGCCGGCTACACATTGATCGACGGCGCCGGCGCCCGCCGGTCCGGAGCGGCCGTGACGTACACGGCGTGGATCTTCCTGTTCACCGCCCTGCCGATGGTCACCTGGACCGTGACCCGCCGCCCGCGCGTGCTGCTGGGGGCGCTCCGATCGGGGTGGTGGATCGGCATCGTCGGCGGGCTGGGGAACGTCGGGGCCTACGGCCTGGTGCTCTGGGCGATGACGAAGGCGCCGGTCGCCGCGGTGGCGGCGCTGAGGGAGACCTCGATCCTGTTCGCCACCGTGACGGCGGTGTTCATCCTGAAGGAGAAGGCGGACAAATATCGGATCGGCGCGGCTGTGGTGATCGCGGCCGGCGCGATGGTGCTACGGCTGGCCTGACCGATCGAACCCGCCGTGTTCAGACCAGCCCGGGGAGGCCGTCCAGGCTCGCCGAGTTCTTCCGTCGGCGGTAGCCGGCCAGTCCGTCCTCGCCCTTCTTGGCGTTGGACAGGTCCAGCACCTGCCGGTCCTGCACGTAGGTCAGTTGCGGAACGGCGTAGCCGCAGGAATCCGACACACGCTGCACAGCAATGACAATGATCGACCTCACGCCAGGATGTGCGGAGAATTCGGGCAGCAGTCCGGCGAACCGCGTATCATCGGGCGTCAGCACCTCGCCCCGGCCGTGCAGCCGGACGATGTTGGGCCGCCCGTCGAAGGCGGTGAACATCACCACGATGCGGCCGTTCTGCCGCAGATGGGCGATGGTTTCCACACCACTGCCGGTCAGGTCCAGGTAGGCCACGGTGTGCTCGTCGAGCACCGCGAACGTGCCGGCCATGCCCTTGGGTGAGACGTTGATCAGTCCGTCGCCGTCCAGCGGGGCAGTGCCGACGACGAACAGGGGCTGAGCCATCATCCAGGCTGCGAGTTCCGGATCGATGGCTTCGTAGACTTTTCCCACCCGCTCAGCCTAGGCCCGAACCCAAACCCGCGTCAGCTGCGGCCGGCGATGGCCGACGCCACCGAGAAGCATTCGGCCAGTTCGACATTCTCAGGGTTCTTCGCGCACCGGCGTTCGTAGGCCATCATCACGACGCGGGGCACCCAGCCCTGCGCGGTCGGTGTGTTGCCGTTGATCTGCAACATCGACTCGATTTCGGCATTGACCTTCTCTTCGGCAGTCTCCGCAGTGGTGCTCGCGGTCGGCGTCCTCTTGATGGCGGTGCTCATCTGCGTCCTCTGATTGATTGGGGCGCGGCGGGCATCGGCGTGAACGTCAACCCCCGCGCGCCGTTGCCGAATAATCTTAACGGCGCTAAGCACAAGTCCATTCCGTCGCATGGAGCTGGGCGGGTGTTCGGCTGGTCACACCAGCGCGAGGTATCTCATCGGACCGTCGTGCGCTCCTGCGGAGAGCCCGGTTTGTCACCACTGTCAGGAGAACCAATGGCGCCCGGATCCCACCACCTGCTGTCCTATCGGCTTCTTCCGGTCGTCCTCGCCGCTGCAGTCACCCTCGGTGCCTGCAGTCAGACGGCCGGCCTGCCGGCGCTGCCCGGATCAGCCGTCACCTCGGCGCGCGGCGTCACCGCAAGCGACTCCACCAGCGACACCGCGAGCAGCTCCAACGGGGGCGGCAACGGCAGTGCCGGCGGGGGTGGCGCCTATGACCCCAACCGCGTTGCAACGCTTGACATGTCGGTGCGGGTGGTGAATCTGTTCACCCCGAAGGGTTCGACCACCGGCACTGCGATCGAGGTCTGGGCCGGGTCGTCTAACAACGGCGGCCGCCGGCTGCAGACCGTCCCCTACGGGCAGGTCAGCCCCTACTTCGCGCCCGCAGTGCAGGATCCGCAGGGCCAGGGACAAACCAGCAGTCATATGTCCTACTCGCTGAACTTCTACGCCGCCGGCAAAACCGCGGACTCGGAGGTGCTGTTCAACCAGGGTGAGGACTCGTCGCCGGGCCAGAAACTGACCATGGTCATCGCCCCCAACGAGCCAACTGCGGATGGGGCGAGTGCGCAGATCTTCGCCGACGATGTCGGGTCCAGTCCGGTCGCGGGCGGATTCACCAAACTGTCGGTCCCGCCGGCACCTGCCGGGACGGCCGTGCTGCTGTTGGGCGCCGTGGCCATGGAGTATCGAGGGGCCGACCCGACGTCGCCCGACTCGCTGACCCCGTCGACCGTCGACGGAAAGTGCATCCAGTACATCGAATCCGACACCGGCAAGGTGCACGACCCGAAGTCCGATACCACCGACCTGTTCGGTGGCACCTCGTCGCTGCCGTACGTCGTTCAACCCGGCACGCAGATCCGGATCAACCTGCTGAAGGATCAGCAGTCGGTCACCGACAGTTGTGCCGACACGCCGGTTCTCGGGCCGGTCGACCCGAAACTCACCGCCGGCGAGCGGGCCTACGGGTTCATCTACGGGCCGGACATGAAGGCCGCGCAGCTGCTGGTGGTCCCGACCGGCTAACCGGGCGGTCACCTCGACCCGGGCCGGCAGATCAGCTGGGCTTGCTGGCTTGCTCGTCCACGGCCGGGCCGCCCCGTTCAGACCGGGTGATGGCGGCGGTCGCTGAGCAGCGCGGGCAGGTCGATACCGTGCCGGACGAAGCGATCGGCATGCGGCGGGTAACCATCGGCGCGGACCAGTTCGTCGTCCCGGCTGGTGAAGATGTCGGCAATCTCCACCACACCGCCCTCGACTCTGCCTGGCAGCGCGACGATCTCGCGCACCCGTCGACGCCCGCCCGGGTCGATGCCGACCTGCACCACCAGGTCGATCGAGGTGGCGACCGTGGGCACCACGAAGGCCGCTGTCACGTTCTCACCCGCCAGCAGCGGAAGCGTGCACAGCTTGATGACCGCCTCGCGCGCCGAATTCGCATGCACGCTGCACATCCCCGGCAACCCAGAATTCAAGGCGATCAACAGGTCAAGGGACTCCTCCTGCCGAACCTCCCCGACGATGATGCGGGACGGCCGCATCCGCAGCGCCTCCTTGATCAGCCGGCGCAGCCTGATCTCCCCGTTGCCCTCCAGGTTCGGCTGCCGGGTCTGCATGGCGACGATGTCGGGCAGGTTCGGCCGCAGTTCGAATACTTCCTCGCAGCTGACCACCCGCTCCCGGGGCGGAATCGAATTCACCAACGTATTGAGCAAGGTGGTTTTTCCGGCCTGCGTGCCGCCCGCGACGATGATGTTCAGACCGGCAACGACGGCAGCCTCGAGAAAGCGCGCGGCATGCGCCGTCAGCGAACCCCGGGCCACCAGGTCCTCCAGGCCGTTGGCAGCGATGACGAACTTGCGGATGTTCAGGGACAGATGCTCGCGGGTGATGTCCGGGATGACCGCGTGCAATCGGGAACCGTCCGGCAGCAGGGCGTCGACGAACGGTGAGGACAGATCGAGCCGGCGGCCGGAAGGTTTGAGCATCCGCTCGACCAGGTCGCGGAGTTCGCCGGGGGCCAGCACCGTGGTGGTCAGTTCGGACAGGCCGTTCCGGGCGACGAAGACCTTGCCGGGTTGATTCACCCAGATCTCCTCGATCTCCCGGTCGTCCAGGAATCGTTGCAGCGGGCCGAATCCGGCAAGGGAATCGAACACGAACCGGGCCGTGCCCGGCCGGTCCATCAGCGGCGGTAGAGAGGAGGTGGGCACCCGCTCCTCGTAGTGGCCGATGACCTCGTCGATCAGCGCGCGGGTAGATCGCTGATCGGAGATCGGGTCGACGCCGCGGCGGCGGATGAGTTCGCGTACCTCGTCGTGGATGTGCTCGGTGGCGGTAGCCATGGCGTGTCCCCCCAGGATTGCGCGATCTGCCTACAGCTGGTCTTCGCGCGGGTGATCAGGGCACAGTAGCGGTGCCCGGTGCCGGTGGACAGTGCGCATCCACAACCGCTGTCGGCGTGGTTGGCTTGACAGGTGCGGGGATTCCCGCCGCCACACCCATTCAGCTACCCATTCCACTACCCGGCAGACCAGAAGGGGGCCGACATGCACCCGTCTGCGCCGATGGGGGCCATGCGCGCCATGCACCAGGACAACTCGGTGAAGGGCCACAAGCTCGCCCCCGGCATCGCAAAACGGATCCTCGGGTTCGCCAGGCCCTACCGCAGGGAACTGTCGCTGTTCCTGGCGGTCACGGTGTTCTCCGCGGTCATCGCGGTGGCCACGCCGCTGCTTGCCGGCCAGGTGATCAACGAGATCAGCCGGAAGGGGACGGTCCGGTCCGTGGTCGTGCTGGCCCTGGTGATCGCGGTGCTGGCCATCGTCGACACCGGTAACTCGTTGGTCTCCCGGTTCTACTCGTCCCGGATCGGCGAAGGCCTGATCTTCGACATGCGCAGCAAGGTCTTCGACCATGTGCAACGGATGTCGCTGTCCTTCTTCACCAGGACCCAGACCGGCGCCCTGGTCAGCCGGCTCAACAACGATGTGATCGGCGCGCAGCAGGCGTTCACCTCGACGCTGTCGGGCGTGGTGTCCAACGTGATCGGGTTGGTCCTCACGGCCACCGTGATGTTCACCCTGTCCTGGCAGATCACCGCGCTGTCGCTGATCCTGCTGCCGATCTTCGTCCTGCCGGCCAGGGCGTTCGGGCGCAAGCTGCAGACGCTGACGCGGGAGTCGTACGGACTCAACGCCTCCATGACGACCACCATGACGGAACGGTTCAACGTCTCCGGTGCGCTGCTGGTGTCGCTGTTCGGCCGGCCGCAGGAGGAGTCGAAGTCGTTCTCCGAGCGGGCCGGCCGGGTGCGGGACATCGGGGTGACCACGGCGATGTACGGGCGGACCTTCATCGCTGCGCTGACCCTGGTCGCGGCGCTGGCGCAGGCGTTGACCTACGGCCTGGGCGGCGCGCTGGCGCTGTCCGGGTCGTTGGACGCCGGTTCGGTGGTGGCGCTGGCGTTGCTGCTGACCCGTCTGTACGGCCCGCTGACGGCGCTGTCGAACGTTCGCGTCGACGTGATGAGCGCGCTGGTGTCGTTCGAGCGGGTCTTCGAGGTGCTGGATCTGCCGCCGATGATCACCGAGCGTCCGGACGCCGTCGCCCTGGTGAAGGGTTCGCGGGCGGTCGAGTTCATCGACGTGCGGTTCGCCTACCCGAGCGCAGATTCGGTGTCGCTGGCCTCGCTGGAGAGCATTTCGGTGCCCGATCACAGTCCCCGCCAGCCGGTCCTGCACGGGGTGAGCTTCCGGGCCGAGCCGGGTCAGCTGGTCGCGTTGGTCGGGCCGTCCGGCGCCGGCAAGACGACCATCTCGCAACTCGTGCCGCGGATCTACGACGCCGATTCCGGATCGGTGCGGATCGGCGGGGTGGACGTGAAAGATGCTACCCTGCAGTCACTTCGGGATTCGATCGGGGTGGTCGCGCAGGACGCGCACATGTTCCACGACACCATTAGGGCAAACCTGTTGTACGCACGGCCGGAGGCGACCGAGGACGAGGTGGTGCAGGCCCTGCGGGCGGCACAGATCTGGCCGCTGGTGTCTTCCCTGCCGGAAGGCCTGGAGACCGTCGTCGGTGACCGAGGGCATCGGCTCTCCGGTGGGGAGAAGCAGCGACTGGCCATCGCCAGAGTGCTGCTCAAAGCTCCCGACATCGTCATTCTGGACGAGGCGACGGCCCACCTGGACAGCGAGTCGGAAGCGGCAGTGCAGAAGGCGCTGTCCGCGGCCCTGGCCGGCCGAACCTCGCTGGTGATCGCGCACAGGCTGTCCACGGTCCGCAGCGCCGATCAGATCCTGGTCATCGACGGCGGCCGGGTGGTGGAGTCGGGCCGGCACGCCGACCTGATCGCCCGGAACGGCCTGTATGCGGACCTGTACCGAACCCAGTTCGAGCACCAGGCCTGACGATGTCCCCGACCGCGCCGGCCTCCGCCCCCACCGCCCTGAATGTGCTGACCGAGTGGCGACCCGACTACCTGATGATCGTGGTGACCGCGCTGCTGGCCATCGGGTATGTCCGGACGCGGTCCGCCGCCTCGAAGCGCGGGATCCCCTGGGCCGGTCATCGCGACGTGGTGTTCTGCATCGGCCTGGCGGCGTTGACCTGGACGACGAACGGCTTCCCGCAGGCGCGCGGCTTCCAGCTCATGTGGGTGTGGATGAGCCAGGAACTGTTGTTGCTGCTGATCGTGCCGATCATCTTGCTGGCAGCGCAGCCGGTGTCGCTGGTCGCTGCCGTGCACGGGCCGGACAACCCGGTGGCCAGGGTGCTGCGCACCAGAGCCCTGAGGTTTCTTGGCAGTCCGCTGGTCAGCCCGGTGCTGGTCCCGGTCCTGTGCATGCTGCTGATCTTCGGCGGCCTCGGCGCTTTCGCGGTCAGCTCTGTGCTGGCCGGCGGACTCGTGCACCTGCTGCTGCTCTCGGCAGGCGCCTTGATCGCCCTGCCGCTGGTGAACATCGACGACCAGCGGTCCTCGCTGGCGGTGGGTCTCTCGCTGGCAGTCGGCTTCGTCGAACTGATCCTGGACGCCTTCCCGGGCATCGCGCTGAGGTTTCAGACACACATGACGCTGGTGCACTTTGCCGTGAACCGACCCGCCTTCGCGCCGATTGCAGTCGACGACCAGCACCTGGCCGGCAGCATCCTGTGGGTGGTGGCCGAAGTGTTGGACCTGCCGTTCCTGATCCTGGCCGCGACCCGCTGGATCAAGGCCGACGCCCGGGACGCGGCCCGCATCGATGCCGAACTCGACGCCCGCCAGCACTGGGCCCCGGACGGCGAGGCGGCGGAGGCGCCGACCGTCGACCGGCCGTGGTGGTTGGACGATCCGAGCATGCAGGACCGGCTGCGGCGGCCCGGCCCGGACTGACACGCAAACTTGGCGGTTGGCGTCGCTGAGGCGATACGGTGCGCGGCGTGACCGGAACAGCTCAGCCCACCCACCCGGACGACCTCGCCCTTGCGCTCCGCCTGGCCGACGCCGCCGACGCGATCAGCCTGCCGCGGTTCGGCGCCGCCGATCTGCAGGTCACCGCCAAACCGGACCTGACACCGGTGTCGGACGCTGACCTGGCCGTCGAGACCGCGATCCGGACGATGCTGGGCGAGCAACGGCCCGACGACTCGGTGATCGGTGAGGAGTTCGGGGCGCCCGCCGCCGGGCAGGTCGCCGGGCGGCGATGGGTGATCGACCCGATCGACGGCACCAAGAACTTCGTCAGGGGCGTCCCGATCTGGGCCACGCTGATCGCGCTGTTCGACGGCGACGACTTCGTCGTCGGAGTCGTGTCGGCACCGGCGCTGGCCCGTCGCTGGTGGGCCGGCAAGGGTGGGGGGGCGTTCACCCGGTTCGCCGGGGCGACCCCGAGGCGTTGCCGGGTGTCCGGGGTGGACGAACTGGCCGACGCTTCACTGACCTACTCCGACCTGCAGGAATGGGACGCGGACGGACGCGGAAAGCAGTTCGGCGTGCTGCTCGGGTCGTGCTGGCGCACCCGGGGCTACGGGGACTTCCTGCCGTACATGCTGGTGGCCGAGGGGTCGGCGGACATCGCAGCGGAACCGGAGCTGAGCCTGTGGGATCTGGCGGCCCTTGTTCCCGTCGTGCGGGAGGCCGGCGGGCGGTTCACCGACGTCGACGGCGCTGCCGTCGGGCTCGGCACGGTGAGCGCCCTGGCCACCAACGGGCTCCTGCACGCCGCGGTGACCCCGCTGCTGGCCCGCTGACGACCAGCTGAAAGCCGTTGTGCACCACGGCCAGGTCACACGAAGATAACGACAACCGGAAGTAGAGTGTGCACCTGTGATCCACCTGTCCCACGTGTCCAAGAGTTACAAGACCTCCACGCGCCCCGCCCTGGAGGACGTGACGATCGACGTCGAGAAGGGTGAGTTCGCGTTCCTGATCGGGCCGTCCGGTTCGGGCAAATCCACTTTCCTGCGGTTGGTGCTGCGCGAGGACCTACCGACCAGCGGGGCGATCCAGGTGGCCGGCAAGGACCTGGTCAAGCTGCGGCGCTCCAAGGTGCCCTCGCACCGCCGCCGGCTCGGTTGCGTGTTCCAGGACTTCCGGTTGCTCACCAACAAGACAGTCGAACAGAACGTCGGTTTCGCGCTCGAGGTGATCGGCCGCCCGCGCGCCGCCATCAAGAAGATCGTCCCCGAGGTGCTGGAACTGGTCGGCCTGGAAGGTAAGTCCCGACGGTTACCCCATGAGCTGTCCGGCGGTGAGCAGCAGCGGGTGGCGATCGCCAGGGCATTCGTCAACCGGCCGTTGCTGCTGCTGGCCGACGAGCCCACCGGCAACCTCGACCCGGATACCAGCGCCGACATCATGCTGCTGCTGGAACGGATCAACCGCACCGGGACGACCGTGCTGATGGCCACCCACGACAACAACATCGTCGACTCCATGCGCCGCCGGGTCATCGAACTGCAACTCGGTCGGGTCGTGCGTGACGAGTCCCGCGGCGTCTACGGGGTTGGTCGCTGATGCGCGCCGGATATGTGTTCAGCGAGGTCCTGACCGGGCTCCGCCGGAACATCACGATGACCATCGCGATGATCCTGACGACCGCGATCTCGCTGGGTCTGCTCGGCGGCGGCCTCATCGTTGCCAGGCTGACCCAGGCCACCCAGGTCCTCTACGGCGACAAGGTGGAGGTCATCATCTACCTGACCACCGACCAGTCCACCAAAGACCCGGACTGCCGGGCAGCGGTCTGCCAGGCCATCCAGACCGCGTTGAAGAAGAACGCCGAAGTCGAGCTGTCCACCTACCAGACGCAGGCGGACGCGTTCGCCCAGTATAAGGAGCGGTTCGCCGGCCAACCGGAGATGCTGGCCATCGTCCAGCAGGACGCGTTGCCTGCGTCGTTCCACGTGAAGCTGCAGGATCCGCAGCGCTTCAAGGTCATCGCGCAGGAGTTCACCGGGCTGCCCGGCGTCGACCAGGTCAACGACCAGAGCGACTTTCTGAACAGGTTGTTCGGTCTGCTCAACAGCGTCCGGAACATCGCGATCATCGTCGCACTGATCCAGGCGTTCGCAGCGCTGCTGCTGATCTCGAACATGGTCCAGATCGCCGCGTACACCAGGCGCACCGAAACCTCGATCATGCGACTGGTCGGGGCGTCCCGTTGGCGGACGCAACTGCCGTTCATGATCGAGGCGGTGGTCGCCGGCGTCATCGGTGCGGTGCTCTCGATCGGTCTGCTGGTCGTGGCAAAGGTGACCTTCGTCGACAAACTGCTGGGATCGGTGATCAATTCCGGGGTGCTGGCACCGCTGAGCAGTGCGGACCTGGTCGCCGTCGCGCCGTGGTTGCTGATCGCGGGGGCCGGGCTGGCCTCTGTCTCGGCCTACGTGACGCTCCGGCTGTACGTGCGGATCTGATCCGGCCCCGGCGGTCCGCCGCGTGCGGCCCGGTGGTCGCCGGGGCGACTAAACTGGAACGGTTATGCCTACCGCACACACCGCCAAGAAGACCGCACGAGCGGCCGACGCCCGCAACTCCGGCCGGTCGCTGATCGCCTCGAACCGCAAAGCTCGCCACGACTACGCCATCATCGACACCTACGAAGCGGGCATCTCGCTGACCGGCACCGAGGTCAAATCCCTGCGGGCGGGACGCGCTTCGCTCATCGACGGTTTCGCCACCGTCTCCGACGACGAGGTGTGGCTGCGGAACGTGCACATCGCCGAGTACGCCGAGGGCACCTGGACCAACCACGCGCCGCGCCGCCCCCGGAAGCTGCTGCTGCACCGCGCCGAGATCTACAAGCTGACCCAGAAACTGCGGGAGGGCGGCGTCGCTCTTGTCCCGCTGTCGATGTACTTCCTCGACGGGAAGGTCAAGGTCGAACTGGCGCTCGGCCGGGGCAAGAAGGAGTACGACAAGCGGCAGACGATGGCCAAGCGGGACTCCGACCGCGAGATCGCCAAGTACGCCGGCCGCCGCGCCAAGGGCATGAGCTGATCGGTAGGCCCTGCCCGCCCGATCAGGTAGGCTTGGCGTGCTTGTCTCCCCGAGCTCATGGGGGTGATTGGTCTCGACAGCGGCTGTCGAGTGAGGTGAAGCGGGCCGAGGAAGGCAACGATGATCTCGTTAACCATCCGTTGCATAAAATCAAGTGCCGACAACAGTCAGCACGAGTTCGCCCTCGCCGCCTGAGCGAGTAGCGACTCCGTCAGTCCGGGTGTTCCTCCGACCCGGATACTGGCGCCGTTAAGGAGGATTACTTCAAGGTCCGGTCGCGGGACCATTTGAAGGACATCAAACAGCGACTGGGCCTGTCACACCAGCTTGTTCGTATGACTGGCGGGGCCGAGTAGAGACAATGCGAGCTGCGCCCGGAGAAGCCCTCACAACACAACGTTGGACGCGGGTTCGATTCCCGCCACCTCCACAGTGATGTGGTCCGCAGCGAAGGCCCTCACCCGATCTGGGTGGGGGCCTTCGCCGTTCCGGACGTGTCCACCCCAGGTTTCTCGGCTCGTGGTGCGATACATCATGGTCCATCATTGACTGGTCGGGGACGGCTCCACAGTCGGAGGTTGTGCTATGAGTCAGGTCTATCCGGGTCGCTTCACCGCCGGAGCGCCCGGCGACGCGACGGCGGTCTTTCTGATCGGCCTGCGGTTCAACACGCTGCGCAGCCTGGTCAAGGCCCGTTCGGTGGTGGTGGCCATGCCCCGCATGCTCAGGTATCTCGGTAGTCACCCGGAGTCCGGCCTGCTCGAATTCCATCAGTGGTTCGGCCGGACCACGATGTTGGTGTCCTACTGGCGCACCGCCGCCGACGTGCAGCGGTTCGCCTCCGACGCGTCCGCCCCGCACGCGGCCGCGTGGCGGGCCTTCCTCAAGGACATCGGAGACGGTCCGGACGTCGGTATCTGGCACGAGCTCTACACGATCCGGCCAGGGGACTTCGAGGCGATCTACGACAACATGCCGCAATTCGGGATGGCGAAGGCCGGCCAACACCTTCCGATCTCGGACGGAATGCGCACCTCCCGACAGCGGATGAAGGCCGGCGGCGACATCGGGTCGCGTCCTTAAGCGGCTCTTAAGCGCGGTTCGGCAAGGTCATCGCTACCGACAGGAACACGGTCCGGTCGGATTTCCCGGAAGGAAAACACGATGACCACCACAGTCCTGCACACCGACCACTTGACCGCCGACCCCGAATCCGGCACGGCCGCCACAACCCCGACCGCCCGCGGTGGGTCCCGCCTCCGCCGGGTGGTGAGCGGATTGCTGGCCGCTCTCGTCGTGCCGCTGATCGCGATGGTGGCGTCGGCGACGCCGGCAGCTGCCTCGGCCTACAACTACGACTTCGACGCCTACTGCAACTCCAACCACACGATCACCGCCTGGGCACCTGACCTGACGCATGACGACAGCAGCTGGGTCGTGGTCTGGGCGCCGGTGTTGTACCGCTGGAACGGCTCGACCTGGGTCAAATTTCTTGCCGGAGCGACCCAGACCGAGGTCGGCGGCAGCTGGATCGTCCAGGAGGTGTGGTTCAGCAAGCTGCCCACCGGCTACTACCAGGTCCGGGACACCTACAGCTGGATTCACAACGGGGCCAAGACAGGGGCGTACGCGGTGTTGGCGCCGGTCACCCACAAGTTGGACGGCGTCTCCTACTACTACGGCGCCTCGCTGCCGACGCTGAGGTACTCGACCGCCAGCTACTGCTACGAATCCTGACGCCCGACCCCAGCTCGCCGACATCGAAATGGCCACCGACCGGTGTGTGAGGATGCGTGGGTGCGCATCGGTCTGCTCGGGCCAACCGCAGTGTGGAACGACGCCCTTGAGCCGGTGCCCGCCGGGGGACCCAAACAACGTGCCGTCCTCGCGCAACTGGCCCGGGAGCCGAATCGGGCGGTGCACATCGATCGGCTGGCCGAAGGTACGTGGGGTGAGCAGGTACCGGCGCGATACCGGCAGAACCTGCAGGTCTATGTCTCGCAATGGCGTCGGGCGCTCGATCACGGGCGCCCGGCCGGGACATCCAGCCGGATTCTGGGCCACCGGGAAGCCTACGAACTGATCGCCGGACCCGAGGAGGTCGACGTGAGCCAATTCCTGGCCGACGCCGACCTCGGGGCGGCGCTCCTGGCGGACGGACGCCCGCAGGAGGCGGCGGTGAAACTCGCCGACGCACTCGCGCAGTGGCGGGGGCAGCCGCTGGTCGACCTGGCCGACCAGCCGTTCGCCGGAGAATGGATGACCGAATTGGAGCAGCGCCGGTTGGCGGTGCTCGAGCGGCGGATCGATGCCGATCTGGCCCGCGGCCGGCACACCGACCTGACCGCGGAGCTGGAGCTCCTGGTCGCACAACATCCGGTACGGGAGCGGTTCTGGCAGCAGCTGGTGGTGGCCCAGTATCGCAACGGCCGGCAGGCCGATGCGCTGGACACCGTTGCCCGTGCCAGATCGATGCTGCTGGAGGAACTCGGGCTCGACCCCGGGCCGGCCCTCAAGGTCTTGGAACATCAAGTTCTGCAACAGGATCCCGTTCTACTGGCACTCGCCCCGGTTGCTCTGTCGGCGGCGCTGCCGGTGCCCTTGTCGGCACCGGTCGGCCGCGACGCATTGATCGGCGAGGTGGCTACTCAGGTGACTGCCGGAGCCCGGCTACTCGTCCTGACCGGCCCGGGCGGGGTCGGCAAGACCAGGGTGGCGCTCGCGGTGGGGCAAATTCTCCTCGCTGCGGGACGCGGGGTGATCTGGGTACCGCTCGCCGACGAAGTCGAGGTCAGCAGGGTGGTGCCGAACATCGCCGCGGCCGCTGGCTTCAGCGGCCCGACGGCCGAGCTGGCGGAGGCGCTCGGGTCCCGGCGGGCGGTGCTCCTACTGGACAACGTCGAGCAGTTGCCAGGGATTGCCGCACCGCTGCGGGATCTCCTCGAGCACGCACCGCGGCTGCAGGTGGTGGTGACCAGCCGTGGGCCGGTTGGCCTGCCGGGGGAGCTGGTCATCGAGATCCCGCCCCTGACGGCGGAGGCGGACCAGGTCGGACTGTTCGTCGAGCGGGCCCGCGCGGTCGATCCACTTTTCGACGCCGACTCGCAACGTGCCGATATCGTCCGGGTCTGCCGAGCGGTCGACGGTCTACCGCTGGGCATCGAACTCGTGGCCGCGCGCAGCAGGATCTACCACCCCGCTGAACTGGCGAGCGCGCTGGGCAACGGCGGCCTTGACCTGGCTGCTACCCCAGGGGACACAGGTCGGCACGCTTCGGTCGCCAACTCGGTGCGCTGGAGCGTGAACCTGCTGGCGCCGGCGGACTTTGGGCTCTTCACCGGATTGTCGCTGTTCGACGGGACCGTCGACCGGCCGACCGCGCAGGCTCTGGCGGCCGACCCAGGTTCGCTCGATCGGTTGGTCCAGGTGGCCCTGCTCCGTCCGCTGGAGACGCCAGCGGGACGGCGGTTCGGGATGCTGGCCACGGTTCGGGCGGTGGCGGCCGAATTGCTCACCGACGACACGCGCGAGGCAACGCTGGCGCAGGTCAGCCGGCTGTGGGTGGATCGATCGACCGGGCTCGACCACGGTGCGCGGGCAACCGCCCGGGATGCGGCGCAGGCGGGGGCCGATCTGTCGGCCACCGGCCTCGTCGTCCGCCGACTGCTGGCGCACGGAGCACTTCAGGAGGCGGCCACGGTGGTGCTGGCCCTGCATCAGCCGCTGGTGCGGCTCAGCCGCTACCGGGAGCTGCTGGAGCTGGCGGAATCGGTGCTGCAGACCGGCGCGGACGCCGCCAACCGGGTGCGGCTGGCCGCCGTCGCCGCGGAGGCCGCGGATCGGCTGTTCGACGTGCGGGCCGAAGCGCTGCTGCCGCAGATCGACGAACTGCCCGCCGACGATCACCTCTGGCGGGCGAAGGTGCTCTACATCCGGACCAATTACCAGGCCTACCGGGGTGCGGCCGGATCGGCGCGAGCGGACTCGGTGGCCGGCCTCGCCGAAGCCGAGCTGACCGGGAACCCGACGTTGATCGCGAACGCCTACGGGGCGGCCAGCTTCGCCGCGGTCCGCCGGGGCGACGGCCGGTCGGCGCTGGACCTGGCCAGAGCGCAAGGCGACTACGTCACCGACGACGTCGGCAGGTGCATCTACCTGAACGACCTGGCACTGGCCGCACTGCAGGCAGACGATGTCCCGGAGGCGGAACACTCGGTGGACGAGGCGATCAGGATCGGTCAGCGCATCTCGCCCCGGAAGTACCTCGAATACAGCTGGAAGATGATGGCGTCGGTGCGGTTCCGGCAGAACCACGCGGCGGGTGCCGCCTCACTGCTGGCGGCGGCCCTGGACCAATTCGGCCCCGAAGTGGACGAGGGCTGGGCCTTGGAGGCGTGTGCGCAGGTCGGGTTGGCGTCGGTGATTGGAGGTGATCGCGTTGACGGCATTCGGCTCATGCGCCGGTCCAATGGCTATGCCCTGCGGATCGGGGCAGACAATGCCCTGCCCGACCGCGACGAGGTGATCGCTGCACAGAACGGGGTGCCGGCCGGGAGCTACGGACGTCCGCTACCGCCGGGCACCCCGCTGCCGGAGTTCGTTGCGCTCGCCCGGGAGATTGCCCGGGAGAATGCCGGCTCCGTTGCGCTGGGAACCGGAGATCACTGACCGGGGTCGGCCTTCGGCACCGCCGGCACTCTGGCCGGCGCCTTGGCGGCCGGCTTCCCAGCTGCCTTTCCGGCCGGCTTGTCCCGCTTCGGTTTGCCGGCCGCGTTCTCATCCAGATCCATCCGCAGCCGTTCGAGTTCACCGCGCAGGTAGTCGCGGGTGGCGATCTCGCCGATGGCGATACGTAGGGCCGCCAGCTCGCGAGCGAGGTACTCGGTGTCCGCCTTGGTCTGGCTGGCCCTGTTCCGGTCCTCCTCGACGGTGATCCGGTCCCGGTCGTCCTGGCGGTTCTGGGCCAGCAGGATGAGCGGCGCCGCGTAGGCCGCCTGGGTGGAGAACGCCAGGTTGAGCAGGATGAACGGGTACGGATCCCAGGCCAGTTTGACCGCGACGATGTTGAGCGTGATCCAGATGGCGACCAGCAGTGTCTGCCAGAACAGGAACCGGCCGGTGCCGAGAAAGCGCGCCAGGCCCTCGGAGAAACGGCCGAAGGCCTCCGGGTCGATGTCCAGGGTGAACCGCCGATTGCTGCGCGGCTGGTCCAGACGCCGCCCCTGGCGGGCCTCAGGCACGGCCAGCCTGCTTCAGCCGGGCCGATGTCCGCGAACGACTGGGCATGTCGCCCAGTCCCAGCTCGCGCCAGTTGTCCGGCAACAGGTGATCCAGCACATCGTCGACGGTGACCGCACCGAGCAGATGTTCCTCGTCGTCGACCACCGGCGCGCAGACCAGGTTGTAGGCGGCGAAGAACCTGGTCACCTCGGCCAGGCTGGCGTCGGCGGACATCCGGGCCATCTCCTGGTCGATCGCGCCCGCGACCAGGTCGAACGGCGGTTCCCGCAGCAGCCGCTGGGTGTGGACGGACCCGATGTAGCGCCCGGTCGGTGTCGCCTGCGGCGGCCGGCAGACGAAGACCATCGACGCCAGCGCGGGCGTCAGATCCGGTGAGCGGACCCGGGCCAGCGCCTCGGCGATGGTGGCATCGGGCGTCAGCACGATCGGCTCGGGGGTCATCAGACCACCGGCGGTGTCGAACGAGTACTGCAGCAGCCGCCGCACCGGGCCCGACTCCTCCGGCTCCATCAGCTCCAACAGCCGTTCCTGCACCCCGGAAGGCAGTTCGGCGAGCAGATCGGCCGCGTCGTCCGGGTCCATGGCCTCCAGGATGTCGGCGGCCCTCGCCTCGTCGAGGTGGGCCAGCAGGTCCTTCTGATCCTCCTCCGGGAGCTCCTCGATGACGTCGGCCAGCCGATCGTCGTCCAACGCGTCGGCGACCTCGTAGCGGCGGGCCCGCGGCAGATCCCGCATCACGGTGGCGGCATCGGCCGCTCGGATGCCTTCGAACGACGCGAGCAGTTGCTGGGTGCCCAGGGTGGTGTTGTCGGACAGGTCGGTCAGGTCGGTGCCGCGGACGTCGGTCCAGCTCAGCACCTGGACCGGTGATCTCCTGGTCAACAGGCCGGATCGCTCGCGAACGGCCAGCCTGGTCACCACCCAGTCGCGAGTCCTGGTCCGCTCCATGCCGGCGTCGACGACCGTCGCGGCGGCCGCGGTGGTCGCGATCCGCACCTTCTTGTCGATCAACTGGCTGATCACCAGCACCTCGGTGCGGCGCTGCTCGAACCGGCGCAGGCTCACCGAACCGGTGGACAGCGCAATCGCGTGCGACTCGAGAGAGGTGACCCGGAGCATCGGAACGAAGATCGGCCGGCGGGTTGGCAACTCGACGACGATGCCCAGTACCCGGGGAGGTTTTCGATCCAGCCGCAGTGCAGCGACGATGTCGCGGACCTTGCCGATGGATTCGCCTCCTGGGCCGAACACGGGAAGCCCGACAAGCTGAGCGACGAAGACGCGCGGGGTACCTGCCACGTGCTCAGAGTAGGTCCATCGCGGCCAGTGGCGGACCCGTGGCGCGCTGGGCGGGGCGTCCGTCGAGTCCGCGGAGACCTGCCTCTCACATCCGGTGAACAGCTGGATTGCGTAGGGTGTCCAAGCTGGCCCGGAATTGGGGGAGCCCGACAGCGGGCAGCACCGAACCGGCCGAACAATCCCTGCCGAATACCCGGCAGTCGAAACCGAAGGATTCTTCAATGCGCATCCGGGCCGTCATCGCCGCCCTTCCGCTCCTCGTGCTCGCCGCCTGTGGGTCGTCGTCGTCGCCGACGTCCACCTCGACGTCGAGCTCGGGAGCTCCGGTAGCCTCCGGCACGTCCGGAACGACGAGCGTGAGTGCGGCCGCCAACCTCGGTCCGGCGGTTCCGGCCGCCACCGTCGTCGCTCCGGCGGTGGCCGCGACCGCCTTGCCGGCGGCCACCGGCAAGTTCGGCGTCAAGCCGGCCCTGACCTTCCCCAAGAGCACCCCGCCGCCGAGCCTGCAACGGGAGGTCCTCACCCAGGGCACCGGCGCCACCACGGTCGCCGGGGACTTCCTGGTGACCAACTACCTCGGCCAGGTCTGGGGTGGCAAGGTGTTCGACAACTCGTACGACCGCAAGGCCACCAGCACCTTCCAGATCGGCAGGCAGAAGGTCGTCCCGGGCTGGGATGTCGCACTGGTGGGGGTCAAAGTCGGCAGCCGGGTGCTGCTGAGCCTGCCCCCGGCCGATGGTTACGGCTCGGCCGGAGGGGCCCAGGGCGCCATCAAGGGCACCGACACCATCGTGTTCGTGGTCGACATCGTCTCCAGGATCGCTCCCACTACCACCGGCCAGGCCGATGCGGCCGTCCAGCCGGCGCCGAAGGGGGTCCCGACCGTTTCCGGGGCGCCCGGCAAGGAGCCGAAGATCACCATCGCCAAGGGTCTGACCGAGCCGAAGACGAACGCCGTCTACATCCTGGCGAAGGGCACCGGAGCCAAGCTCAAGGCAGGCCCGGTGTTGGCTCAGCTGGTGGTCACCGACTGGACGCAGTCGCAGAGGCAGTCGACCTGGCCCAAGACCGGCGCCGCTGCGGCTGCGGCTGACCCGGCGTCGACCGGATTGCAGCAGATCTCCGTCGACGCGACCGGTGCGCTCAAGGGCCTCATCGGCGTGCCGATCGGCAGCCGGGTGCTGGTGCTGATCGCCGCCTCCAAGGACACCTCCGGTCAGCAGCAGGCCGGCGCGGTCGCGGTAGTGGACGTCGTCGCGCAGGGCTGAGCCCGGCCCGGGTCCCGCATCACCTGCAACTGCCGGCCCACCACCCGGTGAACGGCAGGTGACACTTGCTCGAACATTGACGCTGACCAGCTAAAACAATGGTTCGGTCGTTGGACAAGGTGCAATGCGGCCCGCGATGCTGCTCGACATGACTGAGTTCATCATCCTGGTGCTGGTCGTCGGGACCGCGCTCGCCTTCGATTTCACGAACGGCTTCCACGACACCGGAAATGCGATGGCCACCTCCATCGCCACCGGAGCGCTCAAACCCAAGGTCGCCGTCGCGCTGTCGGGGATTCTGAACCTGGTGGGCGCGTTCCTGTCCGTCCAGGTGGCCAAGACCGTCGCGAAAGTGGTCAACATCCAGGACAAGAACGGCGCCCCGTCGGCTTTCTTCAACGCACCCGGTGGTCACCACCTGCTCATCACCATCGTGTTCGCGGGTCTGGTCGGCGGGATCATCTGGAATCTGGCGACCTGGCTGCTGGGCCTGCCGTCGAGTTCGTCTCACGCGTTGTTCGGCGGCCTGATCGGTGCGGCGGTGGCCGGTCTCGGCTTCTCCAGCGGGGTCAACTGGACCCTGGTGCTGTCCAGCATCGTCATCCCGGCAGTCCTGTCGCCGATCGTCGCCCTCATCATCGCCGCATGTGGCACCTATCTGGTCTTCGCCATCACCGCGCGGGTACCGCACAACTCACGCGAGAAAGGGTTCCGGTGGGGCCAGATCGGTTCCGCATCGCTGGTCTCGCTGGCCCACGGCACCGGTGATGCGCAGAAGACGATGGGGGTGATCTTCCTTGCCCTGGTCGCCCACGGATCGCTCAGCGCGAGCGGTGACATCCCGATCTGGGTGAAGGTCTCCTGCGCGGTGGCGATCGCACTCGGCACCTACATCGGCGGCTGGCGGGTGATCCGGACCCTCGGCAAAGGTCTGGTGGAGATCTCCTCACCGCAGGGTATGGCAGCGGAATCCGCATCCGCCGCGGTCATCCTGACCTCGTCCCACCTGGGCCTTGCGCTGTCGACGACCCACGTGGCGACCGGGTCCATCCTGGGGACCGGCGTCGGCAAGAAGGGTGCCAGTGTGCGCTGGAACGTGGCCGGCCGGATGGCCGCCGGGTGGTTGATCACCCTGCCGATCGCCGCCGTCGTCGGCGCGATCTGCTGGTACGTCGCCGATCTGCTCAAAGGTCCGGCCGATGGCCTGTTCGGCATCCTGCTGGACTTCGCCATCCTGGTCGCCGTCTCAGCGCTGATCTACCTCCGGTCGCGACGGGCCCCGGTGCATGCCGGCAACGTCAATGCCGACTGGGAGGACACGGCTCCACCGCGATCTGCAAAGACGGCCGACTCCAACACTTCCGCCTCGGTCTGAGAGGAATCGCCACATGTCCACAGTCGTGACAGCCATCGCACCCATCTGGAAGGTCCTACTGGTCGGCCTCGTCCTCGGCGCCGGACTGCCGGCCCTGTTCGCGTTCGGCATCCGTGCCTCCGCCGGCACTGCTGCCTCCGACGGCAGCACCGTCGCACCCAATCCGGCCGGGCGGGCCGTCGCCGGCCTGTGCTTTCTGGTGGTGGCCATGGTGGTAGTGGCAGCGATCATCGTGCTGGCCGCCAGCAAGACCTTCCTGGCGAAATTCGGCCTCTCCTGATGTCCGCGGTCGACGACAAGCCCGGTCTGCTCGGCTCGGTGCTCAACTGGCTGCGCAAGGGCTATCCGGACGGGGTGCCGACCAAGGACTACTTTCCGCTGCTGGCCCTGCTGCGCCGGCGGCTCAGCGACGCCGAACTCGACGAGATCGTGGACCACCTGACGATTTCCGGACACCTGCCGGCCGATCGCACGGTGGTGCTGGCAGCGATCGAGAGGGTTGCCCAGCAACAGCCGACCGACGATGATCTCGGACAGGTCGCGGCCCGGCTGGCCGCCGCCGGCTGGCCACTTGCCGGCATGCCGACCGATCCGGGGGGTGAGTCTGCAGCTGTGGCAGAGAGAAACTCCGACGACAAGACATTGGACGGCTCGGCACGTCCGGCCCTGCTCCACTCGATCCTGGACTGGCTGCGCGCCGGTTACCCACGGGGCATTCCGGCGCAGGACTACATACCGCTGCTGGCACTGCTCCGCCGGCGGCTCACCGACGAGGAAACGGTCCAGGTCGCGAGGGCGTGCGTCGAGTCGGGTCACGCTCCGACCGGGGTGGCCGACATCGGCGTGCTGATCACCAAGGTGACCAACGAGATGCCGTCCGAGGAGGATGTCAACCGGGTACGCAGGAACCTGGAAGCCGCGGGTTGGCCGGTGGTTCCACTACCGTAACGACGAACGGTCGCACGAGCTGACCTCCGCTGCGTGGAGCACCAGTGCGGCCCCCATCGGGCCGGCGCCAGGGACAGAGGCTGTCCGTGACGCCGGTCATCGTCGTGAGGAGTGCAGTGGCGCAGGGAAAGTCCGGACAACGGCGGGACAGCCGACCGTCGAAGCCAGCGCGGGTCAGGAAGCCGGTGGTCGACCGGCGGATCCAGCCGCCGCCCGGCACCAGGCAGTCGGTCGCGGCCGCCCGCCAGACGAGCGCCAGCTCGAACCGCACCCAGATGATCATCGGCGCGGTCGCGGTCTCGCTGATCGCCATCGTGGTGGTCGTCGGGTTGGTGCTGAACAAGAAGGCCAACGCCGCGCCGGTCACCGACCATCCGAAGTCGCTGACCTCGACGGCGGCGATCGCCGACGGAGTGGTCACGGTGACCGGCGGCCCGACGACCGGTGGACCGCCACCGGCCCTGAGCATCGACGTCTTCGAGGATGGGCTCTGCCCGTTCTGCCAGGCTTTCGAGGGCCAGTTCGGTCAGCAGATCATGAAGGCGGTCGACGATGGCAAGCTCTCCGTCCGGTACCACTTCCTGAATTTCCTGAACAAGGCGTCGGCGTCCAAGGACTACTCGACCCGGGCCGCCGCCGCGTTGGAGTGTGTGGCTGCGGTGCCGACGGCCTCGGCGCCCAAGGGTCTGTTCATGAACTTCCACACGATGATGTTCACCTCCGGGATCCAACCGGCCGAGAACGGTGCGGCCGACATGTCGAACGCGCAGATCGCAAAGGTCGCTGTGACCGCCGGGGCGCCGCAGTCCGCTGCCTCCTGCATCACCGGGGGCACCAATATCGCGGCGGCGCAGGCCGCCGCGCAGGCGTCCAGTGCGCTGCTGACCAAGGCCACCCCGGCCGGCCAGGAAATCGCGACCCCGGCAGTGGTGCGGGATGGATCGCTGCTGAACCTGAACAGCACGTCCTGGCTGACCAACTTGTTGGCCTGACCTGCGATGATCGACCGATTAGGAGCTGCTCGGCCCCTCTTGGTAGTGTTGCCGAGCAGCTTCACGGGGCTGTGGCGCAGCTGGTAGCGCACCACACTGGCAGTGTGGGGGTCAGGGGTTCGAGTCCCCTCAGCTCCACCGTGAACCTCAAGGGCCCGCCGGCCGAACATTCCCCCCGATCGGCGGGTCCTTTCTTTTGTGCCTCCAGGATCTATGCAGTCGAGTCGTGGGCCGCCCGGCGTCGTCTTCTACCTGTTGTCGTACTACGCTGGCGAACATCGTCGGCCTGCTCCTTGGGCGTCGAGGCCAGTGCACCGAACTGCTGGAGGACCGCCCGTGACAGCCGTAGCCCCACGCCCCGTAGTGACACGGGCGTACCCCGTCAACAAACTCCGACCCGGAGTCGCCCTGCTGGGATACCTCAAGACCACGGATCCGAAGACTCTCGGCAAGATGTACATCTGCACCGCCTTCTTCTTCTTCATGGTCGGCGGGGTGATGGCCCTGATCATGCGAGCCGAGCTCGCCCGACCGGGGATGCAGTTCCTGACGAACGAGCAGTACAACCAGCTGTTCACCATGCACGGCACGATCATGCTGTTGTTCTATGCGACGGCCATCGTGTTCGGCTTCGCCAACTTTGTGCTGCCGCTGCAGATCGGTGCGCCCGATGTCGCGTTCCCGCGGTTGAACTCGTTCTCCTACTGGCTGTACCTGTTCGGCTCGACCATCGCGGTGTCCGGGTTCTTCACCCCCGGTGGTGCAGCCGCCTTCGGGTGGACCGCCTACACACCCTTGTCCAACTCAGTGAACTCACCGGGCGTCGGCGGAGACCTGTGGATCATGGGCCTGGCCGTTTCCGGCCTCGGCACCATCCTCGGCGGCGTCAACATGATCACCACCGTGATCTGCCTGCGGGCCCCTGGGATGACGATGTGGCGGCTGCCGATCTTCACCTGGAACATCATGGTGACCTCGATCCTGATCCTGATCGCCTTCCCGGTACTCACCGCGGCGTTGTTCGGATTGGCGGCCGATAGACACTTCGGCTCCCATGTCTTCGACCCGGCCAATGGCGGGGCGATCCTGTTCCAGCATCTGTTCTGGTTCTTCGGGCATCCCGAGGTGTACATCATCGCGCTGCCGTTCTTCGGCATCGTTTCCGAGGTGTTCCCTGTCTTCTCCAGGAAACCTCTCTTCGGGTACCGGGGGCTGATCTACGCGACGCTGTCCATCGCCGCCCTGTCGATCGCCGTCTGGGCACACCACATGTTCGCGACCGGAGCCGTCCTGCTGCCGTTCTTCTCGTTCATGACCTTCCTGATCGCCGTGCCGACCGGTCTGAAGTTCTTCAACTGGATCGGCACCATGTGGAAGGGCCAGATCACCTTCGAAACCCCCATGCTGTTTGCCTGCGGGTTCCTGGTGACCTTCCTGTTCGGTGGTCTGACTGGCGTGATCCTGGCGTCTCCGGCTCTTGATTTCCATGTCTCGGACTCGTACTTCGTGGTCGCGCACTTCCACTACGTGCTGTTCGGCACCATCGTCTTCGCCACCTTCTCGGGCATCTATTTCTGGTTCCCGAAGATGACCGGTCGATTCCTGGACGAGGGACTGGGGAAGTTCCACTTCTGGACCACCTTCTTCGGCTTCCACCTGACGTTCCTGGTGCAGCACTGGTTGGGCAACATGGGCATGCCGCGCCGGTACGCCGACTATCTGCCCTCGGATGGCTTCACCGCCCTGAACACCGTCTCGACGATCGGCGCGTTCGTGCTGGGTGCCTCCACCCTGCCGTTCATCTGGAACGTCTTCCGGTCACTGCGGTACGGCGAGGTCACCACCGCGGACGACCCGTGGGGCTACGGCAACTCGCTCGAGTGGGCGACCAGCTCACCGCCGCCCCGGCACAACTTCACCTCGCTGCCGCGGATCCGGTCGGAGCGTCCGGCATTCGAACTGCACCATCCGCACATGATCGAGCGGATGCGGACCGAAGCGCACCCCAACCGGAACTGGGAACCACTGCAGGAGCTGGAGTCCAGCGATCACCTGAGCATTCCCAAGACCTGACCGGTTCACCCGAGGCGAGGTCCGCGTGGCGCACTTGGCGCACCGCGGGCCTCGTTCTCATGTGGAGCGCCTGAGACGAGAGAAGGTCGACGAGCGATGGCCTCCGTGCTGATCACTGTCAGCGGACCGGACAAGCCCGGCGTCACCGGTGTCCTGTTCACCGTGTTGTCGGCGCACCATGTGGACGTACTTGACGTCGACCAGGTCGTCATCCGCGGGGCCTTGACCCTGGGCGTCCTGGTGGCAGCACCTGGTGACCCGGAGGCGCTGCAGGAGCATGTCGAGCAGGCCATGCACTCACTGGGCATGCGCATCTCGGTGGCGATCGACCGGGCCGGCGATGCCGAACGCAGATCACCCACCCACACCGTGGTGGTGCTGGGCCGCCCGTTGCAGGCCAAGGCCATTGGCGCGCTGGCCAGGACTTTCGGCGATATCGGAGTCAACATCGAGACCATCACCCGGATCGCCGACTACCCGGTGACCGGGCTCGAGCTGACGGTGACGGCTCCCGAGGACGACCGGCTGCGGTCGGTCGTCGCCGCGGTGGCCGCGACGGCGGGCGTCGACATCGCCGTCCAGCGCGCCGGGCTGGCCCGCCGGGCGAAACGGCTGATCGTGTTCGACGTCGACTCCACCCTGATCACCGGCGAGGTGATCGAAATGCTCGCCGACCACACCGGAACCCGCGCCAAGGTCGAGGAGATCACCGCAGCCGCGATGCGCGGCGAACTGGACTTCGCAGCCTCGCTGCGGGAACGCGTTGCCATGCTGGCCGGACTGGACGCCGCCGTACTGGACGAGATCGGCGCTGCTCTTGAGCTCACCCCCGGCGCCAGGACCACCATCCGGACGCTCAAGCGGCTCGGTTACAAGTGCGGGATCGTCTCCGGCGGCTTCACCCAGGTCACCCGGCACCTTGTCGACGAACTCGACCTTGACTTCGTCGCGGCGAACACGCTGGAGGTGGTCGGTGGTCGGCTGACCGGCCTGTTGGCGGGCGAGGTGGTCGACCGGGCCGGAAAGGCGAGGGCGCTGGAGCGGTTCGCAGCCCAGTTCGGGGTGCCACTGGACCAGACGGTCGCCGTCGGCGATGGCGCCAACGACATCGACATGCTGACCGCCGCCGGTCTGGGGATCGCGTTCAATGCGAAGCCGATGGTGGCCGACGCGGCCGACACCGCCTTGAACCAGCCGTTTCTCGACCCCGTGTTGTTCATCCTGGGCATCACCCGGGACGAGGTCGAGGAGGCCGACGCCGCCGACGGTCACCTCCGCCGCGTCCCGCTCGGCTAGGCATGGCGTCCATGCAGACCGGGGCCGGTATCGATGACGGGTGAGGTGCTGGCGCCGTTGCGGGCCAGGTATGCGTACTGGCTGGGCCTGGCGGAGGACGAGGTGCTGGCCGACCGGGACGAGGCCGCGGCCGACGTCCGCGCGCTCCAGTTGATCCTGCGGATGGAACGGGACGCCCCGCCTTCCTGGCACCGGTCGCTCGCGATGGCGGCCACCGGTAGTGCCACCATCTGTCTCGATCCCCGCTCCGAGCCGGGCGGCGAATGGTTCGAGGCGGTGCGCGACTACTGCGCCGGGCACATCCGCAAGGTCACCCGTCGCGGACGGGGAGCGCAGTGGGACGCGACCGCCGAATTGCCGGGTGTCACCTTGATTGACGGGCCCACCCAGGTACGGGCGCTGGTGCCCGGCCGTGTCCAGGACCTGGACAAAAGGGTGGGCAGGCTGCAGGTCGGCGGTACAGATGTGCCCTCGGACGACACTCCGGAGGCCGCTGATCCGCGGTCCCTGCAGATCTGGCTGCCGCCGGAACCGGTGATGACCTTGGGCAAGGCGATGGCGCAGACCGGTCATGCCGGCATGATCGCGGCGGCCCTGCTGGCGGAGGACCAACCCCGGTTGCACCGCTGGATCGAAGCCGGCCTGCCATCCAGCGTGCGCCGGTCAACCCCCACGGAGTGGACCCGACTGACCGCGGCAGTCGCCGACGCCGGGCAGGCCTGGACCGTCGACCGGCTGCTGGCCGTGCGGGACGCCGGCTTCACCGAGGTGGCGCCAGGTACCGTGACCGCCATCGCCAGGGCGGCCGAATAGTCGGCTCAGTTCGCCGTGATCCACACGCCGGCGTACGGCGGCAGCCAGAGGTAGCCGTCCTCGCCCGCCCGGACCGGTTCGCCCGAGATTCGGTCGACGCCCATGGCCAGACCCAACTCAGCCAGCCGGTGGCCCGGCCAGGCGCGCCAGCTGTCGGTCACGTTGTACAGCTCCAGGAGCGGCCCGAGCGGGTGTCGCCGCAGCACCGGCAGGATCCCGGGGTCGGCCAACTCCGGAATTTCCGCGGCCACCGACGCGTGTAGGTGCGGAAGACTCCCTCGCACGCTCGCCAGATGACGCAGGATGCCGAACAAGCGACCAGCCACGGTGGCGTCGTCGGTGCGCAGATCAGCAACGTCCCAAGGCATCCTGGGCCGGTGCGTCCAGCGATTGTCGGACGCATGGCCGGGTTCGTCCGCCCACCCGGTGTCGTTGGTCAGCGCCAGTTCGTCGCCCATCCAGATGACCGGGATGCCGCCCCAGCCCAGCACCATCGCATAGGCGACGAACAGCCGGCCGATCACCAGATCGACCGCGGTGTGCCCGTCCGACGCTGACTCGGTGGCCGATTCGAGACCGGACAGGCTGGCTGCCATGCCGCTGATCCGGCGATCACCGGTCACCGGATTGTATTGGAAGACAAGGCCTCTGGCCGGCGAACCGGGGTAGAGCCCGGCGTAGTAGTCGGACAGGAACCTGCGATGTTCGTGACCGGAGAGCCCGACGGCAGCGGCATCGCCGTCGTCGATCGCCCAGCCGATGTCGTCATGGCTGCGCAGGTAGGTGACCCAGGCGGTCGTGTTCGGCGCGACCGGAAGCCCACGCAGTGCCTGCGCGGCCAGACGGACGTCCCTCGAGGCCAGCATCGACCAGATCTGGACCATCAGCGTGTTGTGGTAGGCGATGTCGCTGACCTTGCCGTGGTGGCCGCCCTGCCCGAGATAGTGCACGAGATCGGTCGGCCCGACGATTGCTTCCGCTTTGAAAGTGACTGCAGGGCAGGCGATTCGCGCCACCGCCCGGAGGGCCTGGGTGATCGAGTGCACCTCCGGCTGGTTCTGCGAGTTCGTCCCCAGCCGTTTGAAGATGAACGCGATCGCATCCAGTCGCAGCACCTGTACTCCGGCGTTGGCCAGGAACAGGACGATATCGGCATATTCGTAGAACACATTCGGATTCGTCCATTTGACGTCCCATTGCCACGAATTGAATGTGGTCCATACCCAACCGTCCAGGGATTCGTCGAAGGTGAAACTGCCAGGGGCGAAATCCGGAAAGACTTCCGGCAGCGTGCGCTCATAGGCATCGGGCATCACCCGGTCGGCGAAGGTATAGAAATAGTCCTGGTAGCGGGGGTCACCCTGCCGGGCCTTCTGGGCCCACTCATGTTCCCGTGCAACATGGTTCAGCACCAGGTCCAATACCAGGCTGATGCCATGGTGGCGCAGCTCGGTGGCCAGCTCCACCAGGTCGGGCAGCGTACCGAGGTCCTCCCGGACGGTCCGGTAGTCGGCGACCGCATATCCGCCGTCACTGTCACCCGGCCGCGGCCGGAGGAGCGGCATCAGGTGCAGGTATGTCACACCCAGTTCCTTCAGGTACGGGATTTTCACCTGCACGCCCTTGAGAGTGCCGCCGAACCGGTCGGCGTAGGCCGCATACCCGATCATTTCCGGCGATTGGAACCAGTCCGGGGTCAGGGTGCGTTCGGCGTCGAGCCGGCGCAATTCGGGATCCCGATCAGCAAAAGCCCTGGCCGCGAGCCGGACAAGTCGCGGGCCCAGAGCTGCCCTGTCGGCCGGAGAATAAACGCCCGTCAACCCGTCATCCAGGTCCGCCCACCAGCGATCCAGTCGAATCGAGAAGGTCTCGCGTAGGTGTGGGTCCTGGCCGTCCAGTTCGTCTTCGGCGATGGCATGGATGAAGGCGGGAGCGCGGCGCATCGGGATAGTCTGGCCTACGGCAGTTCGCCGTGCGAACCCAGGCGTCGGCATGGACGAACTTGGTCGATTTGGTGCGAGAGTGACACAACGAAAGAAGTTCGTCCAGGTCTGCGAGGTTGATCCAAGCCACAGCCCGGTCAGTCGGTGACGGTCACGCCGGCCGCCTTCATCGCGGAGACCGCGGCCTGGGTGTCACCGGGCTGCAGTTCCACGAACCTGGTGAGGGAGAGCGGAACCGTGGTGCGGTAGCCCAGTGCGACGCCGTCGATCGCGGTGGCTTTGACACACCAGTCGCCGGCCAGCCCGACGACGGTGATCGCCATGATGCCGTTCTCGTCGAGGATGGCGGAGAGCTCGGTGCCTATGGTGGCTCCGGTCTGCAGATCCATTACCGAGAAACCGGAGTAGCCGTCCTGCGGCCCGGTCCCCTTGCGCACCACCGGTCCATCGATCGGCAGTCCGGGCAGGAACTGCGCGCCGGGCGAATCGATCACGCAGTGCTTGGGCCAGATACCGCCATCCGCCGCGAAATGCGGGGTGTGCTCGGGATGCCAGTCCTGGGTGTAGACGACCAGCCCTCCGGCGGCCAGGGTGCCCTGGATCTGCGCGAGGATGCCGGGCAGGATCTGCTCCCCGCCGGTGACATACAGCGACCCGGACGGGTCGCCGAAGTCGTGCTGCATATCGACCACCACGAGAGCGGTGGTCGCGTCGAAAGTGTTTCCGTTCACTCAGTTCTCCGTCATGGAAGGGGTAGGGGCGCAGCCGTGCCCGGATCGACCGTCAGTCCGGGTACAGTGCGTCGGCCGCCAGTGTGGTCGGGATGGCCGGGTCGCCCTTGGACAGCTTCAAACCCTCCCACGGCAGGCTGATCAGCGCATCGGCCAGCCGCTTCCTGGCGTCGGCGAGCGTCAGTGGACCGTCGACCCGCACGCCGGAGTGCATCAGCGGAACCTGCAGCTGGACGTCCCCGGCCCTGGCGACCGGCGCCGGGCCGGACCGTTGGTAGACGACTTCCTCCGTCGCTGTGCCGGTGGACCGGTGGCGGCGCAGCGCCGCCTTGGCGCCCCCCTTGGACTGTTTGCCCTCGCTGCGCTTGGCGACCGGCCGGCCATCGACCTCGACCATCTTGTAGACCATGCCGGCCGTCGGCGCACCGGACCCGGTGACCAGCGACGTGCCGACACCGTAGACGTCGACAGGTTCGGCCCGCAGCGCTGCGATGGCGTATTCGTCCAGGTCACCGGACAGCACCACTTTGGTGCCCGTCGCGCCGAGGGCGTCCAGTTGCTCTCTCGCCGACCGGGCCAGCACCCCGAGGTCGCCGGAATCGATCCGGATGGCACCCAGCCCGGTCCCGACCACCTCGATGGCCGTCGCGATACCGCGGGTGATGTCGTAGGTGTCGACCAACAACGTGGTGTCGATGCCGAGCGCGGCCACCTGGGCGGCGAATGCGGCCGCCTCGGTGTCGTGCAGAAGGGTGTAGGCGTGGGCCGCGGTGCCGGCCGTCGGGATACCGAAGCGCTGACCGGCGGCCAGATTCGAGGTGGCCGCGAAGCCGGCGATGTAGGCGGCCCTGGCGGCGGCAACAGCCGCCTGCTCGTGGGTCCTCCTGGAGCCCATCTCGATCAACGGCCGCCCCGCCGCCGCCGAGGTCATCCGGGCCGCCGCCGACGCTATGGCGCAGTCGTGGTTGAGAATCGACAGGATCACCGTTTCCAGGATCACCGCCGAGCCGAAGCTGCCGGTCACCGACAGCACCGGGGAACCGGGGAAGAAGAGTTCACCCTCCGGATAGCCTTCGATGTCACCGTCGAACGACCAGTCGGCCAGATTGTCGAGGGTGCGCCGGTTCAGCAGCGGCTCGAGCAGTGACAATGCGTCCGCGTCGAAGCGGAACTGCTCCACCGCATCCAGCACCCGCCCGGTACCGGCGACGACGCCGTACCGTCGGCCGTTCGGGAGTCTCCTGGCGAAAACCTCGAAGGTGCAGCGACGCCCCGAACTGCCGTCGGCGATGGCCGCCTGCAGCATGGTCAGCTCGTACTGGTCGGTCAGCAGAGCCGTGGTCGCCGCGGGTGTACTCATCCGGTCAGCCTAGGACCCAACCCCGAACGTGAGCCCGGACGGGTACACCACGGCCGGACGGGTGACAGAACCTTCAGTGGCAGTCGTGCCACACTGGATGAGTGACCAGTAGTGCGCCCACCACCCAGGAAACGACCGACGTCCAGGACGTCACGCTGCCCGACCAGCCGTGGGTCACCATCGTCTGGAACGACCCCGTCAATCTGATGTCCTACGTCACCTACATGTTTCAGAAGCTGCTCGGCCACCCGCGCACCAAAGCGGAGGCGCTCATGCTGGACGTGCACCAAAAGGGCAGGGCGACAGTGTCTGTCGGTACCAGGGATGCGATGGAAGCCGACGTGCTGAAGCTGCAGGGCGCCGGCTTGTGGGCGACGATGGCGCAGGACAAGTAGTGCGCCTGTTCGTCCGGCGTTTCGGTCGCTACACGGCAGTGTTCGAACCGGCAGAGGCAACCCTGATCGCCGACCTGGTGGACCAGGTTCGGCAGATGCTGGCCGGCCGCCGGTCAGAGTCGTCGGCGGATCCGCTGGCCCGGATGACCGGAATGGTGCTCGGCCCCGGAACGCCGCCGGCGGATCCGGCGCTGGCCCGGCTGCTCCCCGACTTCCACGCCTCCGACTCCGAGATGGCCGCCGGCATCAGGATGCTGCGCGAACCCGATCTGATCGCCATGAAGGATGCCTCCGCGGTCAAGCTGCTGGATTCGCTGCCAAGGGGCGGCGGCAGCGTCCACCTGGATGCGGCAATGGCGCAGGCCTGGGTTTCCACTCTGAACGACGTGCGACTGGCGCTGGGAGTGCGGCTCGACATCACCGACGACGACTTCGAACCGTCGCCCGACGCCGACCCGGAGGGCATGGAGGTGGCGATCTTCGCCACCTACCGCTGGCTCTCCGCCGTGCAGGACTCGCTGGTCAACGCACTGATGGATTGACCGGTGTCCCGGTTGGCCATCCGGTGGTCAACTGCTGACGCCGGTCCGGTCGCTAAGGTGTTTGGGTGTTGCGCATCCCGAATCAGATGGCCGTTGCCATCGTCGCCCATGCCAGAGCCGACCACCCGGACGAGGCCTGCGGCATCATCGCCGGTCCGGTCGGCACCGATACACCGACCAGGCTGATTCCGATGATGAACGCGGAGCGATCGCCGACGTTCTACCGTTTCGACTCCGGCGAGCAGTTGCGCCTGTACCGGGAGATGGACGAGCGGGACGAGGAGGTCGTCGTGGTCTACCACTCGCACACCGGGACCGAGGCCTACCCCAGCCGGACCGACATCGCGTATGCGGGCGAGCCGCAGGCCCACTACGTCCTGGTCTCCACCCGAGAGCCCGATTCGGTGGAATTCCGGTCATACCGGATCATCGACGGTGGCGTGTCGGAAGAAGAAGTGGAAATGATTCCGTAGCTCGGCGACGTTGCAAGAGCTGTACGCGGCTGGATCGGCCGTTCCATGGCGATTCCCACGAACGATCCATCATGAACGACCCACGAGGAGAAGCAATGAGCGTGTCAGTCTCGGTTCCGACGATTCTGCGGCCGGTCACCAAGGGGGAGAAGACCGTCTCCGCAGATGGGGCAACCCTGGCGGAGCTGATCGCCGACCTCGACTCCCGTTACTCGGGGCTGGGTGACCGCCTGATCAAGAACGGTGCGCTGCACAGGTTCATCAACATCTACGTCAACGACGAAGATGTCCGGTTCACCGGCGGCCTCGACACGACAGTCGCCGACGGCGACCAGCTGACCATCCTGCCGGCCGTGGCCGGCGGTTCCGGGGCCTGAGCAGCCGATGTCCAGATACCCGAGCCTGATCGAGGCGGTCGGCGGCACCCCGCTGGTGGGTTTGCCGCGGTTGTCGCCGTCCGGCAAGGTGCGCGTCTGGGCCAAGCTGGAGGACCGCAACCCGACCGGTTCCATCAAGGATCGGCCGGCGTTGGCGATGGTCGCCGCGGCCGAGGCGGACGGCCGCCTGCGGCCTGGTTGCACCGTCATCGAGCCGACCAGCGGCAATACCGGGATTTCGCTTGCCATGGTCTGCCGGGTCAAGGGTTACCGACTGATCTGCGTGATGCCGGAAAACACTTCGGAAGAGCGGCGGCTGTTGTTGCGGGCCTATGGCGCCCAGATCATCTCCTCGCCGGCCGCCGGCGGGTCGAACGCCGCGGTGGCCGCGGCCAAGGTGCTGGCCGCCGACCATCCCGACTGGGTGATGCTCTATCAGTACGGCAATCACGACAACGCGAAGGCCCACTACGACTCGACGGGCCCGGAACTGCTCGCGGACCTGCCAACGATCACCCACTTCGTGGCCGGCCTTGGCACCACCGGAACCCTGATGGGTGTGGGCAGATACCTGCGGGAGAAGGTGCCGGACATCTCGATCGTCGCCGCCGAACCGCGGTACGGCGAACTCGTCTACGGCCTGCGGAATCTGGATGAAGGCTTCGTCCCAGAGCTCTACGACGAGACGGTTCTGAGCTCCCGGTTCTCAGTGGGTCCGGAGGACGCGGTACGCCGCACCCGGGAACTGCTCGAGGTGGAAGGCATCTTCGCCGGCATCTCGACGGGAGCGGTTCTGCATGCGGCACTGGGGCTGGCAGCGAAAGCGGAAAAGGACGGGCGTTCGGCCGACATCGCATTCATCGTGGCCGACGCCGGCTGGAAGTACCTGTCGACCGGCGTCTACGGCGCCACCGACGATCAGGCCGCGGCCTCGGGTCTGGACGGACAACTCTGGGCGTGACACCCCCCGCGGGCAGGAGCGGGGCAGTCAGCCTGTAGATGCAGTGAGCGATGGCCGGGTGAGCAGAGGTGCTCGCCCGGCCATCGGCGTTCTCAGGCGCGACGACGGGCCAGCAGCAGGCCGGCCAGTCCGGCCAGTAGGAGCAGACCACCGGCCAGGCTGAGGGTGTCGGCGGGCGTGCCCGTTGAGGCCAACGTGGTCGTCTGGGTCGTGGTCGCCAGGGGCGTCGTGATCATGCTGCTCGTCGGCGAAACTTCGACAGTGGTGCTGGTGCTACTCGTCGAGGTCGCCGGGGTGGTGCTGGAGGTCAGACTGCTGCTGGTCGGCCCGACGGTGATGGATGTGGTCGTGCTCGGTGTGGTGGTCGTGCTCGGTGTGGTGGGTGTGGTGGGGGTGGTGTCGGTGCTGGGGGTGGTTTCGGTGCTGGGTGTGGTGTGGGTGGTGTCGGTGCTGGGTGTGGTGGGGGTGGTGTCGGTGCTGGGGGTGGTTTCGGTACTCGGTGTGGTGTCGGTGCTGGGGGTGGTCGGTGTGGTGGGGGTGGTGTCGGTGCTGGGAGTCGTATCGGTGCTGGGAGTCGTATCGGTGCTGGGAGTTGTATCGGTGCTGGGAGTTGTATCGGTGCTCGGGGTGGTTGCCGTGCTGGGAGTTGTGTCAGTGCTGGGAGTTGTATCGGTGCTGGGCGTGGTGGCCATCGTCGGCGTGGTGGGGGTGGGCCTCGTGGGGGTCGACGAAGGCGGGTACGAGCTACACCCGCACGAGGCGGCCACCACGGCGGGATGAGGGCCAGCTGAGGAAGCCGATGCGGGCAGGCCCCCGAACATCAACACAACCCCGACCGCCATGACGACGCCCGACGCTGTCGCGATCAGCCTTCTCCGTGCCATTGCTGCACCCCATTCATTGGACCGGAACGACGTCGCCGTTGGCGCCGCGCAAGGCTGGGTCAGATATGCGACCGGTGTCGATGGCTCACCCTGAGTAAGAATGTCGCAGCAGCAAGATGTTGTCGACACAGCCAGAGCGCGCATAAGAGTGAATATCGGACTATGAGTCACCGAAGGCAGGTATCCGTGGGGGGCGGCCGCCGGGTGCGCGCAGTCCCAGCCGCCGCAATGGTGTGGCGACGACGTCTGGCCAGCGTCCGGGTGGGAATCAGGGCGATCCCTGAGCCGCGCCGCCCCCCGGCTGGGTAGCCTTTGACTATGACCATGCCCCTGCTTCCGGATCCTCCGAGTGGCGCACCTGCCGGGAAGAGCCGCACGGCGTTGGTGCCGGCCAGGGTGAAACCTGCGGTCATCACCATCGGCAGTCTCGGAGTGTTGATGACCCTGGTCGAGGTGGTCAACTCAGTGGCCTCCAACCGGCTCACCAACGACTACGGCATCGTCTCTCGCTCGCTGCCCGGCCTCATCGGGGTGCTGACCGCTCCTCTGCTCCACGTGTCCTGGCCGCACCTGCTGTCGAACCTGGTGCCGCTGCTGATCTTCGGATTCCTGATCCTGTTCGGGGGTGTCCGCCAGTTCATCGCGGTCACCGTGCTGGTCTGGCTGCTCGCTGGGCTGGGTGTGTGGCTGGTCGGCCCCGCCCATACGGTCACCGTCGGTGCTTCCGGATTGGTCTTCGGGTGGTTGGCCTACCTGGTCACCCGCGGGGTGTTCACCCGGAGCATCGGACAGATTGCGGTCGGTCTGGTGTTGCTGGTCATCTGGGGCGGGGTGTTCTGGACCGGCATTGTGAAGGTGGCCGTTGCCGACATCTCCCAAGCGGTCACGATCTCCTGGCAAGGTCATCTTTTCGGTGCGATCGGCGGGGTGCTGGCGGCTTTCCTGGTGGCCAGGAGCGATGGTCCCCGCACCCGGAAGCAGGCGAAACCCGCACTGTCCCAGGGCTCGTGATCGGAATGGCCCAGCGGCCGGGTAGGAAGTGAACAACAGCGCCCCGATCGGCATCTTCGACTCCGGCGTCGGCGGCCTGACGGTGGCGAGGTCGATCATCGACCAACTGCCGGGGGAGCAGGTTCGCTACATCGGCGACACCGCGAACGGACCCTATGGCCCGCTGGGCATCGACGAGGTGCTCGGGCACGCGATGGCGGTGGCCGACCGGCTGGTCGAGTCGGGCGTCAAGATGCTCGTCATCGCCTGCAACACGGCCTCCGCAGCCGGCGCTTTCGAGGTGGCGACGGCCAGGTACGACATCCCGGTGGTGGAAGTGATCCGGCCCGCGGTTCGACGCGCCATCGCCACCACCAGGACCGGCGAGGTCGGCGTGATCGGGACGTCGGCCACCATCGCGTCCGGCGCCTATCAGCAGGCCTTCGCGAGCACGTCCGACGTGCTGGTCCGGGTGCAGGCGTGCCCGTCGTTCGTCGACTTCGTGGAGCGCGGCATCACCTCAGGGCGGCAGGTGCTCGGGCTGGCGCAGGCCTACCTGGCGCCGCTGCAGGCGACGGCGGTCGACACCCTGGTGCTCGGCTGCACCCACTACCCGCTGCTGACTGGCGTGCTTCAGCTGGTGATGGGGGAGCAGGTGAACCTGGTGTCCAGCGCCGAGGAGACGGCCAAGGACGTCTACCGGCTATTGACCGAGGCCGATCTGCTGGCCGACCCCGATGCCCGGCCGGCGCCCCACGAGTTCCTGGCCACCGGTGATCCCGCTGTGTTCGCCAAGCTCGGCCGCCGGTTCCTCGGCCCCGAGATCAGCAGTGTCACGCTCGTCGTCTGAGCCTGTCGGTACCGACCACTAAGTTGGAACCATGGCCAGACTTGATGGAAGAGCCGACGACGAGCTCCGTCCGATCCGATTCACCCGAGGCTTCCAGGCCCATCCGGCCGGGTCGGTGCTGGTGGAGTTCGGCGGCACCAAGGTGTTGTGCGCCGCCTCGGTCACCCGCGGAGTTCCCCGCTGGCGCAAGGGATCCGGGTTGGGTTGGCTGACGGCCGAGTACGCGATGCTGCCGTCGGCCACCCACGAGCGCAGCGACCGCGAGTCGGTCAAAGGCCGGGTAGGTGGCCGCACGCATGAGATCTCGCGCCTGATCGGGCGGTCCCTGCGGGCCTGCGTGGATCTGGCGGCGCTCGGCGAGAACACCATCGCGGTCGACTGCGACGTGCTGCAGGCCGACGGCGGCACCCGCACCGCCGCCATCACCGGCGCCTACGTCGCGCTGGCCGACGCGGTGACCTACCTGCGGGCGGCCGGTGCGCTGTCCGACCCGCAGCCGCTGTCGTGCCAGATCGCGGCCGTCTCGGTCGGCGTCGTCGGCGGCCGCGTTCGGCTCGACCTGCCCTACGAGGAGGACTCCAGGGCGGAGGTGGACATGAACATCGTCGCGACCGACACCGGCACCCTGGTGGAGGTACAGGGCACCGCCGAGGGCGCGACCTTCTCCAGATCGACTCTCGATGCGATGCTGGATTCTGCGCTGGCCGGGATCAAGACGCTCACCGAATTGCAACGGGAGGCTTTGGCGTCGCCGTATCCGAAAACACTGGAGGCGAAGTTGTGACCCGGGTGCTGCTCGCCAGCAGGAATCAGAAGAAGCTCGCCGAACTCAGACGAATCCTGGGCGATCAGGTCACCGTCCTGGGGCTTGGTGATGTGGTGGATTTCCCGGAGGAACCGGAGACCGGCGCCACCTTCGAAGAGAACGCGGTCGCGAAGGCGTGTCAGGCAGCCTTGGCCACTGGTTGCGTATCGCTGGCCGACGACTCCGGGCTCGCTGTCGACGCCCTCAACGGAATGCCCGGTGTGCTGTCGGCGCGCTGGTCCGGTCGGCACGGTGCGGACCTGGCCAACAACGTGCTGCTGTTGGCTCAGCTGGTGGATGTGCCGCCGGAACGCCGCGGCGCCGCGTTCGTCTGTGCGCTGGCGCTGGCGGTTCCAGGCGGGGAGCCGGTGGTCCGCCGCGGCGAATGGCGCGGCCGGATCGTCCACGAGTCGTTGGGAGACAATGGATTCGGCTACGATCCGCTATTCGTGCCGGCCGAGAGCGACCTGGCCGGCGACGGCCGTACCTCGGCTCAGCTGTCGTCCGTGGAGAAGGACGGACTGTCCCATCGGGGGCGGGCGATGGCGCTGATGCTGCCGGATCTCCGGCTTGCGCTGGGCTTGTAGCCCGAGGCGGGGCAACACCGGCGCGGAGTCAGCTCCGCCGGCGGCCGAGGATCTGGCCGTCCCGCTTCCCGGATGCCCGGGCGATGGCAGCCGCCACACTGGCGGCCAGCATGGCGAGCCCGAGGATGAGGGTGAATCCGGAGACATGCCAGGCTGACAACTGCCCCTGCGAGAACACCGACCTGGTCCAACGGGACACCGTGTTCACTCCGGAGGGGCTGTACAGCGTCCATCCTCCGATCCCGGTCAGCACGATGCCCGGGATGACAGTCGCCCACGGCGACCACCCGTTGAGGATCACCGAGCCGAGCACCAGCACGGCCCCGATGGTCGCGAGCGCCGAATCCTTCACCGCGACCGACCCCCGAACGGAATCCGATGCTGCTGCGATCCCGAACCTGGCCGCCAGGTAGATGCCGCCCCCGGCCAGGACCAGTCCGAGCAACGCGCTGAGGAACCCCGGACCGACCCGGGACGATGGTTGTTCCGGCAGTACGGCCGATGCCGGTGGCGGGACCGCCGTCGGCTGGGCGTAGGCGGGCGGATAACCGGCCGGGGCGTAGCCGGGCGTCGATGCCGGATACACCGATGTCACGGCGGGTTCAGTCGGGTAGCCAGGCTGGGCAGCGTACGAGGGCGTCCAGCCACCCGGTTGGCCGCCGACGTCCGCGCCGGGGCTGCGGGTCGGCGCGCCGACCGGTGCTGCCGGCATCGGAGCTGACAACGGATCGGACCGTTCGGGAGGCTCGGTCGTCGGCTTGGCATAGCCGCCGACCGGTGGCCGGACGATCTGCGTCTCGTCCGAACTGCCGTCACCCCAAGCGCTGGTCGGTGCGTCCGAACGATCGTCGCCGACCTGCGGATGGCTCATCGGAACCTCTTCCCAACCGGTACCTGATAACTGGCATTTGATTCAGAGCCCGGCCATTGTCGCACCCGGTGGCCAGAACGGCAGGAGGCGTCATCCACCGACCCTCGGGTTGTCGCATCCTCGTGCTGAAGCAGTGTGGATTTGGCAACCGAGGCTGCCATCTCTCGCTTCGTCCGCGGCTTGAGCTGGTCAATCCGTTGAACGCTCAACCGCGACAGGCGATCAGACGTAGCGGCGAGCCAACCGCTCGGCCTCCGCGCCGTACGCCGGGCCGTGGCTGACCGCATGCACCAGGAGTGGATGGAGTTGATGCAAGGCGGTGCGATCCCGCCAATCGCCTGGTAGCCCAGCCGCTTCCGCGTATGAGGCCTCGATGACGGCCAGGCGTGGAGCCCCGAACAGGGCCAGCATGGCCAGGTCGGTCTGGCCGTGGCCGCCGTGCGCCGCCGGGTCGATCAGCGTGCCACCGTGCTGGGTCCAGATGACATTTCCGGTCCACAGATCACCGTGGATCCGGCTCGGCGTCCGGCCATCGTCGAAGTCTCCGGCCCGCAGCCGCTCGCAGACCCCCAGCACTGCAGTCAATCCCGCCGGACTCAGCTGTTCGACGGCCCTGGCGGCGCGGGCATAGGGCAGCAGGCGGAGGTCGGCATAGAACTCGCCCCAGCGGGCGAACTCGCCCAGTGGCAGGTCCTGCCGGCCGATCCAGGCGACACCTGGGCCGGCGTCTGGACCAACGCCGAACGACCCGGCCCCGGACGAATGCGTGCCGGCCAGTGCCCGGCCGAAATCTTCTGCGTGCCGGCGGGTCGGCTCGACCTGGAGCAGTCGCGCAAGGCTGATGGTCCCGGGACCGACGTCCAGTACGTCGACCACCGATGCACCGCCGGTGGGAACTGCGGCACCCAGCCATCTCAAGCCGGCCGCCTCGGCTTCGAAGAAGCCTTCAGGTGCGCGGACGTTCTGCTTGACGATGGGCGACTGCCCCGCGGATGGCACCAGCGAACGATAGCGACCGATCAGGACCTGGTCCGACCGGTCTGGACTCGTCCACTGACCAATGAGCGCCGGCTCCTGTCGGAAGCGCGGGAGCGTGGTCCAAACTGGGCCGATGGACTCCACTCGACTGCGTGAACTGCAGGCTCCGCTGAAAGCGAAATACCGCCTTGATCCCTCCTCCGCCCGCACTCCGGTCACCGCCCGCGGTGACTGCAAAGATCCCGGAATCACCTGTGCGGTGTCGAATTGGGGAGGAGAGGTCATCGCGGGTCTGCACCCCGCCACCGGCGGCACCGGTGCTGAAGCGTGTTCCGGCGACATGCTGCTCGAGGCATTGCTCGCGTGCGCCGGGGTCACGTTGCGCAGCGTCGCCACTGCCATGGACCTTCCGCTGCGATCTGCCCGATTGGTTGCTGAAGGCGTCTTCGATGCGCGCGGCACTCTCGGCATCGACCGACAGGTCCCGGTGGGCGTGACGGACGTCGTGGTGACGGTGACCCTCGACGTCGACGCTGACGATGCGGCACTCGAGCGATTGGCCCGCGCGACCGAGAGATATTGCGTTGTCGGTCAGAGCCTTCGCGAACCCGCGCGGTTCGTCCTGAACCGGCTGAGCTCCTGAAGGCTGCTGTTCGCCGGCGACAGGTCGCCGGATTCGGCGGACGGTCTGGTCGGTCGCCGGTCAACCTGAGCGGTCGCAGGTTGGTATACGTTCGTCCGGTGGAAGAACTCCTCGATCCCGACCTTCTCGATGCAGAGGAGCCGTTCGAGGTCGATGCCGAGAGCCTGCGGCAGTTCGAACTTCCCCACCTCGGCATGGACCGTGTGCTTGACATCTGGGCAAGCGGCCCAATGTTCTATCCGGCCAAGCCACCGGCCCACTGGCTGATGTGCGCCGAAGTCGGTGGCCGGGTGCTGATCGTTCCGATCGCCCGGGCCCGAGACGGCGACTATCGCCGATGCCGGCCCATCGGCTGCTACGAGGCCTCGAAGAGCCTCGCGGCGCAGTACCGCAGGGACGTCTGAGCGCCATGACGCCCGACGAGGAGTTCGAGTTCTATTCGCGGCACGTCAACCACATTCCGCAGGGGCCGGCGCGGCGGCTCGCGAGTTCGGGACTGTCCGATCCGATTCCGGTCCGGTTCCCGCCGCAGCTTCTCACCGAGATCCGCCGCCGTGCCTCGGCGGACGACCGCACCGTCGCGGCGTGGATCAGGCAGCTCGTGGAGAAGGAAGTTGCCGGCAGTTGACCAGCGAACAGGGGAATGCCGCTGCCACGGCCTCTGACCGGCAACCGGGCGGCGAGCGACCCGGCGGAGAGCAACCCAGTGGCGCCTTCGGCCTGGAGGCTTTCACCCAGGACGATCGTCTGCGGCTGTTCTCGTTCACCAACGCCGAGAAGAGCACGCTGTACCTGTGGACGCTGCGCGCCTTCGAACACGCCAGGGCCAACTACGTGGTCCTGTTGCACGCCGGCGACGTCTCGTCCGCGTTGGCCGATCTCGCCGTGGATTACCAGGGCCAGGCCCAGGTGCCCGATCTGGCGGCCGAAGAGCTGACGCCGCTGCTGGATCAGCTCTACCTCTGGCAATTGCTGGATCGCAGCTATGACGGCGCCAGAGCGGCCACCCTCGCCGAATACCGAAATCGGCACTATGTCTACCAGTTCACCCAGGCCGGGTATCGCGCCTACCGCGCCGTCGAGGACGTGCTCGGTGCCAGAATGGACGACGCCACCCTGTCGCGGTTGGTATTGCCCGAGTTGCTCGCCGACTTGGAAGAGCTGGCTGCTGCCAACCACGACGGTGACTCGGAATTGGTGTACCGCAAGCTGAATCGGCTGGATTCCACGCTGGGCGAGATGGCCGACAGGGCAGCACGTTTCTATCTGATGCTGTCAGACCTGGCACGCACCAACGAGACCAGCGCCGAGGTCTTCCTGGCCCACAAGGACGCGTTGCTCGCGCACATGCGCGAGTTCTCCTCCGAACTCGCTCGCTACGCGCCCCGACTGGCGGCCGGAGTCCGGGCCGTCGAGGCGACCGGGGTCGAGCAGCTGATCGAGTTGGCAGCAGAGGCCGACGACCGGATCTTTCGCACCCCGGTCGAGCGGATCGCCGATTGGCGTGCGCGGTGGTTCGGGTTGGTGCATTGGTTCACCGCAGCGCCGGAAGACGCTCGGCGGAGCGAGGCGGACCGTCTGCAGGACGGCACCGTCAGCGCGATCGCCGCGGTGTTGTCGTTGCTGCGCAGGGTCACCGAGGCGCGGCGGGGCGGGGTGAGCCGCGAGAGTCAGCTGCGCCACCTGGCGAACTGGTTTGTGGCGACCCCGGATCTGCCCAGCGCACATGCCCTCTTCGACATCGCGTTCGGGCTCGGCCGGCCCCGGCACCTGAGCGTGGCACACCCGGACCCTGAACTGATCCCCACCCGTCGCACCTGGTGGGAGGCGCCGCCGGTTGAGGTGTCCCGCACGCTGGTGGAAACCGGCCGCGTCGCCACCTCGGGATCGCCGGGAAAAATCGACCGGAACGACGCCGGGCGCCGTCGTCTGCACGACGCGCAACTCGTCAGGCAGCGCGCACGTTCGGCAGCCGCCCGGTCGCTGGTCGAGGCAGGGCTGACCGACCGGACACTCACCGAGGAGGAGACGGTGCTACTGCTCGGGCTGCTGGACATCGCCCTGTCTGCCAGGGTTCCGGTGTCCGGCAAAGCCACAGCGACCGGTTCCTCCGACGGAGTGCGGCTGACCCTGACGCCGGCGGAGCGATCCACAGCGGTGACCACGGTGCGGGGCGTCCTGCACCTGGATAAGTTGATGTTGGCCGTCTCCGGGACCCGCTGATGGCCGCCGAGGTTCCCACTTTCGAACGCAATGCCTATCAGCGGGCCGCCCGCACGGTGCTGACGTACCCGCTGATCACCGATGTCTACCCGAATACGGAGGCACTGACATTGGTCCGGCGATGGGCGGCGCCGCTGGCCGACGATCTTGCGGACCTCTTCGACTACCGACTTGAACTCACCCCCACCACGGCTCGGCTGCGCCGGGTCAGGGACCGCCTCGATCCAACCCATCCCGGGCTGACAGCTACCGCCGCCCCGCGTCCGTTCGACCGCCGCCGGTACGCCTTCCTGACCTTGGCGGTTGCCGTGCTGGGCAGATCCGGCACGCAACTCGCGCTCTCCGAACTGGCCGAGCGGGTGGCCGGCGAGACCGGACGGATCGACGGCCTGGAACTCTCGCCCGAGAAGGCGGCCGACAGGGCAGCTTTCGTCGACGCGGTGACCTGGCTGGAACTCCGCGGGGCAGTACGCCTGGCGGACGGCAACGCGAAGCGATGGGCGGACGATCCGTCGGCGGGCGAAGCCCTCTATGACATCGATCGCGACGTCGTCCGCGCCCTGTACCGACCGAGTCGGGTGCTCCAGCACATCGGCAGCGTGACCGAGTTACTGGCGCGGCCCGAAGCCGTCAGCCGTGACACCGTCCGCCGCGAATCCGTGCAGCGGGTCCGTCGGGCGCTGGTGGAATATCCGGTGGCCTACTACGACGCACTCGACCCGTCCGACCGCGGAGCGCTCCGCCATGCCGGTGCCGCCGACGACGTCGCCCTGCTGACCGGCATGGCCGTCGAGCGAAGGTCCGAAGGGGTTGCGCTGCTGGATGTTTCCGGGTCGTTTTCGGACCGGCGATTCCCAGGCCCTGGGACGGTGACCCAGGTGGCGCTGCTGTTGGCGAATGCCATCGCCGATCGAGTACTCGACGTGGACGCCCCGGCCCTGATCGAGATGGCGGCACCGGAGCCACCGGGCACGGGGCTGGTTGCCCAACTCGACCTTGCCCTGCCGCGGTCCGTGCTGACCGATTCCGCTCCCGATTACCAGGAGCCGGCCTGGTCCGCTGCCGGGGCGCGGGCCGATGCCGAAACGGAGCCCGACGACGGATTACCGCCTGCCCGCTATCCGCTCCTCCAGAACGGCTGGCTGGCAACGGTGGTGGCCGAGTTGATCCGGGAGTACGGCTCGACCTTCGCAGCCGCCCGGCTGGCCGATCCCGACCGGTTGCTGGCCGACGCACTCGAGTTGCTGACCGAGTTGTCACTGATTGTGCCGGTGCCCGGCGGGGTGCTGGCGTTGCCGGTGCTGGCCCGCTACCGGAACGCCCGGATCGAGGTGAACCGGCGGGCCGACCGGGTCGGGGCGAGCCTGTTCGACGTCTGAACCCGTTCCGGTTCAGCAGCGGAATGGCCGTCATCCGGTACACACGCGCCCTGAGTTCACCTCGCATGCCGCGCGCCGACAGCGCACGCCGGGCGTCCACGGCGCAACCCTTCGTCGCCGATGAGCAAGTGCGCAGTAACTTGAGCACGTGCGCGGTGGTGACGATGCGGAGAATTGCCTCCGGAAGCATCGCCTCAACTACTGTGATGCCCCGTGGGGCGCAGACAGGTGGACCAGGCGATGACGGCTGGTCCGCGCCCGCAGCCGCCACCCACGGCCGACCGATTCCGGCCGACTCGCTGCGGCATCATCAACCTGTGGGACTACCGGGACGAGGAATTCGTCTTCGCCGACGGCCGGATGGTGCTCCGCGGCCCGAATGGCTCCGGGAAGACCAAAGCGCTCGAGGTGCTGTTCCCCTTCGTCTTCGACGGTCGGATCGAGCCGCGCCGGCTCAACCCGTTCGCCGGCGAGGAGCGGACGATGAAATCCAACCTGCTGTACCGCGGGCAGGAGTCGGCGTACGCATACGTCTGGATGGAGTTCCGCCGTGGAGACGGCCCGGCGGCTGAAGTGGTGACGGTGGGTGTCGGCTTGCGCGCCCAGCGGCAGAACGAACGCGTCACGCGCTGGTATTTCGTCGTCGACGGGCAGGTCGGTCGCGACTTCTCACTGCTCGGACCGGACGACCGTCCGCTGACCCGTCGCCAGTTGGCGGACCAGATCGGCCAGGATGCCGTCAGAGAACGACCGGTGGAGCACCGACAAGCCGTCGATCACCGGCTCTTCGGGCTGGGCGGTCAACGCTTCGAACAGTTGCTGACGCTGATCCTGACCCTGCGACGGCCTCAACTAGCGAAGAACCTCGACCCGAAAAGCCTGTCGCAGGCGCTCGCGGACGGGCTTCGCCCGATCGACGAATCATTGATCAGCGAGGCGGCGCACTCATTCGGCGACATGGAGAGCGTGCAGGCGACGCTGGCGGGGCTGGTGCTGGCAGATGCGGCAGCCGGCAGTTTCCTCGCCGGATATACGACGTACCTGCGTACCCATGCCCGGGCTGCGGCGGATGCTCTCAGCACCAGGCTGAACCACGTCGAGTCATCGCGGGTCGCGCTGCTTCGGGCGCTCTCGGCGCAGACGACCTCGGCAGCGGCGGAGAATGCGGGTAGAGCGACGCAGGAAGGGAAGCGTAGAGAGCGAACGACTCTCCGAGCACGACTGGATTCCCTCAAGGCCTCCTCTGCCTATCGGGACCGAGAGGCGCTTGGCCGCCTGGCCGCCCTCACCGAGGAACTGAAGGGAGCCGCCGACCGGGATCGGAAGGCGGCCGAGCGGGCGGCCGGCGAACTTGCACGGCGACTGCAGGCGGTCCAGCGCGCCGAGGAGGAACACCGGCTTGCGGTGGCCGCTGTTTCCCGGGCCGCCGGGGAGCTCCTCGAGGCCGCTGCGCAGGCCGGTATCGATTGGCGCCCGATCGACCAGGCCGAGGACGGCGCGCTGGCAGTTCGGGCGTCCGCCCGCACCGCGGCCAGGGACGACGACGTCAAGGCGGTACGGGACCGGCTGGCCCAGCTCGACGAATCGCGGCGGAACCGGGACCGGGCGAACCAGGCGTTGGAACGCACCCAGGTCCGGCTGACCGATGCTCAACAGACCCTGCACCGCGCCGAGACGACGCTCGCCGACACCCGCACCCGGCTGACCGCCGCCCTGCAGGCCTGGCGGGACCGACACCACCAGGTCCTCGACCGGCTCGGGCTGGCCGAGCTGCTGCCCGGCCTGGTCGATGCAGCCGAGTTGCTGGGATCCGGCGACGCCAGCCTCGGCTCTGCGTTCGGCGCTCACACGGCAGAGTCCGCCCAGCGGGCCCGAGATGATCTGGCCCGGGCGCGAGACGCTCTGACACAGAAGAGATCCGAGATCGCAGCCCGCGAACAGGAACGTGCCGCGATCGCAGCAGAAAAGGACCAGGCACCGCCCCCGTTCGCGGCCAGGACGTCCCGCCGCGACGACCGTCCCGGTGCACCGTTCTGGGCGACGGTGGCCTTTGCCGACGATGTGGACGAGTCGACGGCCGCTGCGGTCGAGGCAGCACTGCATGCGGCGAACCTGTTGGACGCCTGGGTATCCGACGCCGCCGACATCGGCGATGTGAACTCCGATACGGTGCTGCGGCCGCTCCCGGTCGGGCTCCGCCCCAGGGGGCCTACTCTGGCCGGCCTGCTCGTGCCCGAGCGGAACGGCCCGGTCAAGAAGTCCCTGGTGGCGCAGATCCTCTCCTCGATCGCGGTGACGGCGCCGGGCGAACCAAGTGCAGCGCCATCAATCTCCGCGGATGGGCGGTTCGGGCAGGGTGTTCAGCTCGGTGCGCATCACAAGCCACAGGCCGAGTACATCGGCGCGACCGCCAGGGCACGACGCCGAGCCGCGCGTCTGCTCGAGCTCGACGGGTTGATCGACACCGCTCGGGTGCAGGCTGACGAGATCGGATCCGTCATCGCCGATCTGGCCGGGCTCTTGTCCTCGCTCAAGTCCGCCGAGGTCGACCTTCCCACCGCCGCAGCTGTTCTCGACGCAATCCGCGCCGTCGACCGGGCCGCCGCAGCTTTGAAGGCTGTCAACGACTCGCTGGACATCGTCCGCAGCGACTACGACCAGGCCGTTGCGGAAGTCGGCGCGGTCGAGCGGGCGCTCACCGTCACCGCAGCCCAGCGATCCATGCCGACCGGGCGCGCCGAGATGGATCTGATTGCCGCGGCTGTCATCTCATTCAGCAGGGCTGCCGCTGCTCTCGACTCATACCGGCAGACCGCAGCCACCCGCACCGAGCAGCTGACCGTCACGGAGAGGGAGGCAGGCAACGCGCACGACGCCCAGCTCGCAGCGTTGGACGCGGCCGAGGACTCCGGATCGAAGCACCTCGCGCGGACCGAGGAACTCGCGACCTTGCGCTCGGCCGTCGGGGCCGAAGCTGCGCAGGTCGAACGAGATGTCACCGAGACCATCCGCGGGCTGGATGCGGCAGAGAAGGCGCTGCGGGCAGCTCAACACGAGTTGGAGAACGCGATTGCTGCGGCGGGACAGGCGAAGGGCCGGGCGGAGGGCGCAGCGGGCGCCCTGGCCAGCGCCGTCTCCGAAGCCCAGCACGACTCTCGGCGACTGGCGCCGTACGCCCGGCCCGACATCCGTGACGTGCTGAAACTTCCCGTGACCATCCCGGCCTGGCCCACCGCGGTCGAGCAGTGGTCGGACCCGGTGGCCGTGACGGCGGAGGCCGTCATCGCGCTGGACGAGAGTCCCGACACCGAAGTCGCCTGCGTTCCGGAATCCGTCGCCGCGCTGCATTCCGGCATCCTGGCTGCGACGGCCGAATTGCGGCCGACCGAGTCGTCGCTGAAGTCCAGCAGGACAAGGGTTTCCGGCGCGCTGGCCGAGCTGCAGAATCAACTGTCGGCGGCGGGCCACGATTACCGTCCCGAGTGGGAGGCGGACGACGAGGTCATCGTGGTGAAAGTCGCCGACGAGCAGGGATTTTCCTCTATCGGCGAATTCGCGCAGCGCATCGCGACTGCCCGCCGGGATCAGGAAGTGCTGCTCACCGAATCCGAGCGTCGCGTCCTGGAGGACGCCCTGCTCGGCAGGCTGGCCCAGCAGATCCATGAGCGGACGACCGATGCCCGTGATCTGATCAGTGCGATGAACAGCGAGATGCGCAGCCGCAGAATGTCTTCCGGCGCGACGGTCGGTATCGGCTGGGAGCTGGCCGACGGTCGGGACCACGAGCAGAAGGCAGTCTCGAAGCTCCTCGACCGCGAAGCATCCAGGCTGGCCACCGAGGAACTGGCTCAGATGCGTGCGCATTTCGCCTCGCAGATCAAGAATCTGCGCGCATCGCGGCCCGACCGTCCCTACGCGGAGATCCTGGCGGACGCACTGGACTACCGGCGATGGCGGACCTTTGCGCTGACCCTGGTCGCCCCGGACGGCAAGGAGGACCGGCTCACCCAGGCCAGGCACAGCACCCTGTCCGGCGGTGAACAGTCTGTCTCCCTTCACCTTCCGCTGTTCGCGGCGGCACACGTCATGCTGTCCTCAGCGGCCCCACACGCACCGCGACTGCTGGCGTTGGACGAGGCATTCGCCGGTATCGACGACCCCGGCCGCAGCGAGCTGCTGGGCCTGACATCCCAGTTCGACCTGGACCTGTTCATGACGGGGTACGACCTGTGGGCCACTTACGCCACCGTCGCCGGTTGCGCCCACCACGACCTTTCGCACTCGGCGATCGAGCACACGGTCAGTGCGCTGCTACTCGTCTGGGACGGAGCGAAGATTCTGACCGATGAGCAGATGTTTGGTGGCAGCGGTGATCTCGCCGCCGATCTCGGTTCGCCCGGCGCCCGACGGGTCAGTGCCGCCCCGGTCGGCCTGGAAGTCCTGACGTGAGCCTGGAGTCCCTCCGGTCGCCGGCGTGGGACCGGCTGCTGACCCTGGCTCGACGCCGGCTGGAGCGAAGTGGCGGGGAACTGTCCGGGTCGATCACCCTGCCGCTGCCCAGTGACGCGGAGCGAAAGCTGATCATCGGCATCACCGGCATGCACCGCCCCTCCGCGGTGAAATCGGTGAAGATACACCTCTCAGATCTGGACGCGGCCGTCTACCGGGAGCACGAAACATCCTTGGTGGCAGCGCTTGCTGTCCTGAACGGCCCGGTCCGCAACCGGCCCGCGGAGAAGGCGGAGGAGGAACACGTCAGAGCCGAGGCGGAGCGTGACGCACGTCGCCGGGCCGGAGCGCATGCCCGCGAGGAGTGGTTCGAACGGTTCATCTCGCAACTCGGCGCGGACGGCACCATCACCAGGCTGGTCCGCCGGGGTGACGCCGACCAGCTGAGTTGGGCCTGCGAAGTACTGGCACTCCTGCCGGCGCAATCGGTCTCGATACCCGTGCTGGCCGAGCGTGCCACCGGCAACACCAAGGCGCTGTCAGGCACACCCATTGCCACCCTCGTGCTCCGTGCACTGGCGGCCAGGGATGGGGTCGGTCCACCGGGCACCGCAGGCGAGCGGCGGGAAAGGTGGGAGTCCGCCGGCGTGATCGTCGACGACCTGGCCAGTCAGGTGCTGGTCGTCGGTCTCCGGCCGAAGGAGGACCACATCGTCGCCGACTGGTTGCGCGGTGCGGCCGACTTCGGCATCCCGTTCCGGCTGACCCTGCACCAGCTCACCGGCGATCCGACGAGCCTGGTGCAGAAGAACATCTACGTCTGCGAGAACCCCGCTGTCCTGCGGGCTGCGGCGGCTGAGCTCGAAGACAGGTGTGCCCCACTGATCTGTACGGAGGGTCAGCCATCGGCTGCGTGCCACCGGCTGTTGGCGCGGGCAACGGGGAGAATCCACTGGCGTGGCGACTTCGACTGGACCGGGTTGCGCACGACGGCCATGGCAATCGGTCGTTACGGTGCGTTGCCGTGGCGGATGTCGACCGCTGACTACGTGGCCGCCCTGGATGCGCCGCTCGCCGAGACCGAGCCGCTGAAGGGCCCGCCGGCCGACTCGGCCTGGGAACCGGAACTGGCGGTCGCGATGGCAGCGCGCGGCCGCGCCGTGATGGAGGAGCGCATCATCCCGGAGCTGATCGGCGATCTGCGGCTGCGGTGATCGACCGGCGCTGAGACGACAGTGCTGCCCGGTCCGAAATGGACCGGGCAGCAGCAGTTGTCGCGGAGACTACCGGTTCAGCCGCCGATGGCGGGGACGAAGTTCCACTGCTGGTTGAATCCGCCGTTGTAGTCGTAGAGCTCGATCTGGGTGTTACGTGCCAGGGTCTGGCCGGGGATGTCCATGACCCTGCCATTGACATAGTTGTTGTCGATGTTGCTGAGGCGGTTGGTCAGCACGTGGCCGCCGGCGGTGTTGTTGCCCAGGTACCACTGCTGGCTGGCCGCGCCGGTGCAGGTGTTCTGGATCAGCGAGGCGCCGTTGTAGTCGCCGGTCACGTCCAGGCACTGGCCGCTGTTGCGGTTGACCAGCTGCGCCCAACCGGAGTCGGTCCGCAGCACGTACCACTGCTGGTTGGAGTACCCACCGTTGTAGGTGTAGTCGATCACGCTGGCACCGGCGCTCTGTGAGCCGCCCGAGACATCAAGCAGCAGGCCGAATGTCGTGTCGATGTTGTACGCACCGGTGTTGAAGAACCCGGCGATGGCGGTCAACGCGGACTGTCCGCCGGAACCGATGGCCTGCAGCGCGTTGTAGACCTGGGCCTGGGTGTCACCGAAGTAGGCCTGCAGGTAGGACGCCGTCTGCTGGGCGTTGTAGCCGAAGTACCGCATCGCCGTGGCCACCTGGGTGTCGGTCGCGCCGATCGACGCCCGGACTGCCTGGATCAACGCATCGAGGGAGTAGCCGGCGTTGCCGAACGCCTCCATCACAGCAGTGGCGGAGTCGTTGAAGGCACGGGAGATCTCGGACGCGATCTGCGGGCCGGTGTACCGCAGCGCCTGCATTGCCCTGATGACGTCCAGTTCGGTGGCACCGAGGGCGGCACGTGCACCCCAGACTAGGTTGTCGAGGTTGTAGCCGGCATTGCCCATGGCCTGCATGACCGCTGCGGCACCCTCGTTGTAGACGCCGGCCAGTTTGGCGGCGACCTGCTGGGCGTTGTACTGGAAGTGCTGCATTGCCTTGGCGACGTCGGCGTCGGTCGCACCGAGGGCCGCCCGCGCACCCTGAATCAGGGAGTCGAGGGCATACCCGGCATCACCCATGGCCATCATCACTGCGGCGGCGGCCTCGTGGTAGACGGACGCGATCTCCGCGGCGGTCTGCTGGGCGTTGTAGCTGAAGTACTGCATCGCCCTGGCGACGTCGGCGTCGGTCGCCCCGAGAGCGGTCCGCGCACCTTGGATCAGGGTGTCGAGGTCGTAGCCCGCGTTGCCCATGGCTTCCATCACGGCTGCCGCTGCCTCGCCATAGGCGCTGCTGATACCGCCGGCGACCTGGCTGGCGGAGAACTGCAGTGACCGCAGGTTGGAGATGGTCTGGTAGTCAACCCACCCGTAGGCCTGGCGGAACGCCGCGGCCACCTTGGCCGCATCGGCGCCGAGCTGTTGGAACAGCGTCCCGGTGTCCGAGGAGAAGCTTGCGGTCACCTGTCCGACGGGGGTGCCGTTGACCGTCAGGCTCGCCGTGCCGTAAGCGGTGAAGCTCACGCTGTTCGCCGTGCCGGCCAGCGTCGCGGACAGGGTTGCCCCGGCGCTGATGTAGGACGGCAGGCCACCGGTCATCGTCAGCTTGATCTGGCCGCCGGCCAGGGTTGCCGATGCGTTCAGCGCCACCGCAGCAGTGAAGGTGATGTTGCTGGCGGTGTCGGTGAAACCACCGCTGAACGCGAACGAGAAGCCGCTGGAGCTCAGGTTGATCGCGAGCATGGTGTTGTGGATGATGACCTTGCCGACGTGGAAGTCGCCGACCGTGATGTTCGCGATGAAGCTGGGCGGCGCGATGCTGACCGCGCCGTCGACGTGCACGTCCACACCTGCGATCGTGGCATCGAAGATCAACGACACACCGGGGGTCACCGGCTGGTTGGTGACGTCCTTTCCACCGAACGGCGCGAACACCAGTGACGCAATGTTCTTGACCTGGAACTGGTTCACCACGTCCGGGTTATTCGACGCGATCGAGAGCGGGGTCAGCACGACGGGGTTGTCCGTGGTGCCCTTGATCGAGAAGATCAGCTCCGGCTGAGCCACGTCGAAATTGAACAGCAGGCTGATCTGGGCCCCGCTGGAGACGCCGATCGCCTTGCCCCACGCGTCCGGCAGTACCAGGTTGGACACTGCGAACGACATCGTCGGAAGCGGGGTGGCCGGGTTGGTCAGGTCGAGGCCGAGCGATCCGGAGACCTCGTCGACCTGGAGACCCTTGATGCCGAAGGCGTCGGTCCACGGGCAGAGGCCGCTGGCGTTGGGCGTGGCGCAGGCTCCGGCGAGGTCGAACGAGACACTGAACTTGAGTGGGGTCAGGTTGATCGAACCCGACAACGTGACCGCCACTGCGGAAGCCGTGCCCCCGTCGTACAGCGGTGCAAGGGCGAGATAGCCGGTGCCGCCCACGGTGAACGAGACACCTGCGGTGCCGGCGGTGAAGCCGAGGAACACGGTGTTCAGGTAGGCGGTCGCCTTCGAGTTGCTGAACAACTTCGCCCCATTGGTGGTGGCGCCGAAACCGAGGACGATCTTCATCGCGAACCCGGTGGTGGACAGGTTGGCCTGCAGCTGCAGCTGGCTCTGCTGGCCCAGACCGAATTTGGCCAATGCGGCCTGCACGGTCGTGCTCGGGGTGTACTGGGTGACGACGGTGACCCCGGACGAGAGGTCGAAAGCCTGCACGCCGGCGATCTGCAGGGTCGACGGGTCGAAGCCCTTGACCGCCTTGGTGGCGACGAACAGCTCGCCGCTCAGGCCCGGCACGCCGATCGAAGCCAGAGTGGTCGAGTCGACGCCCACGCCGGCGACGAATCCGCCGGTGCTGTCGAAGCTCAGGCCGACCGGGAACTGCGGGTGGCTGTTTCCGGCGGTGATCGTCAGCAGGGCCGACGCCGACACGTTGGCGGTCTTGGCTTTCAGGTCACCGGCGACGGTCAGGTTGGCGTTGCTGAGGGTGAATCCGTTGGACGGGCCGAACGCACCGGTTTCGGTGCCGGTGATGACAAAGGTGCGGGCCGGCACGTCGATGCAGGCTTCGGCGCCGGCGGTGATGCCGGCGTTGTCGTACCTCATGGAACCCTGGACGTCCAACCAGATGTCGCCGGCATTGACGGCGGGGCAGTTGACGCCGGCCGGGGTGGCGTCGTTGGAGATCTCGACGTGGTTCAGCGCCAGCATGACGCTGCCGCCGGCGTCCCAGCTGACCGGGTCGGTGGCGGTGACGTCGAAGGTGACGGTGCCGTCGGTGTCGGAAATCGTGCCACTGAAGTTCGGCTTGATGGTGAGCCGATCGACGGGGGTGAAGGTGGTTGCGGCCGCGTCCGTGCTGACCGAAACCGACCAGTTGTGCAGGTCTTTCAGTCCGCCGGTGACGGCAACGGTGAAGGTCGAGGTGCCGGTGCCGACGACTGCGGTGCCGCTGACGGCGAGTCCGTTCGCGGTGGACAGGGTGATCATGCTGCCGGCCTGGATGGTCAGCAGGCTGGACACCACGGCGTCCGCGCTCAGCGTCCCGGTCAGTGATGCGCTGACGGCGCCGCTGCTGTAGGCCAAAGTTCCGGTGAGCTCAACGGTGGTGCCGAGCACCGGGAGGCCGGTGAGGTCCAGGGTGGCGGTGAGGTCGGCGCCGAGGGTCGTCGTGGAGACGTTGGCGATGGTGATCATCAGGGTGCCGGCGGCGCCGTTCGTGCTGGTGGCGGTGGCCGCGGCGGTCAGCGTGCCGGCCGACAGATCGACGGTGATGGTGGTTGCCCCGAAGGTCACCGCATCGCCGGTCGGCAGGGTGAACGGCAGCGTGCTCGGTGCCGGTGCGGTGACCGTCAGGGTGGTGCCGTTCGAGGCGCCGGACAGTGTCGAGCCGACCGCTACCCCGAGCTTGCTCAGGAACTGCTGCGCTGCAGCCGAAATCGGGTAGCTGTTGGCACCAATGGCCGCGGCTGGCGCCACGGCAGTCGCCTTTGATATCAGGGTATTTGAAATCACCGGGAGCTGCGCAGGGGTGCTGACGGTTCCGTTTCCGGCGATCAGCGAATAGCCGGCGGGCAGCGCAACCGTCTTTCCGGAGGCCGGGTCGGCGAACGCGCCGATCGGAGCTGAGGCCCAGTAGGCCGTACCAGTCATGCCGATCGCACCCAGCCCGACCCGGGAGAGGTCGGTGGGGAAGCTGACCAGCAGCTGACCCTGCGGGGTGAGGACAACCGTGGCCTGGGTGATGGCGGCGGATGCTCCGGTGCCGATGGTGACCTGGGCGGCGCCGGTGCTCGGCCCGGACAGTGATCCGGTCAGTTTCAGGGCCGACAGGGTGACCGCCTGCGGGGTCGAGGCGAGGGTGATCGTGCCGCTCTGGACGGAGTTGAGGGTGGTGGTGCTCGTGGCCACGTCGGTGACGGCGGTGGCCGTGCCGGTGGCCGACGCCGGTCCGGCGAAGTTGCCGGTGACGGCGACCCACACCTTTCCGTCGCTCAGGCTGCTCGGCGCGCCGGCCGGCGCGGTGGTGTTGGCGAGTTCGACCTTGGCGACCGACACGGTCTCACCAGGGACCGCGGACCAGGTGCCACTCGTGGTGGCCGTGGCGTCGAACCGGACCGTACCGGCGGCGTCGGTGATGGTGCCCGAGAAGCCTGGCGTCACAGTGAGTCCGGACTCCGGAGTCCAGGTGGTCTGCGCACCGGCGCTGATGGCCAGGGACCAGGTGGTCGACGAGGCGATCGGGCCGGAAACGGCGACGCTGCGGGCGACGCCGGTACCGGCGGCGATGATGGCGTTACCGGCGAGGGTGAGCCCGCCGGTGGTCGGGTACTTCAGGGACGAACCCTTCGCCAGGACCACCGAGCCGAGCGACGCGTCGCTGGACAGCGAGCCGGAGAGCGCCGACTGTGCCTTGCCCGAGGCGAAGGTGAGAGCACCGGTCAGGGTGACCGGGGCGCCGAAGATCGAGAAGCTGACGCTCAGCGTCGCGGCCAGGTCGGCGGACGGCAGCGTCGAGGTGGCCGCGTTCGAGATGACCACCTTCAGCGAGCCGCCGGTTGTGCCGGTGGCCGAGGAGGTGAGGGTGACGGTGTTGGCAGCGGTATCGATGACGATGGTGGACGGGCCGAACGTGGCCGCGGTGATCCCGGCGGGCAGGGTGAGCGGAATCGCCGTCGGGGCGCCCACCCCGATGGTGATCTTGCCGCCGACTGCGGTACCGGTGAGCGTCGCCGACGATCCCGCCGTGACACCGAGCGAACCCGTCAGGAACGAGTACACCGCCTTGGAAACGGTGTACGAGGCATTTGCGTTCGTCGTCGCGGTGGGCGTTGTCGGCGTTGTCGTTGTCGTTTGGGCCGGTGCCGCGACATTGAGAATCTTCGGCGCTGCGGCGGACTGTGCCGCGGGGGCGCCCAGACTCGATGAGGGAATGGGCTGCGCCGCATTGGCCGTGGGCGGATGCAGTCCGACGACGGTGACTGCCGGGATGAGCGTGAGCAGCACCACGGTGCGGGCTCTGGTGAGGACGGACATCGGAGTTTCCTTGCTTCATCGGGGGTTTGAGGACCCTTGAAGCTTGGTGAAACGGCGTCCCGGAAACGATGGTGTCGGCCGGTGTCTTGTCCCGGGGGTGCAGGCACCACACTTACACTTTCTCTACGGCGCTATGTATTTTTCTGTGGCCGGCCGGTTCGGACGGTCCCTCGACCATCAGGCGTTGCAAGCCATCGGCAACCGTTGCAGAAAACGGTCACCAGCGGCGCAGCTTTGCGGAAGAAGGGGTTGTCGAACAACGGTCGCGGCAACGCCCCCGGGTGGTGAGAAGGTTGTCGATGTCGCCCGGGTCACTGGTGAGGATGGTGTCAGATCGCATTGTCGTCAACCGCGGTCTCCCGGGTGGCGACCAGGACCTCGGCTTCGCTGGCCGCCCGATCGCCGAACCCGCTATCCGGGCTCCGATAGGGTCACCAGCAAAGGCAGCGACGGCTCGAGTGCAGGGGGAGGACGACCGGTGGCGCAGGCGGATCTGATTGCTGCGGTGCTCGAGCTGGCGGCCGGCGACGACACCCTGACCGAGGGCGCGCAGTTGTTGATCCTGGGAGCGTTGGACAGCGATCAGGCCCTGGAGGATGTGCTCGGCGGGCGGGGTCAGACGATTGCCGAGGCCACCGCTGTGCAGCAGCATCCGGCCCCGATCGGCGCTTACCTGAAATCGGTGAAGGTCGCCGGGTTCCGGGGTGTCGGCCCTGCGGTGACGGTGCGATTTCATCCCGGTCCAGGGCTGACCGTGATCGCCGGCCGGAATGGGTCCGGTAAGTCGTCCATTGCCGAAGCCCTGGAGATGGCACTGACCGGCCGAAATTACCGCTGGCACAAGCAATCCGGTGCAGTCTGGACGGCGAACTGGCGAAATCTGCACGGCCATGTGCCAGCCGAGATCCGGGTCGAACTTGCCGAGGACGGCAAGGGGATCACCACGATCGGCGTGGACTGGTCGTCCGATGCGGGCCTGCAGGACGGCACGTTCTGGGTGCAGCGGCACGGCGAGAAGCGTCAGCCCGGCCGCGAAACCCTCGGCTGGGAAGGACCTTTGGATCTGTATCGGCCGATACTGTCCTACGACGAAGTCGGCGGTGTCCTCGAAGGCACGCCCAGCGGTCTGTACGACAAGCTGCACAGCCTGCTGGGTCTCGAGCCGATCACCGAGGGTCAGAAACGCTTGGCCGCAGCTATGAAGAGGTTGCAGCTGCCCATTGTCGAGGCGAAAACTGTTCTGACAGAATTGAAGTCACTGCTGGGACGGTCCGACGACCCACGCGCGGTCGAGGCGGTGAAGCTGCTGGCGAAGCGCGCACCGAACAGGGAGGCGGTGCAGGCCCTCGCCACCGGCGGTGCGGGACAGTCGGCCGGGCAGTTGGACAAGCTCAGGGAGTTGGCCCGGATCAGCTGGCCCGCTCCGGCGGACGTGGCAATCGCGACCGACGAGCTGAAATCGGCGGTGGCCGGGTTGGCCGGTTTGGCGGGTACCGCAGCACAACTCTTGGCCACCCGGTCACGGTTGTTGACGCAAGCACTGGACATGCACCGCTCCCACGGCGACATTGATTGCCCCGTCTGCGGTGTCGGGCGGCTCGACGAGGACTGGGCGGCCTCCACCCAGGCGGCACTGGACGCGGACCGTTCACAAACGACCGAGTTGCGGGCGGCGCAGGACCAGTTGGATAGGGCCCGCCGCGATGCCCGTCGGCTCGTCGACGGTGTCCGACCGCTGCCCTTGATCGACGACGCCGAGCTCACCGAATACGGCGCGGCCGCCCAGGCGCAGGCAGTCTGGTCTTCGGCGCCGGCCGACGATCTGGGTCTGGCCGATCATCTGGTTTCCACCTCGGCAGCGGTGGCCGAGTCGTACGCGGCGTTGCAGGAGCAGGCGCAGGACCTGGTCGCCGCACGGGAGGACCTGTGGGCGCCGCTCGCGCTCCGCCTCGGCCAGTGGGTCGGGCTGGCCGCCGCGGCGGCCGAATCTGCGCCGTTGGTGGCGGAGGTGAAGTCCGCGGCGGACTGGTTGAAAGCCCGCGCCGGTGACCTGCGCAATCAGCGGCTTGCGCCGCTGGCCGACCGAGCCCGCGCGATCTGGGCGAAACTGCGGCAGGAGAGCAATGTCGACCTCGGCGCGGTGCGACTCGAGGGGCAGGCCACGTCACGCCGGGTCGAGTTGTCGGCCGAGGTCGACGGCGTCGCCGCCGGTGCGCTCGGGGTGATGAGTCAGGGCGAGTTGCACGCGCTGGCCCTGTCGCTGTTCCTGCCCAGGGCCACCGCGCCGGCCAGTCCGTTCCGGTTCATCGTGCTGGACGACCCGATCCAGGCGATGGATCCGGCGAAGGTCGAGGGATTCGTGCAGGTGCTGCAGGAGTTGGCCATCGATCGTCAGGTGATCGTGCTGTCCCACGACGACCGACTACCCGCGGCGGTGCGGCGGGCAAAGATGAAGGCCGCGATCTTCGAGGTGACCCGCAACACCGGCTCGGGTGTCACGATCACCGAGTCCTCGCACCCTGCCGCCCGGTATCTCGATGACGGGTTTGCCCTGGCCCAGGATGAAGGTGTGCCCGACGACGTGAAGAATCGGGTGATCCCGGGCCTGTGTCGAATGGCGTTGGAGGCGACCGCGTTCGAGGTTTTCGAGGACAGGATGATCGCCAGGGGTGGCACCCGCCAGGCAGTCGAGCAGGAATGGGTCGGCGCACCCCGGCTCCGGCAGCGCCTGGCCCTGGCGGTGCACGGCGACAGCAAGGCGACGATCACGAAATGGTTGGGAACAGGGCGGCGTTCGGAGGCGTTCGAGGTCTGCAATCGGGCCGTCCATGCCGGTTCGACCGCCGATCATGCCGAGGAAGTCCGCGCAGTCCGCACCGCGGTCAAGGACCTGCGGGCGCTGATGTGACCGATCTGTTGGCGTTGGCCGATGCGGTGTTGGACGGAAAGGTGTCGGTTCCGGGCGGGTACGCTCCGCGGGCCGCTGCGGTGCTCGCCCGGCAGGCCTTCGAGGAGATCGTCGACCAGCAGTGCCTGGCCGTGGCGCCCGGGCTGGGCCAGCCGTCGATGCGGTCGAAGCTGATCATCGTCGGCGCGTTGGTCGGGTCAGAGGTAGGAGAGCGCGCACAGACAGCGTGGGACGGGCTCAGCCAGGCCTGCCACCACCACTCCTACGAACTGCAACCGACCGCCTGGGAGGTCCGGGATCTGATTCACCTGGTGAGGGGACTGAAACCCTCCTTGCTGTGATGAATCGGCGGCCGATCCATTATCGGGTCGTGACCAGCATCCCTATCGAGGCCACCGCTGCGGCGTCCCACCAGAGCTTGTTGACCGGGTAGTAGCGGTCCTCCGGGTCGAGGGGCTTCTCCCAGGGTTTGTCGATGATGTAGTGGATGTTCTTCACCTCTGCGGCGTTCCAGAGTGACGGATGCTGGAACTGCAGTGTCTTGAGGGCGTTGTAGACGTAGGGCAGCGGCTGCCAGCGCTGGTGGTAGTACTCGTTCAGGAAGTCCTGCTCGGCGAACTGGTAGCGCGAAAGGTCGTCCAGCGTCGCCAACCTTCCGAGCAGGTCGGTGAACACCGCCTCGTCGGGCGTCAGGACGAGGAAGCCGCCGTTGAGGTAGTTGTCGACCTCCGCCGGTTCGCTGGTGTGCTGCGCACCGCGGCTGTGGGTGTAGAAGCAGTTTTCCGGCGTCCAACTCGCTGGATAGCTGGCTATCTTGTTGGGGTTGCAGCGACAGGCGTGGCAGGCGGCGATGGTGCCGGCGGCCAGCGGCAACGAGAACAGTTCATCCATGTTCTGGGTCACCAACATGTCCGCGTCCAGGAAGACGACGCGCTCGAACTCGGTGAGGCGCCAGGCCTCCAGCTTCGTCCACACTTCCGCGAAGCGGGCATTGGCGTAGCTCGCGCGGAGGTCGCCGGCCGGCCGCAACGGCTGGACGTCGCGCAGCAGGCACCCGTCATCTTCCAGCAGCTCCCTGCTCTGCGCGTCGATGCCATCGGTGACCATGACGACCAGCGGGTAACCGCTGCCGGACGCCCGGAGCGAAGCGTGCAGCGTCCGCACCCCCACCAGGTAGTTCGGCTGCGTCAGCAGGGTGGCCCAGGCCTTCATCTTTGTTCTCCTCGGAGCGGGTCAGTGGGGAGCACGGTCAGTAGAACAGCGCGGTGGTGAACGGGTTGGCGAAACGGTGCTGGGGGTCGAGAGCTTCGCGCACCCGGCGGAAGTCCTCCCACCGGGGGTAGAGCGCGGGGAAGTCGTACAGCGACTCGTCGAAGTACTTGCCCCAGTGGGGTTTACCGCCCTCGGCGGCCAGAACCTTCTCCACCTCGCGCAGGAAACTTTCACCTTCCTGGGAGAGCGAACCGTCCTCCGCGTAGTAGACGACGAACCCGAAATAGCAGGTGTCCTGCCCGTACGACGGGCTGAGCCATGCCTCGGACGGGCCGGTGCAGCGCAGGATCACCGGGTAGTGCATCCGCGGGCGAGTTTCGGTGTGCCAATCCTTGATCTTTTTGATCACTCCGCCGGCCAGGGCCAGCGGGATTCCGATCTCGACATTGATCTGGGGTGTGGCGATCCCACGGCAGAACACCTGGTAAATGTCGCCGGTCACATCCGTGAAGTCCCGGAAGCGGCTGACCGTGCGAAACGGCTTGCCGTTCTCGTCGACGATCTTGGTGTCGTCCCGCATCTGTCGGAGGGTCTGATCGATCGTGTCGTTCATGGTGTCGCTTGCCGTCGGGTGCTCCCACAGCTTGCCGCCGCCGTCGTGGTAGCGCCCGACCTCGTCGTCGCTGGCCTCGTCCGCCGCCCATACCTGCACCTGGCCCTCCTGCGGGAACCACCAGGCCTTGACCAGCGTGTGTTCGCGGTTCCAGGTCTCGAGGTCGTCCTGCAGGCTGTCGGCGCTGACGGCGTCCTTCCGGCAGGTGTAAATCGGGGACGGTGCGGTGCGCAGGGTCACCTGGGTGATCACGCCCAACGAACCGAGGCCGAGCTGAACTGCTGGGAACCAGGGGTGGTCGCGGTCGAACTGCACGACGGACCCGTCGGCCAGCACCAGGCGGATCATCAGCGCTGCATCGGCGATGGAGCCCTGCTGCAAGCCCTGGCCGTGGGTTCCGGTGGACAGTGAGCCGGCCAGCGTCTGAGAGGCAATGACGCCGGGCGAGGAGGGCAGCATCTTTCCCCGGCTGGACAGCGCCGCATACACCTGCACCAGCGGGGTGGCGCCGGCGAATGTCACCGTGTCATCGGTGATCGCGATCAGGCCGGCCAGGTGGCTCAGGTCCAGCAGGGCACCGTCGTCGTCGGTGAGTTCGATGAGGCGCCCCGGAGACATGCGGCTGCCGATCATCCGCACCTTGCCGGTGCTGGTGGCCAGAAAAGACCTCAACTCCGCCTCGGTTTTCGGGGCGTTGACCGAACCGGGCCGGCCAAGGGTGGCGTTGCGCGCCCAGTTCAGCAGCCGAACGTCTTCTCCAGCCGTCTCCGCTTCCCGGCGGGGGTAGGCAAGTTGCTCCTGGGCCATCGACAACTCCTCACTTCAGGTCCGGCGTCGCATTCGGCGATTAGGCATTCCGCTGGGCTTCCTTTAACCCACTTCCCGCCGCGCACTCCGGTCATGCGTGTTCGGCGATGTGACAAACGACGCGTCGTCGGGCGTCACGAGCGGGTCGACGGTGACCCGGCGTGCTCCGAGTCAAGCTGCTTGACTCTTGAGTATCAAGCTGCTTGACTCGCAGAGTCCCATTCGAGCGAGGAGAGTCCATGCCCGTCATCCGTCCCACCGACGCACCGACCTGGCAGCTGCCCGGCACGACCTTCACGGGGCTGGTCAGCCCCAGCCGAGGCGGGAGTTCCGACGTCGCGGTCTGGCGTATCCGAATGACCGCGGGAACCCTCGCAACTGCCCACTCGGTCTCCCGAACGGAGGTTTTCGTCGCCACGGCCGGCAGCGCCGAAGTGCGGATGGCGGGCCTGACCGAGTCTGTGGTCGCCGGCGACACTCTGGTGGTGCCACCGGACACCGTCTTCGAGCTGTCGACGCCCGGTGAAGATGACTTCGAAGCGGTGGTGTGCTTCCCGAGCGGGGGACAGGCCGCCATGCCCGGAACTGAGCCTTTCACCCCGCCCTGGTCGCAGTAGGTCGGAGACCCGCCCACTCCGAGATAGCGATGCACGATGCGGCCCTGGGATTCGTCCTGACCCTGGCCAATGCCATCGCCGACGCGACAATCGACGCCATGATTCGCGAGCCCGCGCAGGCCGAAGCCCAGAGCCGCATGGCTTTTGACGCTAGGTGGCGGGCACTCGCCGGGGTGGCCGACCCGGCCACTGCACGACCCGCCGAACCGCGACCGTAGGGAATCGACATGACAAGAACCGCCAACACCCCATCGCCGGCCAAGGCCCGGATCATCACCGGTCCGACCTCCGGAATCGGATACCGCAACTCGCTCGATGTGGCCAAGCACGGCACGGTCATCCTGGTCGGTCGCGACGGCGGAAAGCTCGACGAAGTGAAGAAGGAGATTGCCGGCAAAAATGTGCAAGCTGTATCGGTGGTCTGCGATCTTTCCGTCATCACGAGCGCGCGCCGCGCTGCCGCGGAGATCGTCGACCTCGATCTGCCGATCTTCGGCCTGCTGAACAACGCGGGCATCATGGCGATGACCCCGTTGAAGGGTGGGTGACCCAGAGTTCCAGGACCGGGTGGTGGCGGAGACCCGCGCGCTGCTTGTCGGTCTGTCCCGAATACAGGTAGATAGCACAGTAACAATGGGCGGCACTGCGACATCCCCTGCACAGTTGGCCGTCGCAGACATCGGACCGTTTGCCCGAAATCAGCCGGCGATCACCACTCTGGCGCAGATCGCCTCATAGGTGGCCCTGGGTTGAAGGTCTCGGGTGGCCAGATCGGCGCCGTGTTCCAACGCGGCGAGAGCGACAAGTCCTTCAGACACTGCTCGGCCAGAAATGCCGGCCTCGCTCAGCACGGTCGGAAGGCTTCCGGCGGTCTCCGCCCGAGCAGCATCGGCCGAACAAATCGTTCACGGAGCAACTGAGCTGCGTCGGAAGGTGTCAATCTCAAATCACCTGGAAGGCGGGTGAGCACCGAATACGTCTCGGCCAGCGCATGGCCACAGAGCGCAATATCCCGGCCATTCCACCAGCGAACGACGTCGACGTGCGACTGGTGTGATTGCACAAGAAGCGGAATTGCGACGCTTGTATCCAGAGCGAGCGCGATCAACGCCGGCCGGCATCGATCAATCCGAAGATCACATCGTCGTCGATGGTCGTTACGCCGGTGGCGACCAGAGCGCCGCCCTGTTCAACCAATCGAGCTGTGCGTCCGGTCGGGATCAGTTGGAGCCCTGCGCCGTAGCGGGATATCCACCGTCGATCCGTTACTGAGGCCAAGGGCGTCCCTGAGTGGCTTGGGGACGACGATTCGTCCGACGGCGTCCATGGTGACCTCCATTGGGAATACCCTACAAATGACTTCCCAATCGAGTGGGGCGAGACGACCCGTCGTGAGTTGTCGTCATGCGGTTCGCGTGGATCAACACCGGGTCCCACTCACGAGAAGAGCGTGGTGTCTACTCCCGGGGTGCCCGACCGTAGTCGACGGCGGCGACCACCTCGGGCGGGAGCGAGGCGACGAGCTTGGCGTCGGGGTGGGCGCCGAGGGCGTCGTTGACGGTCGAGAACGCCAGTCTCAGCGATATGAAGACCGTGATTGCGAAGACCTGTGCATCGGTCAGTCCCGCGTCGCGGAGCCCCTGGATATCGGCCGGGGTTGTCGCGTTGGGATCTTTCACCACCTTGCTCGCCCACGTCGCCATGACGGCATCCTGCTCGGTCAGGCCTTCGGCAGTGCCGGTGAGCACGGCGGCCGAAAGCTCGGGATCGGACGCGC
>JBBROB010000020.1:0-73433 GCA_038229825.1 Mycobacteriales bacterium
AGCGGCCGGAGCCGGCCACGCCGTTCTCGTCCAGCGCGGTCGAGTTTTTCGGATCGTTGATCCGCACGCGGGTGCCGGTCCCGGCAACGCCGGGCGTGCCACCGACCTCGATCTCACCGGTGGCGTAGTTGATGAAGTTGATGTACCCGGCGCCGGAGTTCAAATCCTGCTGGGCGATGTGGACCAGTCCGGCGATGTAGCGGTCACCGGAGGCGTTGATCACTCGGTTACCGACCACATGCACCTCATAGGTGGTCAGCGGCTTCGGGTTGTCGTTCAGTGCCATGCCGGTCTGGGTCGGGGCGTAGCCCGCCGTAGCGTGGCTAAACAGTTCCTGCCAGGTCAGCGCATTCGCGGGCAGGATGACAACGGTTTCCCGCGGGATCACGACCAGCTGGCCGTTGATCGTCAACGTCCCACCGGAATGGGTGTCACCCGCGGTGTCCAGGGTGGCCGTCTGCAAGAAGCCGGTGATGTCGAACTCGGTGCTCGACGCCGGAGTCGGAACCACGGCAACCGCTGCCAGCGGACCGCCGACCGCCTGCGCCGTGCTTCCACCAGGAACCAGCACGACGGTCAGCGCCAGGACGGCGAGAGCCGACCCAATACGGCGCAGACCGAACCGCTTGACCGGTGCGCCTGCCGTTGGCATCCGGCGCGTTGAGCGCCTATGGAAATAGTGTTCCGATCGGTGTGACATTGTGGCTTCCTCGTTCGGTTGGTTGATGCCTGGGTTGGTGCCGGGCCGCTCGTAGGGGCGGGCGGAAATGCGTGGAGTGTCTTTCCCCGACCCCTGAAAGGGGAACCGTGTCGCAATTGACGGGCCGCCGATCGGTGCCAGACCTATCTGGCCGGGTGCGCTGATCGATTGCTTTTGTTGAACCCGACCCGGAGCGGTGAGCTGCCAGGTAACTGCGGGCAGTGTTCCCGGCTTCCGGGAGAGATCGTTGCTTTTTTATTGGTGTCGCGTTGTGCGGTGGGCGAAAGACCACAACCGGGAGCCGGCGACCCCCAGGTGATTGACCCTTACGGATAGCCGCAACGTCTCGATGTCGGCGGCGAACCTCGAGCGGGTGTAGGAGCTGTCACCATGGTCACCCACGGTGGGCGATTACTGCGTGAACGTGTCAATGTTGCCTCCGAAGATGGTGTCGGGAGCAACAATGGGCTAATCACCGCTGAGTCGGAAGCCCCGCGCGGGGGGTACTCGTACCCCCAATGCCGGGGGAAAGCCGACAAATCATCGTGAAATTACGAGAAGTCCGTCACTATTTCCATGGACGCGGTCACCGAAAGCGAGCACGGGAATTCGGATTTCAATCGTCGGAATCCAGGTGGGTGTCGGTGCGTCGTTCGACCGCTGTCTCGACACCATACTGACCGCCGTCAAGGTGGCGATCAGTACTTGCTTCGCTCCGACGCGTCTGGCTCCGCCGGCCGGAAGCACGGCAGCTCGGCCGGCCACACGGCACCGCCGGCCGCCACTGTCCGTACCGCATCGACCAACCCGTCCGGACTTCCCTTGAGCAAGAATCCCGACGCACCGACCTGGACGGCTCGAATGATCGTCGGCATGGTCAGCGAGCCGGTCAAGAACAGCACCCGGACATCCGGCTGGGTGGCCAGCAGGTCCATCGTGGCATCGATGCCCGACAACACCGGCATCACCACATCCATCAGCACCACATCTGGCCGAACCGCCGCAGCGGTGTCGCACACTTGCTCTCCGTCGGAGCATTCGCCCACCACCTGCATTCCACTGGCGCCGTTCAGGAGCGCCGCCACACCGGCCCGCATGAGCGCGTGGTCGTCGACCACCAAGACCCTGATCACAGCATCGCCCTTCTCGTGGGAGCCACGCCGGACTCGATCTTGAGGATTCCGCATCGAAGCACCCTGCACCAGCCCTAAAACTGGGTAGTACAAACTGATATTAAAGGCGGCCCGGCGAATTGCCCTCCACGGAGCTTTGGCCGATATTGACCCGGTAGGACAGGTAGTGTCACGTGCTATTACGCAACTGTGACCATGACATTTGCCTGATCGGTGGCGCCGATCTGGTCCGCCACCTCCAGGGTGAACCGATAGGTCCCGGGAACGCTGGGCGTGCCGATGACATTTCCGGCCGTGGTCCCCTGTGAGTTGGGGCCGGTCATCCCGGTGGGAATGCTGCCCGCCGCGACCGTCCACTGCACCGGAGTGGGGGTGGCGCCGCTGTTGAACGTGGTGTTGCACCCGGAGGTCTGGAAGTTGAGAGCGGTCGATGTTCCAGCGGTCAGAGTGATCGGTGGCAGCGGGGTGATGATGCAGCTACCCGTGGGCGGCGCCGGGATCGGCGGTACCGGGGTGACGGATGGCGTGCAGCCGGCGAGAGTGACGGTGGCGGCCGGCGTGCGGCCGTCCGTGATGGTGACCGCGCAGTCCGGAGCCGTGAAGTTGCTGTCCTGAATGTTGTACTGCCCGTTGAGGTCTGCTCGGATGCCCGCTCTACTTGTGGTGGAATTGGCGATGACGAACACCCCAGGGGCGCTTTGTCCTTCGATTCGCAGCTGGCCGTTCTTCAGCTCGGCTTTGACGGCGGTCACGGCTCCCGCTGGGGCGGCGAGTACCGCCTGACCGATGAGGCCGAAAGACACGCAGGCTGCCAGTGCGGCAGCGCGTAGACCCAGCTTGAGTGTCATGACTTCTCCTAGAGGCCAGTAGTGGTGATACCTGCGGCCCTCGTCGATGTCGATCTCGTCGGAGCCTTGCCCTGAGCTTGTCGGGCGATACGAGCCGGCGCTATCGCACCTTGGTACTAGTACCGAGGTCGGCATTGATCGGTCCGGGAAGTTGCGACACGGCCGGGTGACCTGGCCCCGACCGGTGAAATCCGGACGTACTGTTGAAACGTGTTTCTGATTTCTTCAAAGGGGGCATGTGCTTGCTCAGAGTCTGGCTGACCCGGACCATTCTCGCCGGGGCTTTCTGTCTCATGACCGGCTGCGGTGCCGCAACCCCGGCCGCACCGACGGGCAGTACCAGCATTGCGGCCGTTCCGGTCATCACGACATCGATGTCCTCGTCAATGCCGACGAGCAGCCAACCCAGCTACACCGCTACGACGACCACAGCCAACGCCAGCCCACCGATGCCCGGCAGCGGCGAACAATCGCCACCAACCCCGCGCGTATCAACGACACCATCCGCGAGTACACCGCCAACCGCCTCGGGGCCTGCCGGCACATCCACCGCGCTCGGGTTACTCGCCTCGTTACCCATCAAAGGCCGCGCACCGATGACCGGGTACAGCCGAGCCCAATTCGGTGACGCATGGACGGATGACAACACCGCCGCCGACGGCCACAACGGCTGCGACACCCGCAACGACATCCTCCGCCGCGACCTCACCACCCTGGTCATCAAAGCGGACAGCAACGGCTGCACCGTCCTGTCCGGCACCCTCCATGACGCCTACACCGCCACCACGATTGCCTTCACCCGCGGAATCAGCACCTCCACCGCAGTGCAGATCGACCACGTCGTCGCCCTGGGCGACGCGTGGCAGACCGGCGCCCAACAACTTTCCACCGACCGGCGGACCGACCTGGCCAACGACCCCCGGAACCTACAAGCCGTTGACGGCACCACCAACCAGGCGAAAGGCGACAGCGACGCCGCATCATGGCTGCCGCCGAACAAGAGCTATCGCTGCACCTACCTGGCCCGGCAAATCCAGGTCAAAGCGAGCTACCAACTGTGGGTCACTGCCGCCGAGAAAGCGGTAATGCAGCAGCAATTGTCACACTGCCAACCCGGTTCGGCAGTCACGGCCGGACCCGTCACCCAACCGCGAACCGCCGCCACGCAGCCGACCGCCCACAGCGCCAGCATCAGGGCGACACCCACCGAGCCGGTGACCACGCCAGCGCCAGCAACAACACCAGCCGACGACCTTTACTATCAGAACTGCACCGCCGTCAAAGCCGCCGGCAAGGCACCTCTACGGAGCGGGCAACCCGGCTACCGCGCCGGCCTGGATCGCGACCACGACGGCATCGCCTGCGAAACCTGAGCGGAGATCGACGTGACGGGTTCTATCCACCATTCCCCTGATGACTCACTCCGAATCACGAGGCGCTACCCCTACCCGGAAACCGGACCGGCCGTCCTGCCGGTTGCCGCATCTTTGGTCGGGACCGGGTCGACCGACGATGGCCCTTCCGGTACGGAACAGGTCAGATGTTGAGGGCGGCTGCCCAGAGGTGAAACAGAGCGTAGGCGCGGTAGGGCGACCAGTTTGCCGCAGCAGCGCGGGCTTGCGCGGCCGTCCTGAGGCCCAACGCCCGCCGGAGGACAAGGTCCTCGGCAGGGAATGCGTCACGATTGCCGAGCGCGCGGACGGCTAGGTATTCGGCAGTCCAGGGCCCGATACCGGGCAGCGCCAACAGCTCTCGTAGTAGCGGTCCGCGTTCGGCTGCGGGATCGATCGTCAGGTGGTCCCGGCAGGCGATGGCCAGGGCGCGCAGAGTCCTCGCTCTGCTGTGGGTCACGCCGATAGCCGATTGTAATTCGACGGGCGTCGCGGACGCCAGCGCCGCCGGCGTCGGGAACGCCCGGAGGTTCGATCCGGGCACGTCCCGCCGGGAGTGTCAAACCTCAAGTGCCCGGTGCGATGAAGAATTCTAGAGCGATGTTGTCGGGGTCGCGGAAAGAGATCCCGCTGCCGTAGTGCGCTGTCTTGATGCCGCCGTGGGCGATTCCGAGCTCGTCCAGCCGGTGCCCCCACTGCTGGAGTTCGCTGGTGCCATTGAGTGCGAAGCTGATGTGGTCCAAGCCTGTTCGCCGCTCGTCGGCCGAGTCCTTGGTCTCGGCGCCCATGTGGGTGTGCAGTCCGAACAACATGCCACCGTCGAGCACGAAAACTGTGTGATGAAACGTGCCCGACTCCTCGTCTTCGTCCAGCACGGGTTCGGCTCCGAAGAGCGATGAGTACCACTGGGTGCTGCTGCCAAGGTCCGAGACCGTGATGGCAACATGCTGCAGGCCTGGAAAAGCCACTGGGGGCTCCTTCTGTCGCGGGAAACCGGTTGCGGGTGAGGCTCCGCCGGGATCGATCTTGCGGCAACGATAGTACGGCGTTGCCCTCGGTACATGCCGAACTACCCTGTTGGAACGCTGCTCCCTTGAAGGCCATCGCCGAGATCGGAAACAGGGTCACCCTCGACCCGTGCCGCTGGTGTGCGCTGTCTGGACAACGGTCACGTCGTCCGTGCCGGGGTCGCCTCATCTGCGGAGCTGACCGCGATCAGGCTGCGATGGGTGAACCCGTTCGTCATTCTCCGCCGGGTGAGGAAAAATGGTAAGCACGTTCCAACTTTGCGAACGTACCTTCTGCCTGTCAGCTCAATCTCCGGCGCCGACACAACCAGGCCCCTGCCCCACCCGCCGGCCGAACCCGTGACAAGCATGATGTCGACCATGGTGTGTTTGCAGCCGTAACGGATCAGCTGAATGACTGGCTCGGCCTTCGTTTCGCCGGTCATGGTCCCGTCAGCCATCACTGACCGGACACGGCGGATATCAAATCAGGTACTTTGTTGATATCCAGTCGCGACCGAGGAGATGCCAATGACTCGTACCTTGATCGACACCGACGACGAGCTCCTCGAACGCGCCCGTGTACTGCTCGGTACCCGCACGAAGAAGGACACCGTCAACGCCGCGCTTGCCCAGGTGGTCGCGCTCGACGCACGCCGGCAGTTCCTGGACGATGCTCGAGCTGGGGCCCTGGCCGACGCCACAGACGACACCGTGATGGACCGCGCGTGGCGGCGGTAGCGCGGTATCTGGCCGACACCAGCGCGTTGTCACGCCTTGACAGTCCCACAGTTGACGCAGCGCTCTCCCCTCTCATCGAGGCCGGCCAGGTGGCGACTTGTGGAATGGTCGAACTCGAAGTGCTGTTCTCGGCGCGGAGCCCAGATGACTACGTGCGCCGTCAACGACAGCTGCACGATGGTTTCGAGCAGCTAGCAATGCCGGATCAGGTGTTGGAACGCGCTCTGGAGATCCAGGCTGCGCTCGCCACGACGAGCGGACATCGGGGCGCAGCACTACCAGACCTGCTGATCGCCGCCACGGCCGAGCGACACCGTGTGACCATGCTGCACTACGACCAGGAGTACGACCTGATCGCTTCGGTGACAGGTCAACCCATGCATTGGATCGTCCCGCGAGGAACGGCGGACGCACCGCAAACGCCATCCCGTTAGACGATTCGTGAGCGAGATGAGACGGGAGGACTGCGGAAACTGAGATTGTGGCCTGCGATGGTCCGCCGGGGACCTGCGTTCCGGCTGTAGCAGTAAATTCCGATGGTGCCTATCGTCGACGTCCCTGTGTGGCAGATCTACGACTGGGACAGCTCGGGAAGACGACGGCATGGCCTGGATCACCGTCGAATAGGGACGCCCTCACGCTCCAGTTGGGCGACGTATCAAGCATTCGCCCTGCGCTGCCCCGATCAATACGCGGGACTACAGGCGGCTGCCTTTGTGAACCGGCGCCGGATCGAGTCCGGATCGCGGCCAATTATTGCGCTGTCGTTCCAGTAGTCGACACTCGACTGCCAGGCCGTCGGCAGAGGGATCGGTCAGCGGGCAGCGATGCCGATCAGGTGGCAACGCCCAGGTAATCGGCGCCGAGGAACTTTGGCGTGTCGTCCTCGTAGAACAAGTCGACCTCGTTGATCGTGAAGCCGGCCTGGGTCACCAGGTCGACGATCGGCCGGCTCAGGCTGCAGCCGGCGAACAACCGGCCCTGCAACGAGTCCAGGCGGTGCTGCCAGCGTTGCACCTTGGCATCGGGGGCGAGTCCGTGCTCGAGGAAGTGCAGCGGCGCGCCCGGCTTGAGCACCCGTCGCAGTTCGTGCAGAGCGGCCACAGCGTCCGGGATCGTGCACATCGTCCAGGTCGACAACGCGGCGTCGAAGCTCGCGTCGTCGAAGGGCAAGCACTGCCCGTCCAGACCCGCTCGCTCGATGGGGACGGCGCTCGCCGCGATCCGTTGGGTGGCCAGGCGCCACGCGAGGTCAGACGGTTCGACCGCTGTCACTCTGCGCACTGTCGCAGGATAAAAGGCAATGTTGCTGCCCGAGCCGAAGCCCACTTCGATGACTTCGCCGGACAGGCCGGCGCAAATCCGCTCGCGCAGCGGGTAGCCGGCTTTCGTGCCGCAGGCCTTGTCGATGATGCGCGGGACGATGTGTCGGGAGTAGAAGCCCATCGTGGTCACCCCTTGCGGCCGAGCACGATCTGGCAATGTGGCCCGTCCACACCAGCCGCGCTGATACCGATCGTAGAACCCGCAACATTGCCCAGCACGACGCACCACACCGCAAGCCGATGGCCGCAAAAGACAATCGCGCGATCTCGGCCACCGGCGGCAGAGGACGGTCTTACCGACCGGACCAGGCACTTGGCCCGGCAGGCGTCGTTCTCCTCGCCCCCGATCGAGCGCGATCTCTTGAGCATCTCGTCCTTGATACCGGCTTCGTCCAGGCGCCCGGTGATGGCTTTCGTCATCAACTTATTCTTGCCACTTCGATGCGAAACGGTGCGTTGTGCATCGCCAGGTCGTCCACATGCCGATCGCTGACCGGGCATCGATCCGGAACCGGCGTGGACGGTGGCGCACCAAACTTTTGATTCGTGCGCACCTCAATTGATGATCTCGCCGCGTTTGCATGACAGAAGGGCCGACAGTCGCTCCCGCCATGTCTGCAGCTGTTCGGGTGTCAGTCGCGTCCACTCGGTGATCTCGGCGACGACCCTCAGTGGGGCGCTACTGCGGTACGACCGAGTGGGATTACCTGGGAACTTCTTGTCGGTCACGTTCGGGTCGTTCTCGAACGCCCCGGTTGGCTCTACCGCATACACCCTCGGAATAGCTTCACCCTCTGCGAGTTCTGCAGCGATCTCCGCAGCGAGGCCGGCTCCATCAATAACCGCGGTGAAGTAAATGTGGTTCATCACGATCTCGGGACGGTAGTTCGACGGGCGGCCTGCCGTGAGGAACTCACCCACGCTCAGATCGGCGATCGTGCCATGGAAGAACGGACTCTCATCGAGCGGTCGGGACACCTGACATCCTTCTGTCTAGCCGGATGGACGAGCGAGTCCACCACACCGCCCGGTCCTTGCCACAAGCCCCCACCCCCGCTCTATCCTGAAGGTGGAAACAACGTCGTGAGCGCCGCTGGGACTGGCACTGCGCCGTACAACTTGTCGATCACGGTGCCAAGACGTCTTCGACGCGTGGCGGGAAACCGCCCGACGTGCCCAGCACACCGGCAGCATTCCCATAGTGTGCTGTCGGTCATTGCTGGTCCCGTAGGACGATCGGCTAAAGGGCACTCGTGGAGGCCTTGTGCCACAATGTTCGTAGGGCCCCAAGTTGCTCGTGTTGCGCCAGACCGTCTACGTCGAGCACGAGGTCGACCTCTGGGGGTAGCGCGATCATCTCGTGCAGCTGGTCGAACTCTTCGTCGGTCAAGTAAATTCTTCGTGTAGCAGCCCGTGCACGCGCGCCCTGCAATGAGATCCGCAGGTGCACGACGAAGCAGTCGGGAAGCTCGGCGCGATAGACCGACAACGAGCGCGGGGTCACGTAGTCCGCCACCGTGAGATCGAAGCCAGCCTCGACGAAGTTGCGACCCATCGATGCGATGGTTCGCGCCGCCAGCGACCGTCGAATGAAATCAGAGTCCGCAGGCCATCGGCCGAAAACCGCGGCGGCACATCGTAGACGCGTGAAGGGCTCACCTGCTGTGCGGCAGTTACTGGGGATCGCCCCGCAGATCCGCCGGTGGTGGCTGGAGGTGCCGATGCAGGTTCTGTTGCAAATCCTGCTCGGCGGCCTGGACGCCGGTGAGGTCGCGGGGCTGGGCGACCTCGCGGGTGGCGTCGGCCAGGACGAGTTCGGCTTGTTCGGCGATGGCCTGCCAGCGGTCCGGGTCGTCCTGAACGACCGCGGCGCAATTGGCCAAGAGGCGAATCAATGCCACCGACACGGTGGGTTCTTTCGCCCCGTAACGGCGAATCAGCCCGCACATGGTCGAGAGGTAGTCCCCGAACCGGCGGCCGGGGATGATGATCGCCGCTCGTTGCCGGGTGTCGCGGACCAGGTAGTCGCCAAGCGGCCGGCGGGCCAACGCGCAGAAGATCACCGACAGATGGTCGATGGATTGGATGGCGGTGTAAGGGTCGTTCACCGCCGGGGACAATGCTTTGCACGCGACGTCGACAAGCTGCCGGATGCCGAACGCGGCGTCCTGATCCAGGGTGCGCTCGAAGCCAATCTGTATCGCTCGGTCCACCGCCAGCCTGAACAACGCCGGATCGGGCGTATCGCCCTCGGGATCGGCGTGCCAGATCCAGGCCAGCGGGGTGCCGGCGACAACGTGCTCACCGACCCGCTTGCACAACCGCAGATACGTGCAATCGCGGCTGGCCAGCGGCAGCAACTTGGACGGGTGCACGACCTGGACGTACCCGGAGTGGACCGCCGGCACCGGTACGGCCCGGTCCGGGACCGGCGGCGAGTCCTGGACTGTGCCCAACCGGTCGACGACCACCGCCAGTGTCGCAAGTTCCACTTGTTTGGTGATCGCATCGATCTGGATGGAATGCATCACATGGTCGGCGAAGAACACCACCATCGCCAGGCTCGCGAACAGCAGCACGATGGCGCCGCTCACCGCCAGCCGGGGAAAGTCCTGGGTGCCTGATTTCCCGGCTGACCCGACGGTATACAGGCCGGCGGCGGAGTACGCGACCGTCCCCACGAACACGCTCAACGCGACCTGGTTGGGCCGGTCCCGGATGAAGTTCCGCAGCAATCGCGGCGAAAACTGGGTGGAGGACAGCTGTAACGCCACCACCGTCAATCCCAGCACCAGGGCGATGACGGTGACAACGGTGCTGGTGATCGTGGTCAGCAGGTTCCGGGCGTCGTCGGATGTTCCCGCGAAGGCCAGCGGCGAAAACACCGACCCGGGCGGAACCCGTATCAGCGACACCGACCACCCCGCCGCCAGAGCCAGTAACCCAGCCACGCTGGGCCACATCCACAACGAACCGCTCGCGTACTCCCGCAGGGCTTCCCGACGGATCACCACACCACCTCACAACTCGGCTCAGATGACAGCAGCCCGGCCAACAACCATCGAAACCGGGCGCCGCGGGCGGTGGGTCGCCGAGGCGCCCCGGCAACTCCGGGCAGAAAGTGTTCGCAAGCCACGCGGTCACCCTCCCATCGAATCAGCCGCCGACAAGGAATTGCTCACTGCAGCCGCGGCCACCAACGCAGTGGCGCAACAGCCCAGGTTGTTGCCGGCTACCGAATGGTGTATTCCCCCATGATCAGCCAGTTGCCAGAAATCAGCATTCCCAAGAACGAGGAAGTTGGGTGCGACCGCCATCACGACTCAACGCCCGCCGGCCCGGCCCAAGAGCGGGAGGGCTGGAAGAGATGGCGAGGCAACAAGAACGGCTTCAATCGACGGTTCATCTGCTCGGTCGCTCAAGATCGTCACGATCAGATCCTGTGGCTGTTTGGCGGGGTCTTCGAAGTGCTCGGGCGGAGTTGGTCGAGGGCAGAGGCGTCAATTGCCGCGCCAAAACCTGATGCTCGCGCTCCGCGAGCTCTGGTCGATGCGCACCGAAGCGGGCGGCCGATCACGGTCCGATCGTCATCACCGACCGGGGCCGGGCGGCCTATGTTCTGCTGTCGGCCCCGACCTATGAGGCGCTTGCCGAAAAGCGCAGCATCGTAGTGCTGGTCTGGAAATTGGACGGGCTGTCGGATTACGACATCCGCCGTCCCTGACGATGACGGGGACGAACCCTCTGGGCTTGGTGAAGCACAACGCGATCTCGGACGCCCGATACTTCGGTGAAGTGTTCGATCGTCCCTTCGCCGAACCGTTGGTCCGATGGGACGATGAGCACACGCGCGGCACCGACGACTGGGCGCCCCGAGAAGAGACCAGCGAAGACATTGTCGGTCTGGACCGAAGAGCGGTTAGCGACACGAGCTGCCGGGGCCGCAGCGTGCGCTGGATTTGCTCTTGCGCCGTTGCGAGACTTGATGACTGTAGCGAGCGGAATCGGTGGCCCGCGCTGAACGGACGATCGCCTACCGTCTCCCGAATGGGCATGGTGTGTGCGGTGAGATCACTGCGAACGGGCAGCGGCAGCTTTGATTCTCGGCCCAAGCGTTGAGTCCTGCCGCCTTCGAGGTTCTTTGCGAGATCGAACCGGCCACCGGTCCTGATCTCACCCGCGTACGCCGGCAGATCGCGGTGCTCACCGGCGCCGTCGACCGGTTCCTGGTCCCCGACAACCACCTCGGCCGCGCCACCGTCTCGAGCATCGCGGTGGCCCAGGAGGTGGCAGCCCTTGGCGGGGCGGCCGTCGCCTGCGTCAACAGCCGCGACCGCAATCTGCTGGGCTTCCGGCGGGATCTTCTGACCGCCGCCGCGTACGGCGTCAACGAGTTCCTGTTCGTACATGGGGATGAGCCGACCGTCGGAACCCGGTCCACCGATCTGTCTGTCCGGAAAATGATCGATGAGGCCCGCGCCTACGCCGAGCGGGATTTCCAGGTCGGCGCGACCGTGCGGTGCGGGGGGTCGGTGCCGGCTTGGAAGCAGGCCGCCGACTTCTTGTTGGTCCAGATCAACTACGACGTCGATGCGCTGCTCGAGTGGCGGGCCACAGTGGAGGTTCCGGGTCGGCTGCTGGCCGGGGTGATGGTGATGGCCAGCGCCGACATGGCGCGTCGCATCTCGGCCGACCTCCCGCAGATCAACGTGCCGCCGTCTTTGATCTCGGCGCTGGAAAGCGATCGTGATGCCGGGGTCGATCTGGCTGCGGACATGGTCGCCCGGATCCGCGATTCCGGTGCGTTCGACGGCGTGCACCTGGTGCCCGTCGGTCGCTACACCCAAATAGCGACGAAACTCCGTGCGGCCGCCCGGGCTCGTCCGGTCGGCCGGACTCGAGGGGCTCTTGGAGCTCGGTCTGCGGCTAGTGGCGTGGATGGCTCTGCCCAGTAGGTTCATATTGGGCCAATGTCTGAACCTCCACCGCTTACGCAGGCACGGCAACCTCGGTGGCATCCGCCGAGGCCGCCGGACGACGAGATGCCGCACAGCGCGCCAGTGCACACCGTGCTCGGCCGCGGACCCGACGCCGCGCTGTTCCTGGTCGAAACGCAGGCCTGTTCCACCGGAGTGCTCTTCTCCATGGCGTTGCGACTGCGTCGCCGGTTCAACAGCTACGGCCGAACATGCACATGGAGCTGATAGGCCACCAGGCCGGGAGGTCCGAAACCGACGATCCCGCCCGAGGACCCGGATGCGGTGTCGCTGATAGCAACCCCGGCCGGATCCTTTGGTGAGCTCAGCTCCGACGTCCGGTACTGGCACAGCCTTGCCGCGTCGTGGTCCGCCCGACCATCGGCAAATGGGATGCGCGGCCTGGCGGCCAGTGACGATGCCTTACCCTCCCGACGGACGGCGACGAGGCCCCGGACTCCGCAGACGGCTACCGGCCGCGCAGTCCGATCGGATTGCCGTCGGCGTCGACCAGCACGCACATTCTGGCCCCTGGGGCGACTTGACGTGGAGCGTCACGCTCGATGGCGCCAGCGGCAAGCAGCGTCGTGCGGGCCCCGTCGAGATCCTCGACATCGGCGAAGGCAACTGGTCCGCCGGATGCGTCGCCGGGATTGAGGGCGACCTCGAAGCCGTCGACGTTGTAACCGACGTAATAGGGCTGATCCGTATGCGGCGCACCAAGCAGCGCGGAATAGATGGCCTTCGCGGCACCCAGGTCGGACACGGGGATCACGAGACTGCGGATGGTGGGATTCATGTCGCTCCTCCAGGATTCGGCGGGACGGTTCCCGGCCTCAGGCTGACGGTAAGTGCCACCCGGTGCTGGCCGCTTCTCGAATCCTGACCGGTCCGCTCGACCTCGTCCAACCGGGTCGACTCAGGCGGGCAACTCGTACTTCCGCAGTCAAGGCCGGGCTGTCGCGGGGATCGCGTTGTCGATGAGGACGGCGGCGATGGCGGCGGCGGTGGGGAAGGATCCGGTGTTGAGGACTTGGGTGCGGGCCGAGGCGCCATCGAGGAGCAGTGCCAGTTGTTCGCCGAGCTGGTCCGGGTTGGTGGCGCCGGCTTCGCGGGCGGTTTCCGCGAGCCGCGCGGCGATAGCTATCTTATAGTCGCGTGCGTATTGGGATGCGGGGTGCCCCGGGTCGTGCATTTCGACGGCCGCACCTATGAAAGGGCACAGGGGTGTGATTTCCGCTGTCCCGGACGCAGGCGCCTTGAAGGCAGCGAGGAGTCGTTCGCGGGGCGTGAGGTCGGCGCGGTCGAACACGTCGGCCATCACGTCGGGATCGAATCGGCGCAGGTATTCGGCGATTAGTTCGTCCTTGCTGCTGAAGTGCTGGTAGGCCGTGCGCTTGGAGACCTGGGCCACCGCGGCGAGCTGGTCCATCCCGGTGCGATTGATGCCCTGACTGCGAAACAGTTGCGCTGAAGCGCCGAGAATGCGCTCGCGTGCGCCCCTGCCGCGACGGCGGCCCGTTGGGCCCTTCTCCAACTCATCCATGCCTCCAGCATAGCCAGTTGGGTACCGATCGGTAGACATAATTTGCGTATCGGTCGGCCACCCGCTACCTTATAAATACAGGTCAGTGTACTTAACACCAGAGATGTTCCTGGTGTGCTCATCAATCAGGGAACAGAGGACACATCATGAGCAGCATCAGCATCATCGGCTCGGGGAACATGGCGGGCGCCATCGGCACCCTGGCAATCGCGGGCGGCAACGCTGTCGAGGTGATCGGCCGCGACGCGGGCAAATCCGCGGCCCTGGCCAAGACGCTCGGCGGCGGCGCCACGGCCGGGACATTCGGTGCCGCCCCGTCCGGCGACATCGTCATCCTCGCAGTGCTGTTCGACAGCGCCGTGCCGGCCGTTCGCGAATTCGGGGACGCGCTGGCCGGAAAGATCATCATCGATATCACCAACCCCTTCGACGCCACCGGCACCGGGCTGGCCGTCCCTCACAACACGTCCATTGCCCAAATGGTGGCCGAGGCCGCACCAGCCAGCGCCCATGTCGTGAAAGCGTTCAACACCCTCTTCCGCCACGTCCTGGCCCAAGGCGGCCCGGCGGACGTGTTCATGGCCGGCGACGATGCGCAAGCCAAAGCGAGCGTGTCAACGTTCATCCAAAGCATCGGACTGCGCCCACGGGACACCGGCGACCTGAGCATGGCCCACTGGCTGGAGGGAGCGGGCCTGCTGGAAATGGGCTTGGCCCGCAACGGAGTGGGATTCAACTTCTCCCTCGGCATCAACAACCTCGGCTGAGCCGCCGCGATAACCGGCAAGCTGCCTGGCCCCGTACCCGGTGGCGCGCATCATTTGAATGTACGGACAGTCCACTGATTTGAGTAGACTGGACGGTGTGCCGCGCCGCTACCAATCGTCCGTCCGGGCCGAACGAGCCGTCGAGAATCGCCGCCGGCTGGTGGCCGCGGCCCACGAGCTGTTCCTGCAACAGGGCTGGACGGTGACGACAATGACGCAGGTCGCGGCGGCGGCGGGACTGGCCCGCCCTACCGTGTATCTGCATTTCGACACCAAGCTCGACCTGCTGATCGCCTGCATCGACGCGGCGCTGTCCGATATACCGGTCCGGAACCGCAGCGATTACCAGGCGATGGGGAAAGGCACGCTCCCCCAGCGAGTGGCCACCGCGGGACGCTGGCTGCGCAGCGCCCATGAGCGGTCGGCCTCGATCCAGCGGGTCCTGGACGACGCCGCTGTGAGCACCCCGGAGGCCGCCCCGGTCCAGATACGGATGGAGCAGCGCCGACATGACGAGTTCGCCAACGCCTGCAGTCTCGTGCTGGGCGGTCACATCCCGCCCACGGATCTCGTGGATGAAGTCTGGGCCCTCGGCTCGCGGATGATGTGGTTCACACTCGCCGATCGCGGATGGTCCCCGGACCAGTGGGAGGCCTGGTTCATTCGTGTCGTTCTCGACGCGACCGACCGACCGGACCGTCCATAACCGACGGTATGTAAGCGCACCAACAAATGCCCACTCCCGCCGGAACTGCCCGCAAAGATCGTCTATGGAAGGGGTCGCGATATCGGCGGTGACGATCGGCGAGTTGCAATACGGGGCTGAGCCAATGTACTTGCCTCGTGCTCAGTAGCAGAACGCGCGCGTCCCCGTGACAGACCAGAACGGCTCAACCTTCCCGTCGCGAACGGTGAGTAGGTCGACACCGCCGACCTGAGCACCGTCGGCGGTCATCGACGTACGCAGCAACGCTGCCCGCCCGTTCGCGGGGTCGAGCACCGGCCGCCGGTGCACTGCATACCCGCGTTCGCCGGCCCACTCCCTCACCAGCGTCAGGAACGAGTCCTGGCTGATCCGATCGCCGGGCGCAGGATCGGGCCCGCTCCGGCGGGAGTCGGTGACAAACGTCCAATTCTCCCGAATCAGCCTGCCCCGCAACACATTGACATCGATACCGGTTTTCACCGTCCCGGCGGGAAGCGTGACGTCCCACAGATAACCGAACATTTCGCTATCGGCGACGATCGTGCGTGCCGCGAACCCGTTCACGTGCTGCGCGCGATACGCGGTGACGAACTGCTCCTGTTGCACCGGCCCCACCACCATGTCGAGGGCGGCCGTCGACCCCGACCACTGCCGGCAGTCGTCGGTCATGAGGTCGTGGGCCAGCGTGGGGTCCTCACTCCACATCCGGCACCACTTGGTCGTGGCTTCGCTGATTTCGTTGATGTCCATGACGTCGACAATGCCGCCCGGTGGCGACAACGTCGTGTCGGTGTTTGGGCTCACATCTGTGGCTGTCAGGTGCCCATCGGGGTGGCGCCGATCCGGTCGAACTCGTCGGCAAGTGCGACCTCACGCAGCGGCACGTGCTCGTCGGTCAGCGTGGCCGTCGCGATGCGGGCGAGATGGAATCCCCGTACCGCGTCACGTAGCCGGCACCACCCGACCAGATACCAGCCGGTCGCGCCCCAGAGGAAGCCCAGCGGCTCGACATCGCGTTCGGTCATCGAACCGTCGCTGGGGACGTATGTCAGATGCACCACGCGATTTGTAGCGACCGCCTGCCCCACCGTGTCCTTGATCGCGGCGGCTGCTCCGGCCGGTTCGTCCCGCAACGTGTGCACCCGCGCCACGAGCGCCTCCTCCCGATGCCGTACGTCGGCCGGCAGCACAGCGAGCACCTTGAGAGCGGCGACCCGCGCCGCCGCCGCGAACGGGCTGGACTCGGCCGACCGCAACGCCACGCTGATCGCGACCGCCTCGGCCACCGTGAGCGTCACCGGCGGCAGTGTGCGCTCTCGGTCCAGGAAGTAGCCGCCCGTTCGACCGACGCCGCCGCGGATCGCCACACCCGACTCGCGCAGGGCCTTCAGGTCGCGCTCGACAGTGCGGGCGCTGATGTCCAAGCGCCGCGCCAGCCAGGCCGCCGTGCGCTGCCGGGGGGAGACCGCGCGCAACTCCTCGACGATCGCGTAGAGCCGATCAGCGCGGTTCACCCGCCTAGCCTACGGACGGTCCCCACCGGCTGCGCCGCGAACCGGCTCCTTTGGCTCTGGAGCAAGTACCGCACGCCCTACCCCAGTGGGCGATTTCGCGACCGGGACGATGGCGATCTTGGTCGTCACCACGGGCGGCGGGGGTCAGATCGTCGCCGCAGAGGGTACGGCTTTCGGAACGGCGCGACGGCCGGGCGATTGTTATCGGGATACCCGTGATGTCAATGCCGACTTGGGATGTGATCAAGGTGAGAAGCGGTCAGCTGGTGGGCGTGGCTGTCGAACCGCTGGTGAAGAACGCGGCCTGAGGACCCTGGTGGTGGGCCCACTGCGTGAGGTTCAGGCCGGCGACGATCGCGGAGATCTGTGCGGCGTATCGGCCTGGCGGTGAGTAGATCAGCAGGGAGAGGTCGTCCAGCTGCCACAGATGGCTGACAGCGGAGCTGTTCCCGCAGTATCCCCAGTAGTGATTGCCGGGGCGGCCGGCCACCTCGATCGGGTTGTGGTCATCGGTCATGACGATGTGGCCGCCGGTGACGCCCGCGGGGCACTGGTCGAACATCGGGAGCGTGCCGGTTGAGAGAACGACGGTGTTGCCGAACCAACCTGGCACGGCAATATCCATCTGGACACCGTCGCACTCTGGTGTGAGAGTGATTGCAACGCAGACATGAACAGCGTTGGCGTCGGATTTGGTCACGGCGACATCCCAGCCGGGCGGAACGGGAAAGCGGATACCTCCGACGTCCGCTACATTCCCGCTGATGCTGACCTGGGTGGCTGTGGCCACCTTTTGATTCTGATGCCAGAAGAACACCCCGGTCGCAAGGAGCATGACCACTGCCGCTGCTGCTGCAGCCGGCAGCGACCACCGCTGCGCGCTGGCCCACCGTCCGGACGGTTTCCGACCGCCCCCCGCAGCTGGGGCTACAACACCGACCGGGGTGTTCACATGGACCTGGTTGGCAGCGGCGACGAACGCTCGCTGTACCTGGGCGATCAGGATCTCGTCGGTCATCGCAGATCATCCTTCAACGGTGCGAGGGCGCGCAGCGCCCGATGGGTGGACGTGGTCACTGCTGCAGTGCTGATTCCCAGTGCCGCAGCGGTTTCGCTGATCGATGCCCCGCTGTAGTAACGCAGCACCATCACCTGCCTCTGCCGGATCGGCAGGTCGGCGACCGCGCGGAGTATCAGATCGAACCCGGCCGCTCGCAAGACCGTTTCATCCGCCGCGGCCGCTGGCCCGCGTGGGGATGGTCGATAGTTGCGGGCGGTACGCCGCCGTCGTAACGCTGACCTGGCCCGGTTGGCGACCGATTTCCGGAGGTAACCGAGCGCCGCGACCGGCTGCACCTGTGACGATCTGGCGATGAACTCGGCGAAGGCATCCTGGACTATCTCCTCGGCCAGCGACCTGCTGTCGGTCATCAACGCTGCCATCCGTACCAAGGACACATAGTGCTCGCGGTGGAGCTTTGCGGCACCCGTTGCCGGCTCGGTCTCGGCGAGAACCATCTCGGTTGGTCGCGTCTGTGGTGGTCTGGCAGAACTCATACCGGCTCCTCGTGTTGCTGGCCCGTCGCGGTCCCTCACTGAACTAGACGCGTGACCGGTCAAAACCTCACCATCGGATTTCATCGGGCCTGACCGGGCCACGAGCTACGTCAGGTCGCCAACCGACTTCTCGATCCGTGACGCCGACCGGGCGACGGGTCACGCCGGCAGACCAGGAGTCCGAAAAGGGCAGCGTTGGTGTGTGGTTCGATCCGCCGCCCGAGGGTCCGTCCCGGCCTGGGCGACCGTTACCGGTACCCGGCTGGGGGATGCCATTTCAGATCGTTACCCCGTCACCGAGGGCTCGGTCACACCAGTCGGGCGTCGGGGGCGAAAGTCCTTGGCCTCTGTGACCTTCGGCGTCCGGGCACCGGCAGTTGGGGGGCCCACCGCCATCATTTTCGTGCCTTTGGACTCTGCGATCGGGCGCGATGAATTCCTACGGTGCAATCACAAGCCGTACAGACATCCTGGCGGCCAGGTTGCTTGTCTACCAGGGAGTGCGCAATGACCGAGAATGTCAAGCCGTCGATCGTCGTCGCTATCGACGGGTCGCCGGAGGGCCTGTCCGCACTCAGGTGGGCGCTCCGAGCGGCTGAAGCGAGTGACGCCGACGTCGCGGTGGTCCAGTGTTGGCACCGTCCATCGTTGACCGGTGTCGCCTTCGGCTCCCGACGTGAACTGACCGGCGGCTCACCGGGGAAAGTCGCCCCGGAGGTTCAGACCGTATTCGCGGAAATGAAGGTGGAGGATCAAGTCGTGGAGACGGCCGTTCACGGGCGGGCTGGAGCCCTGTTGCTGGAGAGCTCGACAAACGCGGCGTTGTTGGTGTTGGGCTCGCGAGGGCGTGAGGCGTGGCGGGACATGGTGTTCGGGAATGTCGTGGCGAGCTATGTCAAGCATGCGGCATGCCCGGTCGCCGTTGTCGATATCAACGGGGAGGCAGTGATCCACGGGCAACTGAGGGCATGGGGCCAGCTGGCGAACTGACTGTCTGGGATGATTACCCGGTCGGCGACGACGATGACTGATGGCGGAAAAGCATCGACGATGGGGATGGGACATCAGGCCAGAGAACGTCTGGTGATCTGCCCGTGGATGGACCCGGGGCCCGAGGGAGTACCCCACGGTCAAGAGGGGTCGCAAACCATACAGGTCGACGCCCATCTCGATGGCCGCTTCCTGGAGTCGGCGGACCGTCTCATGGGTTTGCCGGTGCAGCCGGGCTTCGAGGTGGTCTCCCTCCGTAGCTCCCCCGGGATTGTCAGGTAGAGGACCGCGCGCGGTGTCCCGGGCGTCTTCGCGAGGCCCGGTAGGTCAGCGCCTGGTCTGGTACCTGGTCAGGAGCACGCCGTCGGGAAACGTCCGGGTCTCCATCAGGTTCAGGTTCACCCAGTTGTCCAGGGCCGTGAAGAACGGCGTGCCGCCGCCCACCAGAACCGGGTGGGTGACCATCGCGTACTCGTCGATCAGCCCGGCCCGGATGGCCGCAGCGGCGAGGGTAGCGCCACCGACGTCCATGGGACCGCCATCCTCAGTCTTGAGCCGGGTGATCTCGGTGACAGCGTCGCCGGTGAACAGGCGGGCGTTCCAGTCGACCGTGCTGGTCGTCGAGGAGAACACCACCTTCGGCATGTCCCGCCAGCGGTGGGCGAACTCGATCTGCGCCGGTGTGGCGCCAGGCTGCTGGTCGGCGGTCGGCCAGTGGAAGCTCATCGTCTCCCACAGTTTGCGCCCGTACAGCGCCAGGTCGGTCGCCCCCACCCGGTCGGACCACCATTGGAACAGCTCGTCGCTCGGCATGCTCCAGCCGAGGTCGTCGCTGGGCGCGGCGATGTAGCCGTCCAGGCTCAGATTCATGCCAAAGGTCAGTTTCCGCATGGCGTCAGCCTCCCGTGAGTCGGTAGTCGGCGGCACATGTTCGGCCCTGTGGAAGCGGCTGGTGGCTGTCCACCGTGTGCAATCACGAACGTGACGCAACCGGAGCCAAGGTGACCACCAGCCCTTTGCGTCCGATGGAGGACGACGAGGTCGAGTCAGCGCGGGCTGCAATTGCCCTGATGGGTAACGTATTCGCTCACGTCCTGACGACGCCACGGCTGCGGAGCATCGTAGCGAACATCGCGACCGGGCAGCGTCCGTTGATACAGGAGGAAGGGATCCAGTGCTTCAAACTCGCAGCTCCCGACCATCGACCACTGATCCGGCTGCCCGGATAGGCGGCGGCCACCTCGATCTCGGCCAGAACGCCTGATCGAAGTTCCTATGCCGGTGTCCATTGGATCGCGACACAGGTGTGCAGTGCGGGGTGTCGTCCAGCCGATCCCGTCGGCCATGGCCGTCACCGTTGACCCAATACAGTCCCGGTCAGTTGTCGTCGGTGACGGCGTCAACGCCGTCGATGCTCGGTGGGAACCACGGTCCGATGACGCGATCCGCTGGACGAAGTTGGCTCCCGCGCTGAGGGAGCCGCGATTCTCGACGGCACGTTTGGGCCCGGACGGACGACTGCTAGCGGCGCGGCACACCGTCTAGTCTGGTCAAATCAGTGGACTGTCGGTACATTCAAAAGATGCGCATCGCCACCGACCTCGGTGAACTCGCCGCCCAGGTCGTCCCGGGGCCGCCGGGAGTGGCGATCCTGTGGCACAGCATGTTCACCGACTCCCGCAGCTGGGACCCGGTACTCGACGACCTCCGCCGCAAACGCACCCTGGTGTTGGTCGATGGGTGGTCCTTCGGAGCCAGCGGCGACCTCGATCGCGTCGTGCCCAACTTCATCGACCGCTGCGCACTGGCGGCCGTCGAAGTTGTTGCGCAGGTGCACAAGGAGCTGGCCGCAGCAGGTCCCGTCGACTGGTTGGGCAGCGCCTGGGGCGGCCATGTCGGACTGCATCTGGCTGCCACTCGACCGGAGCTCGTACGCAGCCTGATCACAGTCAGTGCCCCCCTCCGGGCAGCGAGTCCGTCGATGCGGCGGCAGGTGGGAATGCTGCTCCCGGTATATCGGGCCATCGGGATGCGCGGGCCGGTACGTCAGGGACTGCTCGAGGCGATGCTGACGGATCTGACGCGGCGCACCGATCCCCCAGCCGTCGACGCGCTCATCGCCCCGATGTCCCGAGCCCACCGGGGCGCCATCGCCCGGACCGTCCGTTCCGGAGTCCTGAACCGGACCGACCTCTCGTGGGCCACCGCACGCATCACCTGCCCCACCCTGATGATCGCCACCGACGACCGCGGTGAGTGGAGTCCGCACGAGTGCACCCAGGCCACCGCCGGGATGAAGGACGCCCGTGCCGCCGTCATCACGAGATCACGCGCCCTTCCCTCTCTCGAACGTCCCACCCAACTGGCCGCCCTGGTCACCGACTTCTGGGATGAGCATCCAGCCGTCCAGAGCGCCCCGCCAGCCGGCTAGCTGCTGCAACAGGCCTGACGAAAGTCACTTTCCGGGAGCTCCGTCGCGGTCTCTGATCGTCGTCGCAGGGGTTTCGGCTTGCGGAACCGCGGCGGCCAGTTGGGCAGCGCATGGGACACGATCAGCGGCGTTGGCCGGCAGCCAACAGTGTGTGGCGGCGGTCGTTCCGAGGAACGAAGACGATTGGTTTGCTTCTGATATTGGTCGCGGTTGTAGCGTTGCTGCGCGACGCATTCACCACTTTCCGGTCGAGTCGAGCGATCGCCGGAGTCGTCGGTATGGCGTTGGCACTAATGCCATCTTGGTGCCTGGACATAGTTCCAAGCCCTCTGTGCGACAGTGGCCACCTGCCGGGCCAGTCGCGGCAGCAGCCGGACCGCTGCCGCCAACCGTCCATCCTGACGTCGACGAAAAACTGCCTCCACGGCGCGCCCAGGTGCGGATCAGCGCCTTTCTGGCGCCGATACCTCTCAACCAGTCGGCCGAAAATCAGGCAACTCAGGCGGCCACACGGCGCCACCGGCGGCCACCGTCCTCACCGCACTGACCAGCGTGTCCGAACTGCCCTTGAGCAAGAATCCGGACGCACCGACCTGCACGGCTCGAACGATCGTCGGCATGGTCAGCGACCCGGTCAAGAACAGCACCCGGACATCCGGTTGGCCGGCCAGCAGGTCCATCGTGGCATCGATGCCCGACATCACCGGCATCACCACATCCATCAGCACGACATCGGGCCGCACCGCGGCGGCGATGTCACAGACCTGGTCGCCGTCGGAACATTCTCCGACGACCTGAATCCCACTGGCGCCGTTCAGGAGCGCGGCGACACCGGCCCGCATGAGCGCGTGGTCGTCGACCACCAAGACCTTGATCAACGCGTCGCCCCTTCCCGCCGGAACCGCACTGGACCGCTCTCCAGGATTCCGAAAAGAAGCATCCCGCGCCAGCCCTAAAACTGGGTAGTACAAATCCTGAATAGTATAACTCTCTGTTAAATTCAAAGGCGGATAAGAAAACCCGAAGATCGCCTTCCACGGTGCATTTTCCGGCTTTGGTCCTGCCGGACGGTCAGTACCACCTGCAGTTGCGCCACAGTGACGATGAAAGTTGCCTGATCGGAGGCGCCGCCGGCCTGTGGAACGTCGTGCTCATAGCCTTCCTCCCGATCGTGGTGACGTGAATGTCGGGCCGTCAAACCGACCGCACGCCGTACCCACCCGGAGGGTTCAATCAGGGGCGGGCTGAACCCCTTACCAACCGACATCGTGATGATCTTCATGACGACTCCTACGCATTCCGCCGCAGCCGCCACCGAGGTCACCAAGGGTGACCTCACCACAGATCCGCATTCCGAGGACCAGACCGGCCCTTCGCGTAGCCGCCGGCAGATTCTGGTGGCCGCCGGGCTGGGCGCCGGCACGCTGACCCTGGCTGCGTGTGGCAGCTCCAGCACTGCGGCCGCTGTTTCCCCGACATCCAGCTCATCTGCCGCCGCTTCTCCGGCCGCAGCAGCGCCCACCTCCTCCGCGGCAGCAGCGCCCGCGCGCTCCGCAGTGGCAGCGCCCCCCTCGTCCGCAGCAGCAGCGCCCGCCTCGTCCGCCTCGGCCGCGCCCGCCACTTCCTCGACATCCACCTCGGCTGCCGCCGCTTCCCCCCCGGCAGCAGCAGGCGGGAAAGCCCTGGTGGCTTTGAGCAAGGTCCCGGTGGCCGGGGCAGTCGCGGCGACCGACGCCAACGGCAAGCCGATCATCGTGGCTCAGCCGACCGCCGGGACAGCGGTCGCGTTCAGCGCGATCTGTACGCACAAGGGGTGCACCGTCGAGGTCGCCGGCGCCGAACTGGATTGCCTTTGCCACGGATCCAAGTACAACGCCCTCACCGGCATGGTCATCAAAGGCCCGGCACCCAAAGCACTGGCGTCTGTTCCGGTGACGGTCAAGGACGGGAACGTCGTCGCCAGTTGATCTTCGGCTCTCCGGACAACCCCATTCTAGGCTATGCGCCTACTGAAATGCCCCGAAATCCAGCCAGAGATACCCGGCGGTCCGGAGGGTCGTTACATTTCTGTCGGTGTTGCCGCTGAGGTGGCTGCAATGTCGACGTTGGCGGGCGGCGGGGTTCGGGTCGTTGATGCGGCAAGACCCGAACCATCGACAACACATCGTCACGGCCAACACCCAGTCTCCCGCGACGAGTCCGATTTGCGACTCGATCACGTCCAGGACAAGCCGCGCCCGACCCGCTCCCGCCTCGACGCATCGGTCGGGGCAACCCGGTCAGGAACCGATTTGAACGGCGGTGATCAACAGGTTCGACTCGTAGCTCAGGGTGGAAGAATTGAAGTTTCCGATGCACGTCACCAACAGCAGATCCGACCGGTTGCTGGTCCGGGTGATCAGTGCCGGATTCAGATTGGTCTTTTCAATCTCCTGACGGCCGGTGACCCGGTAGCGGCGCGAATCGCCGTCTGTTCCGATCAGCACGACCGGATCTCCGTCGTGCAGGCCATCCAGCGCGGCGAAAGCGCCGAGCCCGGCCGGAGAGTCGATGTGACCGGTGATGACCGCCCGTCCAGGGGCGCCCGGGCGTGGGCCCGATACCCACCAACCAACCTTCGAGATATCGGTCGGAGGCTCCAGCACACCTTCCGCGGAAACCCCGATGGGGATCACCCGGATGCGTGAATTGGAATTGCCGAGACTGATGAATTCCGGTATCGCAATAGACGCCACCGCCGATGCCGTCGGTGTCACCGCGATGGGTCCCTTCGGCAGCCGCGTCGGGCGCGTCGGGTGTGAACCAACCTCAGTAGTCCCCGTCACAGTGTCGATCGATTGCAATGCAAGTGGTTGCGTCGCTACCGGTTGCGGGGCGAGGCCGGGCGACCTCGTCGCGGACCTTTGCGCCGGAGCCGGCACCGACGCACTGACTGGCTGATTGCCGGGTCGAGGTGCATCGAGCTGAGCGGTGGCCGAAGCGAAAGAGATCGATCCGACAACCAGGACGACGATCCCGGATATCAGCACGATCAACCACGGGGCGGCCGAGCGGTTCAGCCATGAGCGGCACCGGGCTCCGTCCCGGTGCCGCTCGTGCGACGACTTCGGCGAAGTCATCACACTGTTGGTCAGATGTTCCGCTTGCGGACGACGGTGAAGGCGCCGGCAGCACCGACGACGATAAGGACCGCGCCGATCAGGAGGGCGATCGTCCCGGCGTCAAGGCCGCTCTTGATGGCGGCGAACTGTCCCCCGCTGCCCGCGTTGACCGCAGTGGGCGTCACTCCGCCACCGGCGGTGAGCTGGCCACGAGCAGCGCCAGCTGAGTGAGATTTGGTGTGGACATTGACGTAGTACCCGGCTGGATCGGCCACGATCGCAGCGGCCAGCGTCTTGTCGACGGTCACGGTAGCTGTTCCACCGGCGTTGACCACTCCTTCGTCCAACGGAACCACCACCGGGCCGGCGACGCCGACCGCACCCTTGTGGATGTGACTGGCGACGGCCGGTTCGCTGCCCTGGAACGTCACCATGTAGGTGATCGTGCCGGCCTGCGGGTCGATGTCGACCGTGGCGGCCATGGTGTCGGACGCTGTTGCCGCCGGAACCTCTTGAGCGCCGGTGCCCGAGGCGGTGAGACTTGTCGTGGCGGCCATGGCGGGTGAGACGCCGCTGACCATGATCAGTCCGAACACACCGGCGATGGACAAAGCTTGGGTGGCGCGGCCACGGAGACCGTTCATGAAGCCCCTTCCGGTTGAGCGTCGGTGTCAGTTGCCGACGCGATGCGAGAACCCGCCCGCCAGGTTTGGCAGGTCGGTGAGTCCCGCAGCGATGAGCTAACCCGTAGTACGAGCGCCCGGCTGAATTGGTTCAACCCGCTCGAGGCGTTGCCGATCGCGCGGGACCCGTCGCATCAGGACCCCATCAACCCGGGATAGCGACTGCCGCGCGTTCTGAGTCGAACCCGGTAAGGGATCGTCAGCCGGGTCGCCCTCTACGCCCGTATTGCCCAAGACATAGACCCAGTTCCACCGCCTCGGCGGGCCCGTACCAACGCCGGCAATGAGAGGTGACCACGAGGGCGGTCAGAAAGGCCAGGGGCCATATTCCGCCTTCGCATCGGATCTACTGCCACCATGTCCGAGGATCACCCCAGGTTCATCAGGCTTCACCGGCGAGGGCGGGTGTTCATGTCGCCCGGCGCTATGTGGTGGTGGATCACCGGACTTTGCCTCATCGTCGCAACAGGTTGATCGGTCGCAGAAGTCGTTGGGCAGCGTTCAGAACCCCACTGGCCAGGTCAGCACCGGCTGCACCCGTCACAGATCGCTGGTTGACTGCCCGAACCCGCCAACGGACTCCGGGAAAGGTGTTGATTGCGGAGCGGCAGTCGCCGAGCATGACCGCATGGAGGACAGCGAGCAGCCGCCCCCGCTGATCGACGCGGCGCTGGTGGAGCGGTTGGTGGCCGCGCAGACACCGCAATGGGCAGGCCTGCCGATCACACCGGTCGATCCGCAGGGATGGGACAACCGCACCTTCCGCCTCGGCCGCGACCTGCTTGTGCGGCTACCCAGCGCGCGCGGCTATGAGGCTCAGGTCGACAAGGAACACCGGGTGCTGCCGCTGTTGGCTCCGCACCTGCCGTTACCCATCCCCGAGCCGATCGCCCGCGGTGAGCCGGCGCAGGGTTACCCGTTTCCGTGGTCGGTGTACCGGTGGCTGGACGGCACCGCTGCAGCAGCTCCGCTGGCCATCCCGGTCGCGGTCGCCCTGGCGCTCGCCGGCTTCCTGACCGCGCTGCAGCGGATCGATCCCGCCGGTGGGCCACCGGCGGGACCGCACAGCGCCGGGCGCGGCGGTCCGCTGCAGACCTACGACGCCCAGACCCGCAGGTGCATCACCACCCTCGATGACATCGTGGACGCCAGGTCCGCGACGTCGGTCTGGGATGCCGCGCTCGCCGCGCGCTGGGACGCCTCTCCGGTGTGGTTTCACGGCGACGTCGCCGCGGGCAACCTCCTGCTCCGCGATGCCCAGCTGGCTGCGGTGATCGACTTCGGCTGCTGCGGGGTGGGCGATCCCGCTTGTGACCTGACGATCGCGTGGACCCTGTTCGACGGGCCGGCCCGAGAGGTGCTGCGCGCTGGACTCAACGCCGACCTCGGCACGTGGGCCCGGGCCCGCGGCTGGGCGCTGTGGAAGGCCCTCATCACCCTCGCCGAGCACCTGATCAACGATCCAGGTCGCGCTGCCACTGCCCTACGCGTCATTCACGACGTGCTCGCGGAACACGAAGATCGTCGGCGGGAGGGGAACCCGGCCCTTGGCTAGAACAACGTCACAGACGTGCAGTAGGACGATCCGCTTCCGACCCGGATGCGACTGACCGGCTGGGAGGGCTGGGTGGCCGCCCGGATGCCTGCACCGAAAGGTCTAGGGTCAAGGAGAGCGGGAGGTTCCCGCGAAGGTGGGTAGTGCCATGAGTCGTCTTTATACGGTTCTGAGCGGCTTGTTGATCCTTGGCGGCCTGGCTGCATTGATCGGTCGGGCCTGGGCGTTGAGCGCCATCCTCCTGGTTCTGGGCAGTGCTGTACTGACCTCGGAGTACCTGGCCTACCGCCGGCGCAGCTTCGTCCCCCTCGACGGCGGCGCGGTGGTCGATCTCGAGCGCGCCAAGGCCCAGGGTCTGCAGAACGTCCAGGTCGGTATCGCCCATAACATCGGCGGCAGCCAGTTCTGAGCGGTTACAGGCCAGGCCACAATCTCGACCTGGGCACCGTAGCTGAGCAAGACAACTCGTTGAGCCTCGGTACCGACTGACCCAGGTGTGCCCGTTGGTGGATCCGCTGGGACACTGGGACACTATGAATGACACGGGACCGACGATGAATACCAAGCAGTGGGGTCCAATCCACGATCCGAATGCGCCCCGGGCTCTGCTGGTCCACGGGATCACCTCGTCGGCCGAGACGATGTGGGAGCTCGGGGAAGGGCTCGCCGGGGTCGGCTGGGCGGTCACCGCCGTCGACCTGCCTGGTCACGGCGCTAGCGCAGCTATCGAGTCCTATCGGTTCATCGACGTCGCTGACGCAATCGCACGGCAACTGGGCACCGGATTCGATCTATACGTCGGGCACTCCCTCGGCGGCGCGATCGGCACCGTGCTGCTGGCACGCCACCGGCAGACTGCCCACCGGGCCATCCTGATCGACCCTGCGCTGCTCGTGACCGATGATCAGGTTGCGGACATCCCCACGGAGTTGATTGCCGACAAGGCGCTGGGCGCAGAAGAAGTCGTCGCGCAGAACCCGCGGTGGCACCCGCGCACCGTGCAGGCGCGGATACGGGCCACTGAGGCGGCCGACGTTGATGCCGTTTCTGGCTTCCTGGAGCACAACCCATCCTGGAACGTCAGCGCCGAAGCCGCACAGGTCACCGTTCCCGTATTGGTCCTGGTGGCGACAGACGGCTCGGCGGTGGCTCCGAACCTCGTCACCGCCCTGCCCGCCGCGAACGCGCACTGGCGGTTCGAGACGGTCCCCGATTCCACCCACTCACTGCATCGGGAACACCCTGCACTCGTGCTGCAACGCTGCCTGACCGGTGTCACGCCCAGCTGACGACACCCCGCTGTCTTGCCATACCCGCAAGACGAACGTCCCTTGGTGACCGCAACCGCGCTCCGAGGCGACATGCGCCGCACCTGGGAGCAATTGGCCGGCAAGGCCCTCGAAACGGGATCGCCTCCACGCTCGATAACGTGGGCTCGGTCGTCCCAGCTTCGCTGATCTCCGTGAGCCAGCTGTTCAGCCTGCTTAGAACATCCTGTTACATCCTGTTTGCGAAACGTGTACCGGTCGGATCGGCGCGGCCGCCCGGCTCTGACAAACTGTCGCGATGCCGGCTCCTGATATCGACAGCTATCTTCGGGGACTCGACGAACCAGAACGCAGCACGCTGGAAGAGATTCGTCGGTGCATCCTGACCGCCGCGCCAGACGCCCAGGAGTGCATCTCCTACGGAATGCCGGCATTCAACGTCGGGGGCAAGACGGTCGCGGGCTTCGCTGCATTCAAGAACCATCTGAGCTACCTGCCGCACAGTGGCTCGGTGATCGCCACCCTCGGAGCTGACCTCGCCGGCTACCAGTCCACCAAAGGTTCGTTGCACTTCTCTGTCGACAAACCACTTCCACCGGACCTGGTGACCAAACTCGTCGCCGCGCGGATGCACGAACTCGGTCTGCCAGCGATCAATTAGCAGTTGCCGCCTGGCGAACTTCGGGACCGTGAGCGCCGATCAGGCCCGCCGGCCAGAAGTGATCAACAAGTTGCGCAAGCGGATCCCGATGTGATGATCGAGTGATTATGGCAAACCGTCGCAGTACGGTGACTTCGCTGGCGGCTGACGGAACACCGATTCGCCCGTCCGCACCGGAGCGCCCACCGGGCGTGCAGGAGGCCGCGTACCGACCAGCAGGGGTCTGCGATGCCAGCGCTGCAAGACGTTGCGGGCCACGCTCTCTACCGACCTGGTTCCCGCTCGCCTCCCGTAACCAGACCGGCCTCACGCTGACGTCCCACAACTCGTGGAGGCGCGGCTACGGTAACCGTGACCTACTTACAGGGATGGCTCGACAATGCCCTGGACGCACCAACTCTGACGGCCTGCTGGGCGGCGTCAGAAATGCGTCGTGGGCCGGTAGATGAGCTCCTGGATATGGGTGTCGAGGATTCGCTGGTCGATCAGCTCGAGGTCGAAGTCCGCTGCCCCCCCGAAGATCGGGTCCACGCCGGTCCTCCCGGTAATCACCGGGAAGATCGTCACCTGGACCCGGTCGACCAGACCGGCGGCCATCAGTGCCCGGTTCATCGACAGACTGCCGTGCGAGCGCAGGGGAACTTCCGACTCCTCCTTGAGCCGACCGACGACCGCGACGGCGTCACCCCGCGCAACGGTCGCGTTCGGCCAGTCGAGGGGCGCTTCCAGCGTGTTCGACACCACCGTCGTCGGCTTGCTCCTCATCCGAGTGACCCAGGGGTCACCCACCCCGGTCCCCTCGGTGCTCGAACCCAGCAGCTGCACGAATTGCCGGTAAGTGTTGGCCCCGAAGACCATCCGCAGCTCGTGGCCGTATAGGGAGAGTCGGTGGTCGAGGAGCTCGGGGCCCTGCTTGCCCCAGTAGCCGCCCCAGTCGCCACCGCTGTGGGAGCCGAACCCGTCGAGACTGCAAAAGATGTCGAAGGTGTAGGTAGCGGTCATGACGTTCTCCTCGAGTTGGGTTGATCTGGTGTGGAAGACAGCTGGTGCGGGAGACAGTCTGGGGGCCGGCGTGAGGACGTGCTTTCGGACCGGCTGCCGCTCGGCAGCCGGGGTCGACGCGCGGGGGTAACCCGGGGGACCTGCGTAATGGTCGACATGCCGACCTCCTCTTCCTCGACGGGCCGCCGGTGCGAGCCGCTCTCACCCCCTCCACGAACAGGCGGGTCCGGATCCGACAGTGGCGAGCAGATGAGTTCCGCGGGTCGCGACTGAGCCGGTATACGAGCGTTCGGGCCCTCTCGCCCGGACGCCGAATGGCCGGTTTTCCTGTGCAGAAACGATTCGCACGCTTTCTATGGCAGGTTGTCGTATCGGCGGGATGCTGTTCGTGGTGGGGGTGGAAGGCGGTCATCGGGACCGCCCCGGAGCTGAGGAGAACTGGGATGACGCACTATCTGTTGGCCGTGCACGGGCCCGCCGAGAGGGACGAGTTCGGCGTTTACGCATCCAAGGACGAGATGGAGGAGGCGTTCGCCGCAACCGGCGCTTTCAATGACCAGCTTCGCGCCGACGGCTACTGGGTCTTCGCCGGCGGGCTTGAGCCGGCGACCACCGCGACCGTCGTCGACGGCCGGGGTGACACGCCGGTGATGACCGATGGCCCGTATCTCGAGACAAAGGAGGCCATCGGCGGTTTCTGGGTCATCGATGCGCCCGACCTCGACGTGGCGCTCAAGCTCGCGGCCGACGGATCCAAGGCGTGCCGAGGCAAGGTCGAGGTCCGTCCGTTCGACGGCCTCGCCTGAGCCGGCGTACCCAGGACTGACCGATGCACAGTGAGACGGCTGCCGCTGAGCGTGTGTTCCGCGAGGAGTACGGCCGCCTGATCGCCTCGCTCGTCCGCCGCTTCGGTGACATCGACATCGCCGAGGAGGCGGCCGGCGAGGCGCTCGTGGCCGCGCTGGAGAAGTGGCCGGGCTCCGGCGTACCGCCCAACCCTGGCGGCTGGCTCACCATCACGGCGGGCAACCGCGCGATCGACCGGATCCGCCGCGAGAAGCATCGCGACGCCAAGCACCAGGCGGCCTTGATGCACTACGACGACACGCCCCACGAACCCACCGGGCCGGTCGAGGACGACCGGTTGCGGCTGCTCTTCACCTGCTGCCATCCGGCGCTGGCGCCGGAGGCGCGGATCGCGCTGACGCTCCGCCTCCTCGGTGGACTGACCGTGGCCGAGATCGCTCAGGCGTTTCTCGTGCCCGAGACCACGATGGGCCAGCGGATCACCCGGGCGAAGCAGAAGATCAGGGCGGCCAGGATGCCCTACCGGGTGCCGGAGGCTGCCGACCTTCCGCTGCGCCTCGGCGGCGTCCTGACAGTGCTGTTCCTCGTCTTCAATGAGGGCTACCTCGCCACCGGCGACGGCGATCCGGTCCGCGCCGAACTCACGGGTGAGGCCATCCGGCTGACCCGGATCCTGCGCCACCTGCTCCCCGAGGAGCCGGAGGTGGCCGGCCTGCTCGGGCTGCTGGTGCTCACCGAGGCCCGGCGCGAGGCCCGGGTGCGGAACGGGCAGCTGGTGCCGCTCGACGAGCAGGACCGCGCCGGCTGGGACCGTGCGCTGATAGCCGAGGGCCACGACCTGGTACGCGAGTGCCTCGAGATCAACCGACCCGGACGCTTTCAAATACTCGCGGCGATCAACGCTGTTCACACCGACGCCCCCACGGCGAGGGACACAGACTGGTCCCAGGTGCTCGCGCTGTATGACCAGCTGACCCGGCTCGACCCGTCGCCGATCGTCGCGTTGAACCGCGCGGTCGCGGTCGCGGAGCTCGACGGCCCGGAGTTCGCGCTCGCGCTCGTCAACCGGCTGCCGCTGACGGGATACCACGCCTGGCACGCCGTTCGCGCCGACCTGCTCCGCAGGCTCGGCCTAAGCGCGGAGGCAAGGAAGGCCTACGACTCCGCCATCACCGCCACCCAGAACTCCGCCGAGCGCGCCTACCTGAGCAGGAAACGAGGCGAGTTGGTCTGAGCGGTCCCACCACACACCAGCGACCGACGCCCCGGCGAGTGAGCTTGGTGGCGGTCACGAATTGGAAACCTCGACGCGCCTGCTTCGCCTGCTCTCGCTGCTGCAGAGCCAGTCGTCGCTCAAGTGGCTGTCGGAGCAATCGTTGTGACCGCGGCCGCTGCGGAGAACCGTGCACCGACCGGAGCTGGGTCCGGGCTGCCGCCGCTGATCCTGGACGCCGAGGAGGGATTGCCGTTGGGGCAATCGGCCGGGGAGAAGATACTGTGGAAACCGCCTGGGACCGCCGCCGCCGCAGGATCTTTCGACCTTTCAAAGTGACCGCTTGACCATCGCGGATGACCACCATGTGTGTGCCGGGCGGTATGCACGGCATCTTCGAGGTGAACACTCGTACTTCCACAAGCCGTCGACATCGAAATAGGAGTCCTGCCGTGGATCTGAATCTGTCGGGCAAAGTCGCCGCGGTCACCGGCGCCAGCAAAGGCATCGGGTTGGCCATCACCAGGGCGTTGGTGGCAGAGGGCGTCCGGGTCGCCGCCGGCGCCCGGGAAGGATCACCGGAGCTCAGCGCGTTGGCCTCCAACGGATCCGTCACCGTCGTGCTCGGCGACCTGACCACCACCGCAGGCTCGGCGCAGCTGATCGAACGAACCGTACAAACCTTCGGTGGACTGGACATCCTGGTCAACAACGTCGGTGGGGTGCGCCCCCGCCCGCACGGATTCCTCCAGGTGGACGACGAGGAATTCCAATGGGCCCTGAATGTCAACTTCCTGGCCGCCGTACGCACCACGCGAGCCGCTCTGCCTCATCTGCTGAAGCGGGCCCCCGCCACCATCGTCACCGTCAGCTCCGTCAACGCGATACTTCCCGACCCGGGAGTGATCGACTACAGCGCCGCCAAGGCAGCCCTCAGCAGCTTCTGCAAATCGCTGTCCAAAGAGGTCGGCCCGCAGGGCATTCGCGTCAACACCGTCAGTCCCGGCCCGGTGGAAACCGGGCTGTGGCTCGGGGCCGGTGGAGTCGCCGAAACTCTCGGTCGCGCCAATGGGGTCGACCCGGCCGCGGTCGCCGCGCAGGCAGTCGCCGGCACCCCCACCGGCCGGTTCACCCGCCCACAGGAGGTCGCGGATCTGGTCGTCATGCTGGCCAGCCCGAACACCGGCAACATCACCGGCGCCGACATCATCATCGACGGAGGCATGGTCACCACCCTGTGACCTGCGTTCTCCATCAGGCCCCGAATTCATACACACATTCATGACAACCACCAGGAGATCCAGGTGAACGTTGACCGACCGTCCGCCACCTGATCAACCGCCCCACCGGGACGCCATAGGGTCGCTGGTTATGGAGCATGTCGTGCGCACGCTCGTGCGGGGTGCGGTGACCGCCGACGGGCCTTGGGTCAGGGAATCACTTGTCCGATCGTGGGGCTCGACGATGGCGGCCCGGTGCGACGCACTCGTCGATGCGTCGGCGCTGCCCGCAGTCATCGTGATGCTCGACGGCCAGCCGGCCGGACTCGCGACCTACGCCGCACGGGGTGAGGACTGGGAGTTGGTCACCATAGCCGCTGACACCATCGGACAGGGAATTGGCCGGATGTTGATCAACGCGGTGGAGGACCTGGCGAGGGCGGCGAAGGCGCGGCGCATCTGGCTGGTGAGCACGAACGACAACACCCGCGCGCTGCGCTTCTACCAGCGGGCCGGATACGAGATTGTCGCGCTGGACCGCGATGCCGTGACCCGGGTCCGGGCAACCCTCAAGCCGACGATTCCCATGACCATCGACGGCATTGCAGTGCGGCACGAACTGCGTCTGGAGAAAGTACTGCAAAGGTCATGACCCGCTGCGCGTGATCCGCGGCGGGTCACAACAGTGTCGATACCTCTCGTCCCAGCAACAAATGTTTCGGTCCACGCCTGGTCGGTCGGTGTTCCCGAAACATCTAAGGACCGGTGACCCGGTCATTGCCGAAACGCAGCCGAGGCCCAACCCTCGATCTCCACGCCGCGGGACACGAGCTCGCGCTCGACCCCGGCAGACACCTCGGAGGCCGGGAGATCACCATCGAAGGTTGCGTGCGCACCATTCAGCACGCGCACCTTGAACCCCGACGCCACACCACCAAGTGCCGTTGCCTGCACACAAAACTCGCTTTGCATGCCAACCACGGTGACTCGATCAACTCCCGCGGCCAGCAATCGGCCGGCCAGCCCCGGGTTCGCGGCGAACGTGTCCGGGGCGGCCTTCCTCACGACCGTTTCGCCGGCCGACGGGACATGAACAAGCTCCCACCCTGGACTCCCCGGTACGTCCGGATCGCCCGCACCGCCTTCATTTTGCACAAAGACCACAAGTGATCCTCCGGCCCGCGCCCGACCCAAAAGGTCAGCCAGAACCACCCCGACCTCACTCGCAGCCGGTACCGCATCCTCACCTTCCAGCATGTTTCGCTGCACATCCACCATCATCAACGCGTCCATAGCAACAACTTAAGCCGTGCGCCGACAAGCGATCCACCGCGGCACGGCCGGCGGCGACGCGCACGCAGACAGCCGCGACAGCAGGAGGGGAGGCCATATCGAAAGCCGAGCCATCGGCGGGACCAGATATCCGGTCAGCAGACCGACGACGTCGAAGATGGCGATGTGGATGCTTTGACTGCGGACCCCTCGAACCGCGACGTGCGCCATCAAGGTCAGCGGCAATCCAACTATCTGCACCACGAGGAAGCCCACGGCCAAGACCAACTGGCACCAGTACTGAGCCGGTCGGCGCCGGGGCCGCCGGCTGCGCGATCACCGGACCTGCCGACCCGCCAAGTTGCCCGGTCACAGCCGAAACGATCCCGAGTTCGACAAGGTCAGTGGGTACGGGTCGCGCTGGTATCAGACCGCCCGCCGATTCCGGCGTGAGCAACCACATGTGCCACACAAGATCGACCCGGACTGAGGGCTGGGCCGCCGGCCAATCCCAGGAGGTGCGTCACGCGAGGTAGTCGCCCAGAGCGTCGAGCAGGCCTCGGCTGCCTTCCTCGCGGTTCGGTCCGTCAGCCCAGAACTTGTCGAAGAAGACGCCATGCTCGACATGCGTGAAGCGGGTGCCCTTGTCGATCGGCTCGAACTCCAACGACGCCACCGACGTCGACATGTGGACCCCGTCGAGCCACATGTCGTACGTCGTCACGATGCGGACATGCTCGACGATGTCGGTGTACGTGGCCTCGTACCTCGAGACCGGACCGTCGTGAAAGGTCCCCTCTGCGACGTCGCGTCCGCCGACGCGGAAGTCGAACTGCCACTCGCCGGGTTCAATGGCGTCGCCGGTGCCGTACCACTGCAGCTTCTGGTCCTCCCGGGCGAACGCGTCCCAGACGCGCTCGAGGGGAACGGGGTAGTCGCGGGTCAGGGTGAACCCGGCGCGGGCGAGTCGGCGTTCGATTGTCACCGGTACGTCCCTATCGCGTGAAGGTGACGTGGGTCGTGCCACTCTCGGCCACTTCCGTCATCACCTGATGGGTGAGGTCGAGGCCGGGCAGATCATCCCACAGCCGATTGCCCCGGCCCAAGACGATCGGGGCGACCATGAGGTGCAGGTGGTCGACCAGCCCGGCGCGCAGAAAGGCGCGCGCGGTGCCCACTCCACCGCCAACGCGCACGTCCAAGCCGCCCGCAGCCTGGGTCGCCTCAGCGAGCACGTCCTCGATAGCGGTGCTGCGGAAGTGGAATGTCGTTCCTCCCTGCATCGGGATCGGCGGACGCGGCGCGGTGTGAGTGAGGACATAGACCGGCGTGCCGAACGGCGGCTGGTCACCCCACCAGCCCTTCCAGTTCGGATCGTCGGGGAACGAGTGCAGGCCGAACATGGTGGCGCCCATGATCTCGGCGCCGACGCCCTCGAAGAACGCGGCGGCATAGGAGTCGTCCACGCCGGCCGTTCCGGTGCCGCTGGCGTCGGCGAAGACGCGCTCGTGGAACGTGCGAGTTGCGGCGTAGGCGGCAGTGAGGCGCCCCAGTCCGCGCCCATCGGATTATCGGGAGCGTCGTCGGTCGTCGAGGTGTATCCGTCCAGCGAGACGAACAGGTCGATGCGAACACGGGTCATGTCAGGTCTCCTGAGGGGTTGCTGCGGATCAGGTGGATGCCGAGCCGGTCGGCTTGACTCTCTGCTGGGGTTCGCTGCTCGCCCAGCCACAGGTGCAGGACGTCCAGGGCCCCCGGTCGCAGGCTCACTGTGCGGACACGTCCGTGCTTCTGCGACGTGACCAGTCCCGCCTTCTCAAGGACGCGGAGGTGCTGCATGAGCGACGGCAACGCCATCGAGAACGGGGCCGCGAGTTCGGACACGACGGCTGGGGACTTCGCCAGCCGTTCCACGACGGCCCGGCGTGTCGGATCCGCAAGAGCGCGGAGCACGGCGTCCAGCTCATCGTGATACCTAGGCACATACCTAACTATTACGGATAGGTAGGGACTCGTCAACCGGATCAGGCCAGGAACATGCCATCTGGGTACAGCCAGGAAAGCCGATCACTGGCCTGCGGCGTGTCACGACATGGCTGGCTGATCTGCGCTGGACACCTGGGGCCGGTTGGCTTCACCCGCTATCCGACCCGCGGCCTTCTGGAGCGCATCTGGGCCTTGCGCGACAACCTCTCCGCCTGCGACGCCGGCCATGTCGCGCTCGCCGAATCCCTCAACTGCCCCCTCGTCACCGCCGATGGGCGGATCAGCCGTGCACCCGGCATTCGTTGCCTGACCACGGTGGTACCCCGGTAGCCGATCGCCTGCCTACGCTGGTCCCCCGAATTGCAATGCGTGCAGCGTCCACCACCGGCGACGACACAATCGGGGCGCTCGTTCATACCGCTTACTTGGCTGAGAGATGTTGGCTTGTGGGGGTTTTGAGGTGGGGTGATCGCAGAGGTCACCTCAGCATCAATGCCGGAGCACCAACGTACCGGTTCTGGCCGAACCGCTCACGCCGGCCGTGGTCGTCCCCGATGAACGATCGGACGTCGTCACCGGCACCGGTCCTCCTTTGGCCACCGGCTCACCCGGGCTGAACGGCCGCCGTCGGTACGCGCCGCGAACCCCGTCAACCTGCCAGCGGTGATACGCGGCGTGCGCCGTGTGGTGCGCACTCATGTCATCCTCCGGGAATACGGCGTCCGCACCCTGCATGCCTTCGCCGTGGTCTCCGAAACGGCACGTGTCCTGAACATGTACACACCAGGCGGGTTCACCGAACAGATCAGCTGTCTGGGACTGGAAACGCAGATCTCACTGTGCCGGTCGTCTCAAGATCCCGCCCGGATCGGCTGCGCTACAGGGGATTACGCTCGGCAGTAGTTGAGCAACCGCCGTCAGAGGTTGGCCAACGGCATGCCCGGGATCCGCCGCAATGTGCGTGCCCCGGTGGAGCTGCCCGCGGCGCCCACCTGCTTCCGACAGGTCGGCAAGCATCGCGACGCCGACCTGCCCACAGGCCACCCGACGCGGCAGTTTCGCCGCATCGGTGACCATGGACGGGTCGGCCCCTCGGGTGGCCAAGAATCGGCGACGCCGAGCTGGCGGCGCGCAGCCAGGCGGTCTGTCAGTGCTGGATCTGGAACGCCGTCGTCGGGACGGTGATGCTGCCCCCCGAGCTGCTTCTGATCGTCACTTTCATCGGGTTATACGGCTGGTACGGCATCACCGTGCCGCCATAGCGGCTGCCTCCACCGTTCTGCACGACGCCGATGAGGGTGCCGTTCGGACGGTAGGCCGACAACTTTGCCGTAGGGTCGGAACTCTTGGCCTTGATCAGCATCACGCCGCCGCCTTTGGCTGTCGCGTTCGTGTAACACTTGCTCACCTGGACAACATCGATCGGCTTCGGTTTCACCGCCGCTCGCAGCGGGACGGAGCCGCTGACGAGCCGCACCGTCGCTCCCCTGGCCGAACCTTGTGACCCGGCCGATCCGCGGGACTTACCGGAATCCAGGTGGCCATCCGGGGCAACGCCGCTCGCTTTTGCCGGGACCGCGGCCGGGACCGCGGCCGGAACCGCGGCGGGGCCGCTCGCTGACCCGGGGACATGTCCGCCGCAGGCCGAAAGCAGTGCGCCGGCAGCCACGAATGCCGCGACCCGGAACATTTTGAGCGTGGACCCGGCCTTCTTGTGCTTGTCCTCGGTCGTCGTCATTACCATTGAGATCACCTTTCCTTGTTGATAAGTGGGCCGCCCTGGTGTCATTCGGCCCCTGATGTCGATCGCCATTCCAAATAGCCCGGTGTGCCTGTTTTACTTCAAAGTTGCCGCACGATCGACTATCAGACGAGCACTGATCGGCAGTATCCGTCTCGGCGACGGGACTTCCTCGGTCCGATGAATGTGCACCGCCGCATCGGCAAGTTTCGCCCATGGAACCGTTGCGGTTGGGCAAGACGTTGAGCAGGGGTAGTCCGAAGATGACCGTTGGCTTTCCGCTGCATCGTCGCGTCATTCAGGCCGCGTCCGTCCGAGATGCACATATGGGCGGTGAGATTTCGACTGGAGTCCGGCCGCCCCAGGGTCCCATATTGACGCTCACCCGACTCACTGCGGCGTGCCCGGCGACGCTGCCGAACACCCCCTCGCGATCCGAGGTCCGCAAGAGTGCGTCGGTCATCGATGGAAGGGAGCTCTGAGATCCCCTACCGACGACTCATCGGCCGGTGCCAAAACTTCCATCAACGTGACCTTCATATTCCATGTCCCCTTATCAATCGAAAATGGAGAAGTATGTGACTTAAGCGCAATCGCTCGCACACGGCCCGGAATCTGCGGGCATGTCTTGATTGTGCTAGACAACCGGCGATTGGGGATGCCCTGTATTAGGGGTCCGGGGCGACGAAATTTGGGGTGTGGCGCTCCCCTGCGGGCCGCTTGGTGAATTGACTTGCCGCGGGAGCCCCGAACGCGGCATAAATCAGCCCCATCGACCGCATGCTCCACGGTCTGGCCGCCTACGACCAACCGGACAAGCATCGTTGATCTGTTCCGCAACAGCTTCAAAATGCGCTCCAGAAAGAACTGGGCGGCAGTCACGAAGAACTGGAAGCCGGCGCCGGCCGCCGCGAAGATCCGCCGACTCGACCTGTTGGGGCGCCAGACAGTATGAGCAGCCCGAGTGATCCGCATCGAGAACTCGAACGCCGCTACCGACGGTTGCTGCAACGGCTCCCGGAGCACTACCGGCACGACTTAGGAGGAGGAACTGGTGCTACTGAAGGCCGCGCACCCGGGCTCGCCGGACCGCAACGCCAACCACCACGGCGCCGCGCTCCTGACTGCGACCTTGCCGGCGCTGTTCCCCGCCGGTAGAGCCAGCGCCGAACAGCTGATCCACTGATCCTCGTCTTGGTGGCACCACTACGACCTGATCACCTTGGCCATCTCGAGTCGCGTCTCGGGTGGCGCAGGCGGCCGACGGGTCAAGTCGAGGCCCGCCGTCCGCTCCCCGCCTCGAATGCGACAAGCGGGGGTCGTCCCCGTCAGCGGAGAGAACGGCCCGCCCGGTTACTTGGCCCATCAGCTCCCGAACGACGGCTTCGGTGAGTCGCGTTCAAGGGCCGGCGACGTGCGCCGAAATGCCGGGGAGGACAAGATTCAATCGCGACCCACGGCCACGAACGCGCCCACTTCAGCGACCGCATGCAGCACCAGCAACCGAGCGGGACTGACCTGCACGCAGTCAAGCTGTAGTCGGTTGTCACTTGTTCCCACTTTCCCTGCAGGTGATCGTGCGGCAGGCTCATGACGATGTCAGCCGATCAGTACCGCGCCGAGTTCGATGCCACTGTCCTATTCAGCAACGGTGGCGGCCTGCAGGTGCAGGCATTCCGCGTGGATCTTCCCGACCCCGAAGCGACACCGAGTCAGATCGCTACCTTGTTCATCGCCTCGATGAACCTGCTGATGGTCGATCGGATCGAACTTGCGAACCTGCGAGTGTTGGCCGAAGCACATAAGGGTACCCACCGCGGGCCCAGCGACGTGACCGCAATTCCCAAGGTGACCGGGACGACCCGGACCTGGGTCGAGCTCAGCCACGTGATTTCCGACGGCATGATCACCTACCCCGGCCTCCCCGCCCCGGAGGTGACGGCTCATTTGACCCGAGAGGATTCCCGCTCGGTGTATGCGCCGGGGACCGAGTTCGAGATCGACCGGATCAGCATGATCGGCAACACCGGCACCTATCTCGACAGCCCTTACCACCGATACGAGCACGGTGCTGATCTCGCCTCCCTCCCGCTCAGTTCGCTGGCCGATCTGCCCGCCGTCGTCATCCGCGCCACCGGCAACCGCTCCCGCGCAGTCGATGTCGAGATGCTCGTCGCGCACCAGGTCGCGGGAACGGCAGTGCTGTTGCACACCGGCGGAGATCGGCACTGGGGCACGCCCGCCTACGCCGACGAGGCGCCCTATCTCACTGAGGCGGGTGCACGCTGGCTCGTCGAGCAGGGCGCGGCGCTGGTCGGTATAGATGCGGTCAACATCGACGACGCCAGCGGCGGCGGGCATCGCCCCGCCCATTCCCTCCTGCTCGCCGCCGACATCCCGATTGTGGAACACCTCACCGGGCTCGCCCAACTACCCGTCACAGGCGCACGGTTCACCGCTGTACCGCCCCGTATCACCGATTTCGGGACCTTCACCGTCCGGGCGTACGCCGCGGTCCAAACCACTACTCGCTGATCCGGGTCAGCGCCGGAGCGAGAGGTCCGTTGTAGGCGGGAGGGCGGAGTCCCCGGCGGGGCGGGGCGCCCGCAGGTTGTACAGCGCATCGCCGCTGAGCGGGGTCGTCGCCCATGAAGCGGTGAACGTCTGCGACGCCGGCGAGCACCTCACCACCAACCGGTGCGGCGTCTCCAGGAAGACGATATCGGCGCGCAAGGTGTCCTGGTCCGTCCATCCGCCGGCGACGGCCATGGTCACCGCACCGTTCGGGCCGGGCGGATCCGAGGTCGCCCAGCCGTCGATGCCGAGGCGGGCGACCAGGCGGGAACTGTTCTCGACCAGCGTCAAGGTCCACCCGTACCCGTCGGCGACCACCTCGACGGAGGTCAACGTCGGCTGCTCTTCGCAGACCCCACCCGCGGGCGCGAACCGAGCGCCGTTCCAACCCGACCGCTGCCCGACGGGTTCGGCGGCGGCCACGGGGATCGGCAAGGCCAGGGCGGCCAGCCGGTCGGCGAGCGCAACGTCGCCCGACCCGTCGCCTGGGATGTCACCGAACGCGGGCAGCAGGTATTGCCACACGGTATCGAGCAGCAACTGCATGTCCCTGGTAGCGGCGGTAATCGCGAGGACAGTGTCGTACTCGGGTAATACGAGGCAGAACTGCCCGTAGGCGCCGTCGCCACGGTAGCCGTGCCGGGACATCCAGAACTGAAACCCGTAGCCCTGTTGCCAGTCCGGTGTCGATTCGCCCGCCGTCGAGACGTGCCAGCGGGTGGCGTCGGCGACCCACTGCTCGTCAAGGAGTCGGTTGCCCTGCCACACACCGCGGTCCAGGTACAGCTGACCCAGGGCGGCTACTGCTTCGGTACCGGTATACAGCCCGCTGAAACCGATCTCCCGCCCAGAGACGTCGTGCTGCCAGATCGCGTCGCCGATGCCGAGCGGGTCGAACAGCCGCGGTCGCAAGTAGGAGGTCAGAGACTGTCCGGTGACCCGCTGAACGATCGCGCCGAGGGTGAAGGTGTTCGGCTGGTTGTAGGCGAACACCGTGCCGGGGTCGCGGTCCGGCGCCACCCGCAAAAAGCCGCGGACCAGGTCGGCGGAATCCTCCGCGACTGCCCGGCCGAGGGCTTCCGCAGAGTGGCCACTGGCCATCGACGCAACGTGGCGAACCAGCAGGGCACGGCTCCGGGGATCGACAACGTCCCGGTCGAGCTCGGGAAAGTAGGAGAGCACGGTGCGGTCGAGATCGACCAGTTTCTCGCCGACCGCGAAACCCGCCGCGGTCGAGGTGAAGCTCTTGCTCAATGAATACAGCAGCTGCACCCGGTCCCGGCTGAACGGCGCCCACCACCCCTGGGCAACCACTCTGCCGTGCCGCACCATCATCAGACTATGTGGCTCGATCGTCGGCTCGGCCTGGACCGCAACGAGGAACGCGGCAATACCGGTGGGGTCGACACCCTCTGCGGATGGGGTGCTGACGGATAGTCTGCGCTCGGTCATGCTCGGACCGTAGACCTCCCGGTCTACGGGTACCGCAGACCGATCCATGACCGGCTCGGCCGCCTATCGCCAGCACAGGGAACGGGTCCCCGGTCCCGAGGTCACCGTGCAAACTGTCGGCCGTCCAGGGTATGACCGGGACATCTCCGCATGTGTTCGGGCGCCGAACGGCCAGTGGTGGGAAAACGGAAGCAGCGGCTGACCGCCCACGATCGCGTCGGCAGCGGATCAGTCGTCGGCGATTGACATGGGCGGTCCTGGGCGCGGTAGGCGTCGGCGCTGGCCCGGCCCAAGACGGCCGAGTGCGTTGTGCGGCGTCGGCCGTAGTGACGGAGTACCGCTGTGCCCGCGGAGGTATCAAATTGTTGCGGTGACGAATCGGTCCGTTACCCATTGAGCGACGTTGTCGGGGTAGGGAGCTGGCAACATGAGAACGATATGTCGGAATCCGACGTCGAGGGCCTGTTCGATGCCTGCGCTGGTGTTGCTGGGGCGGTCGTAGGAGACTGGCACGTTGGTCGAGCGGATGACGGTTGCGGGGTCACGCCCGATCTCGTTGCACAGGCCGTCCAGGATGCCGCTTCGACGAGCACCGTCGGCCATGTCGCCGCCTTGGAAGTTCCAGACATCGGCGTGCCGGGCGACTACCCGCAGGGTCGGCGTGGCGCCACCGCCGATCACGATGGGCGGGTGTGGTTGCTGCATAGGCTTGGGGTTGCCGAATGCGCCCGTCAGGTGGACGTAGTCGCCGGCGAAGTCAAAACGGGCGTCCTCGGTCCATAGTCGCGTGATGACGGTGAGCGCCTCGGCCAGCGCCCCGACGGCGTGCGCGGCGTCGTCGAACGGCAGGCCGTGCGCCTCGTATTCGCGTCGGGCGATCGGCGCGCTCGGGCGGGACCCGGCGCCGATGCCGAAATCGAGCCGCCCGCCGGAGACGGCGTCCACGGTCGCGGCGATCTTGGCCAGCATCGCGGGTGGGCGGAATCGGTTGCTGGTCACCAGCAGTCCGACGCGGAGCCGCCGGGTCTGCGCGGCCAGCGCTGATAGCAGGGTCCAGCCTTCAAAAGCCGGGCCCTGCGGGTCGCCGCCGATGGGCATGAGGTGGTCGAACAGCCATGCGTGCGCGATCGCCGGGATGTCGTCGGCCTCCTGCCAGACGCGGACGATGTCGCGGTAGTCGACATTCTGCGGCGGAGTCATGATCCCGAAGCTCGGGTTTGCGGTGGTGGCCATCAGCGTCGCCGCAGCGAGGCGTCGGTGATGGATGGGCGCGCGTCGATCTTCTCCTCGGGCGACAGATCAACTCCGGGCGCAACAATCGCATCGATGGCGTCCAGGACGTCCGCGGCCAGCACGGTATCGGCGGCCGCGAGCTGGGAGTCGAGGTGCTCCAAGGTACGCGGGCCGATGATTGCGCTGGTCACTCCCGGGTGTGCGGTGACGAATCCCAGCGCGAGCTGGATCATCGTCAACCCGGCTTCGGCCGCGACCGTCGCGAGCTGCTCGACGACGTCGAGCTTCGCGCGGTTCGCCGCAACATCGAGATCGAAACGCGCCGGCATGACGTTCGAGCGGTGGGTGGTGATCTGCCGGCCCGCGCGGACCGCACCCGAGAGCCATCCTGAGGACAACGGGCTCCACACCAGCACCCCGAGCCCGTACTGCTCGGTGACGGGGAGCACGTCGGTCTCCGCGCCGCGGTTGAGGATCGAGTAGTTCAATTGTTCGGTGACGTAGCGGCCCACATGGTTCTCTCGCGCGGCCCACTGGCCTTGGACGATCCGGTACGCCGGGAACGTCGACGACCCGAAGTAGCGGATCTTGCCCGCCCGCTGCAGATCTGTCAGCGCAGAGAGCGTCTCCTCGTCGGTGGTCGTCGGGTCCCAGCGGTGCACCTGATACAGGTCGACGTGGTCGACGCCGAGCCGACGCAGGCTGGCATCCAGCTCACTGATCAGCCAGCGGCGGGACGCACCGCGGTGGTTGCGTTCCTCGCCCATGGGCAGGAAGGCCTTGGTGGCCAGCACCACGTCCTCACGCCGACCGGTGATGGCCCGGCCGACCATCTCCTCCGACTCGCCCTGGCTGTAGAAGTCCGCGGTGTCGATGAGGTTCACCCCGGCCTCGAGCGCGGCATCAACGATCGCGGTGGCGTTCTCCTGCGTTGTGTGGCCGATCGCGCCGAAGTTCATCGCGCCGAGCGACAGTGCGCTGATCTGGACACCGGTCCGGCCGAGGGTGCGGTAGTGCATGGCGTCTCCTCATGTAATGATGAAAGCGGAACGTTGCTCCACTCACTATACGGAGCAACGCTCCGGTTACGCAACCGCGACGAGAGGATCCGACGTGCCGGAGGTGGACGCAGCCCTGACGCCGCCGCCTGCGCGCAAGCGCGCGGACGCCCGCCGCAACGAACAGGCGCTGCTCGCCGCCGCCGCCGCGGTCTTCCTCACCCACGGGGTCGACGCCCCCGTCCGGGTGATCGCCGCGAAGGCCGGGGTCGGCATGGGCACCATCTACCGCCACTTCCCCGCCCGGGCCGACCTCGTCGTCGCCGTCTACCGTCACCAGGTGGAGGCGCTCGCGGCAGCCGCACCGCGGTTCCTCGCCGACGCCACGACCCCCAGTGCCGCACTGGCACAGTGGATGGACAAGTTCGTGGACTTCCTGGTCACCAAACACGGACTGGCCGGCGCCCTGCGGTCCGAGGACTCCGGGTTCCAGGCCCTGCACGCGTACTTCCTGGACCGACTGGTGCCGGCCTGCGCCTCGCTGTTGGACGCCGCGGTTGAGGCAAGCGAGATCCGGCGCGACATCGACGCCCTCACTCTCATGCATGCAGCCGGCAACCTGTGCATCGGAGTCGAGGCCGGTGGCGAGACCAGCTATAACGCCCACAAAATGGTTGGCATGCTCATCGCGGGACTACGGCAGTCGCCCCCTGCGTGATCCAGGCGGCCCGCCTGTTGACCGTCGGTGGGTGTGCGGAGGATCTGAGTCAAGGGCGCCTTTCGACTTACGAATTTGCTCGCCGAGGACGCCGAGACACTCGGTGACCCGTGCTCCCGCCACCTCGGCGGGAAGGTGAGAGAGCCAGGGTTCCACTTGCTCCGCAAGCAGACCAGGGTGACCTATTGGCTGGCGCCAGCTCGCCGCGAGTTCCTGCTGACAACCCGCGATGCAGACGCGCAACTGATCACCGGTTGCCGACTCCAGATCGACCTAGCCGGTCCCAGTTCCCCGCCGGCTGCGAGTCTGGCAGCATCGCGGGATGAGTAACCTCGTCCCGACCTCGAGAATCCACGATTCGACCGTCCGGCACACCGATTGCTCGGCGCACGCCGCGGGAACGTCCCAACCATGAGGATCGCCGTGATCGGCGGATCAGGACACGTCGGCACCTTCCTGATCCCCCGGCTCGTCCGGGCCGGCCACGACGTGGTCGTGCTGACCCGCGGGCAGAGCAAGCCCTACCTGGAGGACCCGGCCTGGGACCAGGTCACGCGGCTGGTGGTCGATCGGGACGAGGCCGAAGCCGCCGGGACATTCGGCGAAACCGTGGCGGAGCTGAACGCGGATGCGGTCGTCGATATGGTCTGCTTCACGCTCGAATCGGCTGTGGCGCTGGTGGAGTCGCTCCGGGGACGTACCGGGCACTTGGTTCACTGCGGTTCGATCTGGATGCACGGTCTCAGCGTCCGTGCTCCGATTCAGGAGGAGGATTCGTTGCCTCCGTTCGGCGAATACGGGATCCAGAAGGCACTCATCGCCAAGGCTTTGGCGCAGGAAACGGCCTCCCGGGGGCTGATCACCACCTCCATCCATCCGGGCCACATCAGTGGCCCGGGCTGGGCACCGATCGGACCGCTGGGAAATCTGGATCCACGGGTCTGGCGGGCGCTCGCCGACGGCCGCGAGCTGACGATGCCCGGACTCGGCGCCGAACTCATGAGCCATGTCCACGCCGACGACGTCGCCCAGCTGTTCGAATTGGCATTGACCAATCGGGATGCCGCTGCCGGCCACGCTTTTCACGCCACTGCGGCCAGTGCCGTGACCGTACGCGGTTTGGCCGCGGCGGCGGCATCGTGGTTCGGACAGGAACCGAATCTCCGGTCCGTGAGCTGGGAGACGTTCCGCCAGGGTACGACGGACGAGTTCGCCGACCAGAGCTGGCAGCACCTGTCCCGCAGCCATCACGTCTCCGTCGAGAAGGCGCGTCGACTGCTCGGGTATCAACCGCAACACGGACCAGAGGAGGCCGCCCGCGCCGGCGTGGACTGGATGGTGACCAACGGGCTCCTCTGATCGCCTGCACGTGGAGGCATCTCGGCTGCACTGTCAGAGGAACGCCGACCCGGCGACGGGAAGATCCGGTCAGCGACCGTCACTCGCGCGATGGTTCCTCTGCGACCAGGGCAGGTTCAGAACGCCGAGACGGAACCTACCGAGCGCTCGTGTCGACTCAGGGCCCGCAGCACCGCGTCCTGGCCGCGGCGCCGCGCAGCCAACGCCGCAAGGAGCGCCAGCACAGGGTCGAGTGCCTCTGTGGCGAACCGCGGGGCGGCCACGCCGACACTGGACGCCAGGTCGTCGGCGTGCACCATGACCTCCATCAGCCGCACCACCAGGAAGTCGTCCGTCGGGAGCGCGCAGTGCTGCCACGGCACAAACGTCGTCGGGCCAGCAGCGGCGATCGCTGCCGCCAACGGCTGGTGCGACCAGGCGAGAACCTGAACCGACTCGGCGTGCCCGGCCGTTGCCATCTGATTGAAGTCGTCGCGGATGGAGGCGTTCTCGGGGGCATCGACCGGCGCGCGCAGCCAGTCGGCACGTTCGTAGTGCCCCACCAGGGTCATCACCAAGGCGTCGGGCGGGCCAGGCGTGGTCAGGAACTCGACCGCGCACTCGGGCTGGCTGACCAGATGCCGCGTCAGGCCGCCGACTGTCAGGCCCGGCAGCGTCGACTCTTGTTCCCACGCGTCGGCCACCTCCGCGGATCCCACTAGCTCGGTGAGCTGGTCAATGGCCCTAATCACTGCGTAGCGGTCGAGAGCTCCGACGAAGGTGAGAGGCATGCAAAGGACTCTGTCACGGAATCCGGACGATGACCGTCCGGAATACGCTGGCGGAAATCGGCGATCTGGGAAGACGATCTTCGGGTCCGACCGGGATTTTCACTCGGTTTGTTCATTGGATTCGAGCAGGGCGAGGTCGCGCAGGGCATAGCGGTGGTGCTCGGCCTCTTCCTTCAGGACCACTCGGAGGCAGCGGCGCACGACGTACTCCTGGTCGGGATACGGGTCCGCTGGCTTGCGACCGCACATCCGATCGAGCTCGGCCTCGGTGAGCCCGTGAACGAAGCGCCGCATCGTGGCCATCCGGACGAGCCGTGGCGCGAGAACCTCGTCGAGCGTCGGGTTGGCGTCGAGGGTGAGCCCGAGTCTCGCCGAGTCGGCAGGCGGCATCCCGCCGGCCGGGAATCCCAATGGGTGGTACGGCGCTTCGTCTTCGAGCACGGCATTGCCGAGCCAGGCATCGCCGGCGAACAGCAGGTGTCGTTGCGTCTCGACAAACGACCATTCGCCGGCGACCCGTTGGTGCAGCTTGGCCTCCGGCAACAACCTGACGCGGTCGAGCGTCGCCTCCCATTGGGCCTCGATGGCATCCCAGGCCGCCCGGTAGTCGTTGGGGGACGTGGCCTCCCGCGCTCGTACCCGCGCGGGATGCTGGCGGTCGAGCTCGGCCTGGACATAAGCGGTCACGTCGACGTCGTTGACGACCAGACGCTCGAAGTCGCCGCCGAGATATACGTCGCTCCCATAGCAGTCGACTATCTTCAGACCGCTGATCCGGCAATCGCGGATTTCAAGGCCGGTAATGTCGCACAGGTGGATGTGGGCGCCGCGGAACCGGTCGGTCTGGGCGTAGTCGGCAGTCATCAAGGCAGTCTCGCGCACCGGGTCCGGCGACGGTAGCGAGGCGACTAGACCCGTCGCCCGAACCAGTCCAGGAGTCGGGTCTGCTGCGATGCTTGGGGGCCCAGCGCGCCGCTGGGGCCGTCGCCATACGCGCCGGTATCCAGCATGCCGTCCAGGTGAGGCTCGACCAGCTTCGACAACCCCATCACCACCGTCGGGTCAAGGGTCTCGTCCATGCCGGCCGCGCGGAGCAGGTCCCACGCGTGCACCAGCAGATCAACAAGCCGGAAACGCAGGAACGCCTCGGCCGGGACATCACCATTCGGCCCCGGAACGGGCTGCCCAGGGGGTGCGGCTGCGAAGGTCACGGCCTGGCGTTGCGCCGACTCGACCACGGCCGCCACCGGATCGTCTCCGAGCTGATCAGCTGTGAGTATCTCCCGGGCCTCGACGCGGCTTACCCCGGCCAAGAGCATCGCTGTAAAACGGTTCCCGACCACCACTTGCTCGATGAGCGCGCCCACCGAAATGTCCGACGGCGTCAGCCGGTCCCACGAACCGGCCGGCAGTTGACGCACCACTCGCTCGAATTCCGCCGATGCAGCCTCGATCAGTTCCACGATCCGCACGATAGCGATCGCAATGAGCAGGGTCTTGCCTACCCCGAAGCTTGAATGCCTTGCCATCGGTCAACATCGCACTGTCCGTCCGCATCGTTGCCCGCCGCTACGACGGTGCCGTCGAGGCGAAGGCCAAGCGTGTGGGTCGAGCCCGCCGCGATGGCGACGATGTCACGCCAGCGACGAACGCTGCACTGCCCGTGACTGTTGTCCCCGACCGCGAGCACCCGACCGTCGGCGAGAAGGCCTACGGTGTGGTGACTTCCCGCAGCAACCACGATGATGTCCCGCCAATCGTCGAGGTCGTAGTCACCTGAGACGCGACGGCCCGCCGCGACGACCGAGCCGTCGAATCGAAGCCCGACCGTGTGCAGGTAGCCCGCGGTGATACCGACAAGATCACGCCACTGTTCGATGTCACATTGGCCGACCCGGTTGTTACCGACACCCACTGCGGTTCCATCGGCCAGGACCCCGACCGAATGCCAGTCACCACAGCCCAGCGCCACGACGTCGCACCAATCGCCGACCTCGCACTGGCCCTCGACATTGCGGCCGGCAGCCACCACGGTGCCGTTCGCCCGGACCCCGAGCGTGCGGCGCCAGCCCGCGGCGATGGTGGTGACATCGCGCCACCCGCGGACCTCACATTGACCCGCGCCGTTCCACCCGGTGGCCAGCACAGTTCCGTCCATTCGAAGCCCGACGGTGTGCGAACGGCCGGTATTTGTCGCGGTGTGCACATTGCCCGCTGCTACGGCGATCACCTCGCGCCATTGCCGCGTGTCACCCTCACCGGCAGCGCCGTTGCCCTCCACGAAAACGCCGCCGGTCGAACGACGGCCAACAGAATGACGTCTGCCGGCGGCAAGTGCGGGCCCGTTCATGACAAGACAAGGGTGCCATGGTGTGCCTTGAGTCGCGGACTACTGGCCCAGGCGTCCGTCGATCCTCTCTCGCAACAGGTCGACGTGCCCCATGTGGCGTGCGTACTCCTGGATCATTCCGAGCACTGCCTCCCGCAGCGACATCGGCCCTCCGCCACTGCCGTGCTGATTCAGCGGATCGTTGGCGGTCATGTCGAGACTGGGCGCCTCCGCCATGAACTCCGTGCCGAAGTCCACCTCCGCTTGCCATGCCTCCCATGCCTGGGCAACCACCTGGGCGTCGGGAACAGCACCATTGAAATCACCGTCACGGTCGGTGTCGGACATGAACAGCCGAGGCACGTCCTGCCCAGCCATCAACTTCCGGAACGTCGCCCGCTCGATCTCGGCGAGGTGCCGCACCAGTCCGAGCAGCGACATCGTCGACGGCTCGACGGAACGCTGCGCCATAGCCTCCGCGTCAAGACCTGCACACTTCATTTGCAAGGTGAGGCGTTGGCAACGCAAGGCTTCGGCCAGCGTGGAGCGCTCGTCGCCCAACCGTGGTCTGTGCTCACGCGGGTCGTCAGCAGACGGCTTGCCGTCCGCAGTGAACATGTCGGCGCGTCGGGTGGCGGTCACGACGGCAATCATCGGTCTCCGGAAGGGCAGCCGCCACCTATTTGACGGCAGCGCACGGGGTGGGGCGCCACGCGGCGCAGCCTACGATGCGATCTATGCCGAAGTGCGCCCGGCGTCGGCGCGCAAATGTGCACCTCGTGGCCATCGCGATCCCCGAGGCCGCGGCCGGCCGGCCGGTCCCCGCTCCGGACGCCGGGCCGGCGTCACAGCAGGGCCACAGTGGGGGCCGGTGATCAACACAGTCCAGGCCTGCAGAGTCACGGTCATGACCACAGAAACCCTTCGCTTCGATGTCGCCGATTCGAGTGACGATGCCACCGGGAACGCGCCCGGGCGGGCCGACATCAGTTGCCGGGCTCCGATATCTTCCGGCTGGGTCTCGCCATCACCAGTGGGTGACTGGCCCTCCTGCATACCGGCACACCGAACGCCGGCGGGGCATTCGAGTTCGGTGTGCTGGTGCTGGCTAACCTGGCCGAGCAAGGCAGCGATGACATCGACACACCCATCCGAAGTGGACCAGCTGGATCTCGCCGAGTTGGTGCTCGACCGCCTCTGGAATTACGGATTCGACGGCCAGACCAACATCGTCGAGCTCGACATCCCATCCCTTGGCAAGAAGATCAACGCCGGCCGCCCACCGACGATCCACACGGTGCGTGGATTCGGTTACGTCATCAAGCCCGCCACGCCGGGCCGATGACAGCCACTCTGGAGAAGTCCGGCAGCGAGCCTTTCGTCGCCGCCTGCGTCGCCCCTATCCTCGCCCGAAAGCCTCTGGCGCAGCGGGTCTGGCGCGGCGGCGCCGACGATCCGCGCTGGGCGCGACCGGCACTGTTCGGGTTGCTGGTCGCCACCGCCGCGCTGTACCTGATCAACCTGGCCTCGTCCGGCTGGGCCAACGCCTTCTACTCTGCCGCCGCGCAGGCGGGTTCGTTGTCCTGGAAGGCCTTCTTCTTCGGGTCTTCCGACGCCGCCAACGCGATCACCGTGGACAAGACTCCCGGGTTCCTGTGGTTCATGGTCCTGTCGGTGCGGATCTTCGGCGTCAGTTCCTTCGCCGTCCTGCTGCCACAGGCCCTGATGGGAGTGGCCTCGGTCGGATTGCTCTACACCACCGTCAAGCGGGTGGCCGGCCCGGCCGCCGGCATCCTCGCCGGTGCCACGCTGGCGTTGACACCCGTTGCTGCCCTGATGTTCCGGTTCAACAACCCGGACGCCCTGATGGTGCTCGGACTCGTCGCGGCGGCTTGGGCCATGAGCAGGGCCATCGAGGACGGCAGGACCAGGTGGCTGCTCTGGTGCGGCGCATTCGTCGGGATCGCCTTCCTGGCCAAGATGATGCAGGCGTTCCTGGTGGTACCGGGCTTCGGCTTGGCCTACCTGGTCGCCGGACCGCCGAAGGTCGGCAGGAGACTCCGGCAGCTGCCGGCCGCGCTCGGCTCGATGATCGTCGCCGGTGGTTGGTGGGTCGCGATAGCGATGCTCTGGCCGGCCGCCGATCGCCCGTTCATCGGCGGTTCGCAGACCAACTCGGTGCTGGACCTGCTGTTCGGCTACAACGGGTTCGGTCGTCTCACCGGTGACGAGGTGGGCAGCGTCGGCTGGAGCAACCGGAGCTCGGCCACCAAGCTCATCGGTTCCGAGATGGGCGGGCAGATCGCCTGGCTGCTTCCGGCAGCGCTCATCGCGCTCGTCGCAGGGCTCGTCATCACCGCCCACCGGAAGCGGACTGATCCGGTGCGGGCCTCGCTCATCGTATGGGGCAGTTGGCTTGTCGTGACCGCAGTGACGTTCTCCGCCATGCAGGGCATCATCCACCCCTACTACACCGTGGCTCTGGCTCCCGCCATCGCCGCCCTCGTCGGAGTGGGGGCGCAGCAGCTCTGGAAACATCGACAGCATCCCGCCGCGCTCGGGACTCTGACCGGAACCATCCTACTGTCGGGCATCTGGGCAAAGGTGTTGCTGGCCAGAGCATCCACGTTCCTACCCTGGCTGGGCGCGACGGTGGTGGTCGGCGGCGTCATCGCCGCCGCTCTGGTGGCGGCCGGCGCGCTGCTACCCGGGAATCGAGCCCGCGTCGTCGCGCCGATCGGTGCCGTGCTCACTGCGGCGGTCCTGCTGGCCGGGCCGTCCGCCTACACCATCGATACCGTGTCGACCGGTCACAGCGGGGCCCTCCCCTCGGCCGGACCGGCCGTCGCCGGCGGCGGTTTCGGTGGCGGAGGTGGCCAACCCGGCGGCGGCAACGGCGGCGGCGCAGGAAACTTCGGTGGACGGACCGTCGGAACGAACGGTCCTGCTCCCGGTGGTGGCTTCACCCGTGGCGGGGGTGGAGGTCGAGGTGGTCTGCTTGATACCCCGACCCCATCGGCGACGATGGTCGCGAGCCTGTCCGCGAATTCGACCGACTACACGTGGGCGGCGGCGATCATCGGATCCAATAACGCGGCCGGTTACCAGTTGGCGACCGGACTGCCGGTGATGGCAGTCGGCGGCTTCAACGGGACGGACCCAGTCCCCACCCTGGCGCAGTTCCAGGCCCTGGCCAAAGCCGGCAAGATCCACTACTTCATCGAAGCCTCCCTCGGATTCGGTGGCAACTCGAGTACGACCTCGGGATCCCAGGATGCCACGCTGATCTCGGACTGGGTGGCCGCCACCTACACGGCCATCACCGTCGGATCAACGACGATCTACGACCTGACGACCACGACCTCGAGTACGTCCTGAGGCTGTCACGTCCTCCTGAGGCCTCACCTCGACCCCGGCCCCACCGTGGGCCGGGCTCGCGGACCGACGGCGCGGGCAGAGCAGTGTCTGGACTTGAGAATTGAACTGCACGCAGCAGGCGCCACGGTGTTTGATCAAAGGTGTGGCTATCGAGTTGAGCACCCCGGACGTGGGCCAGCTGGGCGACGTGGTGCTGGCCCTTCGAGACTGGCAGCGCGAGACCTCGCCGATGCAGCTGCATCCGGGCGACCTGGGCTGGTTTTGGCAGTTCGGCGCAGCAGCGACGGCGAGGCAGGTCCGGACCTGGCGCCGGGGCGGGCAGTTTCTGGCCATCGGATTCCTGGACGGTCCCGAGGTGTTGCGGATGACTGCGGCGCCTGCGCTGTGGCGCGAGGAAGAGTTGGCTGCACAAGTGGTTGCTGATGTGTCCGATCCACAGCGTGGCGTGCTGCCGGCGGGAAAGGTGTCCGTGGAGGCGCCGGACGGCACCCGGGTGCAGGATCTGTTGTCCGATGTCGGCTGGGGTGTTGGCGAGCCGTGGACGCCGCTTCGCCGCGACCTCATGGTGCCGGTGGAACAAACGGGTGTGCACATTGAGGTGATCGGGTCCGGCCAGGCGTCCGAGTACACAGCCGTGCACCGGTCGGCATGGGGCAGTCCGCGGTTCACCGATCGGTTGTGGCGCGCGATGGCGGCCGGGTTGCCATATGCCGACGCACGGTGCCTGCTTGCCTACGACGGCCAGGGCGTTGCGGTAGCGGGGGTCACGGTGTGGTCCGCCGGTCCCGGCAGGCCCGGGTTGCTCGAGCCGATGGGCGTCCACGCCGACCATCGCGGGCACGGCTACGGCGTGGCGATCTGCGTAGCCGCGGCGGCCGAGCTCAAGAAGCTGGGTTCCTCGAGCGCGCTGGTCTGTACCCCGAGTTCCCTTGCTGCCGCCGTCGCCACCTACCAGGCGGCCGGCTTTCGGCAACTTCCTGAGCGGCTGGACCGAACCCGAGATGCCTGACCGCCAGCTTGATCGCGGCGAACCCGCCGCGCAAGGAGATCAGTCGGCGGGAGCGCAAGCTACGTTGCCGCGGGGTCCTGCCGACATCGACGCCTTGTCCGATAAGTTCCGCACGGGCGGCATTGATGTCTGCGACCACGAGCTGCAGACCGTGCACCGAGCCTGGCGCGGTATCGACGATGCCCGTCCCGATGACGATCGAACACGCCGATCCTGATGGCGTCAGTTGAACCAAGCGCAACTCGTCGCTGACCTGGTAATCGTGATCGGCATTGAACCCAGCCTTCTCGGTCAAAACGCCCTGGCTCGGTCCACATCCGATACTGGTACGGGCACCAGCTCAAGTTTGAAGTCCATGCTGGTGACCCTACTGGCAGCGGGCCCAGCGCAACGCAGTGCTACTGCCCGATGACCCTTCACTGCAAATCTCCTGACCTGGTCAGCCGAGAGCTGGACGGCCCGGGGTGGGCGGCGACGGCCACGTGTACAGCGCCACGTCGGCGCGCTGCAAAAGCCCGCCGGAGTCGTCAGCATGACCCGGGCACAGCGCGATGCCGACACTGGCGCCCATCCGTAGCCTGAGGCCGTCGAGTCGTCCACGCTTGCGGTGAACGCAATTGCGAACTCATCACCGCCGGTGCGCACCAGGAGGTTGCCTGGGCCGATCAGCGGGGCCAACCGGGGGTCAACCAGCCGCAGCACCTGATCGCCGGCCTGATGCCCGAGGGTCTCGTTGATTTCCCGGAAGTGGTCCAGGTCCACCAGTAGCACGGCGGTCTGTATGGGGCGGTGAGAATCCAGCCGACGGCGGAGGTGGTCGCACAGTGCCCGGCTGTTGGCCAGCCCTGTCAGGTCGTCGGTCAGCGCCTGCCGGCGCGCATCGGCCAGCCGAAGAGCCTGCCGAAACGCCAACTGGGTGCGGGCCGCGGTGACGAACAGGGTGGCCCCGGCCATCACTACGACCACCAGGCCGAGATGGACCCGGGAGCCGATCACCAGCACCGCCAGGGCGGTGCCGCTGGCCACCGCCGGGACGACCAGAGCAGCTCTGCCGACCCGTTCCACCGCCGGCGGAGTCGGCACTGCGCGCGTCCAACGGGGTGCCGAGCTGATAGGCGTGGTGGGCGACCCGCAGTGCGTAGATCACATCGGCGGCGGCGAGCAGCACCAGCCCGGCGGCCAACCACGGCCAGCGGCCCCTGGCGTGCCATCCTCGGACCGCCACGGCGCTGGTCACCGCCGCGATCAGCAGCAGGTCTCCGAGCGGGTAGGCCACCGAGACGGCGGCCGTCAGCGGGCCGCCGGATGCCTGCTTGAGGACCGGATTCAACGCCACGGCCAAGTACCACGGCCACGAACATGCAGGGGTACAGGCCCAGGTAGCCGAGGTCGGCGACCGACGGGTATGTCAAGGTGGTTCCGGCCGCCGCCGCGAGGGCCGTGACGAGACCACTCAGCAACCACGAGGCGGCGCCCAGCCCGACCGCCAACACCTCGGCCCGGCGATCTCCGGCGCGCCGGATCGCGGACAAGCAGACCAGCGCCGGCATCGCCGCGGTGATCTTGCCCGGCCAGCCGTTCACCCACGGGTCGGGCCCCGACCCGCGCGACAGCAAACCCACCAGAAAGATCGCCAGGGCCAGCCACGCCACCGTCACCGCGACACGCGCAGCTGCACCTCCGGCCTCGCGGCCCACCCTGGGTACCGGTCTGCCCGGGACGGCACCTCTGTGTGCAATGCAGCCTCCAATAGCCTGAACAGGCCCAACGATCGGCCGGCGGGTCGCGACCGTCCATCCGGATGGCTATCGCGGAGCACCACGCACGCCCACATCTGACTATCGGCCGCACCGACAGCGAAATGAGCCGCACGGTCACCGGCCGTGTCTCGCGCCCAAATCCCCGGCCAGACGCTGAGCAACCCAGAATGCCGCCCTATGGTGGTGCGGTGCAGTGCGGATACTTCAGCGCCGGTCAATGCCGTTCCTGCCGGCTGATGGGTGTCCCGTACTACCGGCAGCTGGCCGACAAGCAGTCAAGGGCCGCTCAGGCGCTGCGGCCCGTAGCCCCGGACGTACGTTGGGCCGAACCGTTCGCCAGCGCAGAGTCCGGCTATCGCAACAAGGCCAAGTGGGTGGTCGGCGGCGACGAGAAGAATCCGTTGATCGGCATCCTGGACGAGCACCGCGAGGGCATCGACCTACGCCGGTGCGGGATCTGCGAGCCAGCGCTGATCGAGGCGTTCCCGGCGCTCGTCGACTTCATCGCCCGGACCGCACTGGTTCCCTACGACGTCAACCGCCGCACCGGCGACATCAAGTACCTGATCGTCACGGCCTCACCGGATGGTGAGTTGCTCGTCCGGTTCGTCATGCGCTCGCTCGACCGACTGAACGACATCAGACGCCGGCTGCCGGAGCTGCGCTATGCGCTCCCCCAGCTAGCGGTCGTGTCGGTGAATCTGCATCCTGAACACAAGGCGGTGCTCGAAGGCGATCAGGAGATCGTCCTCACCGAGCAGAGCACACTGCTCATGCGGCTCGGGGACGTGAGCCTGTACTTGGGACCGCAGTCCTTCTTCCAGACCAACTCTGCAATCGCCGCCGGCCTCTACCGGCAGGCCGCCGCCTGGGCCAACCAGATCACGCCGACGTCGGTCCTGGACTTGTATTGCGGCGTCGGCGGTTTCGCCCTGCACTGCGCGCCAGCGTCCGCCCGCACCGTCCACGGCGTCGAGGTCTCCGCGGACGCGGTGTCCGGTGCCAGACGTAGCGCCGCCGACCTGCCGGATCCGAATCGCTTCACCTTCGACGCCGATGACGCTGGGAGGCAACGGTTGGACGCCGATCTGGTGATCGTCAACCCGCCCCGCCGCGGGCTCGGCGCAACCGTCGCCGACCGGATCGACACCGGCGCCGCCGGGCATCTGATCTACTCCAGCTGCAACCCGACGACCCTGGCCGCTGACCTGGCTCGGATGCCGTCGCTGCGGGCAATCGAGGCTCGTCTATTCGACATGTTTCCGCAAACCGCGCACGTCGAGGTGGCGGTTCTACTGGAACGACGTTGATCGGTTGGGCTTCGTAAGCATGAGATCGACTCACACGCCGGCCTGGCGGCGGGTCCTGTGGCGGAAGGCGGCACCGCCGGCGGTAAACGACGCGGCCTGTCCTGCCTACCTCGGTATGCATGGACGGCCCGTGTCGAGCTCCACTCTCAATGGTCCCCGGGGCGATCGACCAGTGGCGCACCAAGCGGCTTCTCGACCGCTGTCACGATGGAGTTCCCGTTAAGAAGAGCTACCCCGGTCAGGAGACAGCAGCCTCCGAGTCTGCCTCCCGAACTCACCCAGGTGCCCTTTCGGTTGCGCGGACCCGCCAACTGTGAGGGCCCGAAATCCGCCGCTGTACCCGTGCCATGTCCCGGGCGTGGCTGCGTGTGGACAGGCTGCGTGGGGATTCCTGCCGCCGCATCGGCTGGCATCGGGGTGACCGGAATATCTGCAACGCGTCGCTCATGGCGTCCGGCGGGTCGCCCTGGGCGCACCCCCAGGTTTCCCGCTGATCGCCACCCGGCCGCCCCCGGAACCGTGGCTGCAGCCACCGCTGCGAAGCCTGCGCTGGATGGACGCCTTCCTGGGATCGCTGCACCAGTGCGGGTTCTCCGACCGTAAGGCCGTCGCCGCTTATCGCGCATACTCCAGTTTCCTGCCCGGGCATCTGCTGTTGGAGGTGTCCGCGATGGCCGCCGACATAAGCCCGGTCGAAATTGACCCAGGGCCGGCGGATCCCTCCGATTTGGCGGACTACCCCCGGCCGGCCGGCCGGCCGGCATGCAGGCCGAACTCACCGAGCATGACCCCGACGCCGAGTTCGAGGAAGCGCTGGAATCGCTCCTGGACCGCCTGGAAAACCGCGGAATCCGCTAACCGCCGCCCGGGTGGGCGGCGGCGAGTCAACGACGGCCGGGGATGCATTGAAGTCGCCGCCCCGGTCAAGTGCGGTCGAAGGAGATAAAGGATGGTCATGCAAACTGATAAGCGGCACGCCGAGTTTACACCGTACCTGCAGATTCACAGGATCCGTATGAGGATGTGTGTTACAGCTTGCCGAGCAAGCCGCCCAGGCCGCCGGCGCCACCGGATCCACCGGTGAATTTGGCGATCAGGTCGGCGGGATTGATCCCGAACTTGCCCAGGAGCCCGGCGTGCTGGTCGGTGTCGACCTGGTCGGGCAGTTCTTGACCGGCTTGGTCGGCCTGGGCGTGCTGGCCGTTGCTCTGCAGAAAGGACAGGATGGTGTCTTTGTCGAAGGTCATCAGAATCCTCATTCGTGGTGGGGGTCGAAACTGGGAGGGTGGTCGAACCGTGCGATGTTGAAAGGCGCCACTAGTGGTGGTGTCCCTTGTCGGCTGGGACTTCGACGGTGAGTTGGGCTCAGCGGTGATCCGTTCTTGGCGGACCATTGCGGTGACCTGCCGTTGTTCGGTGACCGGAAACACCCCGCTCGGTGCCCACGGACCGGAACAGGCGGAGGTCAGCGGTGGGTGGCGTGGGAGCCCGGACGCCCATTGGACGTGTCGGCGGCGGCCTTGACCTGGTCGGCGGCGGCCTTGGCCTGGTCCTTCACGCTGGGGGCGTTGGCAGCGTGCTGCTTGATCTTCGGCGCTTCGTCCTCAGCTTTGCTCAGGTACTGCTCCCACCTGGCCTGCATCGGCTTGATCAAGCCGCCGCCGGCACCGACGATGATGACTCCGCCGATGATCGCCAGGATGGTGATCAGCACCGGGGTGGTGACGGTGGTGGCCACACCGATCTGATTGAGCGCGGCAATGACGCCCAGAAACAGGATGAAGATGGACGCGATGTTGGCCAGCGTTTTCCCGTAGGAAAGTCCACCCAGGGTGCCCTGGATCAGGGTTTTCACGCCGGCGGCGATCGCGGCGGCCACGATCACGATGATGATGGCAACGATCAGGGCCGGGATGAACGCGATGATCTTCGTCAAAAGGTCACTGATCGGATTGGGTCCGAACACCCCGAACGCCAACTCCAGGACGAACAGCACCAAGGCGTAGTAGATGATCTTGGCAATGATGTCGGATGCGTCGAACTTGCCGCTCTCCAACGCCTTCTTCACCCCGCCCCGTTCCACTACCTTGTCGAAACCAACCCGCACCAACAGCTTGGCGACAACCTTGGCGATCACTTTGGCAATGATGATGCCGATGATCAGGATCGCCAGGAACGCCAACAGCTTGGGCAGGAACAACACGACCGACGTCAGGCCGGCCCTCAATGACTCGGACACAACAAAATCTCCTCAGATGGGAAAGCTCGGAGCGAGTTCCCTCCCGACGAGGGCTCGCGGTTTACCTTGTAAACCTAACCATACACGGCCAGCGTTTACAAGGTAAACAAGCGAGCAATTGTCAACGACGCGGCGACACCACTGCTGCCATCGAAGTGCCCCCGCGGAGTGGGGGCTCAAACCTGCCATCGGCGTGCCGCGCCGATTCATACACCGGCCGATCGGCCAACCGCCTCAGTGATGAACGATCTGCGGCGCAGCCCTGACTCTCAGCCAGGTGGTCGATAAGACAGAATGTGAACTCTCACACGCCCAAGCTGGGAAGAAGTGATGTCACTTGAGTGCGAAGTTCGATCCAGACAGCCCGAAGGGCCGCGGCAGCGCCGCAGCGGTCCTGCCCTCAGCCGGGCCCGGTGAGGGCGCCGGACCGGGAAACCTGGACCGACGCACCATCATCGGCGGCGCCATCTCGATGGTCGACCGGGACGGTCTGCGCGAGCTCACCATGCGCAAACTCGGGGCTTACCTGGGGGTGGAGGGTATGGCGCTGTACCGGTATGTCCCCGGCCGGGATGCGCTGCTGGATGGCATCGTGGAAGTCGTCATCGACGAACTCTATGGCGACCCCGAGGTGCTGCTTGCCTCGGCGGACTGGGCGGACTACCTCCGGCGGCTGGCCCACGGCATCCGCCGGATCGCCCTGGCCCATCCCCAACTGTTCCCGCTGATCGCCAGCCGCCCGCCCGCCGCGCCGTGGGTCCGCCCGCCGCTGCGGAGCCTGCGGTGGATGGAATCATTCCTGCAGAATTTCCGCGACTGCGGCTTCTCCGACCGCGCCGCCGTCGCTGCCTACCAGAGCTTCTCCAGCTTCCTGCTCGGGCACCTGCTACTGGAAGTCTCCGCCCACGGCGCCGATATCGGACCGGTCGACGACGCCGACCCCACACCGCCCCAGACCAGCGACCTGGACGGCTACCCGCTGCTCAAGCAGCTCAAGCCGCTGCTGTCAGAAAATCGTTCGGCGGAGGTGTTCGAGAGCTCCCTGAACCTGCTGGTCAAACACCTAAAACAAACCGGCCCAAAACAGTCAAGAGGGGTCATTGCCAAAATTCATCGAACCGTGCCGTGATCAGCGGGCGGGCGAATGCGTGCTCAACAATCATGGCCTGAGCAGTTCACGTCTTGCCTACGAGGGATTCTTCCACGGGGGCATCAGCATCAGGCCAATGACCGCGGGCAAACGCGTCCACCGCGACAAGGTCGTCGTCAGTCGATTGTTCGTCGAGCGAATTCCCATTGGTGTCCGTAGGGATCAGCGAGACGGCCGGTACGCCATCCGTTTTCGTCGTGCATGGCGGCGAGCTCGACAGCACCTTCGGCGAGCGCTCTCGCCAGAGCCGGGTCGGGATCATCGACCACGACGATCATGCGAACGGCGCGTCCTGGGTCAGCGTCTGCTGGCAGGTCGCTGTCTCGCTGGACCCAGAAGGGCGCGTCGCCGACAAACATCTCGGCAACCTCAACGACACCACCAAACTCGACCAGCTCGCCGGTAGTCGCCTCAAACGCTCGCCGGTAAAAGTCCACCGCCGCGGTCGCATCAATCACCGAAAGCCAGGGCGCGATTGTGGTCATGAGTGCCTCCTCTACGACCGCACGCGGGGAATGCCGGTCGTTTGTGAAACCGTACCGTCGTCTGCACCGGGCATGCGGTAGTGCCGACCCGGTCGGCCTGTTGATCCAACGGACCAGTCGGTTCTGCGCGACGTCGGCGGGAGCATCCGGCCCCAGCCAGGGCCACCATGACCGACGGTCCAGCAGAGACCGGCGAGCGTCAACCGCCGGCGCGAGAGCAGGTGTCACCGGGGGGCGGGAGCGGCCGCAGCCGCGACCACGCGGTTCCGATCCGCGCGCTTACCGTCGTAAAGGGCGGCGTCGGCTCTGGCTATCGTCTGAGCGGCCCTCTCCCCCGGTTCGAGGGTGGCCACCCCGATGGTGACGGTGATCCCCTCAGCTCCGCCCTGGAGGCGCTCAGGAGTCAGTCAGTCTGATCGCTCATTAACCTTCCGGTGCTGTCGTTGTCGCGGTTCGTGGCCGGTTGGTAAGGGGCAGGCTGGGTTGCCTGCCGGCAGCCCGCAACGCATCCTCGACGATGCTGCGGACCAGATCGCGGGTGGCGCCGAGGGCTAGTGCTTGGGAAACCGAGCCGGTCACCAGGGCCCGCAGTCGCGCCTCCGACTCGGTCGTGCTTTGTCTGGTGGGCGGATTGGCGACCCGGGTGCCGGCCCCACGCCGCGAGTGGACCAGTCCGGCTGCTTCTAGTTCGCGGTAGGTCCGGGCGACTGTACCGACGGCCAGGCCGAGGTCCCCGGCCAGTTGGCGCAACGGTGGGAGCCGCGTTCCCGGCGCCAGCGTTCCGGTGCCGATCAGCAGGTGGAACTGGCGGCGCAGTTGCTCGAAAGCCGGCGTCGGGTCGTCGGTGGACACCGTGAGTTCGGTGTCCATCACACTGGCGCCGGGGCCTGCGCGGTGTGCCGGGATGGCAAGAGCACGACAGCGAGGCACCACAGCGCCACGACGGAGGCGGATGCGGCGAGCGCGAGCAGCGACCATCCCGCGACGCGCCACCACAGCGGAGCCACTGCGATGCCGATCAAGGCGCTTGCTGCGGTCAGGCAGAAACCGACCAGCGAGACACTGACGGCCATTCCCCATGCGGCGGTGACCGTCTCGGCTGAGCGGCGGCGCTGGGCGTCGTCCGCCTCCCGGTCCGCGGTGGCCGGTCGGCGCGCGATGGTGACCAGCACGACCGCGGTGCCCATACCGGCGACCAACAGCGCAATCGCCGCCGGAATCGAATAGTACGAGCCGGGCCACGGGCCGTGACTCGCGCTCTGGATGGCGTCGCGGTAGGTGAGCCACCGTCCGGCGTGCTGCTGGTCGTCCGCCGACCCACCAGCCGTGGTTGCGATCATCAGAACGATCAAGGTGGCCGTAGCCGCGGTCACCACACGGCCAAGAATCCGGGGGCGATAGACCTTGACCAATCGAGGCTGCACGGTGGCGCGGCGTTGCGTTCCGTGCTGCGGGCGCACGAGCAGTTCGCCGGTCAGGATGCCGGCCAGTGCACCCAGGCTGAAGACGACAGATGCAAGCAGCGGACCGCGGTCCAGGTCCCCGGCGGCAACGGTTCCAACGGCCAGAACGACACCCAGCCCGATTCCGGCCCACCGCCAGCGCGCCAGCGAAGTCGCGGACTGACCTGATCCGAGGGCAGCCTGCTGGCCGGTCGTTCGCAACACGGCGCGGGCGGCGAGGGTCAGGACCACCAGGACAGCGCACCCGATGAGAAGAAACACAGCGCTCATGGCAGCCTCTTTTGTATCGATCGATTGATACAAAAAGGCTAGCGGCGCGGCTTGGCTTGTGTCAACTGCCTGCTACAAATAAGCCAGACGCGCAGTCGGCGGTACATTCCCCGGCAGAAGCACGGGGTCTTCATGCCGCAGCAGGTTGGTTGCGCGACACCGTCTAGTGAAGGGAGTGATAAATCCAAACGTTTGCCTCGACGTAAACGGCGTGGTCCTGGGCGAGGTCGACGTGGACAAGCGAGATGGCACCGACCACAGCAGTCGCACCGGACTCGGTGAACTGCTGCCCGGTCCAGTCCTGCCATTGCGACAATGACCCGGGGATCGTCATCGACAGCGGACAGATTTTGACGATTCTGCCGCCCACCCGGACATGCGTGCGGATCCACGGATCCGCGGGCAACCCGTCCGCCCTCACCCTGGCTATGTACGCCGACATCGGCACGGCGGGTTCGGCCGACTTGGCTGCGGGTCGGACCGGCCCGAACAGATCGTTGATCCCCATCGCGCAGACGCGTTGACGCGTCGTGTCGAGCAGTTGTCGACTCAATCCCCGGCCCTGGTGTCCCGGGACGATACGGGCCTCCAGCAGAGACACCGCGGTCGGTGGCCGCCCCTGGGCGTGATCGTCGAATCCCTGCTGCTGGATACCATCCCACCCGGTATCGGGCAGATCATCATCATGGCCGTGCCACCGGAACGGGATGCTGTTGATCTTTCCGACCACCGCGTCGTCATCGTCGATGGCGACCAACTGAAAGTGCGGAAAGACATCCGTCAGCCGGCTGAAGAAGAGGTCACCATAGGGGTCGTGAAGCATGAAGGTCGGCCACATGTTCGGCATGTTCCACATCGCATCAATGAGGTCCGGGCGTTCAGCCAACGACACAATCCGCACCCGGTGACTGCTTCTGGACGAGGTGCTCATGCGACATGATCGCAGGTAGCGACGGGCCGCTGGCAAATGCGGCAGTCAACGGCCGCGATCTGACCGACCTACCGGGAACCCAGCCTGCGAGCGAATCCATCTCCGACACCGCTGCGACCGACCGTCGTGCTGGTGCCGGGTCGAAAACCCGGACGACCCGAACCAACCCGGCGACCAGGAGTGCATGATCGCCTCGGCCGACGGCACTCAGCGTCTGCTGTTAATCGAGGTCCCGGACGACAAGCAGGTCAAGAACCGTGTGCACCTGGACCTGAAGCCGGCTGAGGGCGTCACCCGGGACGTCGAGCTAGCGAGACTGTTGGCGCTGGGAGCCCGGGAGGGTGCGTTGCGATCCGATCATCGCGATCCTGATGGGGCTGACGCTTGCCGGCCCTCCCCCAGCTGCAGCCGGCCGTCTGACACGATCGGTGAATGGGCACGGTCACGGCGGAGCAGCTGGAAGGGCTGCGTGGCCGGTTGAGGTCGTTCTGCTACCAGATGCTGGGTTCGCCGTTTGACGCTGAGGATGCCGTGCAAGACGTCCTGGAGCGGGCCTGGCGCGCCCGCGGGCAATACGACAGGTCCCAGTCCAGCCTGAGTACCTGGTGCTTCCGGATCGCCCGCAATGTCTGCATCGATCGGCTCCGGGAGACCGGGCGCAGGACCCTGCCGCGGGACCTGCGGGAGCCGGGAATCGAGATCGGCGCCCCGTTGGTGCCGGCGCTGGACGTGCCGTGGTTGATGCCGGCGCCGGCGGGCTGGTCCGGCGGATCGGTCGTGGAGGAGGCCGCGGAGCGCTCCGGCGAGGTCCGGTTCGCAGTGACCGCGCTGCTGCAATCGCTGCCGGCGGCCCAGCGAGGCGCCTTCACGCTGCGCGAGGTACTTGGTTTCTCCGCCGCGGAAACCGCGGCTGTGCTGGAAACCACGGTGCCCGCCGTCAATTCCGCCCTGCAGAGGGCGCGGGCCACCCTGCGGAAGCGGGCTGGACCGGCCGGGAGCGTTGACCCCGACCGGGTGGAGCGGTACGCCGGTGCGATCGAGCGCGGCCAGGTGCAGCTGCTGGTCTCCCTGGTGGCAGCCGACGTGATCCTGGAGATGCCGCCGGTGGCGGCGTGGTCGCGCGGCGTTGACCAGTACCGCGCCTTCATGACTCAGCTGTTCGCCGTGCGCGGCACGGATTGGGCGACCCGCCTGGTGGCGGCCGGCGGCGAGCCCGGTCTGCTGCTCTACGCCGTCGAGGGTGGCCGCTGCCGCCCACACACGGTGCAACTGTTCACAGCCGATAAGACCGGGGCCATCGACCACGTGTTGGTCTACCGCGACGACCGGCTCTTTGCGCTGTTCGAGCAGCAGTCTCCGCCGCAGCGATGAGTTTCGCCCCGCTCGTCCGTAGATCACGGTGATCACTGGTGATCGCTACGGAAGGAGCGCCCCGCTATGGGACGGCTGATCGTTGTCTCGTTCATCACCCTCGACGGCGTCGTCGAGGACCCCGACGGCTCGGACGGGACATCATTCGGCGGCTGGGCCATGCGGCACGGCCCGCAGGGCGTCGCCGGTGACAAGTTCCGTCTCGGCCCGATCCTCGAGCACGGCGTACTGCTGTTCGGGCGTCGTACCTGGGACCACTTCCGGACCCTGTGGCCACGCCGCGACGACCCGTTCTCCCAGGCGATGAACGCCGCTACCAAGGCCGTTGTCACCCACCGACCCGTGGACCAGACCCAATGGGCGCACTCTCGGGCGATCGATGCTCCGCTGGCCCAGTGGGCACGACGCGAGGTCGACACCACCGACATCGTGGTGATTGGCAGCATGTCGGTCGTGGCCGAGCTAGCAGATCAGGGGCTGATTCAGGAATACCGGCTGCTGGCATTCCCGACCATCCTGGGCGCCGGTCAGGGATTGTTCCAGGGCCACCGCGAGCTGACGTTGGTCTCCAGCGAACAGGTCGGACCGGCGGTCCTGGCCGTGCTCACCCCGGATCCGCAGCAACGACCCTGACAGGTTCCTGATCACCGAGGACCACCCGCGCTCAGCTGGTCGATCATCTTGCCGCAGGTGTATTCAGATGACGGGCCATTGCGGGAGAGGTTGGATGCCGATCTCCCGAAGGACCCGCCGGTTGATCTGCTCAACTTCCCAGCGGAGCGCATGTTCGTCCAACGAGATGAGTTTCTTTTTGCGCAGAACGACCTCGCCGCCGATGAGCACTGTGTCCACGGAATGCCCTGTCGACCCGTAGACCACATTGGCAACCGGATTGTGCAGCGGGCGTAGGTCGAAGTTGTCCGTGTCGATGACCACGATGTCTGCCTGTTTGCCGACCTCGAGCGAACCGACTTCATCGTCCCACCACAGCGCGGTAGCGCCTCCGAGAGTCGCCATCTCGAGAGCCTGCTCGGCGCTGACCGCGTTGGGATCACGGAGTTGGTCGCGCGGTAGCAAAGCAGCCAACTGCATCGATCGGCAGATGTCCTGATGATTCGACACGTTCTCCGCATCGGTGCCCAGTGCCATCGGCACCCCGGCGTCCATCAGCGCCTTCCATTTACCCGTCTGAGTCGTTCCTTTCGCAAGTTTGAGCGCGGATGTCGGATTCTGGGAGATCCGAGCGCCGCTGCTGACGACGGCGGCCACATCCCTGTCGTCGAGGCTGGTCATGTGGTTCAGCAGTACCCGGTCGTGCAGTGCCCCGATGGTCTGCAGGTGCGCCACCGGGCGCTCTCCGAAGGCAGCCAGTTCGAGCGCGACTTCGTTCTCGCTGGTGGATTTGTGGAGCACGAAAAGGCTCTGCTGGTCGCGGGCGAGGTCGGCAGCACCTTTGTTGAGCGCGTCGGAGCATGTACCGACGCCTTCGATCGTCACAGCGTCCCGCAGACGTGCGCTGCCGAACTTGCGTACCGTGTGCACACCATCGGCCAGGCGGGCCAGCGCCGCGTCGGCATCCATGGTGAGCCAGTCCGGTAGGTCGGCCGACCCGGCCGGGCCACCCTGGTCCCACGTCCACGGTCCGATGCGGGCACGGATGCGCGACTCGTCGAGGGCTTCGAGGACTGCGTCCAGGTGGCTGCAGCCCGGTTCTTCGAACAAGGTCGTACCGAACCGGATCATCTCTGCGGCGGCATGTCTGGCCAGCACATGCATGTCGTTCTCGGTCAGGGCAGCGAACGACGGATAGATGAAGCGGCGCAGTGCCTGCAATGTCGTGCCACCCTCGGGCATCGCGCCCTTGGCGCAGCACAGCAGATGCCGGTGACCGTTGGTCATTCCGGGGATGACGATGCTGTCCGGCTCGTCGATGAGGGTTGCCGCGCGATATTCGGCCAGGATCGCTGCTCGCTTGCCCACCTTGATGATCGCACCGCCGTCGACCGCGATTGCGCCGTCGCGGTAGATCTCCCTGGCGCCGTTGAGGGTGATGACCCAGGCACCCGTGACGATGGTGTCGACGTCCATCGGCTGCACGAGCTCGGTGACGGTGACACTCAAATTGGCCACTCCTCCAACCGGTATGCGGCGTCCCAGAACATCCACTCATACCGCGCCGCGGTGCGGAAGTGTGCCCTGGCCCGGGCTTCGGCGTCTTTGCTCAGCGACTCGCCGACTGAGTCGGTGAGCGCCAGCGCCAGGTCGACCTCCCGCAGATAATCCTCGCCACCGTAGGAGTCGATCCATCGCTGGTAGATGGGGTTCGCCGACCCGATCGCTTTGAGATGTTTGCCCACTTCGGCGTAGATCCAGAAACAGGGAATGATCGACGCGAGCCCCTCGGCGAAGTCGCCGCCGAGGACGGTGGACACGATGAACGAGGTGTAGGCGTAGGTCGTCGGACGAGCGTTGATCGACTGCAACTCCTCCGCGTCGCGGCCAAGGTCGGTCAGGAGCGCCGCGTGCAAGCCGGTTTCCGCGTTGGCCGCGGCTGCGGCGTGGTTGGTCAGCAGCAGCGCCGCCGCCCGGTTCGGCGCCTTCGCGCCGAGCGCCAGGATTCCGCGGGTGTACTCGTGCAGGTAGTGCGTGTCCTGGGAGATGAAGTGCACGAAGCGGTCGACACTCAATTCGCCGGTTGCCAATCCTTCGATGAACGGATGCCGGAGGATGGCATCGTAGATCGGCTGGATGTCTTTCCACAGTTCACCCGTCCACCCTTGGCGGACCTGAACCTCGACAGTCGCAGTCATGGCCGCCTCACTTGGCCGGCAGATAGGCGCTGGATTCGGCATCGGACGCGGTGACGGCCTTGTCGATCAGTTTGTTCTTGAGCATCCAGTCGGCGAATGCCTGCCACTTGCCGGCGCTCATCGATCCGAAACCATCAGGGTTCTTGAACAGTTTGGTGGTAACGGGCACCATCGCTTTGAGGTCGGCATCGCTGTAGTCGCCCACCTTTATTTGCGGTTTCAGCGCGGCAATCGCCGCGTTCGGGTCGGCCTGGGCGGCAGCGTCACCCTTGGCCAGGCCGCTGAGGAACGCCTTGACCATCGCCTGATAGGCGGGATCGTTTGCCAATTTGGACTTCTGCGCGACGACCACGAGCTCGTCGTAGTCCGGAACACCCTGTTCGTCGACCGGGAACACCTTGCCGGGCTTGCCTTTGAGTTGCAGCTGGATCGCTTCGACGTTGCGGTAACCACCGATGATCGCGTCGACGTTCTCGGTGAGCATGGCTGCGATCAGGCCCTCGCTCACTGCGATGAGTTTGGTTTGTTTTACGTCCACTCCGTTCTTGGACAAGATCGTGCTCAGAATGGCGTTGGCCACCGGATCTCCGGTGGTGCCGATCTTCTTACCGGCCAACCCGGCCGGGCTGGTGATGCCGCTACCGCCGGAGATGATCAGCGAATCGAGCGGGACGGGTACCAGTGCTGCCACAGCCTCGACGTCGAGTCCTTTGCTGGCTGCCGTGATGACATTGGGTTCGTACGAGATGCCCAGCGGCATTGCCCCCGCACTGACCAGCTTGAGGGCATCCTGGCTACCGGATGGGGCTTGCAGCGTGACCTCGACCCCGGCCCGGGTGAAGTCACCCTGCGTGAGTGCCGTGTAGAGCGAGGCATGATCGGGGTTGGGGAACCAGTCGAGCAACACGGTGGTCTTGACGGGTGCAGCGGTTGCGGCGCTGGTCGCGGCTGCTCCGGTCGTGGCAGCGGGGCTGCTTCCGCCGGCTGTCGAGGACGCGGCAGCGCTCGGGCCGCTGGACGTCGGCGCACCGTTCGCGGCCGCCGGTGCCGACGACGTCGCCGGACTGCTGGACGAGCCACATGCCGTGAGGCTCAAGGCGAGTGCGGCTCCGGCCGCGAGGACTCTGGCCGGTGTCAGACGGGATCGGAGTTTCCGTGTGGTCTTTGCGATGGTTGTCATCGTCTTGCCTTTCCAGCCCAGGGGCAGCAGAGTTTTTCCAATAGGGACAACGAGACGAACAGGGTGATCGAGAGTGCGGTCAGCAAGAAGATGGTGGCGAAGACAAGATCGGTTGCCAGTTGGGGTGTCGCCTGGATGAGGACATAACCCAGGCCGTTCTGGGAGCCTGCGTATTCGCCGAACACGGCGCCGATGGGCGCGTACACCGCCGCGATCCGGAGGCCGGAAAACGTCGAGGGCAGCGCGGCCGGCGCTTCGACCCGCCATAGGATGGCGAACCGCCCGCCGTCCAGAGTGCGCATCACCCTGATCAGTTCGGTGTCGACCGAGCTGAGCCCGTCGAGCATGCTGACGACGATCGGGAAGAAGCAGGTGATGGCGACGACGATCAGTTTGGGGGTGATGCTGTAGCCGAAGATGATCGCGAGGATCGGAGCGATGACGACGATGGGGACGGCTTGCGACCCGATGAGCAGGGGATAGATTCCGGACCGCAATGTGGATGACAGGTGCAGAGCCAGCGCGATGACGACGGCCGCGGCGATAGCGATCAGGAAACCGAAGAGCATTTCCTGGAAGGTGATCCACAGTGCGCTCGCCAGGACGTCCGACCAGCTGTTGACCAGACTCGTCCACACCTTTTCCAGGGAAGGAAAGATGTACTCCGGGACATGGGCGAGATGCACAACCAGGTCCCAGATGGCCGCCACCAGCAGGAGAACAACGATGGGCGGGAGCGCTCGTGTCCACAGTGGCTTGCGTCCGCGTCGTTCCCTGCGTCGCTGCTTCACCGTGCCGGCCGGCCCTGGTTCCGGCTCGGCGAGCTCGCCGGCGGGAATGCTGGGCAGCGCCACCGGCTCCACCGAATTCGCGAGGGAAGCATAGCTGCCGGCCGTTGGTCGTGGGTTGGGGTTCACGATGCCTCCTCCAGTCGAGCCAGCAGTTCGTCGCGGAGCGCCGTGAACTCCGGCTGGCGGAGCTGCTCCCGCCTAGTGGCCGCAGGCGGGAGGTCGACACGAAACTCGGCGGCGACCCGTCCGGGCCTCGCCGACATGACGACGACGCGGTCGCCGAGCAGTAGGGCCTCCTCGACGTCATGGGTGACCAGCACCGTGGTGCGGGGCTCGGTCTTCAGCGCCAGGCGTAGCCATTGCTGGAGGTCGGCGCGGGTGATTGAGTCCAGTGCGCCGAACGGCTCGTCGAGCAGGAGCACCTCTTTGCCCGCCACGAGTGTGCGCAGGAAGGACACCCGTTGCCGCATTCCGCCGGACAGCTGATGCGGCAGTTTCTTTTCGAAAGCCCCCAGGCCGAAGCGTTCGACCAGCCCCGCGACCTGCGCCCGCGCCGTCTTGCGGCGAATGCCCTGATTTTCCAGGGCCAGCGCGGCATTGCCGAGCACGTCCCGCCACGGCAGGAGGAGATCGCGTTGTGGCATCCATGCGCAGCGGCGGAGCCGATCGGAGGCTGTGCGGGCGCCGAGCACCTCGACCTCACCCGCATCCACCTCGTCCAGTCCACCGATGATGTTCAGCAGGGTGGACTTGCCGCATCCACTCGGTCCGATGATGGACAGGTGTCCGTGCAACGGGACGGAAAGATTGACCCCGGCGATCGCGACAGTCTGGCCGAAGGCCCTTTTGACGTCCCGCAGCTCGATACCCGCAGCGGCATCGGGGATCATGGACGTCTCCTCTGCCGATGGCTCTTCGTGCCGTTTGACGCTGACCATGCTGCCTCCACCAAAAGGAGATCTGAGATCTCGTATTAGATTCTGCCGGGATTGCGTCGATAGCAACCTCGCGTAACTTTCCTGTTACCGCTCCCGCCCGGGTCTGATTCGCCGTTCGCGAACTGTCGCAGAATGATTAGTAGCGTTGAACTCTGCGTGACTCGAAGGACTCGATAGCCTTCGAACGAGCTCGCGGTTCGGTTCCTGTCGACGCTTCCAGCTTGAGATCTCATCGGACGAGACTCGGCGCCCGGAAACCGATCGCCATGGAGAGAAGGTTGGTGTTCGCCCTGGGCACCGTGGGGACGATCGACGAATCGGCGACGGCCAGGCCAGTGGTACCCAGCACGCCGAGGTCGGGGGCGACCACCGTGCCAGCGACGTCAGGGTCACCCATCCGGCAGGTGCCCGAGTGGTGGTTGTAAGTGCCGACGACCCGGCGACAGGCGCCGACCAGATCGTCGGTGCGCCACCAAGGCGATCGTGCGACCTTGACGAGCCCGGCCGCCTCCAGATCGTCGATCATTGCTGCCGTCACCTCCACGATCTCGGCGATGCGATCGGCATCGGTCTGTTCTGCCAGCATGCCTACGTGAAGCTCGCGACCGGCGGGGGTGATCGTGAAGGAGCCACGGCTCTGCGGTGACATCAGGGCTGCGGTGAACGACACCTGGGTGGCCGCCGATGTCAGGTCATAGGGCCGGGTCTGCCACGGGAAGATCTCGGCCTCCACGTGCTCGCCCGGCGCTCCGGTCAGCTCATAGCGCAGCAAGGCGCCGCTGACGGGACGGGACTCGATGACGGCGGGATCGATGACATCGACGTCGAGCAGACACCATGGATGGTCCTGCACATTGGCGCCGACGCCGGGCAGCACGGACACGGCACGGAGACCTAGCGCCGACAGGATCGCCTCCGGCCCGATTCCGGAGCGAATGAGCAGTTCGGGCGATCCGTAAGCCCCGGCACAGACGATGACCCGGGCAGCCCGGATCTGTTCGGTGCCCGCCGGACCGGAAACTTCGGCCCCGGTGCAGCGGGTGCCGGCGAAGGTGAGCCGGGTGGCCGTTGTGTCGGTGTGGATGTGGACGCCGGCGCGTCGGGCGGCCGGTGCCACGCCGGCATAGGTGCCCCACCGTCCGCCGTGGTGCCGGTTGGTGGTCCACATGCCGTGACCGAGCGCGGCGGGCGCGTTGTGGTCCTCGATCGCCGGGTAACCGGCGGCGTCGCACCATCGGAACACGGCGGTGTCCAGCGGACCGGCTTCCAGGCGGGTGACCGGGATCAGTCCGTGACCGCCGTGGTATGCGCGGTCAGGGAACTGCTGGTCGGTCTCGATGCCGCGAAACGAGTCGAGGATGTCATCCCAGCCCCAGCCGGGGATACCCCAGGAGTCGTAGCACCAAGGCTGGCCGCGCAGCGCCGCCGCCGAGTTGACGGTGGAACCGCCGCCGAGGCCACGACCCTGGGGCATCAACCGGCCGGAGTCCACATCCAGGTACCGGTGGTAGTACTCGGGCGGTAGTGCGTAGTCGTAGAGCGCCCACTCTGGCGGCACCTCGCCGGGATCGGGTCCGGTCTCGAGAACGATGACCGAGCCGTGCTCTGCGGCGCGAAGTGCACAGAAGAGCCCGGCCGCACCGGCGCCGACTACCAAGGTGTCTATGTTGCTGGTCATCTATCGCCTTCCGGAATGGTGCGGACCGTGACTGTGCGGATCACAGCTGGTCGACGACGGCCCCGATACCGCTCAGCTGGTCGGCCATCACTGACCGGATGTGGTTGCGCATGGACGCTTCCGCGCAGGCGCCGTCCCGTTGGACGATGGCGTTGAAGATCGCCTGGTGCTCGGCCACGGATTTCGCCAGTCGTCCAGGGATCTGGGTGGTCAGCCGGCCGATTCGCTGAATGTGATTGCGGATGTTGCCGACCATCTCGTCGATTCGCCGGTTGCGCGACTGGGCGTACATGATCACGTCGAACCGGTCTAGCAGCAGCGCGAGCCGATCTTCCTCGCCGGCCCGGATATCGCCACCGGCGACGCAGGCGACGCTGTCGCGCATGACTTGGGCGAGTTCGCCCAGGTCGTCGGCATCGATGCTCAGCGCAGCGTCTCTGGCGCACGCGCCCTCGAGTAGCTCACGGACCTCGTAGATCTCACGCAGATCCTCTCGGCTGTAGCCGACCACCACGGCGCTGCGATAGGGCGGGATCGCCACGAGTCCGTCGGCCTGCAACCGGACCAGGGCGTCGCGCAACGGTGTCTTGCTGACTCCGAATCGGGCTGTCATCTCCGCTTCACGCAGCACCTGCCCCGGCGGCAGGCTGCCGTCCAGGATCTGACCGCGCACCTGGACGTACACGGCGTCCTTGAGCTGCCGATGGATGACCTGCTCGGTCAGACGTGTCATGTCGAATTCCCCTCCACCGTCAGTTCAGGAGATCCGGTCGAGCACGCGCCGGAATCCGACGTTGGCGTCGTGCAGGATGGTTTTTTCGTCCAGTGTCTGTAGTTCGCGACCTTGCATGACGATTTTGCCGTCGATGATGGTGGTGTCCACCGCGGAGCCGTTGGCGGCGAAGACGAGGTGGGAGTAGAGCTGGGCGGGGTTGTCCTGGACCAGCGGGGTGAACATGACGTTGCGGGTGTCGACCAGGATGACGTCGGCTTTGCGGCCGACGCCCAGTTGGCCGGTGTCGTGGCCCAGCGCGGCGGCGCCGTTGCGGGTGGCCATGGCGAGGACGTCGGGGGCCGGTAGCAGCCCGGCGTCGAC
>JBBROB010000021.1:0-73067 GCA_038229825.1 Mycobacteriales bacterium
ATGCACCAAAAGAAACCCGACACCCACCAAAAATGGGCACCGAGAAATACATCAGTTGGCACTGACTTTCGGTACGCTGTTGAGTTCTCAAAGATCAAACGCGCACCCACAAAGGCCTCTCAACCTTGCTGGGGGCAACCTGATCAACGCTACCGGACGATCCACTCGGTTTCAACCTGACGGAACTTCCGGCTCTCGAGGGCCTGGGCGGAGCGACTGCTCTACCCGCTCCGTCACCGGAGGTGGCCTGCAAGATTGTGTGGCCCGGCTCCACCCAGGTTGTGCAGGTCTCCCTGCTCCCTGTCCGGATCTCCGTCGGCAACAAGGAGAAAGTTACGGGGATGCTTCCGGCAAGTCAAATGTGCAGGTCAAGTCGGTGAACGGCCGGATCGATGCAGTTGGGAAGGTTGTGATCCTCCGGTGGATCGCCGCTGCGACAGGCGATCTGTCAGGTGACCCCGACCACACTCCGTCGATCCTTCTGTCTCACCTGATGGCGATGCCGGCCACCGCTCGCTTACCCCGGCGGATGACCAAGTACCTACCGTGCAGCAGATCCGCCACCGCCGGAATGTGGTCGGGATCGCCTATCCGTTGGTTGTTGATATTGGCGCCACCCTCGGCGATGGTCCGTCTGGCCTCCGAGGACGAGGTTGCCAGTCCGGACTCACGCAGCAGGTCGACCACGTTCGGCATCGGCCGGGCGACTTCGTGCAATCCGGCCTCGTGCAGCGCCGCGGCCAGAGTGGCCTCGTCGACCTCACGCAGTTCGCCCCGTCCGAAGAGTGCACCGCTGGCGGTGATCACCGCCGCCGTCGCCTCCGGGCCATGCACCAGGGTCGTCACTTCGGCCGCCAGCGCACGCTGCGCCTCTCGCGCATGCGGTCTGGTCGAGGTGGCCTCGGCGATGGCTTGGAGTTCCTCGCGACCCTTGAAGGAGAAGACCTTCAGGTAGCTGTCGACGGAGGCGTCCTCGGTGTTGAACCAGAATTGGTAGAAGGCGTAGGGCGAGGTGAGCTCGGCGTCCAGCCAGACCGTGCCGGACTCGGTCTTGCCGAACTTGGTGCCGTCCGCCTTGGTGATCAACGGCGTGGTGAGCGCGTGCGCCGCCTTGCCCTCGGCCTTGCGGATCAGTTCCGTGCCGCTGGTCAGATTGCCCCACTGGTCGTTACCGCCCAACTGCAGCACGCACCCGTACCTCCGGTAGAGCTCGAGGAAGTCCATGCCCTGCAGGATCTGGTAGCTGAACTCGGTGAAGGACAGGCCCTCGTCGCTGTTCAGCCGCGCGGAGACGATTTCCTTCGACAGCATCCGGCCCATCCGGAAGTGCTTGCCCACATCGCGAAGGAAGTCGATCGCTCCCATCGGCGCGGTCCAGTCCAGGTTGTTGACGATGCGGGCTGCGAACGGCCCGGAGAAGTCCAGGTACTTCTCGACCTGGCGCTGGATCCGGGCCAGCCACTCGGCGACCACATCGGGGCCATTGAGAACGCGCTCTCCCGACATCCGCGGATCGCCGATCAAGCCGGTGGCCCCGCCCACCAGCCCGAGAGGCAGATGGCCGGCCTCCTGAATCCGGCGCATCGTCAGGAGCAGGACGAGATTGCCGATGTGCAGGCTGGCCGCCGTCGGGTCGAAACCGCCGTAGAACGTGATGGGACCACCGGCCAGCGCGGTGGCCAGTTCGTGTTCGTCGGTCGACTGGGCGATGAGGCCGCGCCAGCGGAGGTCGTCCAGTACGGACGCGGGCAGGTGGGGTACCGCGGGCTGGTCGGACACGCCCGCCATTCTCCCATTCGGCGCCGCGACATCGTTCCGCCCGCGAACGGGCCCGCGCAGCCGCTACCCCGCCCGAAGCCCGGAGTACCGCGCAGACAGCCCGGCACTGCGCAGACCGATCGTCCCAGATTCGGCCTTCCGGACGCCGATTTGGTCGATTCGGTATGCGCAGGGCAGTTCCGTATATGCGCGGGGGCTGGGTCGCTATTGCGCAGCGGGGTCAGGGCCGGCGGCGTTTCACGCCAGGGCGGTAGGTCGACACCGAGGGTGCGCCGTCCTGGAAGAAGCGCCAGAGCTGCGCCACCCCCACATTCACCCCCACCCTGGGACCGCTGCGCACCAGAGCCGGCGGCACCGGCTGGCCTGCCCGGACCGAGATCGGCGAGCCCGGCAGGCAGAGATCGGCCCCGTTCTGCTCGGCACCCAGACCGAGGATCGACGCCAGCCCGGCGGGGCCGCGGCCCAGGTGCTCGGCCTTGGTCCGGTCCGATCGCCTGGAGGCGGCCAGTTCGTGGCCGACGACCACCTCGCCGGCGCGCAGCAGGATCGCTGACGGGTCGCCCACCGAGCCGGTGACAACATTTGCGCACCAGTGCATTCCGTAGACGAAGTAAGTGTAGAGATGACCCGGTTCGTCGAACATCGGCGCGTTGCGACGGGTCAGGCCGCGGTAGGCGTGGGAGGCCGGGTCATCGGCTCCGCGGTAGGCCTCCACCTCGGTCAGCCGCACGGCAACCCGACCTTCGGCCGAGTCTGACACCAGCACCCGGCCCAGCAAGGCGGGTGCCAACCGGACGGCGTCGCCGGCCAGTGACGACCGCGGCAATCGCCGACCGACGCTGACCATGACATCTCCGCTTTCATCGATGAAGGTGCGCGACTTGGGACGGGTGTGACAGTAAGGAACAATTTCGCCCCGGCTTGGGAAGCTGATCCATGCCTGAAGGCCGGTCAGGGGCGGGCGACCCAGGCCCGGTCGGCGGCGATCAGCGCTCGAAGTCCGGCCAGTTGCTCGGCGACCCGGATCGGGGCGGTACCGCCGACACCGTCCCTGGACGCCATCGAACCGGCCACCGTCAGCACCTGCCGCACCGCGGGGGTCAACGACGGCGAGATCGACGCGAACTCGGCGTCGGTCAGTTCGTCCAGCTCACGGTCCGACGACTCGGCGAGTGACACGCACGCACCGGCCGCCTCGTGCGCCACCCGGAACGGAACCCCCTGCTTGACAAGCCATTCGGCGATGTCGGTGGCGAGTGAGAAGCCGGCCCCGGCCATCGAGGTCAGCCGCTGCGTGTTGAACGCCAGCGTCGCCGTCAGACCGGTGAGCGCCGGCAGCAACAGTTCCAACTGTTCCAGGGAGTCGATCAGCGGTTCCTTGTCCTCCTGGAGATCACGGTTGTAGGCCAGCGGCAAGCCCTTCAGGGTGGCCAGCAGGCCGGTCAGGTTGCCGATCAGCCGCCCGGACTTTCCCCTGGCCAGCTCGGCGATATCCGGGTTCTTCTTCTGCGGCATGATCGACGACCCGGTGGCGAAGGCGTCGTGCAGGCGGGCATAGCCGAACTCGGCGGTGGTGAAGATGATCACCTCCTCCGCCCAGCGGGACAGGTTCACCCCGATCATCGCGAGGCAGAACGCCAGTTCGGCTGCGAAGTCGCGGGAGGCGGTGCCGTCGATGGAATTTGCCGAAGCGACCTGAAGGCCCAGTTCCCTTGCCACCGCCTCCGGGTCCAGTCCGAGCGACGAGCCGGCCAGTGCCCCCGACCCGTACGGCGAGACCGAGGCTCGGCGGTCCCAGTCACGGATCCGGTCGATGTCCCGGACCAGCGCCTGCGCGTGCGCGGCCAGGTGATGGGCCAGCAGCACCGGCTGGGCATGCTGGAAGTGTGTCCGGCCTGGCATCGCCACCCCCGGGTGCGCCTCCGCCTGCGCCAGGAACGCCTCCTGCAACCCCAGCAGAAGTCCGACGACCCGGCGTGCGGCGTCCCGCAGATAGAGCCGGTAGAGGGTGGCCACCTGGTCGTTCCTGGAGCGACCGGCCCGCAGCTTGCCCCCGAGGTCGGTACCGGCCAGGTCCAGCAGTCCGCGCTCGAGCGCCGTGTGTACGTCCTCGTCACCCGCGTTCGGGATGAACGAGCCGTCGGCCACGTCGGCCGCCAGCCGGGTCAGCGCCGAGATCATGCCGTGCAGCTCTGCGTCATCGAGCAGACCGGCGCTGTGCAGCACCCTCGCGTGCGCCTTCGATCCCAGGATGTCGTAATGGGCGAGCCGCCAGTCGAACTGGGTCGACTTGGACAGCGCGGCCATCTCGGGTGACGGCCCGTCGGAGAATCGCGCACCCCAGAGGGCGAGAGGGGTTTCCGAGGTCACGGTCGGGGGGTCCGTTCGATCATCCGCGGCGCCGCTCCTTGAAATAGGCCTTTCGAGATCCTCATGGTGTCAGTCGGCCGAATTGTTGGAGTAAGCGGCCAGTTGCCTGCCGAGGTCGTCACCGGACAGACCGGCCCTGGCCACCACCAGGATGGTGTCGTCGCCGGCAATGGTGCCGATGACGTCGACCAGCGCGGCCCGGTCGATCGCCGACGCAAGGAAACCAGCCGCGCCGGGCGGGGTGCGCAGTACCACCAGGTTGCCGGACGCCTCGTAGGACAGCAGCAGGTCGGCGAACAACCGGGCCAGCCTGGAGGTACCGCCGGCCGGACGCGGCGAACCGTCCTCGGGGATGACATAGACCGGCGCGCCACCGTCGACGCCGCGCAGCTTGAGCGCACCCAGCTCGTCCAGGTCACGCGACAGCGTCGCCTGCGTGGTCTGCAGCCCTTCGGCCTGCAGCAACGCACCGAGCTCCGTCTGGGACCGGATCACGCGGTCCCGGATCAGGTCGGTGATCCGGCCGTGCCGGGCCGCCTTGGTAGCTGGAAAGTTGCTGGTGGTCACGACGGGTCAGACCGGCGATTCGTCGGCGTCGGCCAGTTCGACGAGAAAGGCCAGCAGGGCCTTCTGTGCGTGCAACCGGTTCTCGGCCTCGTCCCAGACGGCCGAGGAAGGTCCGTCCAGCACCTCGTCGGTGATCTCCCAGCCGCGGTGAGCCGGCAGGCAGTGCAGCACGATCGCGCCCTCGGCCGCGGTCGCCAGGAGTTGTCGGTTGACCTGGTAGGGCCGGAACGGACCGACCCGGTCGAGACCGTCGTTCTCCTGGCCCATCGAGGTCCAGGTATCGGTGACCAGGACGTCGGCGCCGGCGGCTGCGACCTGCGGATCGGTGATCAGCTCGATCGAACCGCCGGTCACCGCGGCGCGGCGCTTGGCGTCCAGCAGGATCTCCGGATGCGGGTCGAACCCCACCGGGGAGGAGATGCGCACGTGCAGCCCGGCATTCGCACCGCCCAGCATGAGGGAGTGCGACATGTTGTTCGCGCCGTCACCCAGGAACGTCAGGGTGATGCCGGCCAGCCTGCCGAACCGTTCGCGGATCGTCTGCAGGTCGGCGAGCACCTGGCAGGGGTGGAATTCGTCGGTCAGTGCGTTGATCACCGGAACGGTGGAGACGCTGGCCAACGCGTTGATCCGGCGTTGGGCGAAGGTCCGGATAGCCACCGCGTCGACATACCGGGACAGCACCCGGGAGGTGTCCTCGATGGTCTCCTCCCGCCCGAGTTGCGACGTCCGACCATCCACGATGACCGGCTGCCCGCCAAGTTGGCTGATACCCACTTCGAAGGACAGTCTGGTGCGGGTTGAGTTCTTCTCGAACAGCGCCGCTACCGCTTTGCCGGCCAGGGGTCGGAACCCGTACCGGTCTGCCTTGAACGCGTCTGCCCTGTCCAGCAACGCGACCAACTCCGCGGGTGAGATGTCGTCGTCCCGCAGGTAGTGCCTCATCATGACTTTCCCTTTTCTGCTGCGATGGCGACGGCTGTATCGAGGATGCCCGGCAGTGCCGCAACAAAGGAGTCGGCCTGCTCGAAGGTCAGAATCAAGGGCGGGGCCAGCCGCAGCACATCCGCCGCGGGAGCGTTGATGATGAAACCAGCCTCCATGGCCGCCGCCGCGGCCTCGGCAGCAAGCCCGACGGTCAACACCACACCCAGCAGCAGGCCAGCGCCCCGCACGTGATCGACGAGCGGGTGGTGCAGGTCTTCGATGGCACTGGACAGGTGCTTGCCGAGGGCATCGACATGGTCGAGCAGTCGATCCTTTTCGATGGTGGCCAGCACCGCCAGGGCCGCCGCCGCGCAGATCGGATTGCCGGCGAAGGTGGAGCCGTGCTGACCGGCCGAGAACATCTCGCCGGCCGGGCCGATGCCGATCGCCGCGCCGATCGGCAGGCCGCCGCCGAGACCCTTTGCCAGCGTGATGATATCCGGCCGGACGCCGGCGCTCTGGTGGGCGAACCATTGTCCGGTCCGGCCGATGCCGGTCTGCACCTCGTCGAGAATCAGCAAAGTGCCGTGAGCCGAGGTGATCTCGCGGGCCTGGGCCAGGTAGCCGTCCGGCGCAGGGATGACGCCGGCCTCACCCTGGATCGGTTCAAGGAAGACCGCGGCCACGCTCTCGTCGACCGCGCTTCGCAGCGCCTGCACGTCGCCGAAGGGGACGAATTCGACACCGGGCGGCATTGGCTCGAACGGCGCGCGCTTCCCGGGCTGCCCGGTCAGCGCCAGTGCGCCCATCGTCCGACCGTGAAAACCACCGTCGGCGGCGATGATCCGGGGCCGGCCGGTCAACCGGGCGATCTTGAACGCCGCCTCGTTGGCCTCGGCACCGGAGTTGCAGAACAGCACCCGCCCGCCGGTTTCGGCGCCGAGGATCCGGAGCAGTCGTTCCGCCAGATCCAGCACCTTCGGGTGCGTGAAGAAATTCGAGACATGGCCAAGAGTGGCGATCTGCCCGCTGACCGCCTCGACGACGGCCGGGTGCGCGTGGCCGAGGGAATTCACCGCGATCCCGCCCAGCAGGTCGAGGTATTCCTTGCCGGCTGCATCCCGGACGACGGCGCCGGAACCACTGACCAGCTCGACCTTGGGGATGCCGAAATTGTTCATCATGGCGACGGACCAGCGGTGCGCCGCCAGCTCGTTGGTCGCCGGCTCGTTGGTCATCTGTCCGAACTCTTCCCTGGGTCGATTGTCGGTGAGTCGATTGCTGCGATCGGGTCCGGCACCACCATGGTGCCGATCCCCTGTGTGGTGACAATTTCCAGCAGCACGGCGTGCGGGATACGGCCGTCGATCACATGCGCGGCGCTGACACCGCCGCGAACCGCGCGCAGGCAGCCCTCCATCTTCGGCACCATGCCGAATTCCAGGCTGGGCAGCATCTTCTCCAGCGCAGACACCGAGATGCGCGAAAGCAGCGAGGATCTGTCCGGCCAGTGCGAATACAGGCCCTCGACGTCGGTGAGCATGACGAGTTTCGCGGCACTGAGAGCAATCGCAAGGGCGGCGGCGGCGGTATCGGCATTGACGTTGTAGACGATCCCGTCGACGTCCGGCGCGACTGTCGAGATTACCGGGATGCGGCCGGCCGCAAGAAGATCCAGCACCGCCGAGGTGTTGACCTCGACGACGTCGCCCACCAGGCCGATGTCCGTTTGCTGCCCGTCGACAAGGACGGTGCGATGGACAGCGGTGAACAGTCCGGCGTCCTCACCGGACATACCGACCGCCAGCGGGCCGTGCTTGTTGATCAGCCCGACGAGTTCCCTGCTGACCTGGCCGACCAGCACCATCCGGACGACGTCCATCGTTTCCGGCGTTGTCACCCGGAAGCCACCCTTGAATTCGCCCGGCATGCCCAGTCTTTTGAGCATGGAACTGATCTGAGGCCCGCCGCCGTGCACGATGACCGGACGAAGGCCCACAGTCCGCAGGAACACCATGTCTGCCGCGAAGGCCTCCTTGAGCACGTCGTCGGTCATCGCATTGCCGCCGTACTTGACGACGACCAGAGCTCCGGCGAACCGCTGCAGCCAGGGCAGGGCGTCGACCAGCACCGCGGCCCTCGCCTCGGCGGCGGCCAGGTCTCCGGCGTCCCGTGGCTCGACATCCGTTGCTGCCTTGGTCATGTCGAATATGCCGAGTTCTCGTGCACGTAGGCGTGCGACAGGTCGTTGGTCAGAATTGTCGCGGTGTCTACCCCGGCATGCAGGTCGATGACCACGTGCGCCTTGCGCGGGGTGAGGTCTACCAGCGACCGGTCGTCGCCATTGGAACCCTGCCGGCAGATCCAGACTCCATTGATGGCAACGTCGATCTGATCGGGATCGAAGGCCGCCCGGCTGGTGCCGACGGCGGCGAGGATCCGCCCCCAGTTGGCGTCGCCCCCGAAGAAGGCGGTCTTGACCAGAGAATTCCGGGCGACCACCCGGCCGACCTCGACCGCGTCGTCTTCCGTAGCGGCGTGCACCACCTCGATAGCGATCTCCTTGGTGGCGCCCTCGGCATCGGCCAACAGTTGCCTCGCCAAGTCCTGGCAGGCCCTGGTGACGACTGCGGTCAGCAGCTCCTGGGCGGGCTGCACCCCGGACGCACCGGAGGCAAGCAGCAGCACCGTGTCGTTCGTGGACATCGCGCCGTCGGAGTCCAACCGGTCGAAGGACACCCGGGTGGCGGCTCGCAGAGCCTGGTCCAGGGCGGCATTGTCGGCGACCGCATCGGTGGTGAGCACCACCAGCATGGTGGCGAGTGCCGGAGCGAGCATGCCGGCGCCCTTGGCCATTCCGCCGACGGTGAATCCGTCGGCGGCGAAGGCGACCTGCTTGGCGACGGTGTCCGTCGTCATGATCGACGTGGCGGCGTCGGGGCCGCCGGTCGCGGTCAGCGCGGCCAGCGCGGCAGTCGAACCGGACAGGATCTTGTCCATCGGCAGTCGTTCACCGATCAGACCAGTGGAGCAGACCGCGATCTGGGTGGATCCGACCTGCAGGGCAGCCGCCAGATGTTCTGCGGTGGCGACGGTGTCGGCGTAGCCGGCCGGCCCTGTGCACGCGTTCGCACCGCCGGAGTTCAACACCACCGCAGCCAACGCCGGAGCGAAACCGCCTGTGCCCGAGAAGATCTGCTCACACCAGCGCACCGGTGCGGCTTTCACCCGATTGCCGGTGAAGACCCCGGCGGCGTTGCGGATCGGGCCGTCGTTGACGACCAGCGCGATATCCGGCTTGCCGGAGGGCTTCAGTCCGGCGGTGACTCCCGACGCCCGGAACCCGGCCGGGGCGGTGACGCCCTGGGCATCCGGACGAACTGCACCGCCTGTCACTGCACTGTCGACCACGGCTGGACTATCGTTCACGGCGCCACTCCCACGGTGGAAAGGCCCATCGTCTCCGGCAGTCCGAGGGCGAGGTTGAGGCACTGCACGGCGGCGCCGCCGGTACCTTTGGTCAGGTTGTCGACGGCGGCGACCACGACCAGCCGCCCAGCAGCCTCATCGACTGCCAGTTGCAGCAGCAGGGTGTTCGCCCCGATGACCGCACTGGTGCTCGGCCACTGGCCTTCCGGTAGTAGGTGAACGAAAGGCTCATCCTGGTAGGCCTTTTCGTAGGACGCGCGGATTTCGGTGGCGATCACACCCGGCTTGATCACCGCGCTGCAGGTGGCCAGGATCCCCCGCGACATCGGCACCAGCACGGGGGTGAACGACACCGTGACCGGGGAACCGGCGGCGGCCGAGAGGTTCTGGACCATCTCCGGTGTGTGCCGGTGCACGCCGCCGACACCGTAGGCCGTCGTCGAGCCGATCACTTCGGAGGCCAATAGGTTCGCCGTCAACGACTTTCCGGCGCCGGATGTACCGGATGCGGCCACCACCACGACGTCGGACCCGACGAGTCCGGCGGCCAGTGCCGGGGCCATCGCCAGCGACGCGGCGGTTGGGTAACACCCCGGCACTGCGATGCGCTTCACGCCTTCCAGCTTCGCCCGACCACCGGGTAGTTCCGGCATACCGTAGGGCCAGGATCCGGGGTGGTCGCCGCTGTAGAACGTCGCCCAGGCCGCCGGGTCGGTCAGCCGATGGTCTGCGCCGCAGTCGATGATCACCACGTCGGGCCCGAGTTGCTCGGCGATCTGGTGGGAGCGCCCGTGCGGCAGCGCCAGGAACACCACGTCGTGCCCGGCCAGTGTCTCCGGGTTCGTCGGCTCGAGCACCCGGTCGGCGAGCGGCCACAGGTGCGCCTGGTGCAGCGCCAGTCGCTCGCCCGCGCTGGCGTTGGCGGTGAGAGCACCGATCTCGATCAACGGATGGGCCAGCAGCAGCCGAAGGATCTCTCCCCCGGCGTACCCGCTGGCGCCCGCTACGGCCGCGCGGTAGGTCTTCTCTGTCATGATCGTGGAACTATACATCAGTATGCATGATCATTCAGCACTTCCCTGTCGCGTCAGATCAAGAGCTGCAGGAGCGGAACCAGCTGCTCGTCATCGGTCAACGAACCGTGCTGCCCGATGAGCTTGAGCTCGTGCACCGAAGCTGTCCGGGAATCGACGAAGCCGAACGGCTCGTTGGCGGCCACCACGACGTCACCGATCCGGCCGACGACCCGCGGATCCACCGGGCCGAACCAGCCGTCGCGGATCGCCTGGGCCCGCGTCCGCACCCAGGCCCGATCACCGAAGGCGTCCGCCAGTCTGGCCGCCACCTCTGGCCCAGCGCCCGCGGCACAGTAGGCCTGGGCGAATCGGGGTTCACCGGCCAGCACCTCGATGCCGGGCTGCAGGTCAGGGCGCCGCGCCAGGTCCACTCGCAGCTCGTGCGGCACATCCACCATCCCGTGATCGGCGGTCACCAGCAGCAGGGTCCCGGCCGGAAGCAGCCTGGCCAACCGCTTCACCGCCTCGTCGACCTTACGGAGCGCACCCCGCCAGCCGCGGCTGCGCGTCCCAAAGCGATGCCCGGCAGCATCGACCTCACCCCAGTAGAGGTAGACCAGGCCCGGGTCGGCGAGCGCAGCAACCGCGGCATCGACCCGGTCGTGCAGTTTCTTGATCCCCAGGAACCGCGGCCCGCGCAGTGCGGCCACCGTCAGTCCCGATCCCTCGAACTCGGGATTGCCGATAGCCGTGCAGGCCACGCCTGCCGACTGCAGATGCTCGAAGACGGTCGGGTGCGGCTGCCAGCGCAGGGGGTCGACCCGCGGGTCCCAGCGCAGCTCGTTGAGCAGCACGCCGGTGTCCGGATTCATCACCAGATAGCCGACCAGGCCGTGCCGGCCAGGGGCGAGTCCGGTGCCGAGCGAACCCAGCGAGGTGGCGGTGGTGCTGGGGCAGCCGGCTCGTAGGACCCCGGCCGGCATGGAGGCCAGAAAGGGCGCGTCCGCGAGGTTGGCGGCCAGCAGGCCATCGCCGAGACCATCGATCAGCACGACGCAGACCCGCGTGGCCGGCGGAACTGCGATCGCCGGCAGGGAGGTCCGCCGGCCGAGAGCCTCAGCGGCACCCGGCAGTACGGCCGCGAGACTGTCCCGCCCGTAGTCCGCCTGCGGTGGCGCCGTCATCGGTCCCCGTCATCGGAAACCTCGCCGGAACAAGCATTCCCGACCGGATTCGAACGGGTTCTCACCCGCGCGGGGCGGCCGTTGCGGCGGACAGCACCCTGGCAAAGGCGACCGCGTCCGCCAGTGCGTTCTCGCCTTCGGCGTCGGCGCTGATCCGCAGTGACAGGTCATCGCCCGTCATCGATCCGGTATAGCCGTGGTCAGCTTCGCATTGCGGATCTCCGCAGGTCGCCGGTTCGAGATCCAGGCGAGCCACGGCGCCCCAACCGATGGTGACCGTCAGCTCACGCCCCAGGCTGCCGGACTTGTACTTCTCCGGATTCGGCACGACGTGGGTCATCATGACCGTCTTCACCGCCGACAGCGGGACCGATTCGCTGGTCGCTATGCCGTGCGCCTGCTCGCCGTGTTCCTCGTCCCCGCCGTGGTCGTCAGCATGCACGAAGATCAGTCTGGTCGGCGTGAGTGCAACGACGGACAGGTGCCGCCGGACCGACTCGACGTCGAAGGTGGTCTCCAGATGGACCAGGTGGGTCTCCACTCGCTCCTCGGCGACAGCGATGTCAAGGACATCGGTCACGAAGGCCGGGTAGTACCCCGCCTTGAGGATCTTGCGGGACAGGTCGGGTGGCAACTGCGATCGCATGCACCCATCCTCACATTGCAACGGGTGGAAACCGAAGTTTCGTCCACAGTCGTGACGTCAGCGCAACGCCGCACCCGTCCTTGACCCGGCTTCGGCGATGGCGGCGTCGCGCACCAGCAGCGCTTCCGCTGCGGTCAGCGTGCGGTCGGCTGCGCGCACCACCAGCGCGAACGCCAACGACTTCGCACCGGCGACCTGATCGCCGGAATAGACGTCGAAGAGCCGGACCGACTCGAGCAGGTCGCCGCCGCCGGCGACCAACGCATCTGTGACGTCCTGTGCCCTGGCGGCCTGCGGCACCACCAGGGCGATGTCCAGGTGTACCGGCGGGAACGGCGAAATGCGTGGCGCCACCGGAGTCGGCCGTTCCGGAAGGGCATCCAGGTCCAACTCCAGGGCCGCCGACCGGGCCGGCAGTGCCAGTCGTTCCACCACCTCCGGGTGCAGTTCACCGGCATAGCCGACAATCCAGTCGCCGATCCGGAGGGAGGCGCACCGTCCCGGATGCCAGGGCGTCTGCTCGGCCGGCACGACCCGCAACGCCACCCCGGCGGTCCGCCCGATCCGGCGGGCGAGTTCGATGGCGTCGGCCCAGGATCCGGCACGCCCCTTGCCCCACCAGCCCGAACGGTCGAATTCGCCGGCGAGCAATACTGCGACGTGCCGCGGTTGCAGCGGCAGACTGGCATCGAGCACGCCGAGTTCGGCGTCGGTCGGTCGGTGGTCGACCTGCGTGGCGGCCGGACTGGGGGCGTTGGCGCTGGGCAGGAAGACCTGCCCGACCTCGAAGAACGACAAATCACGCGCTCCGCGAGAGATGTTGCGGGTCAACGCTTCCAGCAGGCCGGGCAGTAGGGTGGTCCGCAACCCCGGACGATCGGTATCGAGCGGGTTGACCAGGTGGGACGTGAACCGCCGGACGTCGTCCGCGGCCAGCCCGATGGCGTCGAAATCAGCCGTCCCGACGAACGGGAAAGACAACACCTCGGTCAGCCCGGCCGATGCCAGATCGGCAGCGAGGCGACGTTCCCGGAGCTGCCGGGCGGTCAGCCCGGTGCCGGCCGGAGCGCCCGGCAGGATCGTCGGGATGGTCGCATAGTCCTCCAGCCGGGCGACTTCTTCGACCAGGTCGGCCGCCCTGGTGAGATCCGGGCGCCAGGTCGGTGGGGTGACCTGCAGCGGTTCGGCGGTGGGATCGGCGATCGTGCAGCCCACTTGCTCCAGGCGGCCTACCACCACGGCCGGGTCATAGGCCCGACCGGCAAGTCGCTCGGATTCGCCGACCGGCAGTTCAACGACCGGGCGCATGGGCAGCACGGCTACGACATCTGATCGGCCGACGACACTGCCGCCGGCGTATCTGGTGAGCAGCGCCGCAGCTGCCTCGGCCGCCACTGCGGAGATCGCCGGATCCACCCCGCGTTCATAACGACGGGAAGCCTCGCTCGGCAGCTTGTGCCTTCGGGCCGCCCTGGAAATGACAGCCGGCTCCCAATAGGCCGCCTCGATGACGACATCAGTTGTGCCGGAGGTAATCTCGGTGGCCTCACCGCCCATGACGCCGGCCATCGAAATCGGCCCTGACTGATCGGCAACCACCAGATCGTCCCCCACCAGCACCCTGGTCGATCCGTCGAGGGTCTTGAGAGTCTCCCCCGCGGTCGCCTTCCGGACGACGATTCCGCCGGTCAACTTGCCGGCGTCGAAGGCGTGCAGCGGGTGGCCGAGTTCGATCATCACGTAGTTGGTCACGTCCACCGCCAACGAGATGCTGCGGATGCCGGCAGCCTGCAGTCGTCGCCGGATCCAGAACGGTGACGCCACCGTCGGATCGACGCCGGCGACCCGAACAGTCACGAACCGGCTGCAGCCCGGGTCGTCGATGACGACCGGCCAGCCGCCCTCCGCGCGGACCGGGATCTCGACATCTGCCGGATCGACCGACGAAACTGCAAGTGCTGCAGCCGTTTCCCGAGCCAGGCCACGAATGGACAGGGCGTAGCCACGGTCGGGGGTGATCGCCAGTTCCACTACCGAGTCGTTCGACCCGAGCAGATCCCTGGCGTCGGTGCCGATCTCGGCGTCATCGTCGAGCACCAGGATACCGTCGTGCTCGGTACCGATCCCCAACTCGCGGACCGAGCAGATCATCCCGTCCGAGATGTGGCCGTAAGTGCTCCGCGAGGCGATGGCGAACCCGCCGGGTAGCACCGCTCCGGGCAGCGCCACCACGACCCTGTCCCCGACGGCGAAATTCCTTGCCCCGCAGATGATCTCCCGAGGTGATGCAGAACCACCGGGTCCATGACCGGCGCCGACGTCGACGCTGACGAACCGGATGGGTTTCTTGAACTCGGTGAGTTCCTCGATCGTCAGCACCCGCCCGACCACCAGGTCGCCGGTGGTCACCGGCACGGTGTGAATGTCCTCGACCTCGAAGCCCACCCGCAGCAACGCATCCGCCACGTCGACCGCGCTGGTTCCAGCCGGCAGAGCGACGTACTCGGAGAGCCATTCGATCGGTGTACGCATGTGTTCAGGCCTCCTTGACCGGCGCCGGGGCGGCGAAAGCGGACGTGAATCGCACATCGCCCTCGACGAGATCCCGCATGTCGGGAATGTCGTTGCGGAACTGCAGGGTTCGCTCGATGCCCATGCCGAAGGCGAAACCGGAGAATTCCGCCGGGTCGAGACCACAGGCGCGCAACACATCTGGGTCGACCATGCCGCAGCCGCCCCATTCCACCCAGCCGGCCCCACCCTTCTTGCCGGCGAACCAGACGTCCATTTCGGCGCTGGGCTCGGTGAACGGGAAATAGCTCGGGCGCAGCCTGGTCTTGGATTCCGGGCCGAACATGGCCCTGGCGAAGTGATCAAGTGTCCCCTTGAGATGCGCCATCGTCAGGTGCCGATCGACCGCCAGGCCCTCGACCTGATGGAACACCGGCGTGTGGGTGGCGTCCAGCTCGTCCGTCCGGTACACCCGGCCAGGGCAGATCACGTAGATCGGCGGCGGCTGCGCGAGCATGGTGCGGACCTGCACGGGCGAGGTGTGCGTGCGCAGCACCAACCCGGAATCGCCGCCGCCCGGCCCGGCGACGTAGAAGGTGTCCTGCATCGCCCGCGCCGGATGGTCAGGGCCGAAGTTCAGTGCGTCGAAGTTGAACCACTCGGCCTCCAACTCCGGCCCTTCGGCCACCTCCCAGCCCATCGCGACGAAGATGTCCGCGACGTCCTCCATCACGGCGGAGATCGGGTGCCTGGCCCCGACCGGGCGCCGGTCGAACGGCAGCGTGACGTCGACCCGTTCCTGGGCAAGGACCCTGGCGTTGCGCTCGGCAGCCAGTTCCACCTCGCGAGCGGCGATCGCCTTGTTGACCCGGCCCCGGGCGGGCCCGACCAACTGGCCGGCCACCGCCTTCTGCGCCTTGTCCAGCGCGCCGATGGCACGGTTGGCCAGCGCTAGCGGGCTCTTGTCACCGGTGTGGGCCAGCCGGGCGGCCTTGAGCTCGTCCAGGTCGGCCGCGCGGGCTACCGCGTCCAGCGCCCCGGCGACGGCTGCTTCGACGTCCGCCGCGCTGGTCGGGTCGAGGGTGGTTGGTTGCGACATGACGCCTTCCGGAACTCGGGTGCCCTACGGAGGGACCCGGCAGATGAGGGGCAACAGATAGCGGCACTGGACACGACGGATGAAGTCCGTCGGAGATGTCAGCAGGTGACGGCGAGGCGCCCGTCGGCGTGGATGCGCAGCAGATCAGCGGCGCGGCCCGGCGACGGGCTCGGTAAACCACATCGTGTGAGCTCTCTGGTAGGCCGTCACGTTGTCATCGTCTCATGGGCGGGCAACCGGTTCAGCGCCTCAGCCCTGATCGGTCCGTTGGCCGGCGTCGCAATTTGACACGTCCGGCGAGGGGGCAGTCACCGGACCTTACGATCGACGCGACAACCGATCGGCGCAGCGAGAGGGATCCGATGATCTTCATTACCGTCCGGTTCAGCGTCAAGCCGGAATACAGCGAGAGTTGGCTCGATCTGGTCGCCGATTTCACCAGCGCCACCCGCGCCGAGCCCGGCAATCTGTGGTTCGACTGGTCCCGCAGCGTCGACGATCCGAACGAGTACGTCCTGGTGGAGGCATTCAGGGACGGCACAGGCGGAGCGCACGTCCAGTCGGACCATTTTCGGCAGGCGATGAAGACGCTGCTGCCGGCGATCACCGCGACACCCAGGATCATCAATTTCGAGGTGCCAGGGGAAACGTGGTCGGCCATGGGTGAGTTGGAGATCACGCAGTAGCAGCGGACCAGTGGCAGCAGATCCTGCGGTCATCGAAGCAGCGGTAGCGATTGCCTTGCGATCTGGGGACTTTCGACTCTGGGCACCGCCCGCCCGGCCGAGAATGATCATTCTTCCGGACGTCAGGCGAACCTCAGACCTTGGTCAAGTGGCCCGGGTTTACTGCGGTCACGCCGGCAGCGGCATACTGCTAGCTGGTGGGACCTGGTCAGAGTGGACTGAGGAGCGATGAAAATGTTCAGTCGGATTGCTGTGGTCAATCGGGGTGAGCCCGCAGTTCGGCTGATTCGGGCCGTGCGGGAACTCAATGAAGAAAACGGCACTGCGATTCGGGTGATCGCGTTTCACACCGAGGCCGAGCGCAGAGCCCTGTTCGTTCGAGCCGCCGACGAATCAGTCACCCTCCGTGATGCGGGGACCAAGGGCAACCCCTATCTCGACCACGCCGAACTGGAGCGGGTACTCCGGCTCAGTCGCGCCGACGCGGTCTGGGTCGGCTGGGGTTTCGTCGCCGAGGATCCTGCTTTCGCCGAACTCTGCGAACGCCTCGGGATCACCTTCATCGGCCCGCCCGCGGAGGCGATGCGGCGGCTGGGCGACAAGATCGAAGCCAAGTTGCTGGCAGAGGCGAACAACGTCCCGGTCGCCGCCTGGAGCAACGGCCCGGTCGAGAGTCTCGACGAAGCCTACGAACATGCCGGGGTGATCGGATACCCACTGATGCTCAAGGCGCGCAGCGGTGGCGGGGGCCGCGGGATTCGAATGGTCAAGGCACACGACGAGCTCGCCGAGGCCCTGGAGCGGGTACAGGGCGAAGCCCTGCGCACCTTCGGCGATGGGGTCGTCTTCATGGAGCGCGTCGTGCAGGGCGGCCGGCACATCGAAGTGCAGGTGATGGCGGACAACTACGGCGCGGTGTGGGCTCCCGGCGTGCGTGACTGCTCGATCCAGCGCCGGAACCAGAAGGTCATCGAAGAATCCAGCTCGCCGGCGTTGACCGCGGCGCAGAGCAAGGACCTGCGGGAATCGGCGATCAACCTGGTGCGGGCTGCCGGGTACCGCGGGGCCGGCACCGTGGAATTTCTGTACCAGCCGGAAGAGAAGAGCTTCGCCTTCCTCGAGGTGAACACCCGGCTGCAGGTCGAACATCCGATCACAGAAGCGACCACCGGCCTTGATCTGGTCAAGCTGCAGATCCTGGTGGCCTCGGGTGAACCGCTGGTGGGTGATTCGCCAACCGAGTTCGGCCACGCCATCGAAGCGCGCCTGAACGCCGAGGACGCCGACCAGGGCTTCGCGCCGGCGCCGGGCCTGGTCGAATTGCTCAATCTGCCTTCCGGGCCCGGGATCCGGGTCGACACCGGCATCGCCACCGGCGACGTCATCCCGGCCGACTACGACTCGATGGTTGCAAAGGTGATCGCCTGGGGACACAACCGTTCGGAGGCTCTGGCCAGGCTGCGCCGGGCACTGCGGGAGACCGTGGTGGTGATCCAGGGCGGCACGACCACGAAGTCCTTCCTCCTGGACCTCACCTACCAGCCCCAGGTGGTGGCCGGTACCGCCGACACGGGCTGGCTGGACCGCGTCGGCATCTCGCCCGCGGCGACCCCGCGGGCTGACGTCGCCCTGCTCGCGGTGGCGGCCGACGTCTACGACGAAGAGGAAGCGCAGGAACGGGAGGCATTCCTGGCCTCGGCCCGTGGGGGTCGGCCAAGGGCCTCGCACGCGGTCGGCCGGGCTGTCGAGCTGGGATACCTGGGGCAGACCTACCGGTTCGTCGTGCGGAAGGGCAGCCCCAGGCAGTACCGGATGGAGATCGGTGACGGGACCGGGACCACCCTGCAGATCGACGTGGACCGGCTGTCGAAATTCGAGACCCGACTGACCCTGGGTGATCACCGATTCCAGCTGGTCACCATGGCGGGGCAAGCCTATTACCTGGTCGACGTGGACGGCGTCAGCTACCGGGTGACCCGGGACGAGGGTGGCACGGTCCGATCTCCGGCTCCCGCAGTGGTGGTCGCGGTACGCGCTACCGCCGGCACCGAGGTCGCGGCCGGCGAGACCGTGGTGGTGCTGGAGAGCATGAAGATGGAAACGGCCGTTCGGGCTCCCTACGCCGGGCGGGTGCGCGAGGTGCTGGTCGGGATCAACTCCCAGGTCGACGCCGGCGCGCCGCTGCTGCGGATCGACAAGCTCGGTGACGGCAGCCAGGCGGCGACGACGCCGATGGTCGAGTTCTCCAGCGATACCGGACCGCTGCAGGATCCACGGGCGCGGGCGCTGCGCGATCTGTCCGGTCTCGATGCCCTGATCACCGGCTACGACGTGAGTGCCGGGCGTTCGCGGACCCTGCTCGCCGACTACGACGCCACCCGGAAACAACTCGCCGCCAAGAACGACACGGACGCCGGAGCGGTCGGTGCCGAGTTGCTGGACGCCGAACTCGCCCTGCTGACCACCTTCGCCGATCTGTGCGAGCTGGCCCGCAACCGGCCGGTGGGCGAGGAGGAAGGCAACGACGAGCGGGTACACAGTCCGCGCGAGTACTTCCACTCCTACCTTCGGTCGTTGGACATCGAGCGGGAGGGACTGCCCGCGTCCTTCCGGACGAAGGTGTCGCGAGCCCTCGGGCACTACGGGATCGTCGACCTCGAGCCGGGGCCGGAACTTCAGGAGGCCGTCTTCCGGGTGTTCCTGGCCCAGGAGCGGGCCGCTGATCAGACACCGATCGTGGCTGCGCTGCTGGAACGGTGGCTGGCGCAGGACAACCAGTGGACCGGCTCAGCGGGAGAGCAGGTCCGGGAGGTGCTCGACCGCCTCGTCGTCGCCACCCAACTGCGGTACCCGTTGGTCGGCGACCTGGCGCGCAGTATCCGGTTCGCCGCCTTCGAGGAACCGCTGATCGAGGTCGCCCGCGAGCAGGCCCACCGCCAGGTCAGGTCCCACCTTGACTATCTCACCGAGCATCCGGGCGGGCCCGACAGTGCCGAGCGGATGAACGCACTGGTCGCCAGCCCCGAGCCGCTCAAACGGGTACTGATGGGCGAACTGGAGACGGGCCGCAGCACCGTGCTGCCACTGCTGGAAGCACTCACCCGCCGCTACTACAAAGTACGCACGCTCAACGACGTTCGCTCGGCGATGCTCGGGACCCGCCCCCTGCTGACCGGCGATTTCGAACTCGGCGGCCAGCGTCTACACCTGATTGCGACGGTCTCCGACTTCGCATCGATCGACAACGATCTCGCCGCGATCAGCGAGATCGCCGCAAAGGTGGCCAATCCGGCCAACCTGGTCGTCGATCTCTATCTGTCCCGGCCGGCGCAGCCGCGAGCCTCAGACGAGTTGGCCTCGGCCCTGCGCGAACTGCTGCAGGGTTTCCCGGTCCTGACCGGCGGTCGACGGATCACCGTGACGGTGTCCAACGGGCCGGATGCCGAAGCCGAGATCTTCACCTTCCGACCTTCGACCACCGGCCTGGCCGAGGAGCGGGTGATCCGCGGGATGCACCCGCTGACCGGGCAGCGCCTGGATCTGTGGCGACTGAAGAACTTCATCGGCACGCGCATGCCGGCCGAAGAGGACGTCTACCTGTTCCACTGCGTGGCCCCGGGAAATCCTTCCGATGAGCGCCTGGTGGCGCTGGCAGAGGTACGCGACGTCACGCCGGTACGGGACACGGCCGGCCAGGTCACCGGATTCCCGGCGATGGAACGGATGATCGCGGCCTGCCTGGAAAGCCTGCGCCGCGCGCAGGCCAACCGGGATGCCAAGCAACGACTGGATGCCAACCAGGTGTTCCTGCATGTGTGGCCGCCGATCAACGTCCCGCTGTCCGAAGTAGCGGAGTTCGCCCGCCGGGCGGCCCCGCTGACCGCGGGCGCCGGCCTGGAAGAGGTGATGATCCTGGCTCGGCTGCAGGGCGAGCCGGACACAGCGCCACGAGATGTGGCTCTGCGCATGACCTACACCCCCGGCGCGGGGGTCGCAGTGACGATGACCGATCCGCCGACCGAGCCGCTGCCCACCCTGGACGGATACACCCAGAAGGTGCAGCGGTCCCGGGCCCGTGGCACCGTCTACCCCTACGAGATCGTGCCGATGCTCACCGGCGGCGAAGGCACCTTCACCGAGTACGACTTCGATGCCGACGGCCTGTTCGGACCCGTGGTCCGCGCGGCCGGCGAGAACACTGCCGGAGTGGTGGTGGGGCTGGTCAGCACTCCGACGGCCCGCTACCCGGAGGGCATGGTCCGGGTGGCGTTGTTCGGGGACCCGACCAAGGCGCTCGGCACCATCGCGGTCCCCGAATGCGCGCTGCTGATGTCCGCCCTGGACATGGCCGAGGAGCTCGGGGTCCCGGTGGAGTGGTTCGCACTTTCCTCCGGTGCCAAGATCTCGATGGACAGCGGCACCGAGAACATGGACGGCGTTGCCAGGGTGCTCCGGCGGTTGATCACCTTCACCCAGCAGGGCGGCGAGGTGAACGTCATCGTCGCCGGGATCAACGTCGGCGCTCAGCCGTACTGGAACGCCGAGGCGACCATGCTGGAGCACACCAAGGGCGTCCTGATCATGACCCCGGAAAGCGCCATGGTGCTGACCGGGAAGCATTCGCTGGACTATTCCGGCGGCGTGTCGGCTGAGGACAATTTTGGGCTCGGCGGATACGACCGGGTAATGGGACCCAACGGACAGGCCCAGTATTGGGCGCCCGATCTCCGTGCCGCGTGCGATGTGCTGTTCGCCCACTACGACCATTCCTACGCGGCCCCGGGCGAGCGGTTCCCGCGGCGGGCTCTCACCAGCGACCCCGCCGACCGTGACGTGCGGAGCTACCCGCATGTTCACCCATCCAGCGACTTCACCACGGTCGGCGACATCTTCTCCGATCTGACCAACAAGGACCGCAAGAAGCCGTTCGACATCCGGACCGTGATCAAGGCGGTCACCGACCAGGACCATCCGTTGCTGGAGCGGTGGCCGGGGATGGCCGACGCCGACACCTCGGTCGTCGTCGACGCGCACCTCGGGGGCTACCCGGTCAGCGTGGTGGGCATCGAGTCACGGGCCATCCCACGACGTGGCCTGCTGCCCACCGACGGGCCGGACCAGTTCACTGCAGGCACCCTGTTCCCCCGGTCATCGAAGAAGACCGCCCGGGCGATCAACGCGGCCAGTGGGAGCCGACCGCTGGTGGTGCTGGCCAACCTGTCCGGGTTCGACGGTTCACCGGAGTCCCTGCGCAACCTGCAACTCGAATACGGCGCCGAGATCGGCCGCGCCATCGTCAATTTCGACGGGCCGATCATCTTCTGCGTCATCTCGCGCTATCACGGCGGCGCCTTCGTGGTGTTCTCCGGGGCCCTGAACGACAACATGGAGGTCATCGCGGTCGAGGGGTCCTTCGCCTCGGTCATCGGCGGTGCTCCGGCCGCAGCGGTCGTCTTCACCCGCGACGTCAACACCCGCACGGGTGCCGATTCACGGGTGAAGGAACTGGAAGCCGCGCTGGCCGCCGCCGACCCGACGGATGACATCGGCAAGGCGTCCTTGCGGGTCCAGCTTGCCGAGGTCAGGTCAGCCGTTCGGGCGGAGAAACTGGGCGAGGTGGCCGCCGAGTTCGAGAAGATCCACAACATCGACAGGGCGCGCGAGGTGGGGTCCGTTGACACCATCATCCCCGCGGCAACACTGCGCCCGTACCTGATCAGCGCCATCGAAGCTGGGATGAGGCGCACCGCCTCACCCCAGCTCTGACTCGCTCTGACCGCTCAGCCGCCGAAGGCGAGACCGACGTCGTCGGTGGCTGAGCCGGTCGACATCGGCTGCGCCACGGCGCCGTCGACACTGGACGCTGCGCGTCGCGACACCGGGGCCACGATTGCCGGGTCGATTCGCATGACCGAATAACCGGCCACCGCGCCGGCGCCGAAACCCGGGGCGAAGATCTTGACCGGCTTGTCGATGACGCCCTCGGCGACAGCATCGGCAATGGCGATCGGGATGCTCGCCGAGGACGTGTTGCCCATCGTCTCGATGTTGAAGTACAGCTTGTCCGCCGACAGCCCCGACGAGGCCGCCAGTTGGATCACCATGGTCTTGTTCGCCTGGTGGGGCACCACCAGCTCGACCGTCTGCCAGGCCGACTCGGCCTTGCCCGCCGGATCCGGCAGCGCGACCAGCTCGTCGATCATCTGCTTGAGATAGCGGCCGGCCAGAGCCTTCACTTCCGGCCCGAGAAGGGTCAGGTTGTTATCGAAGGCCGGGTTGGGCCAGATGATCGAGTTCACCTGGCTCACCGGGCCGCTGGCGTAGGTCTGCAACAGGTCGATATCGCCCGGCTCGCCCGCCGGGGCCGGGATCACCACGAAAGCGGCCGCACCGTCACCGAAGATCATTCGTGACGGCCGGATCGTGCCGATCTTGTCGGAGAACTTCTCGGCACAGACCAGCAGGATCGGGCGCTCCACCTCCTGCAGCAACCGGGTCGCTTCGGACAATCCGTAGGGCAGACCGGCACAGGCCGCCACCATGTCAACGGACGCGTGGGTTTGATAGATGCCCAGCTGCCCGGACAGCCAGGTGGCCATCGACGGCATCATCCGGTGACTGGTGCACGAGCAGAACAGCACCGCACCGACCTCGGCCGGGCCGACACCGGCATGCTGCAGCGCCGCCCGCGCCGCCTCCAGAGAGATGTCCGACAGGTCGCGCGCGGTGTATCTCCGCTCCTCGATGCCGGTCTTGTGGCTGATCTCGGCCGCCGTCATCGGTGACCAGCAGTAGGCCGAGTTTCTGATGAGATCATCGTTGCTGCAACTGATCTCGCCTTTGACGGTGGCGAGCGCGGCCAGCTTGGGGTAGATCGCGAACTTCTTGCGCACGTCGGTCGGCGGGTAGGGCCGGATCGGCTGCTCGGTGGGCACGTCCGAAGCGCCCATCGACCCGACATCAATGCCGGAGGGATTCCCCGCGCCACTTTTGAGCTGGCGGATGAACCGGAGCACCTCGCGGCTGCGCGGCCGGAACATCACCACCACGTCGTCGTCGACCAATTCTCCGACGGGGGTGAGTCGAACCTTGGTCCGGTCCCACGGATACTGGTTGTGCAGCACCATGGACCAGCGGCGCAGGGCCTCCAACTCCGGGACGTCGTCGTCGCAGTCGATGATCTCCTGGTAGCTGCGCAACGGATGATCGGGGTCGTAGTCGTCGAGCACCATGGCCAGCGCATCGGGCTCGAGCAGCGCCTCGGCGACCGTCGGCTTGATCGACGGCAGAGTGGTCGCGTCGTAGGTGCGGTTGCCGAAGACGTCGAAAAGGTCGGCCCAGATGCGATCCTCGGACTCGGCATTCCAGGCCGGAGGCAGCTCACCGTAGGCGCGCTGGACGCTCGAGATCTTGTGTTCCATGTCCCGCCACGGCGCCACGATAGGGACGAAGATGTCGTCCCGGTGGCGTGGCGCGTCCCGCCACCGCACCGGCTGCTTCTCGTACATGGTGATCGCGAACCGGTTCACCCAGAACAAATTGAGCGCCACATCCCGCATCAACTCGTAACGGCTGGTGTAGGTGCCGCTGTCGATGCGCGCGACGATGTCGGTGCCCTTGGGGGCTTTGGTCTCGAAGTCACGGCGGATCACGCTGTCCAGCTGTGCCTCGCTGTGGATGACCGAGAAATCCAGGTCCGGCAGGAAATTCGACGGAAAGACGAGCTTTCCGTGGCGATTCAGGACGAAAGGCTGCATTGATATCTCCTACATGGTGGAAAGTGGCCTATGGCTGTCTCACATGTCCATGCCGCCGTTGACACCCCACACCTGACCGGTGATGTACGAGGAGTTGTCAGCGGCGAGGAAATGCACGATCCGGGCAACCTCTTCGGGGCGCCCGAGTCGCCGGAGCGGGATCTGTGACTTGATCTTGTCGAGCACCTTTTCCGGCACCCCGGCGACCATCTCGGTCTCGGTGTAACCGGGGGTCACCGCGTTGACGGTGAGGCCAGGTTCGATCCCCAGCGTGCCGGCCCGTTCCAGATGGTGGGCGACTTCCCTGGCCAACGACTTCGTCAACCCGAACAGACCCGACTTCGAGGCGGCGTAGTTGGTCTGTCCGATGTTGCCCATTTCACCGATGACCGAGGACACGCTGATGATTCGGCCGGTGCCCCGGACCAGCATGTGACGAAGGGCAGCCTGGGACAGGAAGAATGCGCCGGAAAGGTTGACCGCCAGCACCTTGTACCAGTCGTCGTCGGTCAGCTTCAGGATGGTCTTGTCGATGGTGATACCGGCGTTGTTGACAAGGATGTCCAGTCGTCCGTGGGACTCCAGCACTTCGTCAACGACGCGCCGGCAGTCGTCGGGAGAACCGACGTTTCCCTGGTGGACGGTGGCCGGTACATGGAATCGCTTTTTGAAGTTGTCCGCGAATTCCAGCGCCCTTGCCGAGTCCGCGCTGTAGCCCGCCGCGATGGCTGCGCCCTGCGACGCCAGGCTGGTGGAGATCGCTGCGCCGATCCCCCGGGTGCCGCCGGTGACCAGAGCAACCCGACCCGCCAGTTTCCGGCCGACCTGAGAACTTGCTGCGCTTTCCCCTGCCGTCCGGATCTGTTCTTCCACTGTCATTTGTCAGCCTTCCGGTCTACTGAACTTCTCCTGTGGAGTGATCATTGAAATAGGCGACTCGCTGGATACGGAAGCCTCGTTGTCAACCACCACGGTGGGTCAACCGTATCCTCCCCCGACCAGTTCCGCAGGCGCACCCCGGTGACCTGCCGTACACCGCGCCGATGGCTATTACCTACCCGATTACCTGCGCGTTCAACAGAGTCAGATCAGGGACTTTCGGCCCTATGGCGGCCGTTTGCCCGGAGCTAGCGTTCGACGAGAGTGGGTGCGCACCAGCGGCCCATCGGGGGTCCGGGCAGCGTCGGAGCCGGACGACGGGTGCTGCCGGCGCTCGATGAGCGTAGGAGAGCAAAAAACAATGGCCGAAGCGTCGCGCGTCGCCAGTAAGAGCATCTGCGGCAAAGTGATGTCGGCGCAGGAGGCGGCGGCACTCATTCCCGCCGGAGCCAACGTGGGAATGAGTGGGTTCACCGGTGCCGGCTATCCGAAGGCGGTGCCGGCGGCATTGGTCAGCCGGGTCACCCAGGCGCGGGCGCGCGGCGACAGGTTCGCGGTCAGCGTCTGGACCGGCGCCTCCACCGCACCCGAACTCGACGGGGCACTGGCGGCCGTCGACGGGGTCGAGCTCCGGATGCCCTACCAGTCCGATCCGGTGAGCCGCGCGAAAATCAACGCCGGACTGATGGACTATCTCGATGTCCACCTGTCGCACGTCGCGCAGATGGTGTGGCAGGGTCTTTTCGGGCATCTGGATGTCGCGCTCATCGAGATCTCCGGCATCACTGCCGAAGGGCAGCTGATTCCGTCGTCGTCGGTCGGCAACAACAAGACCTGGATCGATCAGGCCGACAAGGTGATCCTCGAGGTGAACTCCTGGCAGCCGGCCGAACTCGATGGCATGCACGACATCTACTACGGCACCGCACTGCCCCCGAACCGCAAGCCGATCCAGATTGTGCGGCCAGGGGACAGGATCGGCGTGCCGTATCTGCACTGCCCGCCCGAAAAGATCGTGGCCGTGGTGGAGACCTACAGTCCGGACCGCAACTCCGCGTTCAGCCCGCCGGACGCCGTATCCGGGCAGATCGCCGGTCACGTCCTGGACTTCCTCACCGGTGAGGTGCAGCACGGAAGGCTCCCCGCCACGCTGCTCCCCTTGCAGTCCGGGGTGGGAAATATCGCCAACGCGGTATTGGCCGGACTCGACGGGGGCCCGTTCCGCCCGCTCACCGCCTACACCGAGGTCATCCAGGACGGCATGCTGCACATGCTGCGGTCGGGCACCCTGAGCATGGCTTCGGCGACGGCATTCTCGCTGAGCGACGAGGGTTCGGAGGAATTCGTCGACAACATCGCCGACTATCGCAACCGGATCATTCTGCGGCCGCAGGAGATCAGCAATCATCCGGAGGTGATCCGGCGGTTGGGCTGCCTGGCGATGAACGGCATGATCGAGGCCGACATCTACGGCAACGTCAACTCCACCCACGTGATGGGCTCGAGCATCCAGAACGGTATCGGCGGTTCCGGCGACTTCGCCCGGAATGCCTACATCTCCATGTTTCTCACCCCCTCCACGGCGAAAAGGGGGGCCATCTCGGCCATCGTCCCGATGGCCAGCCACGTCGATCACACCGAGCACGACGTGCATGTCATCGTCACCGAGCAGGGACTGGCCGATCTGCGTGGACTGCCACCGCGGCGCCGCGCCCAGAAGATCATCGACGTCTGTGCGCACCCGGACTACCGACCGGCGCTGCAGGACTATTTCGACAGGGCGGTCGCCGGCGGGGGTGGTCAACAGACCCCGCATCTGCTCGCCGAGGCGTTGTCCTGGCACGAGCGGTACCTGCACTCCGGCTCCATGCACCAGGCATGATCTGTTCGGGCGACCAAGGGACTTCCGACCCTTACCGGACGGTGGCCCGGTCTTCTAGGTTGTCGGTACGGGCCGGCGTTGTCTCCGAGGCCGAACGGTGATCTCCCGCCGATCGACCGACACTCTCGCCCCTGACCATGTGGAGACCCAGATGCCGTTCCCAGGATTCACCCTCTCCTGCGCGCTCGTCCGATGATCATTCCGGACGGGCATCTTCCGCACGCCGCGTCGGTCAAGACCGTCGCTGCGCCTTTCCGGACAAACGAACAGATTGTCGGCCTGCTCGAGCACATCGCGGCGCAGCCGCACTTCCCGGATGAACTGACGCTGCGGCGGGCCCTGAACATCCTCGACAATCTTGCCGAGGAAATGATCGGCCGCCACGCCCCCGCCGACCTCACCATCAAGGTCCAGATCCAGATCCATACCGAGCGTCTGCGTACCTGGATGCCCTCGTAGGCACGGCTCGCCGTCGTTCCGTCCTCGGTTGGATCGAGTTGGTTCAAAGATAAGCGCATCAATGCTCTAAGGTTGGCTGATGACCAGAGCCAAGGCGAAATCTGAGCCGCTGAAGGAGTACCCCCGACCCTCGGTCGCCGTCGACGTGGCGGTCCTGACCGTTACTGGAGACGTCCTGCAGGTCCTGGTCGTCGAGCACCGATTGGGCGGATCTGCCCTACCCGGGACTTTCCTGCACGCAGGCGAGACACTCGCGATGGCGGCCGACCGCGCTCTGTGCGAGAAGGCCCAGCTGACCGGAGTCGCCTTCGAGCAACTGCACGTCTTCGACGATCCGGATCGGGACGACCGCGGCTGGGTGCTGTCCGTCGGGCACCTGGCCGCAACCGCGGTCGAGAATATGCCCCACGCTGCCCTGCTTGTCCCGGTCGTCGATGGCCAGGTCGCGCGGCAGCTGTTGTTCGACCACGACGCGATCGTGTCAAGCGCGGTGGCCAGTTTGCGCGAGGGTTACGGACGGGCCGTTGATCCCTCTCACCTGCTGGGCGACACCTTCACCGTGCTGGCGCTCCGCCTGTTGTACGAGGCGATCTTCGGCCACCCGCTGGTCAAGGACACGTTCCGCCGTCATGTCATCAACCACCTGGCGGACACCGGCCAGGTCGGATCGGAGGCGACCGGCCGGCCCGCCGCGCTGTTCCGGCGGAAAGTCGACGCGCCTCTCCCCCCGTCCGCCGCCGCCTTCTTCGCCCGGGACGGCACCGACCGTGAAGCGACCCGGGACGGGCCTGCAACGATGGGGAGATGACCGACACCAACGCCTCTCGCGCCCCGATCATTCGGCAGGTGGTGCTGGACTGCCCCGATGCCCGGGTGCTGGCCGAGTTCTACCGACAGCTGTTCGACCTCCGGTACCGCCCGGGTGACGAGCCCCCGGCGGTGGGGCAACCGGACCCGAACGGCCAGGACTGGTTGGTGCTGCGCGGGGCCGACGGGGTCATCGGTCTGTCCTTCCAGCAAGTACCCGATCTACCGACAGCGACATGGCCGGACGGGCCCAGACCGCAGATGCTGCACCTGGACACCTCGGTACCCACCCAGGAAGATCTGCTCCTGCAACGACAACGAGCGCTGGCACTGGGTGCGGAGCAATTGCTGGACCGCTCCGACGATGCGCAGGAACCACTTTTCGTGTTCGCCGATCCCGCTGGGCACCCGTTCTGCATCTTTGTTGCCGGCTGAATTCCGCTACCGGTCGCCGCGTCCGCCGCGGTGACATGCTCGGGTGATGGATCAGAAACGATGGGCGGTAGTGGCCGAGTGCCGTTGACCATAGCTGCGGTGATCTTCCTGGTTGCGTACTCCTGCCAGGTCCTTGGCGAACCGCCGGCTCGCGGTGACATCTGGTTACAGATCATCGAATGGGTCATCTGGTTTGTGTTTGTGGTCGACTATGCCGTTCGGCTCGTTCTCGCCACATCGCCACGACGGTGGTTCTGGCGGCACCTACTCGATCTGGCCGTCGTGGCGCTCCCGATATTGCGGCCGCTTCGACTGCTGCGCCTGGTCGCGCTGCTGTCGATCTTCCAGCGGTCGGCCGGCAACAACCTCCGGGGCCGGGTGGTGACCTATGCGATCGGATCCACCGTGGTGCTGGTCTACGTCGCCGCCCTGACCGTGTTGGAAGCCGAACGCCATGCCGTCGACTCCACCATCCGGGGTATGGGAACGGCGCTGTGGTGGGCGTCGGCCACGATCACCACGGTGGGCTACGGCGACAATGTCCCGGTCACTCTGACCGGTCGGTTGATCGCCGTCGCGTTGATGATCGGCGGCATCGCACTGCTGGGCGCGATCACCGCGACGATAGCGTCCTGGCTGGTCCAACAGGTGGCGGAACGGGATGAGGCGAGTCAGGCGGCTACCAGGCAGCAGGTCGCCGAACTGGCCGAGCGGATCGAGTATCTGGGAAGCCTCCTGAGTGCCGACCGCGCCCCTGAAACGCTGCCGGCAGCGCCCGGTGCTGCGCCGCCCGGACCTCTCCAACACTGAGGCTCGCTCAGCGCGCGACACCGCTACGTCGTCGATCACACGCTCGCTCCGCACTCTGGATCAAATTTCGAATACGCTGAAAGCGTGATAACCACTCCGCCGCCCCGCGAATGGGGGTCCGATTCGCGGACCCGGCCGCTGCCACCGGTGGCGCCCCCGGCCAGCGACATGATGATGGCGATCGGCCGGATCAGCATCATCTTCACGGTCTTCGCCTGGATTGCCTACGTCTTCATGTACTTCTTCACCGAAGTCGTGAACAACGGTTACCAGGGCAACGTCCGTTTCCTGTCCCAGACCATTGTCTATGTCGCGATCACCTCCCTGCTCGCGCTGTCCTCACTCCTGTACCTCGTCGCCCGGCAGGGTGCGCTGTACCGCACCCGGGCGCATCGCAGAGTGCCGCGGGCGGTCATCGACGATTCGTTTGACACCTCGCTCCCGACGATGACCGTGTTGGTGCCCTCGTACCGCGAGGAAGTGGCGGTCGTCCGAAAGACCCTGCTGTCGGCCGCGTTGCAGGAATATCCGTTCCTGCGGATCGTGCTGCTGCTCGACGACCCGCCGCACCCGGACTCGGCCGAGAACGCCGAACTGCTGGAGGCGGCCCGGCTGCTGCCGGCCCAGCTCACCGAATGGCTCGCCGAACCTCGAGAACGCTTCGCCGCCACCCTCGAGCAGTTCGAGACCTCAGCACCCACCGACGCCGCGGACGAGCGGGCCCTCACGGCCATCCGGGTGCTGGCCGGCCACTACACCTGGGCCGCGGACTGGCTGCGGATGCGAATCGACGAGGAGATCATCGTCGACCACGTCGACCGCTTCTTCGCCGAGGAGGTGCTCGGCGTGCTCGCCGCCGACTTCACCGAGGTAGGCGCCGCACTGACGGCCGCAGCGGCCAGCAACGGGACGATTCCGCGGGCCCGCATGCTGCAGTTGCACCGCCGGCTGGCCTGGACCTTCCGCGGCGAGCTGACCTGGTTCGAGCGCAAGCTCTATGCCTCGCTGTCGCACCAGGCCAACAAGGCGATGAACCTCAACAGCTACATCGGGCTGATGGGCCACAGCTTCGAGAAGCGGCAGACCCCGGAGGGGCTGGTGTTGGTGCCCTCGGGAAACACCGGATCGTTCGTGGTGCCCGACGCCGAGTACCTGCTCACGCTGGATGCCGACAGCATCATCCTGCCGGAGTACTGCCTGCGGCTGGTCTACGTGATGACCCGGCCGGACAACACCCGGTTGGCGGTGATTCAGACTCCCTACTCGGCATTCCCCGGCTCGTCGACCCGCATGGAACGGCTGTCCGGCGCGACCACCGATCTGCAGCACATCGTGCACCAGGGCATGAGTTACTACGGCGCCACCTTCTGGGTCGGCGCCAACGCGGTGATCCGCAAACGGGCACTGGACGACATCGTCGAGGTGGAGCACCAGGGCGGGTTCGAGATCCGCCGGTACGTCATGGACCGGACCGTGATCGAGGACACCGAATCCAGCCTGGACCTGGCGGTTCACGGGTGGACGCTGCTCAACTATCCGGAGCGGCTGAGCTATTCGGCCACCCCGCCGGACTTCGGCTCACTGAGCATCCAGCGGCGACGGTGGGCCAACGGCGGCCTGCTCATCCTGCCGAAACTGTGGACGCTGCGGAAAGCCAGGATCAAGCGGGCCGAGAACGGCAGCACCATCGCGACATTGCTCCGCCTGAACTATCTGGCGTCCACCTGCTGGAGCAGTATCGCGCTGGTGTTGCTGCTGGCATTCCCGTTCGACAGCAAACTGCTCAGTCCTCTCGTGCTGCTCGCGGCGGCGCCGTACTTCCTGGCCATGTCATCTGATCTGAAGCACTGCGGCTACCGACGCAGCGACATCTTCCGGATCTACGGCTTCAACCTCATCCTGCTGCCGGTGAACCTGGCCGGCGTGGTCAAGTCCATCCAACAGGCCATCACCGGCCGGAGCATCCCGTTCGCCAGGACGCCCAAGGTCAGCAACCGGACCGCCACCGGGCTGCTGTTCGCCGCGTCACCCTTTCTCATCATCGGCTTCTCGGTGTTCACCGCGTGGCGCGATGTGAACGAAGCCCACTGGGGTAACGCAGTTTTCGCCGGCTTCAACGCCCTGCTGGCCAGTTACGCACTGGTGGCGCTCATGGGAGTACGCAATAGCATCGTCGACATCTGGCTGGGCTTTGTCGAGCGGCTCTACGTGCCGGAAAAGTCGGTCTCCCTGCCGGTGCGGACCCGCCGCAGGCGGATCGAGGAGGTGCCGGAGCCGGCATCCTGGCAGGACGTGCTGTATCGAGGTGCGGCGGCCACCGCCACCGGCGAGTACGTGTCAGGTGGCAGCGGCATGTTCCGCATCACCGCCAAACCCGCGACCCCGCCGGTCCATCACGATCGACGGGCCGGCGACCGCACCGGTTCCCGAGATCGTGTCCGCGGAGACGAACGGCGAACGAGGGCCGGCGATGTTCCCGCCGACACCGGGACCGACGCATGACCATCACCGAAATTCCAAGCTTCACGCCGGTGAACGGAGGCGGGAAGGGCGGCCGCCGTCTGTCCAGAGTCCGGATCCTCGCTGTGCTGGTGGTGTTGGCGCTTGCGGTTGCCGGCGCGTGGTTCGGTCTTCGCACCAGCCGGTCGGACCAGGTCACCGCCGGTCCCCCGTCGTGGTTCGCACCGTACGTGGACGTCACCGCAACCCCGCAATACGGATTCGAGGACCCACCGTCGTCAGCTCCCGGCGCGGCAGTGCTGGGCTTCGTCGTCAGCGCGCCGGCAGCTCCGTGCCAACCCAGTTGGGGCGGCGCCTACCTACTCCCGGCAGCGGCCGACAGCCTAGACCTCGACCGCAGGATCGCCCGGTCGGGACAGCTCGGCGGCCAGATCACGGTGTCCTTCGGTGGCGCAACGAACGCGGAGTTGAGCCTGGGCTGCACCGACCTCGCTGAACTCACCGCCGCCTATCGCACCGTCGTCGACCGATATTCCGCCGGCTCGATCGACCTCGACATCGAGGGAGCGGCCGCCTCCGCCCCGGCCGTGGCCACCAGACGGGCGCTCGCAATTGCCGCGCTGGTCAACGAGGAGGCGGTGGCCGGCCATCGGTTGACCGTCTGGCTCACCCTCCCGGTGGGCACCTCCGGACTGACCACCGACGGAAAGGTGGTGCTGGCGGCGATGCTGGCGGCGCACGTACCCCTGGCCGGCGTCAACGGAATGACCATGGACTACGGGGGGCCGCTGCCGGCCGGTAGCAGCATGGCCGAGGAGGGCGAGTCGGCGCTCACTGCGTTGCAGCAGCAGATCCGATCCGCCAACGCCGCGGCAGGCATCCCACTGACTGTCGCGCAGAGCTGGCGACTCGTCGGGGCAACCCCGATGATCGGCCAGAACGACAGCGCGGGCGAACAGTTCGGACTCGACGACGCCCGCCGGCTGGTGGCATTTGCGCAGCTCCACCAGTTGGGGCGACTGTCGATGTGGTCGGCGAACCGGGACCAGGGATGCGGACCGAACTACCCGGACGTGCACGTGGTCTCCGACGCGTGCAGCGGAGTCGCGCAGTCGGCCGGCGCCTTCTCCGCCATCCTGCGCACTTTCGGCGCCGGACAGTCGCTCGGTACGACGACGGCTGTCGCCACCGCCTCCGCGGCTTCGACCCCTGCGCCGGCAACCGAGTTGACGGACAATCCGGCGACGTCGCCCTACTCGATCTGGAACGCGAACGTGGCGTACGTCAAGGGCGACAAGACCGTCTGGCACCGCAATGTGTACCAGGCCAAGTGGTACACGACCGGCGAGCAACCCGACGCGCCCGTCGCGGCCACGACGGATACGCCGTGGACCCTTATCGGACCGGTACTGGCGGGTGAGCACCCGGCTGCGACACCGACGCTGAAGGTGGGCACGTACCCGCAGTGGAGTGCGACTGCGGCCTATGTCGCCGGCAGCAGGGTATTGCTGGGCGGGCTCGGCTATCAGGCGAAGTGGTGGACACAGGGCGACACCCCGGGGGCTGTCCCGAGTACACCCTCCGCGCCGTCGCCGTGGCAGGTCCTCACCACGTCGTGAAGCGGTTCATCTCCAGCTGACTTCTGCGATGCGCCTGCTGTCTTCGCTGGAGGACCGGCCCCGTCGTGGAGCCATCCGGAGTCGACTGCCACGCCGACAACGGGGATCAGCCGACGATCGGCTCGAGTTTGCTGAAGATCTCCTCCCGGCGGGACTCGAACTGTTCCGGCAGTTGGAATCGGGTGCCGAGTTCCTGCGGCGACTCGTCGCAGGTCCATCCGCCGTCGGCGTGGGTGACCGCGAGTTCGAAGAGCGCGCCGCCCGGTGACCGCACATAGACGGATTTGAAGTACTTTCGGTCCTTGAGTTCGGAGATGTCCGTGTAGCCGGCACCCTCGATGTCGAACTTGGCCTCGTCCTGGTTCTCCAGGGTGTCGACATTCCATGCGAAGTGATGGAAGGTGCCGCCCCCGTAGTTCCAGCTGCCCTGGTCCTCCGTGCGATCGCCGATCAACTCGATGTGGTTGCCGACGCTCTCCTTTCCGACCTGGAACGAAGCGCGATCCCCGTCCTCGGCAATTCCCTCCTGCGCGAAGAAAACTGCGTTGGCGAACTCGACCATCCGCTCCGGTGTCGTGGCGTGAATGCCGACGCCGTGCAGGCCATGGATCGCATATTCGGCCGGCACACCCGAGCCCGTGAAGCCCTCACGGTGGTCACTCTTGTTGGCCACCATCACGTATTCGATTCCGCTTGGATGCCGGAAAGCGAGACGACGCTGACCGAAGGCCTCGACGTTCTGGACTTCGACGTTGCGCTCGGCGAGCCGCCGATGCCAGTAGTCCAGAGACCCGTCCGGTACCGACAGCAGCAACTCACGCGCCTGATTCGTGCCACGCTTCCCGACCAACCCCAGCTTGGCCCACGGGAATGTGGTGATCACACTCGACGGGTCACCGTTGGCGTTGGAGTAATACAGGTGATAGACGGGTAGCGAGCCGTCGAACAGCACCGTGCGCTTGATGAACCGCAGACCCAGCGTCTGGATGTGGAAGTCCACGTCCTCCTGTGCGGACCCGACCGAGAGCGTGGCGTGGTGCGACCCCAGTAGATAGGCCATGGTGATCTCCTTTGATCCCAGGTGGATTGACCCGGTCAGGCTACTGGCTGACCTTGTCCTTGCGGACGGGCAGCTTCCAGTTCGGCCGGACGAAGTGGCAGGTGTAGCCATTCGGGTAGTGCTCGAGGTAGTCCTGATGCTCCGGCTCCGCCTGCCAGAACGGGCCGGCCGGCGCGACCTCGGTGACCACCTTTCCCGGCCACAGACCTGACGCGTTCACGTCAGCGATGGTGTCCTCTGCGGTCTGCTTCTGCGCGTCATCGACGTAGAAGATGGCCGATCGGTAGCTGGCCCCGATGTCATTGCCCTGGCGGTTCCTGGTGGTCGGGTCATGCACCTGGAAGAAGAACTCCAGCAGGTCCCGATACGAGGTGACAGCGGGGTCGAAGACGATCTCGATCGCCTCGGCGTGGGATCCGTGGTTCCGGTAGGTGGCGTTCGCCGTGCTGCCTCCGGTGTAGCCGACCCGGGTGGAGACAATGCCCGGACGCCTACGGATCAGATCCTGCATGCCCCAGAAGCATCCTCCGGCGAGGATCGCCTTTTGAGTCGTCATCGTGTAGCTCCTCGGTTGATCGGGTGGAACGGGCTGGCGCTGTTCTCCAGTCCTACACCTGCAACACGTCGGCTGACCCCTTTAGTCCGTACGGAGCCCGCTGTCGACTCGCCCGAGGCAGGCCCTGCGCCGGCCGAAAGCTGCTGCGCTGCGGGGGGCTACCGTCGGCGGGTAGGCCCGTAATTCAAACCCTCATCATGGCCAAGGTCCCAGAAACGGAGCGAAACGTGTCCAGAGCTCTGCTGATCATCGACATCCAGCGCGACTACTTCCCCGGCGGGGCCTTCCCGCTGGTGGACCCGGACCAGGCCGCAGCCGCTGCGCGCGTTGTCCTGGACAAGTTCCGGGCGGCCGACGAGCCGGTGATCCACGTGCAGCATCTCTCGTCCGAGCCGGACGCGTCGTTCATGGTTCCTGGCACGGCCGGCGTTCAGATCCACCCGCTGGTCGCGCCGGTCGAGGGCGAACCCGTGATCACCAAAGCGTTTCCGAACTCCTTCCGGGAGACGAATCTGGACGCGGTTCTGGAGGCCGGTGGGATCGATTCATTGGTGGTCGCGGGAATGATGACCAGCATGTGCGTCGACGCGACCGTGCGGGCCGCCGCCGACCGCGGTCTGGACGTGGTCGTGGTGTCCGATGCCTGCGCTGCCCCGGATCTCAAGTTCCACGATCGCGCTGTCGCAGGAGCCGACGTGCACGCGGCATTCCTGGCCGCGCTCGACGGCACCTATGGGGAGATGGTCACCTCGGACAGCTTCACGGTATGAGACTTCACCGTATGAGGAACGCCTGATGTACATCCCCGCGCATTTCGAGGCGGCCGGCCCCGCTGTCCAGGAGTTGCTGCGCAACCATGGCGCGGCGGATCTGATCACCGCGACCACGGATGGCCTCCTGGCCACGTTCCTGCCCTTCATCTGGGAGCCCGACGCCGGCGGCAACGGCGCCCTGCTCGGGCACCTGGCGCGCAACAACCCGCAGTGGCAGGTGCCGGTCGTCGGAGACGCGCTGGTGATCGTCCGCGGGCCCGACGCCTACGTTTCACCGTCCTTCTATCCCTCGAAGGCCGAGCACGGTCGGGTTGTTCCGACCTGGAACTACCTGACCGCGCACGTCTACGGCCGGCTCGTGGTTCATGACCATCCGGGCTGGGTGGAAACACTGGTCAGACGGCTGACGGACAAGCACGAGCACGGAAGTCGCGCCCCCTGGTCGGTGGACGACGCGCCGGCGCCGTTTGTCGCCGGTCAGTTCCGAGCGATCGTGGGACTGGAACTTGTGGTGAGCAGGATCGAGGCCAAGGCCAAACTGAGCCAGAACCGACCGGAAGCCGACATCGACGGGGTGATCGCGGGTCTGCGTGCCCGCGGAGACGAGCCGTCTGCGACAGCGGCTGAGCAAGCCCGACCTCGCGCTCACTCGTTCAGGCCGACTCCACGGAAATAACACATATCTGTGTTATTTCAGTCAGACATGCTATATTTGGGGCGTGTCGCACGATGCGCAGTTGATCTTCGCCGACCACGTCGGCCGCTTCTACGCGCGCCAGTACGCCTTCCCGCCGATGGCGGGACGCCTGTTGGGTTATCTGTTCGTCTGCGAGCCCGCGCAGCAGAGTATCGACGAGTTGAGTGAGTCGTTGTTGGCCAGTCGCAGCGCCGTCACTGGCGCGGTCAAGCTGCTCGAGGGCTACCACATCGCGCGGCGGACCCGCGTTGCCGGTGAGCGGGTTGACCGGGTGAGTCTGGATCCGAACAGTCAACAGCCGCAGAATTTCGATTCCGCCATTCACCTCGAGCACGCTGCCCTGTTCCGGGAGGGGTTGGAATTGCTGTCCGACGCATCGCCGGAACGGCGCGTTCCACTGGAGGAGATGGTCGCCCTGGCCGAGTTCCTGAGCGAGCGGCTCCCCGCGCTCCGCGACGAATGGGAGGCGGTTCGCGATCGACTGCGGGCAACGGGACCCGTGCCCCTGCAATCGAAGAGCCGAGCAGACAGCCCGAAGAGCTCACCCGGAGCTGGTCCAGCCCCCAAACGTCGGAAGGACCTGCAGCATGAATGAATCCGATCCGTCCCAGTTGCGAGAGCGAGCCGAAACCGGCGATCGGGACGCGGCCGACGAGCTGGTCGAACTCGCCGGCGAGCAAGGCGACTTCGCGGAACTGCGACGACTCGCCGACGGCGGGAACACCGACGCCGCCGACATCCTCGTCGAACTCGCCGGCGAGCGGGGCGACTTCGCAGAACTGTGGCGACTCGCCGACGGTGGCAACACCGACGCCGCCGACATCCTCCTCGAACTCGCCGGCGAGCGGGAGGATGTCGGCCAGCTGCGGCGACTCGCCGACCGGGGAAACAACGATGCCGCCGACGCTCTGATCGAGATGGCCGCCCACATCGACGATGTCGACGAGTTGCGCCGGCTCGCCGATCAGGGCTGGATCAGCGCGGCCGAACGCCTGGCGGACCTCACCCACGACTGACCCGTTGCGGGTCAGGTCGAGCGGTCGACTCGCACCAGCCATTCATCCAGCAGGGCGCGTAAGAGTTCCGGTTGCTCGTGGGGTAGCGCGTGTCCGGCATCGTCGAGCACGGCGAGCGACGCGTGCGGATAGTGCCGGGCGATGTCGATGGCGGATGCGTACCCGACCGTCGAGTCAAGGCGCCCTGCCACGACCGCTGTCGGACCAGGGTAGGCCGCGGCGGGACCGGGCGCGAGCTCCCATCGTTGGCCGATTCGCTCCAGCGCGGCCTGGTCGACGAGCGCGGCAGCTGGGGCAACGTACCGTTCGTATCGGTCGAGCATCTCCGGGGTTTGGATGACGAAGTAACTGCGGAAGACGTCGTCCCCGATCTCACCCGATCCGACGACGACGCGGTGCTCGGGGACATCTCGCAGCCGTGGGGACAGCGGACAGACCAGCGCCAGACCGGCGACCTGTGCGGGGCGCCTCGCGGCTATCGCCTGCGCGTAGTACGCGCCCGCCGAGTGACCGATCAGCAGGAGCCCGGTCCCCCTGGCGACCTTGTCGACGAAGTTGAGCAACGTGGCGAGGACGTCGTCGGCGCTGCACAGTGACCCGGGGGCGATGGTCCGTCCCATTCCGGGGAGGTCGGGATAGATCCGCCGCAGCCCCGCAACGCCGTCGAAAATCGGCTCGAAGCAAGCCTGCGGCTCCCGATGGTCCACGCCGGCGCCGTGGAATATCAGCACGGGTCGGCCGGTCCCGTGTTCCACATAGTGCACCACTGCCTCGCCCACTCGGATCTGCATCCGGGCAGGCTATCCCCGAGCCGGCGGGGTGCACCGAGTCGATTGACGCCAACGACGCCGACGGCCTATCTTCTGCGCATACAGGTCTATACAGGTATAACGCGACCAGGAGGTCCCGGCGATGGCCATCGGTGCTGAAGATGTCGGTGTGAAACTGGCTGGGCAGTCGGGCTCCCCACCGAGTGGCGTCGAACTCAACGGCATCAACGCCGTGCACGAGAGCGAACACAAGGGCCGCCCGCGCGATCTGTTCTGGCCGTGGTTCGCCTCGAACGTCTCCGTTCTGGGCATCAGCTACGGCTCCTTTCTGCTCGGATTCGGCATCTCGTTCTGGCAGGCGACGCTCGTCGGCCTGGTCGGCATCGCGGTGTCGTTCCTGCTCTGCGGATTCGTCGCGCTGGCCGGCAAACGCGGACACGCGCCGACCATGACACTCAGCCGCGCCGCGTTCGGTATCAACGGCAATCGGCTCCCGTCGGCGATTTCCTGGATTCTCACCGTCGGGTGGGAGACAGTGTTGACATCGCTTGCGGTGCTTGCCACTTCGACGATCTTCAAGGCCCTGGGCTGGGGCGGCGGAACGGCCGCCAAGGTGATCGCGTTGATCGTCGTCGCGGCGCTGGTCGTGATCGGCGGGGTACTCGGCTTCGAATTCATCATGAAACTCCAGAAATGGATCACCGTGATCACCGGCGTGCTGACGGTCGTCTATGTCGTCCTGGTCGCCCATCGGATCGACTTCACTGCGGTCGGCAAGCTGCCCAGCGGCACCCTGCCGATGGTGATCGGTGCTCTGGTCTTCATGATGACCGGCTTCGGTTTGGGTTGGGTGAACGCGGCCGCCGACTACTCCCGCTACCTCCCCCGCTCCGCCTCGAACCGTGGCGTGGTCTGGTGGACCGCCTTCGGCGCCTCGCTCGCGCCGGTTCTGCTGTTGCTGTTCGGCCTCCTGCTCGCGGGCAGTTCGACGGATCTGTCGGCGGCGATCGCGGCCGATCCCATCGGGGCGCTGGCCACCATCCTGCCGGTGTGGTTCCTGGTGCCGTTCGGAGTCGTCGCCATTCTCGGCCTCGTCGGCGGCGCCGTCCTTGACATCTATTCCTCTGGTCTGGCGCTGCTGGCCGCCGGTCTGAAGGCCCCGCGATACCTCGCGGCGGCAATCGATGGCGTGCTGATGATCGCCGGATCCATCTACGTCGTCTTCGTGGCGAGCAGCTTCCTCGGCCCCTTCCAAGGATTCCTGATCACGCTGGGCGTCCCGGTAGCGGCGTGGTGCGGGATCTTCCTGGCGGATCTGCAGCTGCGGAAGAAGGACTATGCCATCGCCGACCTCTTCTCCCCCAGTGGGCGGTACGGCAGCTGGAACCCGGTGGCCATCGGTCTGATCGTGGTCGGAACGGCGATCGGGTGGGGCCTTGTCACCAGCTCCGCCAGCGGTTTCACCTGGGAGGGATACCTTCTCGATGGCATCGGGCTCGGCGGCCGGGGCGGCGCCTGGGCGTACGCGAACCTCGGTGTACTGGCCGCCCTGGTGCTTGGCTATGCGGGCACATTGTTGCTCGGTAACCCAGCCGTACGGACGCAGGAGGCCATGCCCATCGCCGGGGGCACCGAAGTCTCGTGAAAGAGCCGTACCTGATGTTGATCGATCTGCAACGTGTCTTCGGCGAGCGCGACAGTCCCTGGTACACAGCGGGCTTCAGCGCTGCTGCCGAGGCCTGCCGACAGCTCCGGGACGCCTTCGCCGACCGGACGGCTTTGACCAGGTTCGTGCCCCCGTCGGTCGCGGAGGGTGCCTGGGTTTCGTACTACGAGCTGTGGCCCTTCGCCCTGGACCCCGCCAATGCCGCGAAGTTCGACCTGATGCCCGACATCCCGACGAAGGACTCGGTGATCATCGATCGGCCCACCTTCGGCAAGTGGGACGACGAGGCCGACCGCGTGATCGGCCGGCCCCGCGAGCTGGTGCTGGCCGGGGTCTCCACCGACTGCTGCGTGCTCGCCACGGCGCTGGCTGCCGCCGACGCCGGCGTGCACGTGCGGGTGGTCGCCGATGCCTGCGCGGGGCTCAGCGACGGTGATCACCTGCGCGCCCTGGACGCCATGGCGCTGTTCGCACCGATGATCCAGATCACCACGGTGGCGCAACTTCTCGCTGAGAAGTACCCGGCGGCAGTCGATGAACAGTGACAGCTCACTCAAACACGTTGCGATCGCGGCGACTCTCGAACGCGAGATCCGCTCCGGTGGCGTCCGTCCCGGAGCCAGGCTGCCCGGCGAGAACACCCTGGCCGAACGGTTCGCCGTCAGCCGGACCACGGTCCGGCGAGCGTTGTCGGCGCTCACCCTGAACGGGTTGATCTCCACTCGTAATGGCAAGGGGTCCTTCGTCGCATTCCGCGGCGCGGTGCTGGACATCAGCCGCGGCTGGGCCGTCGCACTCGCCGACCGGGGGGTCGACGCCCCCGCGGAGGTGCTTCGACTGGAGTTGGTCGTCGACCCCCTGCTGGCCGCCCGGGTCGCCACTGCCGACAACGAATTCATCGCGATCGACCGGGTAAGGCGGGTCGTGGGCGGCGGCGTCATCTCCTACGAACGAAGCCGGATTCCGGCGATCGGCAGTCTGCGCGGGCTACCGGAAACCGGCCTCGTCGATGGCTCGATTGCGGCATCACTTTTCGCCGAGGGCTTGGTCTGCGAGCAGGGTGAGCAGTGGGTCAGCGCCCGTCGGCTTCTGGACGACGAGGCCGAGATCCTTGGCCGGACAGATGTCTGTCTGCATTCGGAGCGGGTTTCCAGGATGTTCGGCGGCGAATTCGTCGAATATGTCGAGAGTGCCTTGGACCCCGCACATTTCCAGCTGCACCTGCAATTCCGCTGAAGTCCGCAAATCCACTGACACGAGGGACTTTTGACGACCAGGGAACGGGCCCTCGGTGCGCTCACCGGCCTCGCCATCGGCGACGCTCTCGGCATGCCGACCCAGATGATGTCCCGGGAGGCGATAGCCGCCCGGTTCGGCCGGTTGACCGGGTTCGAACCGGCCGCGGCGGACCATCCGCTTGCCGCCGGAATGGCAGCGGGCCGCGTCACCGATGACACCGAGCAGGCACTCCTGGTCGCCCGGGCGCTGATCGCCGGCCGCGGCCACATCGATCCTTTGGTCTTGGCCACGCTGTTGGGCCGATGGGAGGACGACATGCGGGCCGGTGGCTCCCTCGACCTGCTCGGTCCGTCCACCAGGAGCGCCATCGCCGCGTTGCGGACCGGAACTCCGGTCGGCGAGGCAGGTCGGTACGGCGCCACCAACGGTGCCGCGATGCGTATCGCTCCTGTCGGGATCGCGCTGCCGGCAGATGATCTCGCCTTTCTGGTGAGTCGGGTCCGGGATGTTTCCAGCGTCACCCACAACACCGGCATCGCCATCGCCGGCGCCGCAGCAGTGGCCGCAGCGATCAGCGCCGCCATCGACGGCGCCGACCTTGCCACCGCCACCCGGGTCGGTGTCGACGCCGCGAGAATCGGTGCCCGTCAGGGATACTGGGTTGCCGGTGCGGATGTCGGCGAGCGAATCACATGGGCTGTGGGACTTGTCGATCGATCCGGGGAAGCAGCCGGCCTCGACCTGATTTATCGCCTGGTGGGCACCAGTCTGGCCACCCAGGAATCCGTCCCGGCCGCATTCGCCGTGCTCTCGCTCTACCCGGACGACCCATGGCCGGCCTGCCTGGCCGCGGCCGGCCTCGGCGGCGACAGCGATACCGTCGCGGCGATGGTCGGAGCCGTCGCCGGTGCCTGCCATGGTGTCGGCGCCTTCCCGGCCGATGCTGTCGAAACCGTCAACGCTGTGAACGGCCTCGATCTCGAGCCGCTGGTAGCCAAGCTCTTGACGCTACGGTCGGCGGCGCGCCGATGACCTCCCGGCCCGGCCGCCTCGTCAGCCTGGGCACCGTGGTGGTCGACGTCATCACGTCAGTTCCGCGGTTGCCGGAGCGAGGTTCCGACGTCGTCGCTGACCGCGGCTGGACCGCCGTCGGTGGCGGCTTCAACCTGATGCACGCGGCCCGACGGCAGGGCCTGCCCGTCACCTACGCGGGCTTGCTGGGCACCGGACCCTTCGGGACAATGGTGATGACGGCACTCGACGGCGCGGGGATCGAGCACCCGCTGGCAGCGGTTCCGTTGGACAGTGGGTTCGTCATCGCGATGACCGACGCCGACGGGGAACGGACGTTCGTCACCGCACCCGGCGCCGAGGCCACACTGAACACGGTTGAGCTGGAGAAAATCCGGATCACCGGGTCCGATGCGCTGCATGTCTCGGGTTACGGACTGCTGCACACGACCAACCGCGCTGCCGTGCTCGACCGGCTCGACCGGTTGGACCCGGCGACGACCGTGTTCTACGACCCTGGCCCACTCGGCCCGTACCTGCCGGCCGAGGTCAGGGAGCGGCTCGCTGCTCGGGTGGATTGGTTCAGCTGCAACGAGCGAGAGGCCCGACTGTTGTCCGGCGCCAGCGATATTCTCGCTTCGGCCGCGGCCGTTGCCGGTGATTCGGCTCGGGGTGGGGTGATCGTCCGGCTGGGTCCGGCCGGCTGTCTGATCTGGCCGGTCGGCGGGGCACCCGCGACGGTGCCGGGGTATGCAGTGACTGCGGTCGACACGAACGGAGCCGGCGATGCCCATCTCGGCGCCTTCATCGCGGCTGTGGCCGCGGGTCGCACGCCGGCGGCCGCAGCCCGCCGGGCCAACGCCGTCGCTGCCATCGCCGTGACCCGACCAGGACCCGCCGCGTCGCCCACCGCGGACGAGGTCGATGACTTCCTGCGCAACAGGCGATCGCGATGGTGATCGTCGGCTTGGTGGATCTGGCCTGGGCCGTCTTCGGGCGGCACCACGTCGTGCTATTTCCCTACGCGGGACTGTCCCTTCGCCTGCTCCGGGTCACACCGCCGCCGAAAGTCGTTTCGGCGGAAGGCATTCGAGGGCCCCTCGGGATCAGCAGATCACCACGTCCACCGGGCCGAGACGTACTACACCGTCGTTCAGCGGAACGCAGCGAACGCCGCCCTTGCCGCGCATCGATCGCGAGGCCCCGTCGCCGATCACCACATCCATCCAGGCACACGGGTTGGCCGCACGGCGAACCTCCAACCTGAGCGGGCCGTCGCCGGAATCCAACGTCAGAACGGAACCGACCAACGCGTCGACGTCGATGCGGCGTACCAGGATGTTTCGCCGGACCTGAACGAGATCCGCGCCCGGCAGCAGTGACTCCGCCGCAATCACGGTCACGCTTGCGTCGCGGTGCGCAGGCTTGTTGAAGTACCGATCACGCACGATCCCCAATCCCGCCCGGATCGTGATGGTATCGACCAACTCGACTGCGGCGACCGGCCGTGGTCCGTCCGCGGGGCGTCCTTCGTAGCGGTGGATCGGCGAGACCAGCAACTGCACGATCGCCGGTTGTCCGGCATTCTCCGCCTCACCGTCGACCATCGGACCTCCTTCCTGGCCGCATCTCTACCACGCGTCCCGGCATGGCACGCGAGAGCGTCGTTATCAGATCTCAGACAGTCTCGCGGGGTCTGGTATCAACGCCGATATCGACCGGGCACCAGACGTCCGCGCAGGACGATGCTTCGGGGGTGATCGAGGACGCCGAGATCGGTCCGCGGGTCCTCCTCGTAGACGACGGCATCAGCGGGAGTACCAGGAGCCAGACCCGGGAGGCCAAGATAGTCGCGTGCGACCCAGGATCCGGCGGCCAACGCCTGGTGTGCGCCCATCCCGGTGGCGGCCAGGGCGCGAATCTCCTCCGCCACCCGCCCGTGCGGACGATAATCCGTGCCGGCCAGCACGATCACTCCGGCCTCGACAGCCGCGGCAGCCAATTTGCCGTGCACGGAGGCAGTGGCCAGGTAAGGCAGTGCGCGGTCATCTCCCCTGGCGAGTCGGCGTTGCAGGGATTGTTCGATCACACCAAGCGTCGGAGTCAGCGCCGTGCCGTTGGCGGCAAGAGTGTCCAACAGTCCCGGGTCGAGACCCTGACCGTGTTCGATGGAATCGACTCGGGCTCGCGCCGCCGCCGCGGCTCCCACAGCCGTCTGGGCATGTACAGCCAATCGGCCGCCCACCGCATGGACAGCTGCGACCACCCGCAGTAGCAGGTCCTGGGACAGTGCTGGATCGTCCTCGTGCCAATCTCCGATGAGTTTGGCCCAGCCGGACCGGATGGCCTGGGCGGCTGCCAGGTCCGGCATCTGCTCGGGCTGGGCCCGCCGTCCCATACCGTCGATGAACTGACCATGCTGGGCCAACCAGGGTCCGGAGTGAACTGCCCGGGGCAACTCCGGGTCGGTACCGAACCACCCCGGAGGCTCACCGGCGAGTCCGGGAGCTCGCACCAGGGTGACTCCTGCCTGCAGATGTTCGGTCAGATGCGTCCGGAGCAAGGCATCGTCAAGTGGCCCAGTCTTGACGGTGCCTGGATGGGTATGCGCGTCGACAAGACCGGGCAGCAGCCAACCCTCGCCGACCAGATCGGCATTCCGGACCGGATCATCGGTCCACCGGTCGCCGTCCGCGTACAGGTCGACCAACTCGCCATCAGGCAACCTACGACCCCGCACATGGAGAACCACCACGCCACAACAACTACCAGGGCAACGCCCCCCGCGCGACTTGTTGACCGAGGCGGCACTTTTCATGCGCCCTGATCGGTCACTGAAAGCAGCCCAGTAACGCGGGCAGCGCCGGGCCGCTCTTGCAACTACTCGCTGCTGATGGCCTGCAGCACATCCATTCTCGCGGCCCGCCGGGCCGGGAAGACCGCGGCGAGAACTCCGACGAGGGCGGCCACCACGACGAACGTGGCGAGTTGGCCGGCCGGGATAGACAGCATAGTGATGCCCTGGCCGGACATCCCCCTTTGCAGACTGACGCCGAAGACCAGGCCCAATCCGATGCCGAGGACGGCGCCCAGCACCGAGATGGCGACCGACTCCAGACGGATCATCGACCGCAACTGCCGCCGGCTCATCCCGACGGCGCGCAGCAACCCGACCTCCCTGGTGCGCTCGATCACCGACAATGCCAGGGTGTTGACGATCCCGAGTACGGCGATGACAACGGCAAGTCCGAGCAGGGCATACACGATCGACAGGATCTGGTCGATCGGTGCCCGCTGGGCCGCGGCATAAGCGGCCTGATCCTGCAGCGTCACGGTCGGCAGGTCGGCCAGCACCGCCCCGACAGCCGCCGAGACCGCCGCGGCGTCGGCTCCCGGTACCCGGTTGAGGTACACGACCGAGTCGACGGGTGCGACGCCGCCAGCGGCCAGCGTGGCCGGGGAAAGAATCACGTCGGCGCCCAGAAGGCCGCTGGGCGCGAGGATCCCGGTGATCGGCATGGCCCTGGAACCGTTGGGCAGCGCGACCTGGACCGTGCCCCCGAGCTTCCAGCCCTGCTCCTGCGCCTTGGTGCTGGTGATCAGTACGCCGCTGTCACCAGCCGTCAGTACACCCGATTCCGCCGTAATGGTCACGACCCTGCTCAGCAGCGCCGGGTCGAAACCCGCCACCGTTGTGGGTTGCCCGTTGACCTTCGCGACAGCGAATCTCACCGGAACGACGTCCTGCACGCCGGCCACTGCCGCGATCTGCGTTGCAATAGTCGCCGAGAACGGGGCGTTGGTCGCGTTGGACACGACATAGTCGGCCCTCATGCCGGTGCCCAGCAGTTGATCGACACTGGATTTCGCCGACTGGCCGAGGATCGCCATGGTGGTCACCAGAGCGAGCCCGATCATCAGCGCCGAGGCGGTGGCCGCGGTGCGGCGTGGATTGCGTAGCGCGTTCTGGCGGGCGAGCTTGCCGACGGCGCCGAACAACCGGGGATACAGACCGGCGATGCCGGCGACGATGGGTCGGCTGATCGCCGGGCTCAGCATCAAGACCCCGATCAGCACCGCGAAAATGCCGGCAGCCAGAATAGACAGGCTGGCGTTGTCGAAAGCCAAGGCCCACAACATGACCGTAACTCCGGCTGCGGTGAGCGCCGTCCCGCCTAGCATCCGCAGGCGCAGCGACGATTCCGGAATCGACACGTCATTGCGCATCGCGGCAATCGGCGGCACCCTGGCGGCCCGGCGAGCCGGTAGGTAGGCGGCCACCAGAGTGACCAACACACCAACTGCGTACGCGGCCACGGCTGTCCGCCATTGGAAGATCAGGCCGGCCTGGCTGAGGTCGACGCCGAACCTTGCGAACAGCGCCTTCAACCCGACAGCAAGGGCAAAGCCCAGCAGCAGACCGGCGGTGGATCCGGCGACCCCAATGACTGACGCCTCCAGCAGTACCGATCGGGTGACCTGCGAGCGCGAGGCCCCCAGCGCGCGGAACAGCGCCAGTTCCCGGGTCCGCTGCGCGACGATCATCGAGAATGTGTTCAGGATCAGGAAGGAGCCGACAACCAGCGAGATCGCGGCGAACACCAGCAGGAACGTGGTGACGAACGACAGCGACTGGGCAATCTCGTTCTGGTTCTCCGTCGCGACCTGCTGGCCGTCGACCGCTTCCAGCTCGGCGGGCAGAGCAGCAGTGATTTCGTCACGAAGTCGTTCGTTGGACACCGATCCGTCGCCGGTCACCTTCACCTCGCTGAACACCGAGGTGCTGCCGAGATACAGCTGCTGTGCGGTGGATGTGTTCATCAGCGCAAGGGTGGCGCCGACCAGGTTGCCGGTCCGTCCGAAACGGATGGTGCCGACCATGACCGCGGTCACTTCAGGGTGCACACCGGAGGTCACCAGGTGAACGGTGTCACCGGTGCGATAACCCGCCGCGGCGGCGGCCTTCTCGTCGAGCAGCAGCTCGCCGGCGTCGGTGGGCGCACGGCCGGCCGTGATGGTGTAGATCGGGGATCCGTCGGCGGCGGGTGAATCGTCGTAGTTGCCGCCGATCCCGGGCGCACCCCCGCCGCTGCTGACGACCTTGCCGTTCTTGCCGACGATGAAGGTGACCTGGTCGTTGACAGTGCCGTCGGCCCTGGCCACGCCGGGCAGCGCCGCCAGCGTGGCGACCACAGCTGCCGGTACGACGCGCTTGTCGCCGCCGCGAAAGCCGCCGGCGGCGGCCGCGCCCGCGTTGGCCGGGCGGACCAACACATCGGGGGCAGTCTGCTGGAAGAGACCGGTGAAGCTGCCGTTCAAGGTGTCGGTGAACATGAATGTGCCGGAGACAAAAGCAACGCCCAGGACGATCGCAAACCCGCTCAATACCATCCGCAGTTTATGGGCCCACAGACTTTTCATCGTTGCATGGAGCATCAGGAAACACCCGCTCGGCGAGTCGTCGGAGCCTCGAAGCTCTTCATCCGATCCAGCACCCGAGCGGCGGTGGGCTCGAGCATCTCGTCGACAATGCGCCCGTCTGCCAGGAAGAGCACCCGGTCGGCATACCCCGCGGCACTGGGATCGTGCGTGACCATCACCACGGTCTGGTCGAACTCCCGGGTGGCACGTCGGAGAAATCCGAGCACCTCTGCCCCGGCCATCGAGTCCAGATTCCCGGTCGGCTCGTCGGCGAAGATGATCGTCGGCCGACTGACCAGTGCCCGGGCGCACGCCACCCGCTGCTGTTGGCCGCCCGACAGCTGGCTCGGTATGTGGGCCAGACGGTCGGTCAGTCCGAGAGTGTTGATGATGGTGTCCAGCCAGCTGCGATCGGGGGTTCGGCCGGCGATATCCATTGGCAGGGTGATGTTCTCCAGAGCGGTCAACGTCGGGACCAGATTGAACGATTGGAAGATGAAGCCGACGCGGTCGCGCCGGATCCGGGTCAGGTCCTTGTCGCTCAACAGGTTCAGCTGAGCATCGCCGATGAATACCTTTCCCGACGTGGCATCGTCCAGGGCAGCGAGGCAGTGCAGCAGTGTCGACTTGCCGGACCCGGACGGTCCCATGATCGCGGTCAGCTGACCGTGGCCGAACTCGACAGTCACCCCGTCGAGGGCGGCCAGTTGGGTGTCGGCTGACCCATAGACCTTGCGCAGGCCGACGGTGTGAGCCGCGACACCGACCGGCCGGGCCGGGGAGACGATGGGATGAAGGATTGTGCTCACGCGACTGCTCCTGTTACTCGGGGATGATTCTCTGCACGGTCTTTGATTCCGAGGAGCATGCGCCGCATCATGGCGAAGTCGCCGAATTCCATCAGCGCCAGTCCGAGCAGGGCCAACGCCGGCCGGTGCCAGTCGTAGACGGCGTGCACGCGGGTGACCAGGCGTGTCGCACCGTTGTCGAGTTCAGTCAGCGTCCAGGCCCAGGTACTGTCCGGCTTCCGCCAGAGCAGCCATCTGTCGACCTCGAAATCGTCGACCTTGAAGGCAGTCTCGACGGATGGAGTGACCGGAGACATCGGCATCCACTGCCCGACCTCGAGGTTTTGCAACTCCGGGACGATGGTGTTCGCGCTGGGCCGGCCGAGATTGTCCAACAGGTCGTCGCTGTAGAAGCCGGCCCGCAGGCAGCCCACCTGGACGAGCCATGGCCACACCGAAGTGGGTGGTGCGGAGATGGTCACCGCCCTGGTGCATTGGAATTGGGCCGCCGGCAGAATTTCATCGCCGGGCATGGCGGCGGTCACCTCGGCAGTTGTCGCCCCCCAGAACAGATGCCGACGTCGGTACAGGGGCGAGGTCAGAAATAGTGGCAGATCAACGGCCACAGATCCGATCTGCCGCCACCTGGTCAGCCCGATGGAGCCCGGCCGACCGGTGCGACTGGGGGTGATTGCGTTCGTCATGTGCCCGCGGTCTCTTCTGTGCAGCACCGTAAATGCTGTCAGTGCCGTTGTGTTCCTGTCTTTACCCAGTCTTTACCGCTGCCGCCCGCGGCGGGAGGGGCAAAGGTCCCGCCGACCGCGGGCCTTTCTCGTTCCGGGGTTCGGCCGGGATGACGGGACCTGCTGGGGCATCTGCCGGCCGCGCTACGGGACTCTTTTGTAGGCCCTCATGGCGAAGAAGTACGCGACTACTGCTATTCCCGTGCACCAGGCGAGTGCGGTCCAGATGTCGGTACCGGCGGGTTGGCCGCCCAACAGGGAGCGAAGCGTGTTGACGATAGCGGTGACCGGCTGGTGTTCGGCGAAGGCGCGGACCGGAGTTGGCATGGTGTCGGTCGGGACGAACGCGGAGCTGATGAATGGCAGGAAGATCAGCGGGTAGGAGAACGCGGAGGCGCCGTCGATGGTTTTCGCCGTCAGTCCGGGAATGACCGCCAGCCAGGTCAGGGCCAGCGTGAACAGGGCGAGAATCCCGGCAACGGCGAGCCAGGCCGTCGGGTAGGCGCTGGACCGGAAGCCCATGACAAATGCGACCAGCATGATGACGACCAGCGAGATCGCATTGGATACCAGCGAGGTCAGCACATGCCCCCACAGCACCGACGAGCGCGCCACTGGCATGGAGTGCAGCCGGGCGACGATCCCCTTCTGCGTGTCGGTGAAGATCCGCACTGCGGTATAGGAGATGCCGGTGGCGACGGCGATCAGGAGAATACCGGGCAGCAGGTAGTTCACGTAGTTGCCGGTGCCGGCGTGGATGGCGCCACCGAATACGTAGACGAACAGCAGCATGAACATGATCGGCATGATCGCCACGGTGATGATCGTGTCCGGGCTGCGCTGGATGTGGCGCATGGAGCGTCCGAACAATATGACCGTGTCTCGTACACTTTTCATCGGTCGACCTCCGCAGCCTTTGTGCCGACAATCGCCAGGAAGATCTCCTCGAGGGTCGGTTGCTTTTGGATGTACTCGACTTTCGCGGGCGGGAAGAGCCGTTTGAGCTCGTGGAGGGTTCCGCTCGCGATGATTCTCCCGTCATGCAGAATAGCGATCCTGTCGGCAAGCTGTTCTGCCTCGTCGAGGTACTGCGTTGTCAGCAGGATCGTCGTGCCACCGTCGGCGAGCTTTTTGACGGTTTTCCACACTTCGAGTCGTCCCTCGGGATCAAGTCCAGTCGTCGGCTCGTCCAGGAAGATGACCTCGGGGGTTCCAACGAGGCTCATGGCGATGTCGAGCCTGCGGGTCATGCCGCCGGAATACGTGTCGACCCGCCTCCTGGCAGCGTCGGCCAATCCGAATTGTCGAAGCAGGCTGTCGGCGACCTGGGTCGGGTTGGGTACGGCCCGTAGTCTGGCCACCAGCACCAGATTCTCCCGGCCGGTGAGAATGCCGTCCACGGCTGCGAACTGGCCCGTCAGGCTGATCTTCTCACGCACCCGCTCCGGCTCACCCACAGTGTCGAAGCCGCACACGGTGGCACTGCCGCTGTCCGGCTTCAGAAGCGTCGAGAGAATATTGATCGTGGTGGTCTTGCCGGCGCCGTTGGATCCGAGCAGTGCGAAGATCTCACCGCGCTGTACCTTCAGATCGACACCCTTCAAGACGCTGGTGTCCTTGAAGTCCTTCTTCAGGTTCTCCGTCGACACGGCGGCGACCGTCATTGCGTTGTCCCCTCCTCCCGTAGCTTCGACATCACATCACGGTTCAATGCCTCGTGCCACTTCTCGGTGTACGTTTTGGCGTTCCGTAGGAGTTCATCGCAGAACGCCGCCACGTCCTGGCCGGTGACTTCCAACGCGCGCTTGCCGTCTGCCGCGCCCGTTTCGAACAGTTCGAGCAGACCTTTCAGGATCGCGATGATATCCATGCCGTCGCCGGCCGTGAACTTCCACATATACTTCTGGATCTCGCCGTAGACGATCCGATAGTCGGTGGGCAGCGCCTCGGCGCGCGCTTGCATGGCCTTCCATCCCTTTTGGTCTCCGATGATTCGCTTCAGGAAGTTAACCATTCCCTTTCTCCCTCAGTTGTTTGATTTTGAATGAGAGGAAGTCCCATTTCGCCCAGAACGTTGCGAGCTCGGCAAGACCTGCCTCGTTCAGCGAGTAGAATTTCCTGGGTGGACCCATGGTGGACTGCCTTCTGACGATGTTGACGAGTTCGTTCTTCTCCAGTCGCAGAAGAATGGTGTAAACCGTGCCCTCCACGACGTCGACGAACCCGAGTTGACGCAGGGACGAGGCAATTTCATAGCCGTAGGTTTCGTCACGACTGATGATCTCGAGTACACAACCCTCGAGCACGCCTTTCAACATCTCGGTGATGTTGTCCAGTGGGATGACCTCCTTCTCGCCCTGGTAGGTAGTGTTACGCACTACCGCTAGTTTGTATCACAGACTAGCGAGGTGTCAATGGCCCCGACCAAGATCTTCCCTGCCCGCCGCGAGATTTGCGGCAACGTTTGACCGACCGCTGCGCTGCTACCGAAGTCGCACGGCACAAGGGCGCGTGGTCACGAGGATGGTGCCGCATTGCCCGCCGCCCCCGAAGCCCGCCAGGTCAGCCCGCTTCCGGCATTCATCGCTGATCTTCAGTGCTTGACTATGGCCGAAGGTACCTGCACCGGCCCTACGGTGCGACGGTTGTCGACAATCTATGTCGATCGGCGGAAGAGGGCGGCTCCAACAACCGACAGCAGTGCGGTGGCTGCCGAGACGGCCACCTTGGGCCGCCTGCGGGCCTGTCCGATGACGATGCCGGCCAGGGCCCACAGCACTGTGGAGGCGTAGACCGTACTCGTTGCGGGGGGCGACGATCGGATCCGTGCGGCTGCGAGCGCGCCCACCGCGGCGACGGTGACCACACCGGTGGCGGTGGGCGCGTGCCGGATGCGGATGGGCCCGCGGTCGACCAGCATGGCGGCGAGGTTGACCGCTGCCGCCGCGGCACCCCAACCGGCCTGGAGCCCCACCGGTACGGCCAGGCGGGCTCGCTGACGATCGTTGAGTCCCGAGGAGGAGGTGGCGGCGGCCAGGCGACCGCGGGCCTGTTCGGCGAACACAGCTGTCCCGATCAAGGCGACCTGAGCGCCCCAGTAGTTCTGACGGCGCAGGAACGGCGCCCACGTGGCAGTGCTCAACATGCTGCCCGCGAGCGGAACCCCGATGTCCCTCAGTAGCGGTACTTCTCGCCGCGAGCGCCGCGCCTGAAAACCAGCATAGGCAACCGTTGTTGCATAGATCGGTAGCCAAGCGGCGAAGGCATAGGGCGCAGGTTGGGCGACGTCCGGGACAGGCAGGTCACGCCGCAGTCGCGGCAGGCTCACCGTCGGAAGAATCACCTGCCCGACGGCTCCGGCCACGGTCGCCACCTGTCGCGCGACGTCGAACCGATTGCTGCGGACCGGCGGGCCGGTCATCGGACGGTCCGCCCGAGGATGGATGGCCCATCGGAGGAGCTGTTGCGCCACGGGCGCAATGAGAAGTGTTGACATTGCGGTAGGTTAAGCGCTGAAGATAGCGATCGCAAGCCCTCAGCACGGTGGCAGCGCGAGAAGGCATCAGTGGCGAGGAGACTGGTCGGGTGGAGAACAGGACTCGGGCACAAGTGTCGGCACAGGTTTTCGGGACCATGGCGCAGGTAGTCCATCGGGCAGCCCAGGATGCCACCGCTATCCTGCGGGCGGAGGGATTGAACCCGGCCCAGTACCAGCTGTTGCTCACCGTTGACGAGCAACCTGGTTGCGTCCAACGTGATCTCGGCGAGCGCCGCGGCGTCACTGCGGCGAATGTGTCAATGCTCGTGTCCAAGCTCGAGAGCGCCGGTCTACTGCGCCGCGAGGCAGTGGGAGCCAGTAACAGGTTGTGGTTGACCCCCGTCGGCAAGGCCCTCGTCCGACGGCTACGTCCCGACCAGGACGCGTTCATGGCCGGCCGCTTCACCCGCCTCGATGACAAGGAGTTGGCCCGGTTGGCCACACTGCTCGCCCAGGTCCTGTAACACCGCCTCGCCCAGGTCCTGTAACACCGCGGGGTGATGCCACTTTCCCTTCAGGTGACCGCAGGACGGGTCTCGCTCGCCCCGGCCGGCGCGGCACCCCCCTGCGCGGTTCGCGGTGTCGGTCCCCTCCTGAACAATCAACTGGTGGCGAGTTCTGCGGCGAGGGCTGCACCCGGCGGTGATGGATGGCGCGACGCCCTGCGCGGGTATCTGCCACCCGGCCAGACCCACGCGCACACCATGCCGGCATCTGAGCCTGCAAAGAGCCCCACCCCGCTCGCCCTGCAGTTCGAGCTGCGCGCGCTGATCCCGAGAAGTCCCTCCCGCTGGAACGGCCCGGTCTCCAAGACCGCGAACGCCACCACCGGGCAGCTGCACGATCACCACCGCTTGGGGGTACGCCCGGTGGCACGAACTTCGCGGGGATGGGCGCGCTCGGGCATCACCTGGACAAACATTCCGCACCTGGTGAACCGGCTGAACCTCGACCCCGACCAGCACCGATGGTTCTGCGAATTCGGAGCGCTGCACCTTGCGCTCAAGCCGACCACACCAGGGCGGGACCCGGATTGGGTGTACTTGGACGACTTCGCCAACCCGGTGCTCTGGACCCTGCTCGATCAGACCGCGACGTTGGCGATCCAGCTTGTCGGCTCTGGCGCGGGCGGCGACGTCCGCCGGGCAACCACAGCGACCCTGCGCCTCGACGCGATCCGCGACGCGGCAGGCATCCGCGTCGGCCCGCGTCTGACGATCGACGACACCACAGCCGTCGTCACGCACGCCCGGGCAATCGGCAATCACGGCGTCTACCTGATCGACCCGGCCACGCCCCGCCGCATCCGCATCGCTCCGAGCAGCGAGACGCTCACCCCCGAACAGCTCGCCATCCTCAGCACCGACACCGCAACGACAGCGGTCCCGGAGCGGGACGTCGGTGAATTTCTCGAGAATTACCTACCTGAGCTGCAGCAACGCATCGACGTCAGCAGCTCGGACGCTTCGGTTCCCATTCCGCCGCCGGCGCCGCCAGTTCTCATCGCCACCGTCACCCACGGTCCCGGGCACACCATCACCCTGGATTGGCGTTGGCAAGGCGGCCGGCGTTCCGCGTCTCCACCGCCGCTGCGCCAGATCATCAAGGCCGGCCTACTGCCGACCGAGTGGCTCGAAGCCAAGGGAGAGCCCCGCACCACGCCTGTGACGGCGACGCTCCGCGGCATCGATGCGGCCATGTTTGCCGCGAACACACTGCCCGGCATCGCTGACCTGCCCGGCGTCACGGTCGAGACAAGTGGACCCGCCCCGCAGTACCGCGAGCTCACCGGCACGCCGCAGATCAAGATCGCCACGATCCCGTCCGAGAAACGCGACTGGTTCGACATGGCCGTCAAGGTCACCGTCGACGGCCGGAGCATCCCGTTCCTGCCGCTGTTCAAGGCCCTCGCCAAGGGCAGACGCAGGCTACTGCTCATCGACGGGACCTACCTCTCGCTGAACCACCCCGCCCTGAAAGGGCTCTCCGACCTCATCGAGGAGTCGCGGGATCTCAACGAGTGGGAACCCGTCCCGTCGCTGAGCCGGCATCAACTGAGCCTGTGGTCCGATTTCGAGGATCTGGCTGACGAGGCAGTCCCGGCCGTCGAGTGGCGGGCACTGCTGGCCGAGACCAGGCACGACTCCCCGCTACCGACGGCACCGCCCGTCGGGTTGAAGGCCGCCCTGCGCCCGTACCAGCAGGACGGGTTCGCCTGGCTCGCCTACCTGTGGCGTCATCGGCTCGGCGGTATACTTGCCGACGACATGGGCCTGGGTAAGACATTGCAGTGCCTCACCTTGATCCAGCACGTCGTCGAGAAATCCACCAGCCGAAAGCCTTTCCTGGTTGTTGCGCCGACATCGGTTACAGCAAATTGGGTCTCGGAGGCGCAGCGGTTCACACCGGACCTGGTAGTCCGCGAAATGTCCAGCACCGAAGCGACCGGTAAGGCCTCGATTGCGGACACGGCCCTGGGCGCTCACGTCGTAGTGACCAGTTACGCACTACTGCGCCTCGACTTCGACGCCTATCAACAAGTCGCCCAGTCGCACGGCTGGGCAGGGCTGGTACTGGACGAGGCCCAGTTTGTGAAGAACCCGGCGTCGAAGGTGCATGCGGCCGCACTGGACCTGCAGGTCGGGTTCAAGCTCGCCGTCACCGGCACCCCGCTGGAGAATTCGCTGACCGACCTGCAGGCCCTGTTCGCGATCGTCGCCCCCGGCCTGTTCGCCTCCGCACCACGGTTCTTCAACGACTACGTCCGGCCGATCGAGCAGTCGCGGCCGGGAATCGCCCGCGGTATCGGAGCCGGCAACGCCGTGGCCGTCAATGCCGCCACCCGCACCGAACGGCTGGCCAGACTGCGCCGCCGGATCCGGCCGTTCCTGTTGCGCCGCACCAAGGAGCTCGTGGCCGCGGAGCTTCCGGCAAAACAGGAGCAGACGCTCCGTATTGACCTCGCCCCCGAGCACCGGGATCTGTACGACCTTTTCCTGCAGCGGGAGCGGCAGAAACTGTTCCGGCTGCTGGGGGAAGACATGAACCTGAACAAGTTCATCGTATTCCGGTCCCTGACTCTGCTGCGGTTGCTCGCGCTGGACGCGTCCCTGATCGGCGACGAGTATGCCGGCCTGCCCTCGACCAAACTCGACGCGCTGTTCGAACAACTCGACGACGTGGTCGTCGAGGGTCATCGCGCACTGATCTTCAGCCAGTTCACCTCCTACCTGGCGAAGGTGGAACGCCGGCTGGACGCCGCCGGGATCGGCTACGTCTACCTCGACGGCAGCACTCGCAACCGGGCCGAAGTGATCCAGGAGTTCAAAACTGGCAGTGCCCCGGTGTTCCTGATCAGCCTGAAGGCCGGCGGGTTCGGACTCAACCTCACCGAGGCCGACTACGTGTTCCTGCTCGATCCGTGGTGGAACCCCGCGAGCGAGGAGCAGGCCATCGACCGCACCCACCGCATCGGGCAGGACAAGAACGTGATGGTCTACCGACTGGTCGCCGCCGACACCATCGAGGAGAAAGTGCTCGCCCTGCAAGCGCGCAAAGCCGGCCTCTTCGACGCCGTCATCGATGACCAGGCACTGTTCAGCGCCGCGCTCACCGCCGAAGACGTCCGCGAGTTGTTGGCCTGAGCGGCACGTGTCCTGTGGTGTGGTGATTTTCGCCGACAAGTGTGCCCGGTCCATCGGGATCGAACCGGTGCCTCACTGCCCGAAGGGGCACCGATATGTGCCCCGATGACGGCCCAGCCCGAGGTGCCGGGACTGCCGCCCGCAGGGAGAGTCTGGAAGGAAGAGCCATGCAGGGAGGCAGCTGACCAGCGGTGGACAAAGCAGAACCCTCCCCAATGGGTCGATCCGGCGACGATCGACGCCGCCGACCGGACCGGCCGACGGCAACGACACCGCACACGGGTGTCGCCAGGCCGGGGCACCGGGCCGCCTGGGTGACCGGACTGCAGCACGCCGCGGGCAACGCCGCCGTCGTCGGGCTCCTCGCCGCGGCGAAGCAGAACACACGCCCACCGAGCCAGGCCGGGGACACCATCCAGCGTTCTCCCGGCGACCTGAGCGCGACCGACCTGCTGCTCACGGTCCAGCTGGGCAAGTCGAAGCTGATGTGGGACTTCCCGGTCGGGGAACTCAGCCAGGGCACCGTCGACGCGCTGCGCGCTGATCCGACCCAGATCTCCCAGATCGAGGTCAAGATCGCTGCGGCACTGCGAGATGATGCCGGTCCAGTGCACGAGAGCCAGGTCTACCTGGAAGGCCCCGCGGTCGCCGACGATCTGCGCCGGGACGTGATCGATTGGCCGGCCAAACGCGATCTTGCCCGGTTCGCCGGCCGAATCGCGGCCCGTGCCGCCGCCGTCCGGTCGACGAAGATCCGATATCCACTCGAGCAGAGCCTCGAGGCCTCCGGCACCGCATCACCGGGCGACATCGACTGGCGCCAGGAGGTGGCTGCGCTCCGCGGACACCCGCCAGGACCGGACAAGACGATGATCGACGCTTCGCGCGCCGATCGTTTCGAATTGGCCCTGACCATCCTCGAGCACGAGGCCACCGGCGATCCGCAGCCTCCGGCCGGAGTGGCCGCACATCCCGATCTGTTGGGGCCGTTGATCTTCGCCAAATACGCGGCGACCGACCCGGCTCCGTCCGAACTCGCCACCGAAGAGATGACCAAAACCCACAGCGAGGCCTTCCTGGCGACGTGGCTACCCACCATCCGGGACACCCGCCTCGTGCCGGACGATTTCGACCCCGGCGCCTTCGCGCCGACCGGTGATCTCGACGCGGTTCGCGCGGCGCTGGTCACCCGCTATGTCAGCGAAGCCGCGCCACGCACCATGGAGAAGTTCCTGCTCGATCGATGGACCACCGACCCAATGGGCCGCAGCCCCGAGACCTTCGTCAAGACAGCGGATATCGCTGCCCTACGCGGTCAGCTGCTGGAGCACCTTGCCAAGGACTTCCCGCGCTGGGCGGTCACCCAGCCGGGATTCCGGGGCGCCTTCTGGTCGGATGTGGGCCAGCGCGCCGCTTTCAGCGCGGTCAGCACCCTGGTTCTGTCGGCGCGGGGACTCCAGTCGTTCAATGCCGGCCTCGCCGATCGATTCGCGAGCACGGGACCAGGGCAGCTGACGCCGGAAGAGTTCGCGATCGCGCAGGATCCGTACGGGTACAGCCAGCGGGTGTCCTCGGCCGCCACCATCACGATGGGGATGGTCGAACACCTCAAGCCGGGCGATCTACTCGAGCACGGCCTGCTGTCCTGGTACACCGCGTTGGCGGCCAGCTGGGCTCCGGGCACCGACGACGCCAAGGGAGTCGCGGGACTGATGTCGCTGCTGCAGGGCCTGGGTGGCCTGAAATCGGCCATCGAAGCACAGCAGACGGCCAGCGAGCAGCAGATCGCCCGCGAGCTCGACACCGGCTGGGAAAACATGGCCACGATCATCCGCGATGAAGCCACGGCTGCGCAGACCTTCCTGTCGACGCAATGGGAGCCCATGCTCAAAGCGGTTGCGCTGGAACAGATCACCAAGAACCGCGACGAGATGAAGGAACATCTCACGAAATGGCCGGAATACCGCGCGCAGGCCGTGGCGAAGTTTCAGATCTGCGGTCACCTGCTCACCGACATGATCGACCGCCTACAGTCCGGTGACATCGATTCGGTCGAACTCGACGGTCAGGTACTCACCGCCAAGGAGATCCCAGAGCTCACCACCGCCCGGGATTTCATGCAGGGTCAAGCCGACATCCTCGGCAGCGACGAGAAGGCCCAGGACCAGAAAGACGACATGCAAGAGGCCATCGATGGTTTCGAAGACGTTCGGGAGAAGATCCTGAGCGGCGAATACAAACCGATCGACTACACCAAGGCGGTGTACAACGAGGCCCGTCAGCGGTTGGGTATCACCTGGTACGAGGACTACGTCAGCCTCGGAGCGGCCCTCGACCGGTGGGCCATCGTCCCGGAGAACCCGTTCCTGGCCTACGCCATCGCCCGGTGGGAATGGGAGGCCAAAGTCGCCGAGATGGACCACCAGTTCAAGGTGTTCATCGCCCTCGGACTGTTGACCGTGGCCTCACTCGTGGTCCCGGGGGTGGCCGGTGTGGTGCTGGCCGGCATCGACCTCGGCGTCGGAATCGCCCAGGGTGTCGCCGGTGTCACCGATGCCTACGCGCTGTTGGACCTGGCCCGACTGGACACCAAGGGAACGGTGCGCGGGGTCAGTGTGGATCAGGCCAAGCAGGCGCTGCACACGGCGTGGATCGGACTCGGCCTCAACCTGCTGCTGGTGGGTGGGCTGGGTACGCTCTGGGCGCGGCTGGTACTCAAAGGCCGTGGTGCGGCGAAGATCCCGGCCGAACTGAACAACCTGTCGGCGCTGGTCAAGGTCAACCCGGTAGCGGCCGAGAAGATGATCGGCAAGGTCAAGGATGTCGTCAAGCTCGAAGAGCTGCTGACCACCACCGGGGATTCGATGCTGCTCGAGCGGATGCTCGACAAGACTGGCGATATAAGACATCTCGAATACGCCCTCATGCACGGCGACCCCCGCAAGATCGGCGAGCTGATCGACCTCGCCGGTGATGCCGGAAAGCTGGGCAAGATCCTGGACTCGGTGCCGGATGCGGTGACCGCGGAGCGGCTACTGAGACTGACCGACGACGCCGAGGGTCTCGGGTTGCTTCTGAAGAGCGCCGATAATCCAGCGATCGCTGAGCAACTGCTCGGGTGGACCAACCCAAGGTTGGCCGATCAGATGCTCGGGGTCGCGGGCGACCAGGGCGAGCTGCTCCGGCTGAGCCGGTCCGGGATGTCCCCGGAGACAGCCGCCCGGTGTCTGGCGAAGACCGATGACGCCGCCCACCTGAACCGGCTGGTGGCGAGAATGGACAAGGGGGCAGAGCAGGTCGGCGTGCTGCTGGAAGGCAGAAGTACCGCGGAACTGGAGGAATTACTCAACAAGGGCATTCGGCCGTCCGAGGTCGAGATGGGCGTAGGTACACCGCGTATCGGGGCGCAGCCGAATATCCCCGACAATGCGATCCCCCTGCCGCCAGATGTGAAGTCGATCGTCGACGGCTGGGGACTGGGCGACCGGGCGCTGTTGCAGAAGGTTCAACCGCACGAGGTGGACCGGCTGCGGAAGCTGGGGAATGTGTCGAAGAAGATCAACGCGGAAACGAGCAAGAAGTTGTATGCCTGGGCCGCCGACGGTGCCAAGACCCCCGGAGACTTCGCCAACCGGGTCGACTTCATGAAGCTCGAACTGGCAGACACCAGGGAGTTGGTGGCCCGCGAGCCTGCCAAATACCCAGGTCGAAACTACGACGACGCGGCAGCGGCCCAACTGGCCAGTGAGAAGGGCATCGAGGGACTCACCCAGGTCATGAAGGACCAGGCCCAGGCCGTACGTGACCTGGCCGGAATCGGCTGGGCCGACCTCGGCGCTCCGGCCAGCGAGGCATCGGTCCGCGCCGCCGCGACGAGACTCACATTTGGGAGCGACAGCGCCACCTACCACGTCGGCAAACATCTGGCCGACCTGGGAAAGGCGGAAGCCGCCGCACCGGGCGCAGGCCTGGCCCAACAGAGCTCTGCCTACCTGGCCAGCGCCCGACGGACGGTCGCCGAAGGCAATCTCGCCGTGAACGCACCTTCCGGTGGCGTGACCAAGTTCGTGTTCAGTCGCACGGTGGAAGCCGTCGATGGCACCATGGTGAAACTGGACACCATCGTGTATGCCCGCGACAATTTTGCGCTGATCGCCTCCCACATGAAGGGCAAGTAACCGTGCTGAACGACGATCTCGAGCCCATGGACTGGTTGGTGGCCGCCGGAAAGGTGCTGGAGTACGCACTCTCGAGCCAGAACGTCAGGCGGGCGGTGCAAGCCCTCACCGACGTCGGACGGGCCGGCGCAACGTCACCGCACGAGCCGACCCCGTCCCCATCGACCCGCGACCTGGCGTCGGCCGCGGAATGGGGAACTCTCACCGAGCTTTTCCAACGCGACCCGACGCTGATCTCGGTGGCGGCCGCGGTGGGCATCGTCCAGCCCTGGCGCGACCACCAGGAGGACGGGCTGCAGGACTCGTTGATGGCCCGGTCCGGCTATCAGATGCTGCTGGATCGAAAGATCTGGACCGCACCGCCGGTGGACGATTTCCACCTCGGCGAGGTCGATGAAGAACTACTCGAGGCCGTGCGGGAATTTCCGCAGCAGCGGCCGGCGAACCTCCCGGCGGCCCACTTCTGGTGGGGTCCCTGACCGGCCCGGGCTCCGACCTCGCCGTCCTCGGGAACAAGCCGCCCCGAAATCTACTGGCCGCAGTGCGTCGGTCCCCGCGCGATAGTCTGGTCAGCGGCCGACTTGGTGACCCACAGAGTTCGAGAGGAGAGCGGCGATGCCAGTGCTCGGAGTTGGCGGGATCTTCTTTCGTGCGCGGGATCCCGAGGCACTCAATGCCTGGTATCGCGAGCACCTCGGCATCGGTGGCGGCTGTGCCGTCGAGGGCACCGGCCCGCCCGATGAGGGGTCGTGGAAGGTACAGGGCGGACCACTTGTCTTCGCGCCGTTCGAGACGGGGACCGACTACTGGGCTGCGGACAAGCAGTTCATGCTCAACCTGCGCGTCAAAGACATTGACGGCCTGCTCGAACAACTCAGAGCCAGCGGGATTGCCGTCATCGTGAAGCCCGAGTGGGACTCGGCCGAGGTCGGGCGTTTCGCGCGGATACACGATCCAGAAGGAAATGCGATCGAATGGTGGCAGCCGGTGGGCTGACGACGGTTTCCGGGTCGGTAGCGATTCGCCCGCCGCCCGCCCGGTCGGGGCCACCGTTGGTCCCGACCGGGCGGCGCCGAAGCCGGGACCATCGGCCCTGTCGGTCCGGTCGACCCAGGCGCACCGTGGACGTCATGACCACCCACCCCGATGTTCCGGATTCGGCCATCGGCACCGTCACCCGGCAACCGCTGGTCAATCGGGCGACGCTGGCGGCTTTGCACTCCCCACTGCGCCGCCTGCTGAATGGCACGACCGCACTCCGCTACCACACCGTCGACGGCCGAGCGGTGACGCTGCCGGTCGGCTGTGTGGCCGCCGGCTCCGAGTTGGTGGTGCTGGTCGGTGCCTCGTCGAGAAAGACCTGGTGGCGGCACTTCCGGCAGGTCGAGCCGGTGGAGATCTGGCGGCACGGAGGCTGGCAGCCGACCACCGCGCAGGCCTTTGCGGTCGGCACGGCTGAGCACACTCGCGCCGCAGCCGCGTACGTGGCTCACCACCGCCGGGTGGACGCTTCCGCCGACCCGGTGGTCGTCGTCGCGCTGCCAGCCGAGGCCCCGATCACGATGGCCGCAATGACCGATGCGGGGTGGTGGCGCGCGTGGACCCGGTGGGCGACCGCTGGTGAATTCGCCGGTTTCGCGGTTCCCGCGGTGACCGGAGCGCTGGTCGGCGGGGTCAACGGTACCGGCGTTGCCGCAGCGCTGGTGGCGGCCGGGGCAGCCGAGGGCGCCCTACTCGGCGCCGCCCAGGCCCGCGTGTTGGAGCGGCGGCTGCCCGCCTTCGACCGTCCACGCTGGATCCTGGCGACCTCGTGTGCCGCCGCCCTTGCTTGGGCGATCGGCCTGATCCCCATGCTGACCAACGGTTTTCAGAACCTGGCCACGGTCGTCGTCATCCCTGTCGCAGTTCTGCTCGGTGTCATCCTGCTGGCGTCGATCGGTACTGCGCAATGGCTGGTGCTGCGGGTGCAGCTACCGCATTCGATGGTGTGGATCTTCAGCACCGCAGGCGCCTGGACGGCCGGGCTGACCGCCTTCCTGGTCGTTGCCATGCCGCTGTGGCACCCGGGACAGGCCCCGGCGCTGATCGCTGCGATCGGCGCCCTGGGCGGCCTGGTCATGGCATTCACCGTCGCCGCCCTGACCGGTTGGGCGTTCGTTCGGGTGTGCCGCAGGTAGAGAATGCTGGGAACTCGCCCCCTGGAATCAAAGCTGCTTCGGTCTGTCGACGAACTTTCCGGTGACACCGAACGGTTGGCAGGCATGCCAATCTGTCACGAGTGCAGTGCCCGACCATTGCCGGCGACTACGCTGATGTGGAGATGATCAGCAGACGAGAAGCCGCTGTCCGTTTGGACATTCCACCGGAGATGGCGCTGCGCAACGGGATCCCGGCCCGCCTGTCCGAGACCGAACTGGCGCGCCTTGACGCGGACCCGCCGCCCTGGCTGGCGCAATCCAGGGCGAACCGGACCGGCCGGAGGCCCGTCTGGGTGGAGCTCACCTGTCACGTCTGCGGGCATTCCGAGATGGCGCGCCCGAAGAAGTGGTGGCCGGACTTCACCTACCTCAGTTGCGACACCCACCGCCGGGACGAGTTGCCCGATGTGGCCGCGGGTTTCATGCGCCGAGAGTACGACGGAATCGGCGGCCTCGTCGGGCTGCTCGACGAGGCCGTCGCCTGATTCGTCCCCCGTCCAACGCCCTCGACGAAGGACCTCCATGACCATGAGCCATCCGAGCGTGCCCCACCCGAAGTCGGTCGTCCCCACCTCGTACGAGGCATTGACTGCCGGTCTGTCCCGCCCGTGGGATGTGGATCGGCAGGCGCTGGCCGGCCAGGCGGCGGCGGGCCGGCGACTCGTGGTCCTGGACGACGACCCAACGGGCACCCAGACCACCGTGGAACTGCCGGTGCTGACCAGTTGGTCGGTCGGGGACCTCCGATGGGCGCTGCAACAGCCGACCAGCGGGTTCTTCGTGCTGACAAATACCCGGAGCCTGTCCGAAGCCGACGCAGCCGAGCGCAACCGGGAGATCGTCCGGGCTCTGGGTACTGCCGCGAAGCTGGAAGGAGTCGACTTCGCGATCGCCAGCCGGGGGGATTCCACCCTCCGGGGTTACTACCCACTGGAAACCGACGTCCTGACCGAGGAACTGGCTGCACAGGGAATCGCCGTCGACGGAGTGATCATCGTGCCTGCCTATATCGAGCCCGGCCGGATCACCATCAACTCGGTGCACTGGATGCGCGGCGCCGACGGCATGATTCCCGTCGCCCAGAGCGAGTTCGCCAAAGATGCGAGCTTCGGCTACCACCATTCCGACCTGCGGGAGTGGGTGCAGGAGATGACCGCCGGCCGGATCCGGGCGGGCGAGGTCGTTGCGATCACCGTGTCGGACCTGCGGGACGGCGGGCCGGATCGGGTGCACCGGATCGTCAGCTCCTTGACGGCCGGCCGGCCGGCCGTGGTGGATGCCGTCGTCGACGCGGACCTGCAGGTCTTGGCGGCGGCGCTGATCCGGGCTGAGGCCGAGGGCAAGAATTTTCTGTACCGCACCGGGCCGTCGTTTGTCAGGGCCCGCTCCGGTCAGGTCGCCAGTGCTCCCATCGCCGGGACCCGGTTGACGCAGATCGTCGAACAGGCCCATGCGAAGCACACCGCTGACGATCTGCGCGTGGTCAGCCGGCACGGCGTGATCGTGGTGGGGTCACACGTCGGGCTCACCTCCCGACAGCTGGAACAGCTCCGCAATCGGGGCCAGATCGTGGAGTTGGAGCTCGATGTACCCACCCTGCTGGATCCGGCCCGCCACGACGAGCACCTCGCCATGATCACCGGGCAAGCGGTGGAAGTGCTGACCAGTGGAACCTCCGACGCGGACGTCGTAGTGCGGACGAGTCGCGTGCTGGTCACCGGAACCGACGCGCACGACAGCCTGGTGATCGCCAGGACAGTCAGTGCCGCCCTCGTCGCCACCGTGCGGGACATCGTTGCGCAGGTGCGACCGTCGTTCGTGGTGGCCAAAGGTGGCATCACCTCTTCTGACACGGCCACCCGGGGACTGTCGATCAGCCGGGCCTGGTCGCGCGGAACACTGCTACCGGGAATCGTCTCACTCTGGGAGCCGGTCTCGGGCCCGGCGGAGGGGACCCTCTTCGTCGTCTTCGCCGGCAACGTGGGTGACGACCACGCCCTCGCAGAGGTGATCGAAACCCTGCGCGGGGTCTGACCGCGATCCGAGACGGGCCGGCATCTGACCGTGGCGCTAGATCGCAGTCACCGACTACACACCGTCAGACAGCGACGCCGCACGGACATGACGGCCTGGAGACGGAGGGTCGCATGACCGAAGCCTAGGCCGACTCGATCAGACCTCGATGCAGTACCAGCTCTCGGCATGCTCATTTCGGGTCGAACAGGATTTGGGCGGTGAATCCGGCATGCCTGACATCGGCCTGCGGATTGCCGACCGTCCGTAGCGCACCACCGCGCCATCCGGCCGCGTCGGGTTGACTGGATGGGATAACGCTGATAGCAACGAGCGATGACGGCGGGGGCGATGGTCTGGGATCGCCGCTCCACCCTGGACGGCTGGGAGCGGATCAGCCTGCGCATTCAGGGCTGGTTCGCAGGCCATCCGACCGCGATGCGGCGCCTAAGACTGGCCAGAGTGCTGCTGCTCTGGGCGGGCCTGGCTCTGCTGGTGACGCTCTTGATCAGCCAACCCCGGCTACGGGAGAGCGCCTCGACCATGCTGAGCCTGTACTGGCTGCTGATTGCGTGGTTCCTGCTGTGCCGCACCAAGACCCTTTCCTGGCGATTCGTGTCCGGTTGGTTTGCCGGTTCGCTGCTGTGGTCGATCCTGATCGCGAAGTTCACCTCAGCGCTGGCCCTGTGGGTGACCACCCGACACATCGGCAGGACGGCCTTCGCCGGAAACGTCCGAGCGGACGGCCCGGGCATCGCCATTGCCGGGCTGGCCGAGGAGTCTCTCAAGGTGCTGCCGCTGGCCGTCTTCGCGCTGCTGGCCGCCCGCCGAATTCATCGTTTCGCGCTGGTCGACTATCTGCTGCTGGGCTTTGCCGGTGGCCTGGCGTTCCAGTCCTGCGAAGAAGCTGCTCGCCGGCTTGCCGCGCATGTCGTCCGGCCAGGGGTGCTGGCCCTGCTGGGTGACCTTTCCGACCGGGGGCCGGCATCGGGGTACCCGCAGTACGGCCTCTCCCCGCTGTCCGGCTGGTCCAGCTCCAGCAACGGACTGGCCGAATTCCCCGGTCATCACATAACGACCTCGATCGTGGCGCTCAGTGCGGGGTTCGGCGTGTGGCTCTGGCGTGCCGGCTACCACCGGTCGGTCGTCGCTGCCACCGGATTGCGGGCCTGCGGGATCGCCCTACCGATACTGGCGCTGTGGATTGCCGTCGGCGTGCACGGGGGCTACAACGCTGTCGCCGCAATCAGTTCGAGTAAATGGACAGCCAATGGTTCACCCGTGCCTTGGCCGATCCGCATCGGTTGGCAGGTTGGTCTGCACGGGAAGCATGCGGGTCTGGTGTTGCTGGCCTTGTGGTTTGTCGCGATGGTGCTGGACAGCAGGCGGCGGCGACGTGCCGAGGTGGCGGAGAGCCTTGTCTCCACCGCACCATTCGCGCCGATCGAACTCGGACGAGCGAGTAGACCCGCTGCGGCGGAACCCAATTCCACTGATCACGCCGGCAGTCCGGAGACTGGTCTGGCTACCGAACCCATCCCGATCGTCCCTCCCCCGGTCCCCCCTCCGTCGAACGGCCGCGCACGACGGGCCCTGCGGGTGACAGTTGGGGACCTGCGCTGGCTGGGACGCTATACCGTCGCCGATATTCGCCGGTCACTGCGCGCCCACGCGCGGCGTGCGCTCGAACCCGGAGCGGCCGCGCTGATCCGTGGCCGGTCAGCGACCTCAGCGCTGCGAGCCGAGAAGGCGGACGCCATGGCGGCCGGTGCTCCGAATTCGACTGTGCCGGCCTGGACCCTTCGCCGGCTCACGGCCGGGCTCGCTGTCGCCGGCATCGCGGCCGCGGTGTTGTTGGTCGCGCCTGCCTGGGCCCGACAGATCGGGCCCAGTCTGGCGGCGCATCAGTGGGTGTGGTTCGCCGGGCTGCTCGATCAGCTCGCAAAGTGGTGGGACTCCCAGCCGTTCGCGATGCAGATGGTCTACGTGTTCGGGATCGCCGCTCTGATCGCCTTGTCGGGCGGGTCCTTCGGCCTGGCGATGTTCGGCTCCGGCATCTTCGCCTACGTCGCCGAGCACGGACATGGCGAGGCTGACTTCGTCCGCGATCCGGCCAAGTCCACCAGGGCCTATCTGGCTTCCACCACACCGCAGGCCCTGGTGCTGGACCTGCTGGAGTTCGGGCTGACCTTCGCGCCGTCGGGCGCCGTCGGGGCCGGGGCCGGACGGGCAGGTCGGGAGGCATTGCAGGCCGCCGCGGAACGGGCCGCGGCCGAGAGGCTTGCCGCGGAAAGGCTCGCCGCCGAAAAAGCCGCAGCCGAGAAGGCAGCGGAAGGTAAAGCCGCGACTGTCGCCCCTGTATCGCTGGAAGGACAGTCGAATTATGTGGTCTGGGACGCCCAGGGTCAGGCCATTACCGACATCGATCGGATCGAGAAGGGAACGCTGTGGGAGGAAAAATCGGCGACGTGGGCGTCGAACACACCGAAGTGGATAAAAAAGCACATCGCCGACAAATTCGATGCCTATCTGAGAGCGCGAGCAGCCATGCCTGGATATGAAAACGCACCGATCGGTTTCCATTTCACCGCCGCCGGTGCGGACCCGGCCTTCAAGGCGGCCGTCGAGCAGGCCGTCGAGGCACTACGCCAGGCGCGCCCCGACGTCACCATCTATCTGAGGTGGACCCCGTGAGCTACGTTTTTGACATCGACGGGGAGACAGTCTGGAGCCCGGCACTCCTGGCGGGCCAGGTCTACGTCATGTTTGTCAGCTCGCTGGAACAGGTTCTTCAGGTGCGGGCCGGCTTCAGCGCGGTGGCCGACGACATGGTCGAGATCGACCGTGACCAATTCTCGGCCTTCGTCGATCGACTGATGCAATTCGACACCGGCGGGCGCCACCCAATACTGGCCGAGACCGTCGCACCGATCGTGGCGGTCTCGTTGGTCATGCTGCGTCGATCCCCACTGGGACTTCAGGAGCCGAAATCGATGTCCGAGGCGCTGCGAAGAGCCACCGAGCGCCTCGATTCTCAGATGCCGCGATGACAAATGCCCGGCCGCTGAATGCGGCCGGGCATGTGGTCGTGCGGCGGTGATCGGCAGATGACCTGCTGTACAGATCGGGCGGTGCAGGTCAGACGGTGGCCGGCACGAGTGCCGCGAGCACCTGGTCGGCGGTGGTCCGGGTCTGGGCCAGCAGCTTCTCGGCGAAGTCGAACGACGCCGTCGTGATCTTGCTGGGGGCGGTCAGATCGACGGCCGGCAGGGCCGGGACGGCGGGGATCGCGGGGATCTGCTTGACGAAGGCGGAGATGGCCTTGACGAAGTTGTCCTGCGCGGTGCCCAGCGTGGTCAGGTACTGCTCGGAAGCCTTCTCGATCTGGGCGGTGTAGTCAGGAGCGGTGTAGTCAGACATGGGGTGTTCCTTTCGTTGTTCTGCTTGGTTGATATGCCCAGTCTGCCAAGCATTGCGTTGTCTGTCAAGCGGCTGTTGGGTACATCACGCAGAATCTCTGAGCACCCTATACATCGCCAACAGGGCGTCCTTCTTTGCCTGGGTCAGTTGCTCGTCAAGGCGGATCGCTTCCTCAACACTCGCCCGGGGCGTCTGGTCGGGGTCGGAGTCCAGCAACCCGAATTGGGAAAAGAGGGCGGCCGGCGCAATTCCCAAGGCCTGTCCGATGCCGCGCAACACTTCTGCCGACGGCCGGTATTGCCCACGCTCGATCTGGCTGAGGTAGGAATCGGACATCCCGCTGGCCTTGGCGAGCTGGCGCTGCGAGATGTTGGCCAGCTGTCGCTGCGCCTTCACAAAAGTGCCGAACGCCTCCGCCATGTTCGACGATTTCTCCATGCTGCCCATCCTACCGCCCAGTGCGTAGTGCACCAAGCACAACGGCCCCGGGGCCGAGGAGTGCACCTTCACGACGAAAGGCCGGCAACGCCGACGATGCGAAAGCACCTGACCGCCAGCCCGAATGCACTTGACGGTCAATCCGAGGGGGGCTATGCATGGTCCATGTTGGCGGTCCGGACCACGCGGTTCTTCGATGGCGAGCGTTTTGGCGACGGTGAGGTGACCGTACTGGTTGACAAGGGCCGGATCACCGCCGTGGAACAGGGCTTTCCCGTTCTGAGTGAAAGCTGGCAGGTTCTGGACTACGGTGACGCAACTGTGCTGCCCGGGCTGATCGATACGCACAGCCACCTGGTCACCGACGGCGGTCTGCGAGCCCTTGACCGGGTGGCCGGCTACTCCGACGACGACATCGACGCGGTGATCACCGCCGGTTTGGGTCGGCACCTGGACGCGGGTGAGACGACCGTGCGCGATCTTGGTGACCGTGATTTCACGGTACTGGAACGCCGGAACCGTCAAAGATCTGGGGTTGCGGCGTCGGAGCCGACCATCCTGGCATCGGGCCCGCCGCTGACCAGTCCCGGCGGGCATTGCTTCTATATGGGCGGGGAGGTTGCCGGCCGCGATGCCATCATCGCGGCCGTCAAGGAACGCGCGGAACGAAGGGCCGACGTCGTCAAGGTGATGGCGAGCGGCGGAATGAACACGCCGGGCACGGACGTGATGCGAACTCAGTTCAGCACCGCGGATCTGCGTCTGATCGTCGAGCAATCTCACGCCGCCGGCTTGCCGGTGACCGCCCATGCCCACGGGCTCCCTGCGGTCGAACAGGCCGTCGAGGTCGGCGTGGATGGGATCGAGCACTGTAGTTGTCTGACCGACAAGGGCATCGATCTGTCTGAGCAATTACTGGAGAAGCTGGCCAACAGCGGCATCGCGATCGGGGGTATTGTCCCGGTTCCGCCCTCAGCCATGATGGCGAATGCTCCCGCTGCCGTTCGGGAACAAATGGAAAAACAGGGCCTGACGCCCGAACGACTCAAGGCCGTGCGATTGAGCATGGTCGGACGTGCACACCGGGCCGGGGTGCGACTGGTGGCCGGTCCGGATTCAGGCATCGCTCCGTTCGTCGGACACGGGATGCTGCGCGGGCTGATCACATTCTTCACCGAGGCCGGTCTCAGCACCTCCGCTTCGCTGGCCGCGGCCACCTCGGCGGCCGCCGAGGCCTGTGGGGTTGGTGATCGGAAAGGGTTGCTGCGCAGTGGGTATGACGCCGACCTGGTGGTGGTCGACGGCGATTTGCGGACCGATCTCGACGCCCTGGGACGCGTCCGGTCGGTCGTGCTCGGCGGCCGCCTGGTCCGCACAGCGGATGAGATGGCCGACTGATGCAGGAGCCGGCAAAGATCGGAAGCGGCCCACTGTGCGCGCCTGGTTGTTGCGCCGATCACCAGATCGTCGCCTTCGACTGTGATCCCGGCCAATTGCAGAGCACTGCTCTGTGGTGAGGCGGGCAATACTACGCACGGCGAACGAGCACTGCTCCAATTCCGGCGGCTGACGGGCCTATTGCTGGAGTCTGGTCAATCGCTCGGTGGCAACTTTGGCGATGTCGAGCGGATTCGGCAGGACCGACGTGTCCGCGCTCGCAGCAACGATGAACGTGAAGCCGACGCTGATCAGTCCGGTGCGCACGCCGACCAGGACAACCGAGTCAGGACCGAGGCCCAGCTTCCAGGCCCTTGCCTGATCTCCGCCGACCTCCGCTGTGACGTCCCGGGCCGAGATGACCGTCACCGGGGTGGTACCTATTTTGCCGTTATTGCAACTGACGCCGGCAACGGCCGCGGCAAATGCACTCGTCGCTGTCTTCGTGTCGAGGTAGACGCTCACTGCCTCATCGAATTGGACCGAGTTGCCTTTGACGATCTCGGTCCCGGTCCGCAATGCGTTGGGGAACTGCGCCGCCGTGTTGACCTGGCCGCAGGGCAACCGGGCGCTGGTGTCCTTCGGGTCGGGAGGGGTGTAAGTGCGCTTGGTGAACCCTTTCCCCAGTTCTGCTGGGGTCAGCAGAATGGCGTTGACTGCGGAGACGATCCTTCGTGCCTCGGCAGAGGTGGTCTGCACCGTTATTTCCGGCAGCGACTTGCTGGTCGTCGAGACCGAACTCTGGACCGACTTCGAGCTCTGGGTAGTCGATTCGGGCAGCGATTCACTCGACATGCTCAACACGCCGGGCTGCGTGCCGGGCTCGGTTGCGGCTGATGACTGCTCGGCGGACGTGGCCGCGGTGCTGGCGGGCTGGGGCTGGCTAACCGACGGCGAAACGCTGGGCACGGCCGGCTGTGCCGTCCCGGAAACTGCCGAGCACGCAGCGATACTCGCCGCAACCAGCATTGCCGCGGCCACCCGAGCCGGCTTGTTATCCATGCGCACGAGCAACTCCGTGTCGGTCAGTGGGCCTGTTCGGGACCTTCCGTTGAAACTACCCCGGTTGCTCGGCGGGTGCCCCTTGTTCGGCTCTCGCTTGCCGGTTTCGAAAGTGCCTGCCCGCCGATCGCAAAAGGACCAGGCACTGGGCACCATTGGCCGCCGAGGGGTGGACGGTGCACCATGTACGTCGTGACAGCAAGCGGGCATGGCAAGGGCAGAGACGATGACGCTGGGCCGGCGGGCCAACTCGTCGCCAAGTACCGCGCGGAGCTGACAGCGATCGAGGACCTGCTCGCCAACGACCTCGCACTCCCTGCAGTAGACGGGCTGGAGCGCCTGATCGAGCTGCTCGAGGAAACCCTCGGGGGTGGTGTTCCCGACCGGGCGGGTGAGATCGGGCGGATGCTCACCGAGGCGCAGTCGATGCACGCCAAGGCTTCTCTGCAGGCGAATCAGGACCAAGCAGAACTCGGCGTCCACCTGGCCAACTGGGCGCTGAGCAGCGACTGGGATGTCTTCCTGGAGAGCCCGACGACCCATGCCGATTCCCTCAGCGAAGACGGTTTGGACAGCTTTGAATCAGTGGTGGATGGATACTTCCGTCAGCTGCCGGCATTGGCAGTTGGCGAGCAGGACGAATACGGTGCCAAGCCCTCGAGGTTCGTCGTAGCTCATCTGAAACGTCAGTTGGCTGCCCGTCGCGGGACCGATGCCGTCGTTGAGGTGATGTCACGCGACCTTTCGGCCGCCGACCGGTACGCCGAGATTGCGCAGGTACTCGTTGCCGACGGTCGTGAGGCGGATGCGCAAGAATGGCTGGACCGGGCGGCCGGGTTGAGTTGACTCACCTCTGGGAGGCTTGACGGTCTTGGGTGCCATCCGCCGCTTGTCAGCAGTGCAGTGCGGACATACCTTCGGGGGGTGGACCGGCGGGCTCTGGGCGCAGCTCTGCTGTTGACGACCCTGTTGGTCGCGATCATCGTCCCGCAACTGCGCGAGGTACGGATCGCCGGTCGGGCCGAGGCCGCGGCGGTTACGACGCCGCCGGCCATCGGTGCCTGTGTGCTCGGCGACCCGCGGCACAGTTCGGCAGGCGCAGGCGAGATTCCCGCCTTGCGGTACGGAGGCTGCGGCGGGCCGCACTACGGCGAGGTCGTGCAGGTCTTCGCCGACTCGAGCACCTTTCCGCGGGTACTGCTGGACCAAATCGGTGCGCCCGATGCTTCAACCTGCGATCCGGCGATCAGCAGCTACCTTGCGACGGACCAGGTGATGCCCCGCAACGACCGCGGCGACTACCGCAGCGTTTCGTTCGGAACCTGGCGGCCCCTCGGGATCGGTTCCGTCGGGCTGATCGGACCGAGTTCGCTGCAGCGGGCTGCCGGGCAGCGCTGGATCGCGTGCGTGACCGAGGGCAACGGCAGCCCCGCAGTGGTCGGCACCGTACGCGACGCGTTCGCGGGCGGCCGAGTGCCGAACTCGTACGCGGTCTGCGCAGACGACCTGGCTCCGGGCTCCGCCATCTCCTGCTCGGGACCGCACCGTGTGGAGTTGTTCGCCAGCACCGGCCTCGTCTACGGACTGCCCACCCTTGCCGAACTCAACAGTTCCTGTAACGACTTCATCCGGTATCTCACCGGGCGGAAGGATCTCTCCGCAGGGGGTCGCCTTCAGGTCAGGGTTGCCCCGGTGTACTACGGCCTCATCGACGCTCAGAACTCAGGGCCCTTCAGCTCGGTGCAAACGCAACCAGCACAGGCATTCTGCGGTGTCGCCGCGACCGGGTCGAGCACCCTGACGTCGACGCTGTTCGGCGTGGGGGACGGGCCGCTGCCGCTGTCGTGAGTCCTGACTGCATGCTGGGATCCGGCCACGGCGCGCCGGACGCCCCGGACTGCGGGCCGCGGCGGCGGATGGGTTCAATTGTGGATAGAGGTGTTGCTCGCACCCCATGACTCAGTAAAGTCTGCCGATACCGTAAGGGAGGTGGGACGTGGTCTGGCGTTCGCGGATGCTGCGACTGGGAGCCAGTGCGGTCACCATCGCCGCTCTTGTCGCCGGCTGCACCTCGACCCCGACCGGGCAGGGCACCACCACCTCGGACCTGACACCCGGTGGCACAGCTGTTGCAGTG
>JBBROB010000022.1:0-60685 GCA_038229825.1 Mycobacteriales bacterium
CCTACCGGCCCACACCCCCGACGTCCCCGACCTGCCGGCCGATGTGGATTCCGTCCCAGCGCCTCCGGCAGAGCTTCCGACCGGGGCGGCGGCGGATCCTGCGCCGTCGCCCGATGGTCAGCACCCGCCGGCCCCCAGTCCCGGCCGTGGTCCCGGGGGGCGGCCGGGTCGGCCGTCCGGCGGCCGTCCCGGCGGCGTCCCAGGCGGCCGCGGCGCGCCCCGGGCCGGCGCGGCAGCCACAGCCGTGGCGGTCGAACCGACGGTCGAGCCGACCGACCCGCACAAGTGGGGACGAATCGACGAGAACGGTGTCGTCTACGTTTACGGCCCGATGGGCGAACGCGCGGTCGGCAACTGGCAGGCCGGCGACACCGAGGCCGGACTGGCTCATTTTGCCCGCCGGTTCGACGACTTCGCCACTGAGATCGCTCTGCTGGAAACGCGCCTGGCCACCGGCTCCGGCGACCCAAAGGCAACCAAGACGCACGCCATCGAATTGCGCGAGCAGGTCGAGACCCTTTCGGGCATCGGCGATCTCGATTCAGCGGCAGCGCGGCTGGAGATCGTCATCGGGGCCGCCGACGCCGCGATCGCCGGAGCGTCGACGGCCAGGGCGGCCGCTCGGGTGGCCGCGGTGTCCGCGAAGGAAGCGCTGTGTGTAGAGGCCGAGCAGTTGGCCGAATCCGAGCAGTGGAAGGCAACCGGCGATCGACTCAAGGAGATCGTCGACGAGTGGCGGACGATCAAGGGCATCGACCGGAAGACCGATGACGCCCTGTGGAAGCGCTTCGCCAAAGCACGAGACGCCTTCACCCGGCACCGTGGCACGCATTTCGCCGACCTGGACAAGCAGCGCGGCGCCGCCAAGGAGGCAAAAGAGGCACTGATCGCCAAGGCCGAGGCACTCGCCGACTCCACCGAATGGGGCAAGACCGCGGGCGAATACCGCACGCTCATGGAAGAGTGGAAGGCGTCCGGCCGAGCGCCGCGCGATGTCGAGGATGCGCTGTGGGACCGCTTCCGGGCAGCGCAGGAGAAATTCTTCTCACACCGTAACCAGACCTTCTCCGACCGGGACCACGAGTTCGAGGCCAACGCCCATATCAAGGACAGGCTGCTGGCCGAAGCTGAGAAGATCACCACCTCCGGTGGTCTGGACGCCGCGAAGGTGGCGCTCCGGTCCATCCAGGAACGCTGGGAAGCCGCCGGCAAGGTACCGAGGGAACGGATCAAGGAGTTCGACTCGCGCCTGCGGGCGGTCGAGGACCGGATCCGCTCAGCCGAGGATTCGCACTGGCGCCGCACCGACCCGGAAACCTCCGCCAGGATCGAGCAGTTCCGCTCCAGGGCCGAGTCCTATCGCGGCCAGGCGGCCAAGGCCAGGGCCGCAGGCAACGAGCGGAAGGCCAAGGAGGCCGATGCCCAGGCCGTCCAGTGGGAAGAGTGGCTGGCCGCCGCCCAGGGCGCCGTGGAACGGTGACCGGTGTCGGGACTTCCGCATCACCTGTCGGTGTCGGCGGCCACAGGCAGCCGATGCTGCCGGCCGACCCTCTGGTGCTGGCCAACCGCATCCGCGACTTGCACACGCCTGGCCGACGGCTGCTGATCGGGATCGTCGGAGCGCCCGGCTCGGGCAAGTCCACACTCTGTACGGCCATCGTGGATGAACTTGCGAGCGGTTCGTCGCCCATTCCGACGGCACTGGTGCCGATGGACGGCTATCACCTGGCACAACGGGTGCTTGATCTGCTCGGCATCGCTGACATCAAGGGCGCACCCGAAACCTTCGACGGCGCAGGCTACGTCGCGCTGTTGAAACGCCTGTCGTCGGGGCCGGACGGTGACGGCCGCCAGGTCGTCTACGCACCAGAATTCCGCCGGGCCATCGAAGAGCCGATTGCCGGAGCGGTACCGGTGACCCCGGACATCGAGGTGGTCATCACCGAGGGAAACTATCTGCTGGCCACCGACCCGCCGTGGAATGAGATCAACGAGCTGCTCACCGAAAGCTGGTACCTGGACACGCCGGAGGAGCTGCGAGTCCAGCGGTTGGTATCCCGCCACGTTGCCTTCGGGCGCAGTCCAGATGTCGCCCTTCTCCGGTCGACCACGGGCCCGGACGGCCGCAACGCGGCCTATGTTCTCGACACCCGCCCACGGGCCGATCTGGTGCTGCGGCCGATCTGATCGCGTCGAGTTGACGATCACCAGCGGATCAGCAGCTGGCGCACCCGGCCGGCGCTGCGACATCGACCAACCTGTGACCGGTCAGAAGTAGATCTGCAGCTGTTGCCCCAGCCACCGTCAGGCCTCCGACGCCGTGCGGGCGCACTCCCGGCATGCCCAGACCGACCCCGGCCGTGCGCGGGGCCTGGCCCTGGGCATACCGGTCGCCTGCCCTGGTACGCCGATGCCCAGTGAGCTGACCGTCGGCCACCAGATGATGCGGGGCAGCCGGGGTGATCACCGCCGTCACCAGATCGCCGGCGCGGACAGTTCGGTCCACCGACGGCCCGGTCGGCGAGAAATGCACCAACCGGCCATCTCTGGCCCGCCCGCTGAGCCGGTGGGTGGCGCCATCCTTCCGCCCCTCGCCGGCTGCGACCAGTACTTCGACGGTCCGGCCGACCTGTTCCCGGTTGCCCCGTAGTGCGGAAGCGTCGACGACGGCTTTCAGCCGCTGGTATCGCTCGGTGACGACCTCGGCGGGGACCTGGTCGGGCAGAGTCGCTGCCGGAGTGCCGGGCCTGGGCGAGTACTGGAAGGTGAACGCGGTGGCGAAACCGGATTGCTCCGTGACATCCAGCGTGCGCTGGAAGTCGTCCTCGGTCTCGCCCGGGAAGCCGACGATGATGTCGGTGGTGATGGCGGCGTCGGGCATGGCCAGCCGGACCTCGTCCAAGATCCTGAGGTACTTCTCGCTCCGGTAGGAGCGCCGCATGGCCTTGAGGATGCGATCCGATCCTGACTGCATCGGCATGTGCAGCTGGTGGCAGACATTCGGCGTTTCGGCCATCGCCGCGATCACATCGGAGGTGAAATCTCTGGGGTGGGGGGAGGTGAAACGCACCCGTTCGATCCCGGCCACCCGCCCGCACGATCGCAGCAGATCGGCGAAGGCACCGCGGTCACCGAATTCGGCGCCGTAGGAATTCACGTTCTGGCCGAGCAGGGTCACCTCGATCACCCCCTCCGCCGCCAGCATGCCGACCTCGGCGAGGATGTCGTCCGGCTGCCGGTCGGCTTCCTTGCCACGCAAGGCCGGCACGATGCAGAAGGTGCAGGTGTTGTTGCAGCCCACCGAGATCGACACCCACGCCGATGAGGCAGAGTCGCGCTTGGCCGGCAGCGAAGAGGGAAAGACGTCGAGCGCGTCGAGAATCTCCATCTGGGCCTCGTTGTTGTGCCTCGCCCGCTCGAGCAGCGTCGGGAGAGCACCGATGTTGTGCGTACCGAACACCACATCCACCCACGGAGCGCGGCGGCTGATTTCGCTCCGGTCCTTCTGAGCGAGGCAACCACCGACCGCGATCTGCATGCCGGGGTTGCTCGTCTTCTTCGGCGCAAGCATGCCGAGATTGCCGTACAGCCGGTTATCGGCGTTCTCCCGCACTGCGCAGGTGTTGAAGACCACCACATCCGCATCCTGGCCGGTGGCGGCCCGCCGATATCCGGCCTCCTCGAGCAGGCCGGCCAGTCGTTCGGAGTCGTGGACGTTCATCTGGCAACCGTAGGTGCGCACCTGATAGGTGCGAGGCAAGGCCGCTGGGCCGGTCGTGGCAGTTCTCACGGACATCAGGGTACGTGCAGCGGTGGATCAAGCCGGTCGCCTCGGCGACCGCCAGGCGCTGTGCTGGTGGTCGCCGGGCCGCCCGGCCGCTGCCGGTCCTTCAGCCGGTTGGTCACCGCGCGATTTCGGTAGCCCTGGACTCGCGAATGACCGTGACCCTCACCTGACCCGGATACGTCAACTCCTCCTCGATCTGTTTGGCCACCTCACGGGCCAGCACATGCGCCTCCAGGTCGTCGACGATCTCCGGCTTCACCATCACCCGGAGCTCCCGACCCGCCTGCATCGCGAACACCTTCTCCACGCCTTTCTTCGCCCCGGCAATGGCCTCGATCCGCTCAAGTCTCTGCACGTAGGACTCCAGCGATTCACGACGCGCCCCCGGTCGCCCACCCGAGCACGAATCCGCCGCCTGGGTGAGCACGGCCTCCACCGTCGACGGGGGCACCTCGTCGTGGTGCGCTTCGATGCAGTGTGCGACCGCCTCGGATTCGCCGTATTTACGCGCCAGTTCTGCGCCGACAATCGCATGCGACCCCTGCGCCTCGTGCGTGAGGGCCTTTCCGATGTCGTGCAGGAAGGCGCCGCGAGCGACGATGTCCGGGTCGATGCCCATCTCCGCGGCCATGATCCGGGCAATGTGCGAAGTCTCGACCAGATGGCCGAGCACGTTCTGCCCGTAGGACGTCCGGTATTTCAACCGGCCGATGAGATTGACCAACTCGGGGTGCAGATCGGCAATCCCGACGTCGAGCATTGCATCTTCCGCCGCTCGACGGCACAGCGCGTCGACCTCATCGCCGGCCCTCTCGAACGCCTCCTCGATCCGGTGCGGGTGGATACGCCCGTCATCGATGAGCATCTGCAACGTGATCCGACCGACCTCACGGCGGACCGGATCGAAGCACGACAGCAGCACCGCTTCCGGGGTGTCATCGATGATCACATTGACTCCGGTGATCGTTTCGAACGTGCGGATGTTGCGGCCCTCCCGACCAATGATCCGGCCTTTGACCTCATCGGCCGGCAGATGCACGACCGAGACGACGGTTTGGGCTGTCTGGTCCGATGCCACCCGCTGAACGGCCTCGGCGACGATCGCCCTCGCCTTGGTCTTGGCGGTGGCCTCCGCCTCGCTCTCCACCCGCCTGATCATGAACGCAACGTCGCGGCGGACGGCCTGCTCCTGGGAGGCGAGCAGTTCGGCCCTGGCTGCCGGAATGGTGAGACCTGACACACGGCTGAGCTCCGCCGCGCCCATGGCCAGCTGCTCGGTAACCTCCTTCGACCGATTGTCGATGTCGGCGGCTCTGGTCGCCAGCTCTGCAGCCTGACCGCGAAGGTCGCTCTCGCGCGAGTCCGCAGCGGATCTGGATTTACCCAGTTCCTGACGCTCGATCCTGATCCGCTCCTGCTCCTGCTCAACCATCTTCTGGTCTTGCGCCAACAAGGCCGCGGTGGTCCTCAGCCGATGCTGGCCCTGCTGCAGCTCCTCCCGCTCGGCCGCCAGTGCATCGACCGCCTCCTTGGCCAGCCGCTGCCGCTCGGATTGGATGCCGGACTTCAGGGCGGCTGCCTCTGCTCGTGCTGCTTCCAGCGTTCGATCGGCTTCGCTCTTGGCTTCGGCGCGCAGCCGGGATGCGTCGGCGAGTGACTGCTGGCGGACCGAATCCGCCGCGTCGGCGGCGACTCGGCGAATCTCCGCCGCAGCCGCCGAGGCCTCCTGCCGAAGGAGATTCAGCGCCGCATGGTCCTCGGGCGGCAGGATCACGGGTGCACCACCGACCGCCCCTGACTCGGTCTGGCGCTCCAACTGCGATGCGCCTTGCCCGTGGTCCTCCCGTTGCGAAGATGCATCGATCGTTTCGGTCAGAAGCCTACGAATCGCGTTCTCGTCGAACGCCGGAGCTGCTGGTGGTCGTCGAAGTATCACTATCAGAACAGCCAGGGCTGCTATCAGCGCTAGTACGAGCACAATGATCAGTGCGTTGGGCATGACACCTCCCTCATCGTCGCCGTCCGTAGACGGAGGGAGTTATCGCGGGCGCACGCCAGTTCGGGCGACGACCATCCCCGGATCGGTCCGTCGTCGGGATACCGACCCGCCTGACCCAGCTGAGCTGGGCAAATGCGGCAGAGCTACACCGCTATCGATCACGCACCGAACGGCAGCGCGCGCTTCGTGATTCTCCTGTGACATTGAGGTTAAAGACGTCCCCAGTACGGGTCAAGCTGACCCGCTGACGGCCTTCGCACGGACCTCGGCGACGTCGATCAACTCCTAGGTCTCCAGACCTCGTGAATAGGCCTCCAGCGCCTTCTCGACCACGGCAATCGCCACTTCCGGCGAATAGCCGCGCCGGGCCAGTAGACCCAGCAGCCGGCGCTTGGCGGCGACCACGCCGGACGCCATCGCGGCATCCACTCGCTTGGCGATCAACTCCGCTGCTCTAATTCGTTCCGCCTGGGTGTCGACGGAATCGACCGCCTGGGCCGTGACGTCCTCCTCCACGCCGAGTCTGCGGAGCTCACTACGCAGCGCGGCGCGACCGAGCGCTCGGTCACGCTGCTTGGTCCGCACAAAACTCTGCGCGTAGGCCACATCGTCGATGAGACCGACTTCGGTGAGCCGGTCGAGCACGGACTCGGCGATATCGTCGGGAATCTCCTTGCGTCGCAGAGCTTGGGCCAGGCCTGCTCGGGGTCTGGGCGTTACCGCCAGCAACCGTAGGCAGATCGCCTTCGCCAAGGCCGTCTGGTCGGCTGGACTTCCCGCGCCCGGACTCCGCGGATCCGAACCGGCACCGCGCGGACTACCGCCGGCTGCACTCGGCGCACCACCAGCGTCGTCTGCAGCGGACCGTGCCGCACTGCCGGTAACACCGTCCGGTCGACTCTGCACTGCGGCGATCCGGCCGGCCAGCGCGGCCAGCCGCTCGTCACGATCGACCGTATCCATCTCCGCCTTCCTCTGTCATCGCCTTCCCTTGTGGTCGCTCGGCGGGTGCTCCAGCAACTGGACGAAGATCGGATTTCGACCGCTTAGAACTCGACGGGCGCCGGAGCAACCGTCTCGTCGTCGATACGCGCGCCGACACCCAGCTTCTCCTTGATGCGCTTCTCGATCTCCTGACCGATGTCCGGGTTCTCGCGCAGGAACGTTCTGGCGTTCTCCTTGCCCTGTCCGAGCTGCTCGCCGTCGTAGGTGTACCAAGCGCCGGCCTTGCGGACCAGCCCCTGCTCAACGCCGACATCGATCAGCGAACCCTCCCGAGAGATGCCCTGACCGTAGATGATGTCGAATTCAGCCTGCTTGAACGGCGGGGCCATCTTGTTCTTGACGACCTTCACCCTGGTCCGGTTGCCGACGATGTCGGTGCCGTCCTTCAGCGCTTCGATGCGGCGGATGTCGAGCCGGACCGAGGCGTAGAACTTCAGCGCCTTACCACCGGTGGTGGTCTCCGGCGATCCGAACATCACCCCGATCTTCTCGCGCAACTGGTTGATGAAGATCATCGTCGTATTGGTGTTGCTCAGCGCGCCGGCGATCTTCCGGAGTGCCTGCGACATCAGCCGAGCCTGCAGACCGACGTGGCTGTCGCCCATCTCGCCCTCTATTTCGGCCCTTGGCACCAGGGCAGCCACCGAGTCGACGACGACCAGGTCGATCGCGCCGGAGCGGATCAGCATGTCGGCGATCTCCAGTGCCTGCTCGCCGGTGTCCGGCTGGGAGACCAGCAGCGAATCGGTATCCACCCCGAGCGCCTTGGCGTACTCCGGATCCAGCGCGTGCTCCGCGTCGATGAATGCGGCGATACCACCCGCCGCCTGCACGCTGGCGACCGCATGCAGAGTGACCGTCGTCTTGCCCGACGACTCCGGGCCGTAGATCTCGACCACCCGTCCCCGAGGCAGTCCACCGATTCCCAGCGCGACGTCCAGCGCGATGGAGCCGGTGGGAATGACCTCGACCGGTGCGCGACCCTCGTCACCGAGCCGCATCACCGACCCCTTGCCGAACTGCTTCTCGATCTGCGCTAGCGCGATGCTGAGTGCTTTCTCACGATCCGGTGCCGACATGGCCCAACCCCGTGCCTTTCGTGTGTTCGGTCGCCGGCTGGCACTGCACCGCCTGGCGTGATCTGTTGTGCTGTCCTGACCGACGGTAGAACCAGGCACCGACAGTCGCCTCCGGCTGCCGCAGAATGTGGACAACCAACAGGTATGGGGACAACTGTAGACGTACAGATGTTCGAGATGCCAGCAGAACACCCGGCGTGTCGCGGGGCAGGGAAGGCAGCGGCCGCACCGCTCAGTCGGGCAACCCGTGATGCAGAGCCACTGGCACGTCGAACGTCTCGCAGACGACTGCCCAGACACGCTTCGGGTTCTCGCCGGCTCGCAGGGCATCGTTCACGGAGCGGCCGCCCAACGCCGAGAAGATGTGATCGGCGGCGACCGCGGACGCGCGATGCGACCCGAAATGGGCCGTCATCAGGGCACGGAACTCAGTCAGGCGCATGATCGTGGATGCTACCGGCGCCGGGCAGTCCTCCCCCTGACGGCGAACAAAGGTGGCGCCGGCGAATCAGCCGGGCGCCTGCAACGGGCGGGTGTGGTCGGCGATTTCCCGCATGCCCATGGCCAGCGCGTGCAGTCGGTCGGTCGGAGCTTGCAGGTCGGCGATGGCCCGGTCCAGCTGGGCGGAGGCCGCGACGGTGTCACCCGCGGCCGCCACCAGGCGGCCGTACTCCTGGACTCCGGCGCGAATGCGTCCGGCGAGGTCGTCGACTGTGCCGGCCAGAGCTGGCCGCGACTGCGCAGGTCCGGCCGCCATCGTCTTGCGGACGCCGGTGTATTCCTGAGCCTGGCGCCGGAGCTGGCGTTCGGCGGCGTCGGCGCAGGTGATCACCTCGCGGCGCAGGTCAGCCCCCACCGAATCGGCGGCGGCCGGCAACAACGTAAGCAGCTGGCGCAGACCGTCGGAGTAGCCGTCCAACCGGCCGATCTCGGCCCGGATCGGGGCGGCAACCGGCCGGCGGGCGGGCTGCGGCGGCGGCAGCGCCGACAGGGCCCTGCTTCGGATGCGCAGCTCGGTCACCGACCTGACCAGGCCGAGCATGCACCAGATGATCAACGCTCCGACCAGCACAAAGGAAAAGATGGCGGACGCAGTCATGCCGTCGTTGACGATGCCCACCGTCAGGGCGGCTGCGCCGGCCAGCCCGACCGCAGCCCCGGCTCCCCAGATGTTCACCCGTCGAACGGCCGCACGGCGGCGCCGGACGGCGATCTCGGTCGGATCCCGCCGCACCCGGAGAAATTCCGTCGCCGAGGAACCGACCTGGCCGGCTGCCTCCAGCCCGCGGGCCAGCGCGTCTGCCGGTCGGGCGCCGGCGGCGCCGCCCAGCACCGACCTCTGCAGCGCCCTGACCACGGGATTGACGCGCATCAGCTTCGTTTGTTGAAGTCAATCCCGGGTGCGGCCGGTGCGGCCGTCGTGGACTGGTCGATGGCCCGTGCCTGCTGACCGGACAGTTCGGGATGCAGCTGTGCTCGCAGCTGGTCGTGGCGGGAGGCACCGGCCATGTCCAGGGTCGACTTCTGCACCTCGAGCATCCGACCCTCCACCGAGTTCTGGCCCAACTCGGCCGAGCCGAGTGCGTTTGCGTACCGGCGTTCGATCTTGTCCCTGACCTCGTCCAGCGACGGGGTGTTGCCGGGGGCGGCCAGCGAGGACATCGAGTTCAGCGACGCCGACACCTGCTCCTGCATCTTGGCCTGCTCCAGCTGGGAGAGCAGCTTGGTGCGTTCGGCGAGCTTGGTCTGCAGCGCCATCGCGTTGTTCTCGACGGCCTTCTTCGCCTGCTCCGCCGCCTGCAGGGCCCCGTCGTGCATGGTCTTGAGGTCTTCCATCTGCTGCTCGCCGGCGACCAGTTGAGTCGCGAATGCCTGGGCGGTCTGCTCGTACTGGGCCGCCTTCGCCGGGTCGCCCTTCGCCCGCGCTTCGTCAGCCAGCACCAGAGCCTGGCGCGCGGAGGACTGCAGGCGCTCGACGTCACCCATCTGGCGGGTCAGTTTCATTTCCAGCTGGCGCTGATTGCCGATCACCGCGGCTGCCTGCTGCGAGAGCGCGGCGTGCTGGCGCTGCGCGTCCTCGATCGCCTGCTGGATCTGCACCTTCGGGTCGGCGTACTCGTCCACCTTGGACGAGAACAGTGCCATCAAGTACTTCCATCCCTTGACGAATGGGTTGGCCATCGGGAGTCCTCTCGCGTATCGCATCGCTGGTCGGCCACCGGCCACCACTAAAGCACCATGGTGTCAGGTGATGCTGTCAGCTTCCACCTCCGACCCCGGTCGTCGGGGGATTTCGCGGATCATCCCTGATGCAACCCCGGGAACCACCCTGAGCATGTGCGGGGAACGATGAGCGAGCCCGCCAAGTCATCAGATGGTTAGAGTTGGGTCCCTGAACGGCGGACCGTTCGTCCGACCCCACCGGTCGCCATATATTCCACCGCGGATCGAGGAGTGTCGATGGGGCGCCATGCCAGCGCGGATCGCCGACGGCGGCTGGCTGCCTGGCCGGTGGTGGTCGCGGTCGCGGTGCTGGTGTTGGCCGGGCTGACCGTCGGATACTTCGTCATCGTCAACTCGGCCAAGACGACCAGCGCCTGCACCGGTAACACGGTGCTGGCCGTCACCGCGTCGCCGGGGGCCGAGCGTGCGGTCGGCGATGCGGCGGCCGCGTTCAACGCCACTCATCCGGTGGCCAGGTCGACGTGCGTTTCGGTGGCCGTCACGGTGATGTCCGGCGCTGCGGCCGCCGGGGCGCTGGCCGACAATTGGACGGGACAGTCGTCTGCTGCGCCCGGCCTGTGGGTTGTCGACTCCGCCGCCGACGTCGCCTCGCTGGACGCGAGCAACTCGGCGATGACCGCCGGGCATTCGAACTCGAATCTGGCCACCTCGCCGGTGGTCCTCGCGGTCCGATCGGCGACCGCCGGTCCGGTGAGCTGGGCAACCCTGGCCGCTGGCCCGGGCAGCGGGACGGTACTGGCCATTCCGGAACCGGTCGGCAACCGGGCTTCGGGCTACGCGCTCGAGTCGTTGGCGGCGGCCGGCGCCAGGACGCCGCCGGGCAAGGCGGTCGACGCGGCAGCCGTGAACACGGTGACCCCCTTGTTCGCGCGGCTGACCGCGGCTGTTCCCGCGCCGCCGGCCACCACCCAGGCGGCCCTGACCGCGCTGGCCGCCGGAGCGGGCAACTTCAATGCCGTCCCTGTCGTCGAATCCGACCTGGCGGCTTTCAACGCCGCACACTCGACCCACCTGTCCGCCGCCTACCCGACGGGACCGACCGCCGGTGACGAGTTGTTGGCCGTCCCGCTCACCGCCTCCTGGGTGACCGCTGCCGTTTCCGACGCTGCCGCCGCCTTCGACGCGTTCCTCGGTGACCCGAAAGGCACGACCATCATCACCGCCGACTACGTTCGGACCGCCGCCCCCCCGCCGACCGCCGTTGGCGTCGATCTGGCCAAATCCGTGACCGCCCTGCCTGACGCCGGCGCCGGCATCAGGACCTCACTACAGCGCGCCTGGGCATCGGCCGGGACCTCATCACCGGCCCCCACGACGCCCGTGGTCACGACGAGCGTGACCAGCACGGCAGCGAGCATCACCAAGTCGACGGACACGACATCGACCAGCACTGCCGGACCCGCCGGACCCGCCGTCACGCTGGTACTGGACCACTCCGCGTCCATGAGCACCGTCGAAGGCAATCAGCAGCGGCTCACCTGGGTGCAGAAGGCGGTCAACGCAGGCATTGGTGACAGTGCCGCTGACCTGTTCGGGCTGTGGTCGTTCTCCACCGGCGAGGGCACCGCGGGTTACACCAAAGTGGTGCCGTTGGGCCGGCTGAGCGACGCGGTCGGTGGGCAGACCAGGGCGGTGGCCATCACCAATGCAGTCAACGGCCTGACACCAGGCGGCGACACCTGGACCTACGGCACCATCCGGGCGGTGTACGGCGACGCCATCAGTTCCGCAGTGGCCGGCCGAGCGAACCGGGTGATCGTCTTGACCGACGGCGCCGACAGCACCCCGGGGTTGACCCGCGCGGCCACGGTCGCGACCGTCACAGCGCTGGCCGCACAGAACCCCAGTGTGGTGCTGGACATCATCGGTCTCAGCAGCGACGTGAACTCGGCCGCCATGACCGAGATCGCGCACGCGGGCCGCGGCACTTTCACCGCGCTGAGCGCCATCTCCGATCTGCAGTCCACTCTGGCCACATTGCTGGCCGGCTGAGCTGCGGCCGGCCCCGATCGATGCTCTGGGTCACGTCGTCAGCGGCAGCGGGCCGTCACCGATCCCGATCAGCGAGCCGGTCAGCCGCGCTGACCCACGGACGACGACCATGCACGAGTTGACGTCGCCGCTGGTTGCGACGATGTCGAGGACGCCGGAGTAGGTAGGGTCAGCGGTCCGCAGCAGGCGCGCGGCGAGCGCCCGGCAGGACGCGTCGAGATGCTGGCGGCTCAGCGAGCCCGCAGCGATCATCGTCCAGCCCAGTCGCTCGACCGGATGCGGATACGAGCAGGGCACGACGGACTGCACCCAGGGGTCGAGGCTTGGCGAGCAGTTGCCGTACGCGGCGGGTGCCGCGCCCGTTGCCAGCGCGCCGCGGATCGACCCCAGGTAGACCCCGAGACTCTCCGGGCGCACCAGGCAGGCGGACCAGTCACGCCCGGCAGCGCGCTGAAGCGGTGTTGCTGCCACCCGCTGGCCGCGGACCTGCAGTTCCGGCCGCCAGTCGACGGTCGTCGTCGAAACGGTCGTCGAAACAGCCGGGAGATCGGCGACACCACCCGCAGTGGCGAGTCCGACATACCTTGACGCCGCCGCCCAGCAGTCTCCTGACGTCCCCATGATGGCGCCGATAGACGTATCACGGGCGGTCGAGCGGCCGGCCGTGACCGAGACGATCTCGCCGGCCACCCCGCCCGTACAGGGCCCCAAGACCACGCTGGGCGCGAGGGCATCTCCCTTGGTGATCTGCAGCACCGGGTCCGGCACCGAGAGCGCGCAATCGCCGAGGCGCGGCGGGGCGGGAATCGCCATCGCCACCGGGGTGCCGACGACGTCGGGCCGGAACAGGCCGTGCCCGGCGATCACCGCAGTGATCGCCACCATCAGCAGCGCACCTCCGGTCCACCGACCAGCCATGACCAGGAGTTTATACCCAGGGCGTGAGCTTCATCACTGTCCATCGGATGCGATGGACGCCCGGCCTGCCGTGTCGAGACCATGACGGGCCACCGCACCCGCGTACTAGGCGTAGGACGAGATCGGTGGGCAGGAGCACACCAGGTTCCGGTCGCCGAAGGCGCCGTCGATCCGGGCAACCGGCGGGAAGTACTTGCGGGACGGCAGCACACCCGCCGGGAAAACAGCCTCGGTGCGGGAGTACGGGTGATCCCAGTCACCGGCCAGTGACTCGGCGGTGTGCGGCGCCCCACGCAGTGGGTTGTCGGTGACCGGCCAGATGCCGGCCCCGACCTGGTCGATCTCGCCCCTGATCGCGATCATTGCGTCGCAGAAGCGGTTGATCTCGGCCAGATCCTCGCTCTCGGTCGGCTCCACCATCAAGGTGCCGGCGACCGGAAAGGACATCGTCGGAGCATGGAACCCGTAGTCCGCCAAACGTTTTGCTACGTCATCAACGGTAACCCCGGTCGCTGCCGTCATCGGGCGCAGATCCAGGATGCATTCGTGCGCGACGAAACCGGCGGCGCTGGTGTACAGCACTGGGAAGTGCTCGTCCAGGCGGCGGGCGACGTAGTTGGCCGACGCGATCGCAGTCAGCGTCGCCCGACGGAGTCCGTCGGCGCCCATCATCCTGATGTAGGCCCAGGAGATCGGCAGGATCGAGGCCGAGCCCCACGGCGCCGCCGAGATCGCCCCGACCGATCCGAAGGTGCCCAGATCGTTCAGGCCCAGCGGATGGCTGGGCAGGAACGGCACCAGGTGCGCGGCGACCGCCACCGGCCCGACGCCGGGGCCGCCGCCCCCGTGCGGGATGCAGAACGTCTTGTGCAGGTTCAGGTGTGATACGTCGCCGCCGAACTCGCCCGGCCTGGCCAGCCCGACCAGTGCATTCAGGTTGGCCCCGTCCACATAGACCTGACCGCCGGCACCGTGCATAAGGGCAGCCAGCTCGGTGATGGTGTCCTCGAACACGCCGTGGGTGGACGGGTAGGTCACCATGATCGCGGCCAGGTTGTCGCCGTGCAGGGAAATTTTCGCCGCCAGGTCGGTCATGTCGATGTTGCCGCTGTCGTCGGTACCGACGACGACGACCTTCATCCCGGCCATCACCGCTGAGGCCGCATTCGTGCCGTGGGCGCTGGCGGGGATGAGGCAGATGGTGCGGTTCGCGTCGCCGCGGGACCGGTGGTATGCCCTGATCGCCAGCAACCCCGACAGCTCGCCCTGCGAACCGGCGTTGGGCTGCAGCGAAACAGCTGCATAGCCGGTGATCTCGACCAGCCACCGCTCGAGCTGATCGATCAACTCGAGCATCCCGGCGGCGTCCTCGATCGGCGCGTACGGGTGCAGCCCGGCGAACTCCGGCCAGGTGATGGCTTCCATCTCGGTGGTCGCATTGAGCTTCATGGTGCAGGAGCCCAGCGGGATCATGGTGCGGTCCAGCGCCAGATCCATGTCCGACAACCGGCGCAGGTAGCGCAGCATCGCCGTCTCGGACCGGTGCTCGTGGAACACCGGATGCGTCAGAAAGGTCGTGGTGCGCTGCAGGTCACCGAAATAGCTGACGGCCTTCCAGCCTTCCGCCTCGGCACCGAAAACGGCGACCACGGCGTCGATGTGGGCAGCACTGGTCTTCTCCGAGACGGAGATCTGCACCGCGTCGTCACCGTCGGCCCAGAGGTTGACGCCGGCCTGCCGCGCGGCCGCGACAATTGCCTTCGCCCGGCCCGGAACCGCTGCCCGGACAGTGTCGAAGAAGACATCGTGCTCGATGGTGACGCCGGCTCCGGTCAGGGTCGCGGCGATCTGAGCGGCCTGCAGGTGCATCTTCTGCGCGATGCGGCGCAGACCCTCCGGCCCGTGGTAGACGGTGTACATCGAGGCGATGACGGCCAACAGCACCTGCGCAGTGCAGATGTTCGACGTGGCCTTCTCGCGGCGGATGTGCTGCTCGCGGGTCTGCAGGGCAAGTCGGTAGGCCGGGTTGCCGGCCGCGTCGTGGGACACGCCGACGAGACGGCCTGGCAGCTGGCGTTGCAATTCGGCCCGCACCGCCATGTAGCCGGCGTGTGGTCCGCCGAAGCCCAGCGGGACCCCGAGGCGCTGGGTCGAGCCGACGGCGACATCGGCGCCGATCTCGCCGGGCGCTCGGAGCAGGGTCAGCGCCATCAGGTCAGCAGCGACGGCAACCTTGGCCTCGCGGCTGTGCGCTGCCTCGATCAATTCGCGCTGATCACGAACCGCCCCAGAGGCACCTGGATAGGACAGCAGCAACCCGAAGAAGTCACCGATCGGCAGGCCTGCATCGGCTCCGTAGAGGTCGGTCACCAGCACGTCGATGCCCATCGGTTCAGCCCGGGTTCGAATCACCGCGATGGTCTGCGGAAGGGTGTCGGCGTCCACGACGAAGCGGTTGGACTTCGCCTTGGCGGTGCGACGCATCAGCGTCATCGCCTCGGCGGCGGCGGTGGCCTCGTCGAGCATGGAGGCGTTCGCGATGTCGAGCCCGGTCAGGTCGGATACCGCGGTCTGGAAGTTCAGCAGCGCCTCCAGGCGGCCCTGCGAGATCTCCGGTTGGTACGGCGTGTACGCCGTGTACCAGGCCGGATTCTCCAGCACGTTCCGCTTGATCACGCCGGGAGTGATGGTGTCGTGGTAGCCCATGCCGATCATCTGCACCATCGGCCGGTTCTTCGCGGCGAAGGACCGCAGTTCGGCCAGTGTTTGCGTCTCCGTCGCCGGCGCCGGCAGGTCAAGGTCCCGGCTGAACCGGATTGCCGCTGGCACGACAGCGCGCTCGAGCGCCGTCAGGTCGACCTGGTCGAGGGACTCGAGCATGGCGGCCAGGCCCGGCACGTCGACCCCGATGTGGCGATCGGCGAAGTTCTCCGGATCGAGCGGGGAGTGGTGCGCGAAGTTCGCGTGCGCAGCGGGCGTGTGGCGATCGATCGGGCTCATGTGTGCTGCCGTTTCTCGCAGCCTGCCGGCGGCGCGTCGATGACGGGACTGCGGGGACGGCGCCGCGGCTCTGCCCGTCGGACGAGCGTATGCGGGCGGAGCCCTCCCCCTCTGTCATCGGTACCTGAGAGATTCCACCCGCCGGAGTGGGGCCGGTCCGGCGTGCTTGCCCCTTCGGCGAGATCACCGACCCGGATCGATCCGGGACCGGCAACCTTCTTTCCAGAGGTGTCTTTCCCTCGCGGTTGGTTGGCCTGAGAGTTTGGCGGGGAGATTTGCTCCTTCGGCGTCCGGCGAACGAACTTCCGGACTCTCCCGCGGGGGGTCATCGACGCTCACCACGGTACCAGCGGGACCAGCGGATCAGGCTTCGTGCTGGACGAGGCTGACGTGGCGTTCGGCACCCTTGTGCAGGTCGACCCGCAGGGTGACACCGGTGCTCCTGGCCGCCAGGACAGCCGTGCCGATGGCTGACAAGGCGCAGATGCCGCCGGTCAACACCAATGCGAACGGGGCACCCCACCGGTCCGTGATGGCACCCACCAGAATCGAGCCCAGTGGCGTCCCACCCATGAAGACCAGCATGTACAGGCTCATCACCCGACCGCGAAGGGCTGGGTCGCTGGCCAGCTGCACCGTCGAGTTGCCCAGGGTGTTGAAGGTGACGGACAACAGCCCGGTCAGCACCAGCAGAAAAACGAACGGCCAGAACCAGGACGTCAGGCCGAGCAGCACCAACAGCGCCCCGACGCCGATGGCCGCGCCGAACAGCACCGACAGCCGGCCGGTGGCCCGCCGGGCCGCCAGTAGAGCGCCGACCACCGACCCGGCAGCCATGGCGGTGTTCAGCAGCCCGTAGACGTCTGCGCCCGAGGAGAAGACGTCCTTCGTGTAGGCCGACAGAATGATCGCGAAGTTGTAGCCGAAGGTACCGATGAAGAACACCAGCACAATCGGCCAGAGCAGTAGCGGTTGGCTGCGAACGTAGCGAAGGCCCTCCCGAATCTGGCCAGGACCCCGCTTGGGCAACGCCTGGGGTAGCAACTCCGACGGCCGCATCAGCAGCAGTCCGCCGATCACGGCGAGGTAGGTCACCGCGTTGATACCGAAGGCCCAACCGGACCCGACCAGGCTGATCAGGACTCCGGCGACGGCTGGGCCGAGCATCCGGGCCAACTGGAAGTTGCCGGAGTTGAGGCTGACCGCGTTGCGCACCAGATGGTGCGGGACCATCTCGTTGACGAAGGTCTGGCGCGCCGGATTGTCGACGACGGTGGCCAGACCGAGGCCGAACGCGATGGCGTAGATGTGCCAGACCTGCACGTGCCCGGTCAGGGTGAGCACTGCCAGCACCGCCGCCAGCAGGCCCATGCTGGTCTGGGTCATCAGCAGCAGCCGCCGCTTGGGATAGCGGTCGGCGATCAGGCCACCCCACAGGCCCATCAGCAACATCGGCAGGAACTGCAGCGCCGTGGTGATACCGACCGCCAGGGGCGAGTTGGTGATCTGCAGGACCAGCCAGTCCTGGGCGATCCGCTGCATCCAGGTGCCGGTGTTGGAAACCACCTGGCCGTAGAAGAACAACCGGTAGTTGCGCACGCCCAGCGCGGCGAAGGTGGCGACCTTCTCGGTGGGTGCCGTCACCGTACCCACGGTCGACGGAACTGCCGGAGTTGCTGTCGGGGTTCGGGTCATTGTCGGCCTCAAGCGAGTTCCGCCAGCCTGGTGAGCGCGGCTGTGGCGGCGGCGATCGATCGTTGGTCGATCGGCTCCAGCTGGCCCAGTTGTCGGGTGAGCCAGGCGGTTCGCACCATGCGCGACCGTTGCACGAACTCGTCACCGATGCTCGTTCTGGACACCAGCACCTGCCGGCGGTCACTGGGATCGGCATCTCGCCGCACGAATCCGCGAGCCTCGAGACGCTCGATGATGCGCGTCATCGACGGCGGTTGCACGTGCTCGGATTTGGCCAGCTGGCCAGGCGTCATCGGACCGGCGCGGCCGACCCGTCCCATCACGGCGGACTCGGAGGGCGACAGCTCGTCGCCGGCCTGCTGATGACGCAGCCGGCGGGCCAGGATCAGCACCGCTCCGCGGAGCGCAGCGATCTCATCCCCGGTCAGCTGCACGGTCGCCGGGGACACGGGATCGATCGTTGGCGCCGAGGTCGGCTCGGTGATGCTCGCACTCATATCCTTAGGCTACCTCATTACTAGCCTTGCGTACGATCGCCAACGCAATGACCGCCCTTCCCCAGGGCGACGAACGGGCACCAACGAAATCGCCCCCGGCGCCATTGGCACCGGGGGCAGGAAGAACGCGGAGCGCAGCTCTGAGGGAGGGCAAACAGCCAGCGGCAGGCTGGGAGCGTCAGCCCGCTGTGCGGGCCTGCCGTCGTCGGGCCAGTTCATCCTGGGCAACCGGAATGACCCGGTCCCCGTCGACCCGCTCGGCCGGGAACTCGGCAAGAGTGCCGGTGACGTCCCGCATGGCGCCGCCCACGGCGATGCCGAAGACGCCCTGTCCACCTTGCAGCAGGTCGACGATCTCCTCCGGCGAGGTGCACTCGTAGACCGTCACCCCATCGGAGAACAGCGTCAACCCCGCGAGATCCTCGATCCCGCGGTTGCGCAGATGTTCGACCGCGACCCGGATGTTCTGCAGGGAAACGCCGGTGTCCAGCAGTCGCTTGACGACCTTGAGAACAAGAATGTCGGTGAAGGAGTACAGCCGCTGGGTGCCGGAACCGGTGGCGTCCCGCACTGTGGGGACCACCAGAGCCGTCCGCGCCCAATAGTCCAACTGCCGATAGGTGATGCCCGCCGCCTGGCAGGCGGTCGTTCCGCGGTACCCGACGTATTCGTCGGGTAGGGACTCGTCGGGGAAGAGCGCGCCTTGCTCACTTTCGCGCATTGCGCCGACCTTCCTGTTTCCTTGTCCAGCCGGCTCTGTGTCGAGCCTGGTCTGTCGAGCTCCGGTGCGGAGCGGCACTGCAAACGATGCAAACAATGCAAATCACAAGCACGTGACTCGACCTGACGGTAGGCCCGCACCGGTGATCGGTCAACGCTCAACGCGGCGTGTCCTCACCCTTGACTTCAGGGTTACCCCGCTCGCGTCACCCTGGCAGGTCGGGGGGCACGGTCGTCAGGACTTGTCGAAGTCCTCCGGGGACACCGAATCGAGGAACTCCCGGAACCGCTCGACCTCGTCCTCGGCGTCCTCTGGCTCGCCCTCGGCCTCTGCTGCCTCGTCGACCTCATCGTCGGCGGAATCGTCGGGGACGACCACTCCGGCTTCGGCGAGCACCGCATCATCTACGAAGACCGGTATGCCGGCCCGCACGGCCAGGGCCACCGCGTCGGACGGGCGGGCCGACACCGTGGTGCCGTCATCGAAGGCCAGTTCGCCGAAGTAGGTGCCCTCCCGGAAATCCACCACCCGGACCTGCTCGACCTTGCGGCCGAGTGCGGTGATCACCTGCCCGAGGAGATCGTGGGTCAGCGGACGGGCGGGCCGTACGCCCTGAAGGTGCATGGCAATGGCCGTCGCCTCGACCGATCCGATCATGATCGGCAGGCTGCGCGGCCCGGAAACCTCGGTGAGCATCAGAATGGGCTGGGAATTCGGCATCTCCACGTGGACGCCGACGATGCGCATCTCGATCATCTCGGTGTGCCTTTCTGGTTCCTTGATAGGCCCGCCCTGTCCGTGCCCAGACCGTCGCCGCTGCACGTCCGAGAGGTCCTCAAAGGAACGCTACACGGGGCCGGGTGCCGTCCGGCAGGGCAAGTTCGGTCCGGCGCCGCCCGGCAGCTGTAGGTCACTGCCCGGCGAGGCTAAATCCCCAGCTCGTGTCGCAGTCCCGCCTTCACCAGCAGCGCGTGCAGGCGCAGCACGGTGGCCGCGACGCCCGCCGCAGCCGCCCCGGCCCGCTCCCGTGCATCGGGGTCCTTCTGCCGCGCCTGCGCCGAGACCAGCTGGGCGACCAGGGCCGACTCCCGCTCGGCTGCGGTCCGGAACTGCCGCAGGTGCCGTGGTTCCAGGCCGGCGGCCAGCAACTCGGCGACGGTGGTGGCGATCAATGCCGAGTCGGCGTCGAAATATCCGCCGGTGCCCGCCGACAGCAGACCGAACTGCTCGAGCTCGGTCAGGTCCGCCGCCTCCAGTCCGGACTCGGCGAGCAATTCTGACCTGGTCATCCGGATCTGGGCAGCAGGGGCGAAATCACGGATGCTCGGACCCTGGGTGGAGACCAGCGCGCGTGGCAACCGAGGGCTGGGTGTGGCCGGTTCCAGGCCGCGGTCGATCGCGTCCAGATGCTCCTTGATGACCTTCAGCGGAAGGTAGTGATCACGTTGCGCAGCGAGCACATACCGCAACCGCTCGACGTCGACTGCCGAGAACTGGCGGTACCCGGACGGAGTGCGGTGCGGAGTCACCAGGCCTTCGGACTCCAGAAAGCGGATCTTGGAGATCGACACGTCCGGGAACTCGGACTTCAGCCGGCCGAGCACGGAACCGATGCTGGCCACTCCGGTCCAGGGCAGGCCGGCAGCCGTCATGACCCGGCTTCGCCAACCGGCTGGCTTCCGGTCAGGAAGACCAGACGGAACTTGCCGATCTGCACCTCGTCGCCGTTGGACAGGCTGGACGACTCAACCGGTTCCCGGTTCACGTAGGTGCCATTGAGCGATCCGACGTCGGAAACCTCATAGCCCTCTCTGGTCCGGCGGAACTCGGCATGCCGGCGGGACACGGTGACGTCGTCCAGAAAGATGTCGCTCTGCGGGTGGCGGCCGGCACTGACCAGGTCCTTGTCCAATTGGAACCGTGATCCGGCGTTGGGTCCCCGCTTGACCACCAGCAGCGCCGACCCGGCGGAGAGCGCCTCGAGACCGCCGAGACCCTCCTCGGTGACATCTGTCTCACTCCCGAACAATCCGTTCGCAAAGATGGTCGTCGAATCGGCGACATCGGCGGGCCTGGGGACCACTGACGGGGACTCGCGGTCACTGCTTGTCAACTCGGCACTCCTTCGTCAGAAAGCTCACTGGTGCTCTTACAGGAGTGGTCCTCGGTGACGCACCCCCGACTCACGGTGATCAGTTGCCAACGACCGTACCGTGCCGCGCCAGACGGGCGCACCCGGCCGTGCGGGGCGCAACCGCCGTGCCGCAATCGATCAGGCTTCGCCCGTCAACTCCGCATAGGCGGAGGCATCCAGCAACTCGGATGTTTCTCCTGGATCGGACAACTGCACCTCGATCATCCAGCCGTCGCCGTAGGGATCGGCATTGACCAGCTCCGGTGTCGAATCGAGCGCGTCATTGCGGGCGATCACGGTGCCGCTGACCGGGGCGAAGATGTCCGAGACCGACTTGGTGGACTCCACTTCGCCGATCGAGTCTCCCGGGCTCATCATGGTGCCCGGTTCCGGCATCTGGACGAACACGATGTCCCCGAGAGCGTTCTGCGCGTAGTCGGTGATGCCGATGCGCACTGTGTCGTCTCCGGAGCTGCGGATCCATTCGTGGTCCGAGCTGTAGTGCAGGTCCTGCGGGATCACGGCGGTCCGGCCTTTCGGGGTGGGTGGTGGGGGTCGCGTTCGGCAGGCTCAGTCAGCCCCCGGCGGGCCGAGCGTATTGCGGCGTGCGGGCGGGCCGCAAGGCACTGATGCTGACCTGCTGGGACTGCGTCGTGGTCAGGCTGCCACCGGCTCGACGCACAGTGTCCAGCACCCCGCCGGGAATCGCCACGGCCGCGGCCAGTGTCGGCGGGTCGCCGATCGCCAGGACGACGTAGGGGGCGGTCAGCACAGTCCCGTCCAGGCGGACGGCTCCGCCGGACCCGCTGAACGACGAGTCGACCCCGATGCGCACCGGGCCGACCTGGAACGCCTCGGCGCCCGCGTTGCGCAACTCCTCCACGGCGTCCAGCAGCACCTCCGGTGGCACCTGATGTGTCGGATCGTCGATGATGATCCGCACGCCCGTCCCGACGGCCGGCACGGCGCCGGTCAAGATGCCCAGGGCGGCAGCCTGCCGCTGCGCCTCGGCCAGCGCCTCGGCCGATGAGGCACCACTGCCCCGCAACCGGGCCAAGGTGGCCTGCAGGTCGGCGATCTCGTTGTTGAGGTCGTCTTCGCGTCGTTGCAACCCGTCCAGGATCTGCACCAGGTCGTCGGGGCGGGCCGACGCCAGCGTGTCACCGGCCGCGGTCCGGCGAACCTGGATGACCACACCGAACCCGAGGACAGCACACAGGGCTGCGACCGCGAACTTGGCCAGAGCCCTGCGGCGCAGAGGCTTTCGCTCGTGCTGGCGGGGCGGGACGGCGGGCGCGCCGTCCACCGCCGCCGGGTCGGTGCCGATCATGCCTTGAAGATGTGGCGACGGATGGCGGCCGCGTTACCGAAGATCCGGATACCCAGGACGACCACCACGGCAGTGGACAACTGGGAGCCGACCCCGAGTTGGTCACCCAGGAACACGATGAAGCCGGCGACCAGCACATTGGCGATGAAGGAGATGACGAACACCTTCGCATCGAAAATCTTGGCCAGGCTCGCTCGGATACCGCCGAACACGGCGTCCAACGCCGCGATGACGGCGATCGGAAGATACGGACCCAGCCAATCGGGCACCGTCGGATGCAGGAACAGTCCGACCGCCACCCCGATGATCAGCGCAGCAGCTGCGTACAACGTCCCTCCTCATCCGTGGTCGTCGGCGGTGCCTCGGTGTGGCGGCCGCCGACCGACCGCACTCTACGGCCGGGGTGGCGCTGATCAGTGTGAAGAACTCGGCGCCGGCGACGGCTGGGCGGAGGCGTACTGCAGTGCGGGTGCACCGCCCGCCGGCAGCGTCAGTTGGGTCTGCGCTGCCAGGTCGAAGCGGATGCCGTAGAGCGACACGAACGTCTGGAACCGGCCGAAGCCGACGGTATCGACGAACCTGACGTGCAGGGACGATGGGTCTCCGATGGCCTGGATGCTGATCGGCCAGAAGACCGGGCGGTTGTCCACCAGGATCGCGCCGCCGGCCTGCCTGATCGCGCTGGTGGTGCCCAACCGCACGCCGCCGATGGCGACCGCTTCTGCTCCCGCGGCCCACAGTCCGTTGACCAGCAGCTGGACGTCACGGTCCAGGATGACGCCGGCCCCGGAATTCGCGGTGGACCCGTCGATGATCACCGTCAGGCCGGGCCCGGTCAGTGCTGTGATGCCGCCCTGCACCTCGAGTTGCCGGATGGTCTGCAACGGCCCGCCGGCCCCTAGTGACGCCTGGGCAGACCGGATCTGGCCGGCCAGTGACGTCTGAACTGCGGCCAGTTGGCTCTGCTTGAGCTGCGCGTTGTCGATGTCCTGCAGGAGTCCGGCGCGCGCCTGATCTGTGCCGGCAGCCTGGTTCTCGGTACTTGCCGCCGCAATCCCCAGGACCAGGCCGACCACCACCAGCCCAGCAAGAAGATAGGCCAACGTCCTGGACCGGCGGCCGGTGCTCGGCGACGTCGGGCGGCCCGCCGCCCTGCGGTCGGCGGCAGCCTGGTAGCCGGGGTCGAGATGATCACTGAACAGCGATTCCAGTAGCGGTAACGGATGCCGGATCGGGACTGCCGGGCGTCCGGATTCGTCCGTCGGGCGCACCTGTTCGCCATGCTGCTCGCGGTGCAGGTTCCTGTCCCGATCCACGTCCGTCACCTCCCCGGCGCGCTCATCATCTTCCACCACGCGCATCAAGTCGTTGACTTCATCCTCAGCTGTCACAAAAGCTGGACGATCATGAGCGCCACCCGGACGCCGCCACCCCGGACTCCGGCAGCAGCCCTAGCGGTGCAGGAGCAGCAGACCGAAGGCCGCGACGGTGGCACCGTCGATGATCGTGCCCTGCAGGATCATCGACCGGAGCTGCTGCTCGGAGAAGGCGTGATGGACCATGTCCACCTCCGAGGCCTCTCTGGCGTGGGCGCCGGCCGTGAGTTCGGTGGCGTGGAAGATGTCGAAGCCCTGTGAGCAGAAGCCGACGGCCTCGTGGAAGTGGCCGAGGTGTTGCCAGCCGGCTGCGGTGAAACCGGTCTCCTCCCGGAGCTCTGCCTGCGCCAGTTCCATTGCGGTGCCACGCTTCCCGGCGGGCCAGCCTCCCATCGGGAATTCCAGCGACCGGCGGCCGATCGGATAGCGGAATTGCTCGACCAGGTGGAACTGCCCGTCCTGCTCTGCGATGACAATGGCGAAATCGTCCTTGTCGACCACCCCGTAGGTCCCGGTGCTGCCGTCGGTGCGCTGGAAATGATCTTCCCGGACCCGCATCCACGGGTTCGCGTAGACCACCGACGACGCGGTCTGCCACATGTCAGGGCGTGGTTCGGACTTGTCCGTCAACGAGTGGCCTTCGCACCGATCAGCGTTCCGTCGGCGATCACACCGGGCGAACCCTGCTCGGAGACCACAGCCACACCGGTCACCTTCACGTCACGCCCGAAGGTCCAATCGCCCCGCACGGTGAGCCGTTCGCAGTCCAGCAACGACGGCGAGCCGAAGGGGAAGCGGGCGTCGAAATCGGGCAGCAGTTTGTACGCCGCGTCGAGGTCGACCAGCGGCGCCTCGCTGCGTGCCGGCACCAGCAGGACCTCGGCACGATCGGTCAGGTAGTAGGCATCGGACCGCAGCAGCAACAGGTCGCTGGTCGACTTGACGGGCAGGAACCGGGTGCGATCCACCTCGATGGCAGTGGCCCCGTCGAACACCCCGATCGCAGCGCCCATCGCGGTCTCGATCTGGATCACCTCGGGGGAGGAGGGATCCGACGGGTCGACGGTTTTCAGGTTGCGAATGATCGGCAGGCCGAGGACACCGTTGTTCCGGCGCAGCGTCGACCTCAACGCCGGCAGGTCCAGCCACAGGTTGTTGCTGTTGAAGAAGCGGTGGCGGGACACATCACCGAAGGCTTCGGCATCCTCGGGCCTGGTTTGGGCCGACTCCCGCAACACCAGCCGGCCGTCGGCACGCCGCCTGGCCAGGTGCCCGCCCTTTCGATCTGCAGCGGTGCGCCGGCAGTACTCCCCCCCGATCGGGCTGCCAGATGCTGCGAACCAGGCCGCCAGCCGCGGATCCGGCCGCGCGCCCAGATTGTCCGAGTTGGAGACGAACAGATACCGGTAGCCGCGGTCGAGCAGAAGATCCAGCACGCCGGACGCGTCGAGCGCGGTGTAGATGTCCCCGTGCCCCGGCGGGCACCATTCCAACGACGGATCGGCCGGCCAGCTGACCGGAGTCAGGTCCTCGGCCAGCAATTTGGGCTCCCGGTTCTGCAGGAAGTCCATCGGGATGCCTTCGACACCGATCTCGCTGTGCGCTTCGAGCGCAGCCAGCGTGTCCTGCTGGGTGCGGAAGCTGTCCATGAACAGCAGCGGCAGGGTCACCTCGTACTCGGCCCGCAGCGCGATGATCTGGGCGACGATGATGTCAAGGAAGCTTCTGCCCGGCCGCACCTGCACCAGGGACTTCGCCCGGTCCATCCCCATCGACGTGCCGAGACCGCCGTTCAGCTTCACCACCGCGGTCTGCCGCAGAGCCTCCCGGGCGGCATCCTCGTCGCCGGCCAGATCGGCCAGCCGCGGCAGCTCGGCGATCGGCTCCAGGTCCGACTCGGCCAGCATGCCGGTCTCCCCGGAGGCGAGCACGTCATAGGAGTGGGCGAACACCGCAATGGCGCTGGGGTGCACGCCTGCCCTGGTCATCAACTGCTCGGCGAGGGCAAGTCCATCTGTGGTCTGCATGGGCGAAATCGTAAAGCACCCGGGCGAGCCGGTCCGGTCCAGCCGACGCCGGCGCCCGGTCTTCAGCCCGGCCCGGCGCCGCGCAGGTGCTCGAAGATGAGGTTCGTCTCGGTCAACGCGACCTCCGAATGGGCCGACAATTCCTCCACGACAAAGTCGCGAAGGGCGCCGGCGTCGGCCGCCGCGACGTGCAACAGGAAATCGTCGGCGCCGGCCAGGAAGTAGACGTCCACCACCTCCGGCAGTTTGGCGATCCGACCGGTGAAGGCCACCATCCGGCTGCGGGCTCCGGCCTGCAAACGGACGGAGATCATCGCCTGCAGCGGCCGACCGAGCGCGGCCGGGTCGACGTCGGCGTGAAACCCGCGGATGACACCGCCCGCGCGCAACGCCCGTACCCGGCCCAGACAGGTGGACGGGGCGATGCCGACCTCGCCGGCCAGCGCATTGTTGGGCGTCCGCGCATCGGCGGCCAGTACTTGGAGGATCTTGCGATCGATGTCGTCCAGTGCCATCGGCGCCTGGCTCTTCGACCCCCTGCCCGCAGCGGGAAGTGTCGACCGGGGTGCCCGGGCCCGAACAATCTGCGCCGACGACGGTGCGGGCGGTCGGCTGCCCGAATTTATCACACTCATCAGGACAATCTACCGAATCTTACGCTGGAGAACTTCCCAAGACCATCATGAAAGTTCAGAATAGGAACGAGATTTCAGCGCCTTCGGCGCGCAACCATGCACACCTGTTCAGTACCCCATCCACCCTCCTGGCTCGACGAAAGGCTTCCCACCATGCGCATCGGCGTACCCGCAGAGATCAAGAACCGCGAGTACCGGGTGGCGCTCACCCCCGCCGGCGCCCATCACCTGGTCGGCGCCGGCCACCAGGTGTTGGTGCAGACCGGGGCCGGTGAAGGCTCACGTATCACCGACGCCGAGTTCATCGAGGCCGGCGCATCGGTCGTCCCGACGGCCGACGACGCCTGGGCCGCCGACATGGTGGTGAAGGTCAAGGAACCCATCGAGGCCGAGTACCAGCAGTTGCGGGCAGACCAGCTGCTCTTCACCTATCTGCACCTGGCCGCCGACCGGCCGCTGACCGACCGGTTGCTCGCGGCCGGCACCACCTCCGTCGCCTACGAGACGGTTCAGCCGGCCGACCGGAGCCTGCCGCTGCTGGCACCGATGAGCGAGATCGCGGGCCGGATGGCCCCCCTGGTCGGCGGTTACCACCTGATGCGGAACGAAGGCGGCCGCGGGGTGTTACTCGGCGGCGTTCCTGGTGTCGCCAACGGCAAGGTGGTCGTGCTCGGCGGCGGCGTGGCCGGGATGCATGCCGCGACCATTGCGCTGGGCATGCGTGCAGAGGTGACCGTGATCGATCTGTCACTTCCGACGCTGCGGCGCCTGGATACCCAGTTCCACGGCGGAGTGAAGACGATCGCCTCCAATGCCTACAACATCGCCGAGGCTGTCCGCGATGCCGACCTGGTCATCGGGTCCGTGCTGATCCCGGGCGCCAAGGCACCGAAACTGGTGACCAATGAACTGGTGGCGCAGATGCGCGAGGGCTCGGTGCTGGTGGACATCGCGGTCGACCAGGGCGGCTGCTTCCAGGACAGTCACCCGACCACCCATGACGACCCCACCTTCACCGTGCACGGCTCGGTGTTCTACTGCGTGGCCAACATGCCGGGAGCGGTGCCGCGGAGTTCGACCTTCGCGCTGACCAACGCGACCCTGCCCTACATCACCGCACTGGCCGGTCACGGCTGGCAGGGCGCCCTCCGGGCCGACCCGGCTCTCGCCGCCGGCCTGACCACCCACGCGGGCCTGCTCGCGAACGGCCCGGTCGGCTCCGCCCACGGCATCGACTCGGTCACCCCCGCGTCCCTGCTCACCTGAACCCTGCAACCCCCGGCCTCCGATCTGCGGCATGGATCAACTTCGCAGACGTGGACGAAATTGTTTGACTCCTGTCACTCGCGTCCCAATCGGCGAAGTTGATCAATGCCCTCCGGCCGCGCTGGCTCAGGCGAGCGCGGCATCCAGCGTTATCTCGACGCCGGTCAGCGCCTTGGACACCGGGCACGTCTCCTTGGCGGACTGGGCCGCAGCCGCGAACCCGTCTGCGTCCAGGCCGTCGACCTGGCCACGCGCCGTCAGCTTGATGCCGGTGAGGCGGAAACCTCCGGCCTTGTCCGGCCCGAGGCCCACCTCGGCGTCGATGACCAGGCTCTTCACCGTGCCGCCGGCCTCGCCGATGATCGCGGACAGTTGCATGGCGTAGCAGGAGGTGTGGGCTGCGGCGATCAGCTCTTCGGGGCTGGTCACCCCGCCCGCCTCATCGGCGGCGCGGCGAGGAAATGACACGTCGTAGCTGCCGACGCCAGAGCTCAGCAGCGTCACCTTTCCCGATCCGTCCTGCAGACCGCCGCTCCACTCGGTACGCGCCTTGCGTGATGGCATGAGTCACTCCTTCGTCCGTTCCCGGCGTCGTCGTCGGGGTTGTTCCCACTAGCAGATGGTCGGCCCGGGATTCGAGCCTCCACCATCGTGCAGTACGCCCGCCTCCCACGCGACAATCGGGCCATGCCCGTCATCGATGCGAATGACCCGACCCGTTGACCACGCTCGTCAACAATCCCGAGAACGTGGCCGCCGGCGCCGCCGCGACCAGTGCCGCCCAGGGTGATCTCGGTGGTGGCGAACTGGACCTGCACCTCGGGGCGGGCGCTACCTGCGTCGCGACGAACGAACATGGCCGGCTGATTTTCGGCCGTAACTCCTACCGGTTCGACGTGCCGGGCGGGACCAACGGCTACCTCGAGTGGCAGCAGTCCTTCGACCTGACCTCGACCATTACGTTCTGGTTTCGCATGCACGGAAGTCCGACGAGCGAATTTGATCTGTTCAATCTGGTTTCGGAGACCGGACAGATCGTGCAGGCGATATTCGACAAGGATCGCATCCTTTCCTTTTACGACGCGGGCGGTTCGCGGATCGGCAATACTATTGAACTTGTCGACGGACGGGTCCACGGAGTGAGTATTGCGACCTCGATCAGTGCAGCGGATGGAACTGGGACGCTCGCCGTCACAGGCTGGGACCTGGCCGGCACCAAGGTGGTGGATTTCGCCCTGGCCGAATCTGCCCACCTCGGCGCGACCGCACCGACGGCCGTCCGGTTCGGCAAATATGGCAGTGCTACCGGAGCAAACACCTTCGAAATGGGCCTGCTGTCCTATTCGACCGGCCTGGTCCCGCAGATACCGGAAAACGATTGCACGGTCGCCGATGTGGAACCGTCAGAGGTGATCACCCTGCCGCAGACGCCGCCGGACAGTTTCTGGCGGTTGGTCGCTGGAACACCCACTGCGATAATCGAGAACAGTTTCACCGCAGCGAGTCTGCCCCGCGGGACAAATCTGCACTTCCAGGCACACCGAGCCGGCGACGGCGGGGCGACCATCGCGGTCGACTTCCATGCCCGCTACCTTGTTGTCGGGTCGCCGGTCGGCGCCGCCACCGTGGACGGGCGACACCGTGGACATTCTCCGGACCTTCCGACGGGTTCGGGTCAGGACATGCCGGCCTCTGCGTCGGATGGATATCGGAGAGTCATCTCCGAGGACTTCGACATCGATGCTGCCGAGGGCAGTTTCACCCCGAATAGGTACTCCAGCGCACTGACCCCGGATCACCCGTACGCGAGCAGGGGCAATTTCTATCCGGACGGTCAGCCGGACACCGGCCACACGGCGATGATGTGGCCGAGCCGGACGGTGAGCGTGGAGCGGTCGTTGCTGCGCATCCGCCATCACACAGCGACGATCGGGGGCGTTCCGACCGCGCTCGGCGCGGCCTGGCATCCCATCATCCCCGGTGTCTCGCCGATCAACGGGGACTGGCGACCGCGGACCGCCTTCGGCCGGTACTCGTTCCGATTGCGAACCTACGCGACGGGCCCCGGTTACGGTCTGGCGGCACTGCTCATCGACTCCGGAAGCTGGCCCGCCCATGGGGAACTGGACTTCCCCGAAGGGGACCACACAGTTCATGTCCAGGGCAACTACCACTATGCGGATCCGGCCGGCGGTGTCCTGCAGGTCGATAGAGCGGAGTTGCTCAGATCCTCGTGGCGCACCTACACCTACGAGTGGACACCCGGCCGGATCAGGTGGGACGTGGACGGCGACGTCATCCTCGACTCGACCGATCGCGTGCCGGAGCACCCGCTCGCGTTCGTCCTGCAGTGCGGCTCCAACGGCACCGTGCCGGATCCGCTGGTGCAGGCCTGGGTCGAATTGGACTGGTTCATCTATGAGACGCGCAGATCTTGACGTCCGCATCCATCTTGGCCTGACAACGCCAGCTGATCCGGTATGCGATGACATAGCCACAGCCGTCGGGTCATAATCTTGAAATCCCTGCACGACAATCCTTTGGTAGCGAAGAACCAATCTCCGGGCAACATTGGTTCGGATGAGCGGTGGTGGACAATGATCAGTGGGAGTGGAAAAGTCGCGATCACCGTCCCCGGGCTGTCACCCTGACCGGCGGGCAGCTGCGGTCCGGAGGTTGGCGCTCCCGCCCGGAGGCGCCCGTGCGGCGATGTTCAGCTGGGGCGATCGGGTCTATGCAAAGCGGTCGACGAAGGTGAAGGTGGATTGGGTGCCAGAGCGCGCGGGCACCGTCACTCCAGGCGCCACCGTGGGTTGACGGTCGGGACCGGGACAGCTGGCGTCGGGCACGAAACCATACGAGGAGCCCCACAAATGCGTACCTACGCCTTCTCCTTTGCCGACTCCTACCGGCGGCCGGCGCGGCTGTTCGGGATCACCCCCGCGACCACATCGGTCAGGTTGGACAACCTTGTCCTGACCGCCCGTTTCGGGCCGTGGACACTGACCACCACCGTGTTGAACATCGCCCACGTGTCGCTGACCGGCCCTTATCGCTACCTCAAGACCGCAGGACCCGCACGGCTGTCGATCTCGGACCGGGGTCTGACCTTCGCCACCAACAACCGTCAGGGCGTCTACCTCCAATTCCACCAACCGGTACCGGGAATTGACCCATTCGGCATTGTCAAACACCCCAACCTGACCGTCACCGTCAGCGAATGCGCCGAGTTCATCGCCGCCCTGGGTGATCGTGGTCGCGGAATTTAGGGCGAGCGGGTTTCGGGCCCCGCAGATGGCCCGTCAGCCGAGATACCGCACGGCTCCGGCAATCCCGGGCGGTGGCCCGCGGACGGCAACGCGCGGTGGATTCTGGGGCTGGGTGTGGGGTCTGTCAACTGGTGCTGCGTCGGGCACGGAGGACCAGGTCTTCGGCGTGGTGGGCGGCCGAGGCCGCGCCGGTGGGCCGCGGTCGTTTCTCGTGGATCTCGATATGCCATTGCGCTGAGTCGGCGAGGGCGGCGGCGAAGTCGCCGACCCGAAGGTAGGCGTCCGGGTCGAAGGGTCGGCTGTGGAAACGGGTGTCGGTCGGTGCGCGCATCGGCTCGAGATCGTGACCGACGACCAGCAGCGTGCCACCGGGTGCCACTGCGTTCAGCAGGTTGGCCACCCCGCGTCCGTCCGGTGTTCGGGGAATCGATGCGTACTGCGCTGATACGAGGTCGAATGCTGCGACCTCGAATGCATCGAGTGCGTTCGCGTCCTGGTGGTGACACGCGACCGGCAGAGCGCGGCGCTGGGCGTCGGCGTCGATCAGGTCCAGCGCGCGCTGTGAGATGTCACTTGCTGTTACGCTCCAGCCCTTTTCGGCCAGCCAGAGCGCGTCACCGCCTTCGCCGGCGCCGACGTCGAGAGCCCGACCAGGTGTCAGGCCCGCGATCTCGGCTACGAGTGTTCCGTTGGGGTTGCCGCTCCACATCCGATCACCGGCGTAGCGATGATCCCAGTCGGCTTCATTTCCCGATGGTCGGACGGCGGCCCGGACATCCTCGTCAGAGAGGCTGAGGCTGATCATCGCGCCGACGCGGCTGCCATCGGCCGCCGCCTGCAACACTTGTTGACTCGGGTCGGTGATGTTGCCGGCAGCGTACAGACCCGGTACTTCGGTCCCCCCGGTTGGGTCGGTCTCGACAAAGTCTCCGAGCCCGCTGGGGTGCGGCACCGGCCGAAGACCGAGCGGGGCGAACGGCTCGGCGCGCACCCGGAAGCCAGGACCGACGACCACCGCATCAGCGTCGATGCGGTGGTGATCAGCGAGTTCGACGGCGGTGACGCTGCCGTCGGCGCCCGCGATAATGCGCCTCACCGACCCGGACCGGACGTCCACGCCGGCCGAGCGCAGCGCATCGATCTCGGCGTCGTTCACGCTGACCTGGTTGGCGAGCACGATCGTGAGCCGGTCGCTGAGATGGCGTAACAGCCCGGCGGTGTGCAGTCCCATCGGGTGGGTGACGATCTGCACGATGCGCCGGTCGCGGACTTCGTAGCCGTGACAGAACGGGCAGTGGATGACATCCCGCCCCCAGCGCTCCGCCAGTCCGTCGATGTCCGGAAGTTCGTCGACCAGGCCGGTGGCGGCAAGGACCCGTCGCGTGACGATGCAGGTCCCGTCGATGAGTTCGACTCGGAAATGCTGGTCGTCGGTGCGGCTCACACCAGTCACCCGACCGGTGAGGACCTCGCCGCCGTAGCTGCGCACCTCCTCACGACCTGCGCCGGTGAGCTCCGCGGGCGAACCCCCATCGCGACCGAGGTAGCCGTGCATGTGTGCGGCCGGCGCATTGCGTGCCTCGTCGGCATCGATGACGATCACCGAACGGCGCTGCCGCACCAGTTGGAGTGCGGCAGCAAGACCGGCGGCCGATCCGCCGACGACGGCGACATCGCAATGCCGAACGACGGCAGGAGATACACGATCACTCATGAATCGAACGCTAGCGCCGCTCCGCGGAATATGCGAGAGTGCTTGCAGTATTAGCAAGATTGACAGGAGCACAGATGGCGCAACGCACCGAGATCGAAGAGGTTGTCCGGACACGGCTTCGCAGCCTGCGGACCACGCTGGGCCTGTCGCTCGACGAACTCGCCGCCCGCACCAACCTCGGCCCTTCCACCATCAGCCGCATCGAGACCGGCAAACGCGCGATCAGCCTTGACGTCCTGCTGCCGCTGGCCGCGGCCCTGCAGGTCGACCTCGACGCGCTGCTCGACATTCACAGCGACGACGACGTCGTCATTCGCCCTAGCCCCAGCAGCGCGGGTCAGCGCACCACCTGGATGCTGAGCAGACCGACCAGCAGCACGACCGCAGTCAAGATGCGACTCGAACCGACCCACAGATCGGCGCAACAGAAGGTCCACCCCGGTTACGACTGGTTCTTCGTCATCGAGGGACGTGTGCGCCTGTCTCTTGGTACACGCGATATCACGGTCGAGACCGGCGAGGCCGCCGAGTTCGCCACCATGACACCGCACGCCATCGCGGCCCTGGACGGTCCGGCGGAACTCATCATGATCTTCGATCGAGACGGCACTCGCGCCCACATCCACCGTGAACTCGGTGGCCATCCCACGTCCTGAGGGCGCTCGAACCCGATCACTGGCAGCCGGTTCTGCCCTGGTGCTTGGATGTCGGGCATGACCGATCATGATGAAGTTGCGCACGTCGCAGGGGCAAGCAGGGAGATCGCGGCCGCCGCCGAGCGGATCTTCGAGCTCATCGCCGACCCTGCCCTCCAGCCTCGCTGGGACGGGAACGGCAACCTGGCACAGGCTGCCGCCGGGCAGCGAATCCGGAATGTCGGCGAGGTATTCACCATGACGCTCACAGGTGACGGCGCGGTGCGGGAAAACCACGTCGTCGAGTTCACCGAGGGCCGGCGCATTGCGTGGCGACCTGCAGAGCCGGGTAAGCAGCCGCCAGGGCACCTGTGGCGGTGGGAACTCGAGCCGATCGACGTGTCACAGACCCGTGTCACCCACACCTACGACTGGTCCCAGTTGACGGACCAGAAGCGCTTTGCCCGTGCGCGAGCGACCACCGCTGACAAGCTTCGCGCCTCGCTCGACCGACTCGCCGCCTTGGCCGAAAACAATGACGGCGCTGGGCTTTGAATGTCAGCTCCGCTCCGTGTCGGATGTTCGACGCTCCCGGTTCCGGCGAGGATGGGCCGGACCCGGCCCATCTGGCGTTGCCCCCTTGCCGGTTGGTGCGAGACCTGTCTGCTGGTCCAAAAAACGGGCCGTGCGCACTGGTGTGCGCTCGGCCCGTTCCGGTGGACTGATGTGGGTGTCGGACTATTTGTCCAGTCCGAGTTTGTTGCCCAGGACGGTGAGCTGGGCCGGGGTGAGGGCATGCGCGTTGAACGTGTCCTTCGCGGCACCCAATGCTTGGGCGGCCTGGCTGATCGGTTCTTGGACGATGCGGTAGTTGACGGAGGTCAGCGGGTTGTTGTCCTTGCTGACCGGGGTCGTGATCGTGACATTGGCGATCTGGTAATTGGTGCCGTTGGCGGTGAAGCTGTACGTGCCGGTGTACGTGGCGTCGGTGTCGGATTCTTCGACCCAGACCACTTGCTGCGGTGCAACCTCGGTGTCGATGACGACGGTGTCGGCGGTGGTTGTTCCCCAGGTGTGTGAGGCGGACAGCTTCAGGCTGACCGACGCTTCGGCGAAGCCGATGCCGCCGCCCATCTTGGCGCCGATCGAGCCGCCCAACGACCATGATGAGGTCGTGGCGTTGCTGACGCTGTATTCCTCGGGTTCGAGCGAACCACCAACAGGTGCGTTGTTCTGCTCGGCCAAACCGCCGGGCGCCACTGTCCACCCGGTCGTGCTGAAGGTGGGATCGGTGGTGTTGGTGAAGGACTTGTTGGTGGCGTCGTCGAACAGGGCCATGGCCGCCTTGGCGCCGGCTGGGTCCTTCACGGCGTCGATCACGGTGGCCGACGCCGAGGCGGCCGACACTCGCGGCGCCGCGGTGGCAGCGTCGGCGCTGCCGGTGAGGGCCAGGGTGGCGCCGGTGACGCCGGCGAAGATGACAGCGGCGGCGATCGCCCGGGTCCGCATGGATGTGCGCCGCGAATCGGTGCCATTGGTGGTGTTCGTGGTGGTCATGATCTGTCTCGCTATCTGTGAGTTGTGTTGATTGGGGACCCAATCGGTGACAACACAAAGATTGCCCGGTCGGGCCGCCTGCCCCTGTCGGTTGTTCGGCGGGTGCACCGGAGGAAACCCGTGTCCCCCGATCGGCCGACCCGCGGATCCTTGCTTGAAACCTGCTGACTGGGACGCTATTTCGACGGCTTGCGATGAGCCTTGATTGACCTCCGGTCAACGGGGCCGACAGGCCCCCTCCCGCCGCCGGTGCGGGTTCCACCCGCTGCGCGCCAAATAGAATGACGAGAACCGCTGCCCACGGGCAGCGGTTCTCGTCATTTCGTATTTGTGGCGAAGGTTCGTTCTATCTGGATGTCAATTGCCGGGGACGACCGGGATGTCGGTGGTCCACCGCTGCCCATACATGTACTGGTACCGGGTCGGCTGGCTCGGATCGGAAATGGCCTGCTCGGTGATCGTCACGTTCTTGACGTGATAAATGATGCCGAGCTGGTTGGTGAAGTCGAAATCACCGGTCACGGTGCCATCCTGGGTCTGCCGGGTGATCCATCCGTTGCTTTCACCGCTCTTGTCACCGGCCGGCTGGAGCACGATCGCCGTGGTACCGGCCACCGTATTTTCGGTGCCGAAGGTGTGGTTCGTGTCGACAGAAACACTGGCGTCCGCGTTGACCAGGCCCAGCATGTTGAACTCTGCATCAAACCCGATCTCGGCGCCCAGCGAGGTGTCCTGAGAGGTCGCCACCGAGTGGGACAGGTGGACCGTCGCGGGCTCACTGCTCCCGTTGATGAACTCACCGGTGACCTGCTCCGCAGGGGCCTGCGTGGCCGGGGTGAAGCTGACCCCGGTGGTCGGGGTGTACCCCTTGTTCGTCCCGTCGGCGAATTCCTGCATGATCGCCGCCGCCCGGGCCGGCTCCTTCGTAGCATCGACCGTCAACTCGGCCGGCTGGTTCAAGCCCGCGGCGATGGTCACCGGGTCACTGGTGTTGTTGTACTCGACCATGTTGAAGACGGTCGAAAACACCGAGCGGTTGTCGTCGCCGTCCGCGGCACACATCACGATGCTCTGGCCCCAATTGAGCGCCGAGGCCTGCGTCTGGAACTTCACGATGTGCTGCCCACCATTGACGTCGGTGAAGTTGTACTGCACGTACATCGGCGCGAACTGGAAAGCATCCATCGTCGTCTGGATTCCCTCCTGCTGACCGGGCTCCAGCGTCTGGGTCGGCCCGGTCGCCTCGGCCGGCCACTGGTGGTAGCTGGGGCCGCCGTAGTTGGTGAGCGGGTCCAACGTCCATTCATACGGCGTCATGTTGACCAGGGTGACGGTGTGACGATCGACCTCCTGGACCCTCCCGACCTTCGTGGCGTGCGCACCCCGGGGCGTCGCCACCGGTGTGGCCGCCGACGCCGAGCCGGCCGCCAACATCGCAGCGACACCAGCCGCCAACACCACGGCGGTCGCCTTGACAATCATGTTCTTCTGCATGGTCCATCTCCTTCAAAAGGTGCGGGCCTTCTGGATTCGGGCCCGCTGGGTGATGAACCAACTTTCGCCGACCACACCCCCGCCCCCCTTCAACCGACCGGTCCACGCCGCGCACGAACCCCGCATCCCCCGATCAGCGGACAACCCCGCCAACCCCCCGTAGACGAGCGAGCTCAGCCCTGCCTCAATCCGCGGCCAGTCGATCCGAGCCTGGTCGCGTTTTTGAACCATCGGCCCGTCGGCATCATCGGGTATCGCATTACTGGCCGTGTATCAGGCGGACGCGATGGACTCGGGCAGTCACGCTGTTCCAGCCTGGGCGTGTCGCCAACGGCGCCGCTGAAGGGTGTTGGCAAGCCGCGAAGGCCTCTCCAGCGCTCGTACCGCGCCCGCGCAAGATAGATACTTCTGAACCATGTGTGACCAATCCGTGACCAATCATGGCTGGTGGCCCAAACGAGAGAAGCCTATGTTCCGCGTTTCCGCAGTTCACAGGCTTCTGTACCGTCGGGATGACAGGATTTGAACCTGCGACCCCTTGACCCCCAGTCAAGTGCGCTACCAAGCTGCGCCACATCCCGGCCACCCGGTCCACCGGGCGTGACCAGACTACCGCAGCGTGGATGATGGTCCAGACCGCAGAATTGACGACCGGGAACCGCGACATGGAGGTACCAGCTGACCACCGTCATGATCGGCCCCCTCCTTGCGGTGCTCCTGGTTGTGTTGGCCGTCGCGGCCGCACTGACCGTGAAACTGATGGAGCTCGGTCGGGCCAGGGACACCCTGCTCGCGGTGGCCAGGGCGGTTGTCCAACTCGCGGGCGTCTCGCTCGTCATCGGATTCGTGCTGCGTTCGCTGTGGCTGACCGCCGCCTTTCTCACCCTCATGGTGCTGGTCGGCGGCGGCACCTCGGCGAAGCGGATCACCGGCTCATTGAAGTGGAGTTCCTGGTGGGCGGTGGTGCCGATCCTGTCAGGGCTGATCCCGGCGCTGGCGCTGATCCTGGCGAGTACCGTCGTTCCGCTGCAGCCGATCGCGGTGTTGCCGAGCGCCGGCATTCTGATCGGCGGCGCGATGACCGCGACGTCACTGGCCGGACGACGGACGGTCGACGAACTCGCCGTCCGGAAGGGCGAATACGAAGCAGCCCTGTCGATCGGCCTGCTCCGGCGGGAGGCGGTCATCCTGGTTGCCCGGCCGACCGCCGCCCTTGCCCTCATCCCGGGGATGGACCAGACCCGCACCGTCGGTCTGGTGACCCTGCCCGGAGCGTTCGTCGGCGTGCTCCTGGCCGGTGCATCGCCCTGGCAGGCGGGCGCCACCCAGGTGCTGGTGCTGGTCGCACTGCTGCTGGTGCAGGCCATCGCGGTGGCCGTCACCGTCGAGCTGATCGCGGCCGGACTGCTCCCGGCAGGCAAGACCGCGCTTCCCGAGTAGCCGCAGCCGCCAGGTGCCGATGCCACGGCCAAAATCGGATTCAGCTACTTCTTCGCGCCGCGCTTCTCCCGGACCCGCACGTTCACCCGAACCGGAGAACCCTTGAAGCCGAAGTCCTCCCGCAGCCGCCGCTCGATGAAGCGGCGATAGCCGGCCTCCAGGAATCCGGTGGTGAACAGCACGAACGTCGGCGGCCGGTTGCCGGCCTGCGTCGCGAACATCACCCTGGGCTGCTTGCCACCGCGCACCGGCGGCGGGGTCGCCTGGATCAGCGTGCCCAGCCAGCTGTTCAGCCGGCCGGTCGGGATGCGACGATCCCAGGAGTCCAACGCCGTGCGCAGCGCCGGAGCCAGCCGATGAACGGCCCGCCCGGTCTTGGCGGAGATGTTGATGACCTCGGCCCACTGCACCCGGTTCAGATCGCGGTCCAACTCCCGTTCGATCTCCAGACGCCGGTCCCCGTCGACCAGATCAGCCTTGTTCATCGCGATCACCAGCGCCCGGCCGGATTCGATGACCATGGTGATGATCCGCTGATCCTGCTCGGACAGCGGCTCCGACGAATCCACCAGCACCACCGCGACCTCTGCCGATTCCAGCGCCGACTGGGTGCGCAGCGACGCATAGAACTCCATGCCCTTGGCCTGGTGCACCCGCTTGCGCAACCCGGCCGTGTCGACGAACCGCCAGATCTCGCCGTCCAGCTCGACCAACGAGTCGACCGGGTCGATAGTGGTACCGGCGACCGAGTCGACGACAGACCTCGACTCGCCCGAAAGCTTGTTCAGCAGCGAGGATTTACCCACATTCGGTTTACCCAGCAGAGCCACCCGGCGGGGGCCGCCCTGGTTGGCAGCGAACTCTGACGGTGCCTCCGGCAGCGCCGCCATGATCGCGTCCAACAGGTCGCCCGAGCCGCGTCCGTGGAGCGCCGACACCGGAAACGGCTCGCCCAGACCCAGGTTCCACAGGGCGGCGGCATCGGCCAGGGTTCGCTCGTCGTCGACCTTGTTGGCCACCAGGATCACCGGCACCTTGGACCGCCGGAGCACCTTGGCGATGGCCTCGTCGGTGGTGGTCGCGCCGACCGCGGCGTCCACCACCACCAGCACGGCGTCCGTCGTCTTCATGGCCCGCTCGGCCTGCAGCGCGACCTCACCGGCCAGGCCCTGGGCGTCGGGCTCCCAGCCGCCGGTGTCGACAACGGTGAACCGGCGGCCGGCCCAGAGCGCTTCATAGGACACCCGGTCGCGGGTCACCCCCGGGATGTCCTGCACGACAGCTTCCCGCCGGCCGATGATCCGGTTGACCAACGTCGACTTGCCTACGTTCGGCCGACCGACGATGGCCAGCGTCGGCGCCGGAACGACCGGTCCCCCGTCGCCGTCACCGTCGCCGACATCCTCCCAGCCGGCGAACTCGGTCTCCTCCGACCAGATCCCGTCCCCCGCCGATGTTTCGGCGATCCCGTCGCTGAACTCACTCATTTGTCTGCCTTTTCCTCTGAAGTGACGCTGATCGCGTGATCCAGCTGGGCAACCAGCTCGGACAACCGATCCCTGATCAAGTTCGTCGCGGCGTCGACCGCGGTCTTGCCGGCACCGGCCGGAATCGGGAACGGATCCCCGATCAGCACCCGCACCCGTGGGCGGAATCTGCGGCCGACACCCTCGGGCCGGGCGGTGCCGCGCACCGCGACCGGCAGCACGGCCGCGCCTGCCCGCGCGGCCAGCCAACCGGCTCCCGCGGAGATGTTCTGCACCTTTCCGTCACCGCGGGTGCCCTCCGGGAACACCCCGACCGCCCCGCCCGCTTTCAGTTGGGAAAGGGCCTCCAACAACGGCTTCCGATCCGGCACCTCGCGACGGATCGCGTACTGCCCGACGTTGCGGAGCAGCCAACCCAGCGGGCCGGTCACGGCCTCGGCCTTGATCAGGAAGGACACCCGACGCGGCAGCGCCCCGAAAAGCACTGGCCCGTCCCAGAAGTTGGCATGGTTCGCCACCACCACCAGCGGTCCGGCCGGTGGCACGCGGCCCATTCCGGTGACTTTCTGCCGATACAGCAACAGGGACAAGGCGATTCCGATGCGCCTCCCGCGGTCCATGCCCTTGTGCCCGGCATGTTGGGGCGTCGGGTCTGCCGATCCGCCGAGATGCCGCCACCTCACCGGATGCCCCGGGCCGCAGCCAGTTCCAACACCCGGGTGACCGTTTCGGACAGTTCCAGCGAGGACGAGTCGAGAATGACGGCATCTGCGGCAGCCTGCAGCGGTGCGTGCGCACGATTGGAGTCGTGCGTGTCGCGTCGATGCAGATCCTGCGCCACCGCCGCGAGATCGAGCCCAGCCGAACCTGACCCGACTGCGGCGCCGACATTCTGGGTATGCCGTCGACGGGCCCGCTCGGCGGCATCCGCGGTCAGGTAGATCTTCAGGTCGGCGGTCGGCGCGATCACGGTGCCGATGTCCCTGCCCTCGACCACCATCCGGCCGGAATGCGCCAGCAGTTGTTGGCGGTCGAACAGCCAGGCCCGCACGTGCGGGTTCGCCGATACCGGAGTGACCGCGAGAGTCACCTGACGGCCACGGATCTCGTCGGTCACGTCTTGGCCGCCCAGCAGGTGACGCTGCCGGCCGGGGATCAACGGGGAGGAAAAGGTCAGGCCCTCCAACACTTCCACCACCGCGGTGTCGTTGACCGGATCCGCGCCGGCCCGCAGCACAGCCAGCGTCACCATCCGGTACATGGCGCCGGTGTCCAGGTAGCCGGCATTCAATTCGGTCGCCACCCGACGAGCAACGGTCGACTTACCGGTGCCGGACGGACCGTCGATCGCGATGATGAAAGTTCCTGCCTCGCCGGACCTTTCGCCGCTGGACACGGCTCGGTAGGCGCCCGGGCCCGGGAAACCCTGACTCACAGGCCGGCCGCCTTGTACAGCAGCGCGATCTCCACCGGGTTCAGCTTGCGAAGCGTGCCTGGACGCTGATGCCCCAGCTGCACCTCGCCGATCTTGGTGCGGACCAGCCGGGACACCGGGTGGCCCACCTCTGCGAGCAACCGGCGGACGATGTGCTTGCGCCCCTCGTGCAACACCACCTCGACCACGGCCCGCCCGGCGTGGAGGTCCACCACCTCGAAGTGATCCACCTTGGCGATGCCGTCATCGAGCTCGACGCCGGCCCGCAGCCGACGGCCCAGATCCCTCGGCACCGGGCCCGGTATCTCCGCCATGTAAGTCTTCATCACGTTGTAGGACGGGTGGGTGAGCCGGTGCGCGAGCTCGCCGTCATTGGTCAGCAGCAGCAGGCCCTCGGAGTCCATGTCCAGCCGGCCGACGTGGAACAGCCGCTCCGGCCGGTCCCCGAGCAGCTGGCCGATGTGCGGGCGGCCCAGCTCGTCGGACATCGTCGACAGCATGCCGGGCATCTTGTTCAGCGCCAGGTACACCTGGTCCTCGCGCAGCACGATCCGGTTCCCGTCGACGTGCACCACCGCCTTGTCCGGGTCGATACGCAGCCCCATTTCCTTCACCACGATGCCGTCGACCTTCACCCGGCCCAACCGGATCAGTTCCTCGGCCTTGCGACGGGAGGCGACGCCGGCGGCCGCGAGCACCTTCTGCAGCCGGACGCCCTCGGCGTTGCCGTCGTCCGGGTCGAGGTCGCCGGCGTTGATCCGTCCGGTGTTCTTCAGGCGGGTGGAGGGATTCCGCCGCTTGGCAGCTGAGTTGTCAGTCATCTTCGATGGTGTCTATTTCCGGGAGCAGGGGGCCAAGGGAGGGAAGATCCTCGAGGCTGGAAAGCCCGAGCCGTTCGATGAACAGCTCGGTGGTGCGGTACAGCAGTCCACCGGTTTCGGCGTCCTGCCCGACTTCTTCGATCAGCCCGCGGGCGAGCAACGTGCGGACGACGCCGTCGACGTTCACACCGCGGACACCGGCGATCCTGGCTCTGGTCACCGGTTGCCGGTAGGCGATGACAGCCAGGGTCTCCAGGGCGGCCCTTGACAGCCGGCTCTGCTGACCGTCCAGCACGAACCGCTCGACCACCGGCGCGAATCGGTCACGGGTGTAGAAGCGCCATCCGCCACCGATCTCCCGCAGTTCGATGCCCGACCCGGCGTCGGTGTAGCGACCAGCGAGGGCGATCAGTTCGACATGGACCCGATCGGAACCGTGGCCGATCGCGGTCGCCAGAGCCGCCTCGCTGACCGGCGAGTCGACGACCAGTAGCACCGCCTCCAGCGCGCCCACCACGTCTGCATCGGCGACGACGTCGGGGGCACTCACTCGTACTCCTCGTCGACGATGACAGCCGAGGCGTCCGGCACGTCACCGGTCCACCGGACCGTCAGCAGGCCAAGGGGTTCCGGCTGGTCGAAGGCGACAGCCGCCTCCCGGTAGAGGTTCAGCAGGCCCAGGAATCGGGCTACCACCTCGTTCGTGTGGGTGCAGCCGGCAATCAACTCACCGAAGGTCGCCCGCCCGCGGGCGGACAGAATGTCCCGGATCGCCGCGGTGTGCAGTGCCACCGACACCGGCGACGAATGAATGTGGTCCAGGGAGACCCCGGGCGGCAGGGGCTTCGGCTGGAAGACGGCGGTGGCGAATTCCGCGAAACCCTGCGCGTCCATGCCGAACTCGACCTCTGGCAGCAATCCGAGGTACCGGTCCTCGAGGGTGACCGCCCGTGGGTACCGCCGCAGCGCCGCCGCTTCCAGCTCCTGGAACAGCACGGTGACCTGCTGGTAGGCACGGTAGGCAAGGAGCCGCGCGAACAGCAGGTCCCTGGCCTCGAGTAGATCGATGTCGGCGTTGTCCTCGACCTCTCCGTCGGGCAGCAGCCGGGCGGCCTTCAGATCCAGCAGGGTGGCGGCGACCACCAGGAACTCGGTGACCACCCCTAGATCCACGTCTTTGCCCATGGTGCGGATATGGCGGATGAAATCGTCGGTGACGGTGTGCAGTGCCACCTCGGTGACATCCATTCGATGCTGGCCGATCAAATGCAACAGCAGATCGAAGGGCCCCTGGAAGTTCTCCAGGTGCACGTGGAATGACGGCCGCGCGCCGGTCGGCTCCGAAGAAACCTGAGATTCCAGCGACCTGGCGGCCGGGGTGATGACCCCCGCCCGCGCGGTCATCTTGCGATCACTTCCCGGGCGAGAGTGCGGAAGGCATCTGCAGCGGGTGAAGTCGATGCATAGGTGGTGATGGGTTCGCCGGCGACCGTCGTCTCCGGGAACTTCACCGTTCGCGAGATCACCGTGTCGTAGACATCGTCGCCGAACCGCTGCACCAGCATCGCGACGACGTCTCTGGCGTGCACGGTCCGGCCGTCGAACATGGTCACCAGCACACCGTCGATGGTCAGGTCCGGGTTGATCCGGTCCTTCACCTTGTCGATGGTGTCCACCAGCAGCGCGACTCCGCGCAGCGAGAAGAACTCTGCCGCGACCGGCATGATGACGCCGTTGGCACAGGCCAGCGCATTGACGGTGAGCAGTCCGAGGGAGGGCTGGCAGTCGATCAGGATGTAGTCGTATTCGTGCAGCATCGGCCGGATCGCCCTGGCCAGCGTATGTTCACGGCCGACCTCGTTGATCAGCTGAACTTCGGCGGCCGACAGGTCGATGTTCGCCGGCAGCAGGTCCATTCCGTCGATGCGGGTGGGGACCAGCACGTCGGTGATGAGAGTGTTCTTCTCCAGCATCAGGTTGTAGATGGTGCGGTCGAGGTCGTGCGAGGCGATCCCGAGCCCGGCGGACAGGGCGCCCTGCGGGTCGAAGTCCACCAGCAGCACACGGCGGCCGTACTCGGCCAGCGCTGCGCCCAGATTGAGGGTCGAGGTGGTCTTGCCGACCCCGCCCTTCTGGTTGCAGAGCGCGATGACCCTGGCCGGGCCGTGCGAGTTGAGCACGGCCGGTTCGGGGATGTGGCGGCGCGGGCGGGCGGTGGGACCCAGTTCGGCACTCGCCGGCTCCGGTCTGGGGATCAACGCCGGAACGACTTCCTGTTCCGCCGGTGTGGTCGTCTCCACGAGCGCACCGTCGGGGACCGACTGATCCAGCCCGTCGGAAACCGACTGATCCAGCCCGTCGGGGACCGACTGATCCAGCCCGTCGAAACCGTGCCAGTCAGCGGTGGCCGGTCGAGGTGCCCCGGCGGCGGCGATCCACGCAGCGTCGTCCGGATGGCTCATCGGTCCCGATACTCCCACTTCGTCTCCAGTCGTCATCCCGACGACCACCTCAGGGTAAGGGGGCAGCACCGAAAGAACCAATGCGACCCGCACAGCGCGGCAACTTCGCGGCCGCCTCCACCTGCAGATCGCAGCCTCGCCGACCCCAGCCCGGAATTCGACGCTGGCCGACGGGCCGCCACTTGCCGTCGGCTCACAGCGCTCGCGGATGAGCCATTGCGTAGACCTCACGCAGCGCGTCGACCGTGACCAGGGTGTAGATCTGGGTGGTCGTCACCGATGCGTGCCCCAGCAGTTCCTGGACCGACCGGACATCGGCCCCGCCCTCCAGCAGGTGGGTGGCGAACGAATGGCGCAGGGTGTGCGGGGACACCGGGCCTCGCTCGGCGGACACGCCGGATTTGTCGGCGGCGTCGCGCAGCACCTGCCAGGCAGACTGGCGGGACAACCGACCACCCCTTACGTTGAGAAAGACCGCATGACTGCCTTTTCCGGAGGCCGCGAGCGCCGCTCGGCCGCGGACAAGGTAGGCCGACAGTGCGGCGGTGGCGAACGATCCGACCGGGACCATCCGCTCCTTGGATCCCTTGCCGCGCAGGCGAACCACCGGCCGCGCGAGGCCCGGGAGATCGTCGACATCCAGACCGACGGCTTCGCTGATCCTGGCGCCGGTGGCGTAGAGGAACTCCAGCAGCGCTCTGTCCCGAAGCGACCGCGGGTCGTCCCCAGAGGCGGATTCGAGGATCGCGGTGATCAGCTCCACCGGCAGCGCCTTCGGCAACCGCCGGCCCGCGGTCGGCGGGTGGACATCCCCGGAGGGGTCACCGGCGGTGGCGGATTCGGCGAGCAGGAAACGATGCCACCCGCGCACCGCCACCACGGCCCTGGCAGCGGACGATGCCGCCAACGCCGGATGCCCGAGCCACCCCTCCCGCAGTGACACCAGATAACCGCTGACGTGGTCGGCCCGGATGTCCCCCACCGCCGAGACCCCGTTGGTCGCGCAGTACGACAGGTACCGCTCGAGATCGCGGCGATAGGCCAGCAGGGTGTTGCGGGCCACACCGCGTTCGACGGCGAGGTGATCGAGATAACCCCGCAGTGCGGTTCGCAGTGCCTCGGTGGGCTGCGGAATTTCCGGGGCAGCAGCCTCCGCTGCGCCGGCGATGGCGGACAGCGACGCGACCACCGTCACCCGAGCGCCGGTGCATCCGGCACCCCGTCGCCGAGGTGCACGACGCCGGCGCCGCTGGTCCACGGATCATCCGCCGGCCGGAGCACCAGTCCGGGAGCAGGAAGCACTCCCCGCACGATCGACGCAGCGAGCAGGCCCGCCACCGCAGAGGCGTTCACGATCTGGCCGGCCAACGCCCCACGCACGGCGGTCTGCAGCGGAACCCGGACGATCTTGAGATCTGCTTCCTCGTGCTCGACGACTCCCTGCCGCCCGATGTCGGTCAGGCCGGTGGCCAGGAAGATCCTGACCACCTCGTCGGTGAACCCAGGTGACGCAGCGACGTCCAGCAGCACCGACCAGTCGGCTGCGGCCAGTCCGGTCTCCTCGCCGAGTTCGCGCGCCGCGGTGGACTGCGCGCCCTCGCCGCTGACGTCCATCAATCCGGCCGGTAGCTCCCACAGCCGGCGGCGCAGCGGATGACGGTACTGCTCGATGAGGATGACCTGGTTGTCCTCGTCGATGGCCACGATCGCAACGGCCCGATCGTGTTCGACCACCTCCCGATCGGCCGTACCGCCCCCGGGCATCACCACGGTGTCGATGCGCACCCTGGCGATTCTGCCCTCGAACTCCAGCCGGCTCTTCTGTACCGAGAAGACCTCCGGTGCGCTCACCCGGCCGCCACCGGCACCTCCACGGCGCCGACCACCTCGACCAGGTCGGCGGCGGTGAGCGGCAACCGCTCGGATTCCAGATAGTCCAGGGCTGCCCGGACAAATGAGGAGAACAGCGGGTGCGGCCGGGTGGGACGCGACTTGAACTCCGGGTGAGCCTGCGTCGCGACCAGGTACGGGTGCTGCGAGCGGTCCAGTTCGACGAATTCCACCAGCGAAGAGTCCGGCGACACCCCGGACAGATGAAGGCCGGCGTGCTCCAGTCGGTCGCGATAGGCGTTGTTCACCTCGTAGCGGTGCCGGTGCCGCTCGGTGACCGAGGTCGATCCGTAGATCTCGGCGACCAGACTGCCGGGGGCCAGTCGCGCCGGGTAGGAACCCAGCCGCATCGTTCCCCCCATGTCCCGGATGCCGGATACCACGTCGGTCTGGTCGGCCATTGTCGCGATGACCGGATCTGCGGCGTTGGCGTCGAATTCGGCGGAGTTGGCCCCGCCCAGCCCGGCCAGGTTCCTGGCGACTTCGATGACGATGCACTGCAGTCCCAGACACAGCCCCAGCAACGGAATCTTGTTGGTCCGTGCGTAGTGGATCGCGCCGACCTTGCCTTCGATCCCGCGGACTCCGAAGCCGCCCGGGATCAGCACCCCCTGCACGTCGCCGAGGGCGGCAGCGGCGCCCGCCGGGGTGACGCAGCTGTCGGAGGCAACCCAGACGATCTCCACCTTCGCGTTGTTGCCGAAACCGCCGGCGCGCAGCGCCTCCGTGACAGAGAGGTAGGCGTCCGGCAGGTCGATGTACTTGCCCACCAGGGCGATCCGCACCGTTTCCGACGGGTGGTGGACCCGCTCGAGCAGCTCGCCCCAGAGCGTCCAGTCCACGTCCTTGAACGACAACCCGAGCCGGCGCACCACGTACGCGTCGAGTCCCTCGGTGTGCAGCACCTTCGGGATGTCGTAGATCGATTTGGCATCCGGGCAGGCGATGACCGCCTCCGCGTCCACGTCGCACATCAGCGAGATCTTGCGCTTGAGGCCCTCCGGGATGTCGCGGTCCGCGCGGCAGACCAGCGCGTCCGGCTGGATGCCGATGTTGCGCAGGGCCGCCACCGAGTGCTGGGTCGGCTTGGTCTTGAGTTCCCCGGAGGGTGCCAGGTACGGGATCAACGACACGTGCAGGAAGAAGACGTGGTCGCGGCCGAGGTCATGACGCACCTGACGCGCCGCCTCCAGGAACGGCAGTGATTCGATATCGCCGACGGTGCCACCGATCTCGGTAATGACGACATCCGGGCTGTTACCGTCGGGGCCCGGCTCGGCCATGGCGGTGATCCGGTCCTTGATCTCATTGGTGATGTGCGGGATGACCTGCACCGTATCGCCGAGGTATTCGCCGCGACGTTCCCTGGCAATGACGCGTGAGTAGACCTTGCCGGTGGTGACGTTGGCATCGGCGGACAGATTGCGGTCCAGAAACCGCTCGTAGTGACCGATGTCCAGATCGGCCTCGGTGCCGTCCTCGGTGACGAAGACCTCACCGTGCTGGAACGGGTTCATCGTGCCGGGATCGACGTTGAGGTAGGGATCCAGCTTCTGCATGGTGACCCGCAGTCCGCGGGAGGTCAGCAGTCGGCCGAGGCTGGACGCCGTCAGTCCCTTGCCAAGGGAGGAGGCCACTCCACCGGTGACGAAGATGTGTTTGGTGGTGCGTACCGATACCGGCAAGGCGACTCCCCGTGTGCTCGAAGACCAAGTCATTCTCGATGCTCGGCGTCCGACCTGATGGCCAACGCTCCACGGGATTTCACCCTAACACTTCGGCGACGCTTCGCCCGCTGCCATCAGTCGTCCGGCGCGTCCCGCAATCGCAGCATGAGCGAGCTCAACTCCCGGGCGCCGGCCACTCCGATCACCCGCAGCAACTCCGCCCGCAGGGCCTGCGCAGTCAATGCTTCGACCTGGTCGGCGACCTCGATGCCGCGTGCGGTGAGTTGCAGGTAGATCATCCGGCGGTCCTCCTGGTGCCGCGCCCGCTCGACCAGTCCGGTTCCGATGAGCCGGTCGGCAAGTTTAGTGAATCCGCCACTGGTCAGCGCCGTCTCCTTGGCGATCTGGGACATGGCAAGACGATGTGAGGGGGTACGGCCGAGTCGAAGGATCACCTCCGCCGGGGCCGCGGCCAACCCGAACTGCTGCTCGACCGGACGCGCGATCCGGGAGTGCGTGCGGTGGAATCCCTCGATGACGTGGCCCCACCAGCTGACCAGGTCGCGGTCATCAGGAACGGCCGCAACGGAGGCTCGGCGTGTGCTCACCCGTGGCCCCTCCCTGTCTGCGAAGTTAGCTCTGGTTGTCCTCATTGTGTCTGCTGGTCGGTCCGTTGACTCCATCCGGCAGCAGTAATATCTTCTTGGGAAGATATATGATCCGACCGCGGTTACACGTGCTGTCGCTACAAGCACCCGGAAGGACACCAATGACCACCATCGCCCCCGAAGGCCTGCACCACGTCACCGCCATCGCATCGGCTCCGCAACAGAACGTTGATTTCTACACCAGGGTCCTCGGACTCAGGCTGATCAAGCGGACGGTCAACTTCGACGCGCCGGACTCCTGGCATCTGTACTACGGTGACGAAAAAGGCACCCCATCCAGCATTCTCACCTTCTTTCCATGGCCCGATGTACCGCGCGGACGACAGGGCGCCGGCATGACGTCGGCTACGGCGTTCAGCGTTCCCGGCTCGTCGCTGAGCTGGTGGCACGACCGCCTGAAGGCCTTGAAGGTGGACGTCGACGCTCCGATCACCCGTGATGCCGAAGAGGTGCTGACCCTGCGCGACCCCGACGGCATGGTGCTCGACCTGGTCGCGGCTGACGGCGATCGGCGCTCCGGCTGGGACGGCGTCGCCAGCATTCCGGCAGAACATGCGGTACGCGGGTTGCACTCGGTCACCATGAGCGAACGGCTGCTCGACCCGACCGCAGGCATGCTGACCGACCTGCTGGGGATGGGCGCAGCCGGCCAGCAGAGTGGACGCAGCCGCTTCCAGATGGCTGCCGGAGACGCCGGCGCACTGGTCGACCTCACGGGCGGAGCCCGCGAGCGCGGCTATCAGGCCGGCGGCACCGTGCACCACGTCGCCTTCCGCGCACCGGACCTGGCGACCATGACCGGGTGGCAGCACCAGCTCGTCGAGGCCGGCGTGCGCGTCACCGAGATCCTGGACCGGCAGTACTTCAAGTCGATCTACTTCCGCGAGCCCGGTGGGGTCCTGTTCGAAATCGCCACGGACGCACCAGGTTTCGATATCGACGAACCGCTACTGGAGCTCGGGCGCTCGCTGAAGCTGCCGCCGTGGCTGGAGCCGAACCGCGAGCAGATCGCCCGCGCCCTGCCCCCGATCACCCTGCCCGACCTGACCGGAAATCCCGACCTGACGGTAGATCCGGCATGACCGGCGCGCTGCGACCGCACATCTGGCGGGACGGCACGGCTCACCCGCCACTGCTGATGCTGCACGGCACCGGCGGGGATGAATACGATCTGCTGCCGCTGGCCGAACGGATCTCCCCTCAGTCCCCGGTCCTCTCACCCCGAGGCACGGTGCTGGAAGGAACCATGCCGCGGTTCTTCCGGCGGCGGGCCGAGGGCGTCTTCGACGAGCGGGACCTCGCGCTCCGGACTGACGAACTCGCTGACTTCGTGCTGGAGACGGGTGCGGCACACGGCATACAACCGGGCAGCTTTGTCGCGGTGGGGTTCTCCAATGGGGCCAACATCGCCTCGGCGATGCTGATGCGGCGTCCGGAGATACTAGCCGGCGCCGTACTGCTGGCCGCGATGGTTCCGTTCCAGCACCCGCCGACCGGGGTCGACCTCACCGGGAAGTGGGTGGTAGTGGCCAACGGTCGCTTCGATCCGATGGCGACCGCCGACCAGACCACCACCCTGGTCGACCAGCTTCGAGCAATGAATGCGCATGTCACGCTGCTCGCACACGACGGTGGCCACACCATCGACGGGCGTCAGCTGCCGCAGCTCGCACAAGCCGTCGCGACCGGCGGGATCATGCCTGACTGAGGTCAGCCGACTCCGAGGGTCGGGATCTGCGCCTGGGCGCTGGCGGCGAACCCGTAGCGGCCCACTCCCCCGCCGTTCTGCTCCACCAGGCCGAGCACCGTTGCCAGTCGGCCGGACTGGGTGTCGACGTCGTCGACTGTCGTCACTGCTGCGCTGCTCGCCGTGTTGGTTCTGATCACGCCGACCGTCCCGGTCGCACTCTCGGAGCCGGCTCGGCCGGCCACGACGACACCGCCGGCCGACTGCTTGAGCTGGGTGGCCAGATCGGCGACGGCAGCGGCCCGGTCCGCTTCAGATCCACCGGTGACCGCGGCGCCGGTCAGGATGACCACCAGTCGGCCGGGCACCACGGTGCCGGAGGCCTGCAGGAATCCGCCACTCGCGAAGGCGGATAGCGCCGAGGTGGCCTGAGCGGCCTTGGTGGTGGTCTTGCCGGTCTTGTCGGTCAGCAACACGGAGGCCAGCAGGCCACCCGCGACCGCCCCGACCTGGGAGACCGCCGGTAGCTTCGCTCCGGTAGGCAGCATCCGGGCGGACAGGGTGCGGAGGTCACCGGCGCGGCCGGGGTCGGAGAAGGCAGCGGTGAGCTGGAGCTGCGCTGTGACCTTCGCTCCGGCCCTGGTGAGCAGGGACAACACCGCATCCCGGTCACCGGGATCCGCATCGGACGTGGTGATCAGCACGACTGTGGCGTTCGGCAGGGTGCCGCGCACGGTCAGGTTCGCCACCGCGGAGGCGAACTTGTCGTCGGAGGAGACTCTCGCCGTCAGCGAACTGTTGGTGCTGGTCAACGAGTCGTTCTGGCTGGCGAGGTCGGTCTTGTCAGTCTGCAGGCCGGCCAGGATCGGTGACGAGATCTTCGTCGCGCCCAGCACGATCCCCAGGGCCAGGGCCAGGAAGATCGCGGCCAGCGACACGATGTGATAGCGCATGGAAATCATCAGAACAGCCCCTTGACCCAATTGACGAAGTCGTTCCACCACTGCCGGGCGAGATCGATGTAGGTATGCGAAACGTCCGAGACCAGGAGCGCGCCGACGATGGCCGCCACCGCCGCGATGACCAGCAGCATCACCACCCACCAGGAGATGCGCGCCTTGTAGAGCCTCGCGACTGCCGGCGCCTCCACTACCTTGTTGGCCACCCGCATGCGCACCAGGAAGGTGGACGCCGCACCGCCCTTGTGATCCAGCAGGTCGGTCAGCGTGGTGTGCATTCCGACGGTGACGATCAGACTGGCCTCCCGCGCGTCGGCAAGTAGCAGCGCGAGGTCCTCGGTGGTACCGGTCGCGGGGAAGGTCACCGCCCCCAAACCGAGATCCTGTAGCCGTTCCAGACCTGGTGCGTGACCATCGATGTCGGCTGGGATGACCACCTCGGCGCCACCGCGAAGGGTGTCCGGCCCGATCTCCTCGGGGTTGCCGATGATGAGTTGCGGCTTGTAGCCGGCCTGCCGAAGCGCATCGGCCCCCCCGTCCACTCCGATCAACACCGGGTGGTAGTCGGAGATGTACTTCTTGATCGATTTCAATTCGGCTCTGGTATCCGCACCCGCCGCGACGATCAGCACCTGCCGCCCGGCGATCTTGGTGGAGATCTCCGGGATGCCGACCCCGTCCAGCAACAGCGTCCGTTCGCGCTTCATGTACTCGATGGCGTTGGCCGCAAATGCTTCCAGCTGCGCCGACATCCCGGCCTTGGCCTCGATCAGCAGGTCTGCCACGGATTCCGGCGTCTGCTCGACACCCTCGGCGATCAGTTCCTCGCCCTGGAAGATCGATGCACCGTCCAGGCGGATCTTGGCCCCGTCCTTGAGCCGGGTGAAGATCTTCTCACCGACGTCGTCGATCAGGATCACCCCGGAGGCGACGAGGATTTCCGGACCGAGGTTCGGGTACCGCCCGGAGATCGACGGCGCCGAGTTCACGACCGCGCTCACGCCTGCCTTGACCATCGCATCCGCCGTGGCCCTGTCGATGTCGATATGGTCGATCACCGCGATATTGCCTTCACTGAGCTTGCTGAGCAGGGTTCCGCTGCGCCGCGACACCCGCGCCACGCCTGTGACTCCTGGCAATGCGCGTGACTGGCGTGACAAGAGTTTCATGAGCCGATGGTGACAGCCCGACCCTTAAAAACGCGGGAGGCGCGGCGAAACCTTGGCTCATCACCGGTCAAGATTTCGCTTTCCGCGGCCGCGGACTCCCGGCCGAGGTCAGCAGGTCGGCCGCATGGGCCCGGGCTGTCGCTCCGTCAGTGCCGCCCAGCATGCGGGCCAGTTCGAGCTCCCGCTGTGGTCCGGTGACCTGCCTGACCGCGGACGAACCCACCTGATCACCCGGGCCGGCATCCACCAGGTAGTGCCGATCGGCGAACGCGGCGACCTGCGCCAGATGGGTGACGACGATGACCTGATGATCACCAGCAAGCATGGCCAACCGGCGGCCGATCTCGGTGGCGGCTCGACCGCCGACGCCGGCATCCACCTCGTCGAACACCATGGTCGCGACCGGATCCGCGTCCGCCAGAACCACCTCGACGGCCAGCATCACTCTGGACAGCTCACCCCCCGACGCACCTTTGGCGATCGGGAGTTCGGGAGCGCCGGGATGGGCGATCATCGCGAACTCGACCTGATCGACACCGTCCGCCCCCGCCGCGACCCAGCCGTTACCGACCCGCAGGGAGTCGGTAGCCGACGGATCGGCGGCCCGGGGGGTGACGTTGACCAGCAGGGTGGCCCGGCCCATCGCCAGATGGACCAGTTCCGCCGTTGCCTGCTTGCCCAGCCGTGCGGCCGCCGCCGTCCGGCGCCGGGTCAGCGCTGCCGCGGTCACAGCGACCTGAGCGGCCAGCTCGTCGCACCGCTTGCGCAGCTCGGCGAGGGCACCCTCGGACGAGTCGAGGCTCTGCAACTCGGCCTGCGCCTGGGCGCGCCAGCTCAGCACTGCATCGATATCCGCGCCATAGCGCCTGGTCAGGCTACGCAGTACCGATTGCCTGGACATCAGCTCGTCCAACCTGGCGGGGTCGGCGTCGAGTTCGCCGAGAAAGCCGCTGAGATCCGACGACGTGTCCACGAGTACCGCCGACACTTCGTGCAACTGGGCGGCCAGTGCGTCCAGGCGTCCGTCGCCGGCCACCTCGAGCACCTTGCGGGCGCCCTCGATCAGGCTGACGGCATTCGAGCCGTCGGAAACGATGTCGCCGGTGAGCGCGTCCAGGGCAGCCTGCGCTCCGGAGCGCAGCGAGTCTGCGTTGTCCAGCCGCCGTACCTCGGCGACCAGCTCCACATCCTCGGCCGGGCGAGGATCGACCTTGCCGATCTCGTCGAGCCCCAGACGGAGCAGCTGCTCACGCTGGGCCCGCTGCAGGGCGTTGTTGGTCCGGTCGGCCAGATCGGCAGCCGCCGCCTGCCAGTCCGCCCTGGCCGACCGGTAGGTGGCCAGATCTGCATCTGCCCCGGCGAACCGGTCGAGAACCGCCCGCTGCTGGGGCCCGCGGAGCAGGCCGATCGCCTCGGACTGCCCGTGCACCGCGATGAGTGGATCGGTGATCTCGGCGAGCGTGCCCAGGGGTGCGGACCGACCACCGATATGGGCCCTTGACCGGCCGTCGGCCCCGACCGAGCGCACCAGGATGACCGATCCGTCATCGTCGGCCGTGCCGCCGACCGCGTCGAGGATGCGGGCCGGGTGGGGGGCCAGCGGACCGGAGATCCGGGCCTCCACCACCGCCCTGTCGACACCCGCCCGCACCCGGCCGGCATCTCCACGGCCGCCGGTCAGCAGCCCGAGAGCGGTCACCACCATCGTCTTGCCGGCACCCGTCTCACCGGTGACCACGGTCAGCCCCCGGTGCGGCTCGATGACGGCATCTTCGATCACGCCGAGGCCGGTGATGTGGAGTTCGGTGAGCACGGCAGCCACGCTATCGGAGGTTCGCCCCGGCATCGGCGCCCTGACAGCCCGGCTCAGTAGCGTCGACCGCGCCAGCCGTGTACCGGCAGCGAGAACTTGGCGACCAGTCGGTCGGTGAACGGCTGGTCGCCCAGCTTGATCATGGTGACCGGCTGGAGACCCCGGCGGACGTGCACCTTGCTGCCGCTGGGTACCTCGTGAGTACGCCGCCCGTCGCAGGCAACGATCGCGTCATGACCGGACGGGTCGATATGCACGGAAACGGTCGAGTGCGGAGAGACGACCATCGGCCGGGCGAACAGCGCATGCGCGTTGGACGGCACCACCAGCAGTGCTTCAACGTCCGGCCAGACGATCGGACCCCCGGCGGAGAACGCGTAGGCGGTGGAACCGGTGGGGGTCGCACACAATACCCCGTCGCAGCCGAACGCCGAGACACCTCGCCCGTCCACCTCGACGATGACGTCGAGAATTCTTTCCCTGGTGGTCTTTTCGAGGCTGATCTCGTTGAGAGCCCAGCACGTGTCGAGTACGACTCCGTCGTGTTCGATCAGCACGTCCACCGTCATCCGCTCGGATCGGGCGTAGGTGCGACCGATGATCGCGGTCAGTACTTCGTCGAGGCGGTCGGCCTCCGCCTCGGCCAGGAATCCGACCCTGCCGAGGTTGATGGCGATGACCGGGGCGCGCATCGGCCGGGCCACCTCGGCTGCCCGCAAGAGGGTGCCGTCACCGCCCAGCGCGAGCACCAGTTCAACCGGCGACTGCTCGTCCGCGCCGATGGGATGAATCTCCTCCAGCATTGCCAGGTCGAGTTCCAGACCCTCACCGGGGAGCGACAACAGCTCGATCGACGCCGCCTGCAACACCCTCTTGACGTGCCGGGCGGTCGAGTAGATGTCGGCGCGCCCGGTGTGGGCGACCAGCAGCACACGTCGCTCTGTCATGACGGGCCTTCCTCGACGGCGATCCTGATCAGCTCTGCGGTATCGACCTGATCGACCGGTGTCCCGCTGCGGAGGTGCATGAAGAATTCGACATTTCCACTGGGACCGGGCAACGGGGACGCGACCACGCCGGCCACCCCCCAGCCGAGCCGGCCGGCCGCGGCCGCCACCGCGGCAACGGCGGCGGCCCGCAACTCGGGATCGCGCACCACCCCGCCCGCGCCCAGCCGTTCACGGCCGACCTCGAACTGCGGTTTGACCATCGGGACGAGGTCGGCGCCCTCATCTGCGCAGGCCACCAGGGCAGGGAGCACGAGCGACAACGAGATGAAGGACAGATCGGCGACGATCAGCCCCGCCCGGCCCCCGATATCCTGCGGAGTCAAGGTACGCACATTGGTCCGGTCGAAAATGCGTACCCGATCGTCGTTCTGCAAACGCCAGATGAGCTGGCCGTACCCGACGTCGACCGCGACCACCTCGGCGGCGCCCCGACGAAGCAGTACGTCGGTGAATCCGCCTGTCGACGCACCGGCGTCCAGGCACCGACGGCCGTCGACGACCACGCCGGGAAACGCTGCGAGCGCGCCGATCAGTTTGTGGGCACCGCGGGATGCCCAGTTCTCATCGGTCACATCGGCGGTGACCAGCAACGGGGCGGCGGGGTCGACAGCGGTTGCCGCCTTGGTGGCCGGCTGCCCCGACACCAGCACCCGTCCGGATCTGATCAGATCGGCTGCTTGGTCTCTCGACCTGGCCAGGCCGCGGCGTACCAACTCGGCATCCAACCGCGAGCGACGCACGTCAGCGGCCCCGTTGCTGGCCGGGCCGGGGCGGCTGACCTTGCTCTTGCCCGGTCGCCGCCAATGAAGTGGTCAATCGCTGATGAATTCCGGCGAAGATCTCGGCATGATCGGCAACCGGCAGGCCCGCCAACCGGCTCAGCTCGGTGTCGACCTCGTCAAGCGCGGCCGGGTCAGCTGAACCGGTCGGCCCTGGCAATGGACGCGGTGCCATGGATCTCCTGTCCGTCGTATCGGTCGTCGCGGGATGTCTCGGGTCGGTCGGGGTCGATCGGTTCGGGAGCGCCGAGGACAACGCTAACCCAGGCTGCCGACCGGCCGGCCCGCGGCGGCGCTGACCAGGCCGAGCCGGTCCAGCACCGCTCCGGCCGCTGAGTCGACGCCGCGCACCTGCACGACCCCGGTGGACCAGGACACGGCGGCCAGCTTGGCCAGCGCGAGCAGGTGGGCACCGTCGTGTTGATGGGATGACCCGTTGCCGGTCAGCAACAACGCAGCGCCGGACACCTCGACGGACCAGTCCGACTCGGCCCCGACCGCGCCGGTGGCCGGAATCTCGGCGACCCGGCTCGCATCGATGAGTCCTCGCATGTCGAACGATACGTAGGTCGGCCGTCTGGACGGCGGGGCGGCCAGCAGTTCGGCCGCGGTCGACACCCCGGTCAGCACCAACAGGCTCGGCATCCCGGCCAACACAGCGGCTTCGATGTCGGTATCGAGGCGGTCGCCGACCACCAGCGGCCGGTGGGCACCGGCGCGCCGGACCGCTTCGTCCAGCAGTGGCCGGTTCGGCTTGCCGGCTACCCGAGGAGTCCTCCCGGTCGCCGCCTCCAAAGCTGCCACCATCGCGCCGTTGCCGGGCAACAGGCCGCGGTCGGTCGGCAGGGTGGTGTCGGTGTTGCTGGCTACCCAGTCGACGCCGGACCTGATCGCGATACACGCCTCGGCCAGGTCACGCCAGCCGGTGTCGGGCGAATGTCCCTGAACAACGGCCACCGGATTGTCGCCCGCCAGCCGGACCGGGATCAATCCGACGTCCGCGACCGCATCGGCGAGTGCCTTGGCACCGACGATCAAGATCGCCGAGCCGGCCGGATGACTCTCCGCGAGCATGGCCGCGGCCGCCTCCGGCGAGGTGAGCACATCGGAATGCACTGCGGCCACGCCCATCCCGTTGAGCGCCGCGGCCACTTCGGCGGGTGGCCGGGAGGCGTTGTTGGTCACGAACATCGGCCTGGCACCGCGTTGCGCTGCATCGATCAGTACCTCAACGACGTGCGGAATCACCTGACCGCCGAGGTAGACGGTGCCATCGAGGTCCAGCAGCAACGCATCGGACCTGTCGGCCAGCACCGTCACGAGCCCCCCTCGTTGTGACTGAACAACGAACTCATCGAGCTCGGCGGTGCAGCCGGCCGAACCGGCGTGTCGACGTCGGCATCGTCCACCGCTGCTGTGGGCGTGTCGTCGTCGTCCTCGCCCTCGGCATCGTCGATGTCGTCGTCGCCCTCGGTGTCGTCGCTCCCGGTGTCGTCGTCCGTCCCTTCCCGGTCCTCGTCCTCGTTGTCGTCGTCATCGAGGTCCTGCTCGAGATCGGCAGCTGCGTTCGTCTCGACATCGTCATCGCCGGCGCCGGCGTCGGCGTCGGCGTCGGCGTTATCGCCAGCGTCGGCGTCGGCGTCGGGCGTGGGTACGTCCCGGGGGTCGGTGGCCGACATGGGCAGCCGACCGGTGGTACGGACGTCGGCCCCCATCTCGTCGTCGAAGGCGATGTCCTCCTGTTCGTACTCGGCGTCGTACTTAGAACTGTGGTCGGCGGCCCCGCGGTCGTCGGAATGTGCTTCCACGGTGGCCTCGCCGGCCAGTTCGGTCAGCCGATCTCCGGCATCGGTTTCCTCGTCGACGTCGGCCTCCGCCGCCTTCATGAAGAAGTCGATGGCTTCCGGCCGACGTTCGGCCTGCAGCAGCAGGTCTGCGTAGGCATAGAACAACCTGGCGCTGAACGGCTCCAGTTTCTCCGACTCCACAGCTGCTTCCAGATGGGCCAGAGCCGCGTCCAGCTGGCCGAGATCCGCCCGGGCACCGGCGACCACAATCCGTAGCTCGGCGGCAGAGGCCGGGTCGAGGTCAGCTGCTTCCGCGGAGCGGGACATCTCGATGGCCTTCTCCGGGTGACCCAGCGCCCGTTCGCAATCGGCCATCACCGGCAGCTGGCCTGGTCCGCCGCTCATCCGGCGGGCAGCACGCAACTCGGCGATCGCCTCTGCCCATTCGGCGGCGCGGTAGGCGACGAGGCCTACCGTCTCCCGGACGACGGCGATACGGCCACCCTTGGACCTGGCCGCACGGGCGTGGCGCCAGGCTAACGCCGGGTCCTCATCGATGAGCATGCCCGCCATGAACAGGTGCGCACCGACGAATTCGGCACCCTCCTTGCTCAGTCCGCGCAGATCGCGGCGCACTTCGGGATCGAGCTCACTGGGGTCGGCCCAATCCGGGATCTCCGGCCAACGCTCGCCGATCTCGTCCTCGCGCACCCGCGACCCGCGGTCCGGCTCCCGCCGTTCGAAACGGGGCACGTCGGCGCCAGAACGCGACGGTCCACGGTCGGACCCGAGACGATCCGAGCTGGGCCGATCCGAGCCGGGCCGATCCGAGCCGGGCCGGCGTTCTGGTTGGGTGTCCCGCTGAACCCAGTCCCGCTGGGTCCGATCGCGTTGGCTTCGACCCTCTCGCGCGACCGGTGGGCCCGATTCGGGACGCGCTGCCCAGGATCGGGCGTCGGCGGCGAAGCCCTTGCTCAGATCGCTGCCGAAGTCCGGTGCCGGGCGCACCGGACGCGTGCTCTCGCCCGACCGGTGCTCGTTCCGGTCGCGTGGCTGCGGATCCCGGTTGAACGGCGGACGACCGGTCTTCCGGTCGGAGCGATCGGGACTCGTCCGATCGCCATCCGGCCGCGGCCGACCATAGGACTGACGATCACCTTCGCGCGGCGATCTGCCGTAGGACGGCCGGTCGCCCTCACGGGCAGGCCGCCGGTCACCGATGGCGCCGGGACGCTGCCCTTCTCTCGGCTGGCGCGGATAGCTCGGCCGATCGCCCTCACGAGACTGCCGATCCGCGTAGGGCGGACGATCCCCGCCGCGGCTGGCGCGGTCGGACCAGGGGCGCTGCGCTCCCGAACCGCGATCTGGCCCATCCGGTCGCTGGTCGGAGCGCGACGCCCGCTGGTCGGAGCGCGGCGTTCGATCCTCGGAACGCGGTGGCCGACCACCGAACGACGGTCTGTCGCTGGTGCGCGCACCGCGATCGTAGGACGGGCGGTCGCCGACCCGAGGGGTGCGATCCGCGAACGGCCTTTCGCCCTCGCGCGGTTCGCGTCCCTCGCGGCGACCTGGCGCTTCTCCTCGATCTCGGCGGTCGAACCCAGGACGGTCGCTGCGCGTCGGTCGGTCTTCGGTTCCGCGATCCCAGGCGCTGCCGCCGGCACGCTGCCCTCGCTCGGTGGACCTCCCGTACGTCGGTCGCTCACCGTCGCGGCCGCTGCCAGCTCTGCCGGCACCGGAGGCATACCCCGAACGATTCCCCTGCTGACGACCGCGTTCGGGACCGTCCGGCGTGCCGGCCCCGGACCCATCGGTACCTGAGCGATAGGGGGAACGACCGCTGTCCTGATCACGCCCGTACGACGGTCGGTCATCTCGTGCTGGACGTCGGTCGAATCCAGTTCGCGAAGCGTCCGGCGCAGGACGGGCAGACGAGGGTCGATCGCCGGCGGTTCGCCCGGCCCGGTCACCAAAAGGACGGTCTGAGTTCGGTCGTGCAGGTCGGTCCCCGTACGGCCGGTCACCACCACTGCGGGCGGGCCGATCAGCAAATGGTCGATCCTGGCGCGGCACCGCCCGATCAGCGGTCGGGCGGCTTCCGCTGCGGGGAACGCGGTCAGCGCCGCGCCCGCCGGAGTCCGTGCTGTCGCGGCCGAATGTCGGACGCTCGGGCCGACTTCCTCGGTCGACGAATGGCCTGTCGCGCCCACCGCGGCCCGCGGCGCCGCCGGTCAAACCCTCGCGTGCCTTTCCTCTCGGACCGCCACCGTCTCCGGCGCCACCCTGCCCCCCACCACGACCGGCGTTACCGTCTCGCGGTTCGCTCCTGCGCTCTGGCCGCTCGCCGTCGCCGGGGTTCGTCATGGTGTTACTCCATCGCTGTGTATTTGAAATTGCACTTTGTGTTGAAACTGCGCTGTGTCCTGATGTCTGGGCGGTGCTTTCGCACCTGTGCCTGCGCAGGCGCAGCTGCCCGACTCCAACTGTACGAGCTTTCGTGGGCACCCGGATACGCCAACGGGGAGGTCAGCTGCCGACAAATCGCACACGACCTGCCCATCACGATGGTCCGCTCCGGAGCCGAACGTCCACCCCGAAGGCCGTCCGGTCAGTCGGTCAGGATGAGCCAGGCGCGACCGTCCAACAGCTCCCGGACGGCGTCAAGGTGACCCGCATGGCATGCGGTCTCGGTAATCACGTGCAGGATCGTCCTCCGAAGGGTGCGTGGCGGCATGGACGCCGCAAGATTCTCAGGCCACCAGCTCGGCATCGCGTCGAGCCGCGTGCCGGCGATGATCGCGTCCGCCCGGGTTATCTCTTCGCGGTATGAATCGAAAACCGAGCGAGCCGGCTGGTCCCACGGAACCCGCCACGCCCCGTCTCCGGTCTGCAGCTCCACCGACTCGCCTGCGACGACCGCACGGAACCAGAACCGTTCGACATCAAGCGCCAGGTGCTGCACCAGACCAAGGCACGACCAGCCGGACGGCAGGACAGGTCGACGCAGTTGCTCGTCATCCAGCCCGTCCAGGATCCCGAGCACATGGTTGCGCTGAGCGGTCAGGAAAGACAGCAGCTCCTGCGCATCGGGTTTATCGGCTCTTCACAAACGAGGGTGTAGACCGGTCGGCGCGTCGTTGCCGGGATGAGGGTCGAGGTCTTCCGATGATGGAAGTTCTCACACTCGCCGTCCGGAAGACCTCGACATGGCTGACTCTACTTTTCAGGCCCCTGATC
>JBBROB010000023.1:0-60159 GCA_038229825.1 Mycobacteriales bacterium
CCGACCGAGGCGATCAACGGCCGCCTCGAGCACCTCCGCGGGTCGGCATTGGGCTTCCGCAACCTCACCAACTACATCGCCCGCTCCCTGCTGGATGCCGGCGGATTCAGGCCAGGACTACACCGTCGATTGCGATGAGCCCGATTTGCTTGCCGATGCACAGCGCGAGCTGCAGACCACCGGCGTGTCGGACACGGTGCGGACCGCGTTGAAGCACGCCGCCCACGCAGGGGCGCGAGCCCGGCAGATTGAGTGGTTACGCGATGGCGGCCTCGAGTCACTGGCGGACCCGGAGACTCGGGCCGAGGTGTGGCGCTGATCGCGCGCTACCTGGTGGACACCAGTGCCGCCGCCCGGATGCGACACTCCAAGGTCGCCGAGCGGCTGGCGCCTTTGATCGAGGCCGGGGTGGTAGCAACTTGCGCCACCGTGGATGCCGAAGCTCTCTACAGCGCACGCAGCCCCGCCGAATACGAGCAGATCCGTGCCGACCGGGGCCACGCCTACGAGTATCTGGCAACCGAAGATCATCACTGGCAAGCAGCCTTCGACGCGCAGCGCGCCCTCGCTCGAACCGGCCGGCACCGCGCGGTCGGGATCGCCGACCTGTTGACCGCTGTACTTGCGAGCGAGCATCAGCTCACCGTCGTGCACTACGACGCCGACTTCGACATCGCGGGCGAAGTCATCACCGTCAAAGGCCAATGGGTAGCGCCGCGCGGCAGCATCTCCTAACAAGCGGGCCGACCCAGCAGACAGGACGAGGTGGCTACTCGGCGCCGTGCCACAGGCGGCGCCATCCGTTTACTGACGCCGGTGTCCGCCTCGTTCGTCGGCATGCGCCAAGCTCGAGCGCACATCGGCGCGCGGACCAGATCATCGCAATGCGCCGCCCCGCACGATCAATCTCCCCGACCTGCGTCCTGGCGCGGCATCTCCGCGCATCAAACCAGGTGTACCCATCGAGATCGTGTCCAAGCGACTCGGTCACAGCTCGATCGGCGTCGACGTCTACGGACACCTACTTGAGGGCGTCGTGCGCCTGGATGGATTCGAACCCCCGACCTTCTGTTGGGTGATCGCGGTTTTCAGCCGTACCCGTGGGTTTTAGCAATAGGCTCTCACCTGGCAGAATAGTCCGGATCCGGTCATTTCGGCTTCCATCGTTTGTCGTCGGATTTCATCGATTCCGGTGGGTAAACGGTGGGTTTGATCTTGCAGCTCACCAGCGCTGATCTATTCCTCGCCCGCGCTGTTCTGAAGTTGGTCATCGACGAATTTGAGGTCTGCCTACGTCATCCGTCAGGGTTGCCGGAGGCATTCCAGGCTTGCCGAGTCGCGGTAGGTGGTCGGCGTCCAAGCACAGGTTCAGGTATCGCGGGTCCGGTGTTGCCCGACGCAAAGTGCGCTACCAAGCCGTCCGAAGCCTTGGCGGGGCTTCGATCCCGGTCTCTTCGTCTGCTCGGTGGTGCCCCAGACATCGGACGGTCGGCACCCCAACGATCGGCTTTCCACAGGTCAGGGCGACGGGCTTCGCCACCCCACTAATGGCCCCCTGCAGGCAGCACACAAGGTCTATGCCGCCGTCCCCGGTCGCCGCGCCGCCAATGCGCGCAGGATCAGCGGCGGTCAGCTGCTGCGGTGGGACTTGATGTCGCGGGGGGCGTGCGGAACGTGCTCGTCGGTCACGAAGTTGCCCGTCGACCACGAGCAAGTGGCGTCACCGTCTGCGCTCCCCGGGCCCGGTGCGTTGGGTGTTGGGGGGCACTGCGGTGCAGGCTGCCACGGTTTGTGCAGCACACTATTCCTGTGGCGATCAGCTGGGCGGTCAGGGCCGAAAGGCACGGCGTGCCCAGGGAAGACGTGTTGCACGCGAGCATCAACGCCTAACTCCACCGGGGCGGATTCGACGAGCCGAGGGTCCCGGATGGGGTGCGGTCGAATCTGTACATCGGGCCGCCGGCTCGGTGAGCCATTGTTTGGAAGTGATGGTCGAGATCGTGCCGCCCCGCGGGGTTCATGTGTTCCAGGTGATGCAGGCCCGGACAAAGCATCTGGCGCTGATGGAGGAGGACGAGGGATGAGCAGCTTTCTGCACCGCTACAACTATCATCGACCACACACCGCGCTACGAGGCTTCCCGCCGGTTCACCGCACGCCGGTTGTCACCAACCTGTCCGGGTACAACACCTAGCGTGTCGGAGCAGGGTGGACAGCAGGCTACCGCCGGATCGGCCGGTCAGTTCGTCGTGGGAGGCCCGGTGCTCCAGGGTGAGCCGCACCGCTGCCGCGGAATGCCGGCAATCATCAGGTAGGACGCGGCCGCCCGGCGAACAGTCGTAGCAGTGACAACATCCGAAGAAGGCATCAGTCCTCAGTCCCCACCCTTCGACCCAGCATCGGCGATGCCCAGCGGATGACCTTTGAATTGCACCTATTGGGTGACAATCTCCCTACCAGCCGCGATCAATCGCCTCCATTGCACCTGCGGGTACGAAACTCGCGAGCTACTTCGACCTGAAAAAGTCGGGGCGTGTCGGGCCTGCCTGATGCACTCTGAGCTGGGACAATGACCTCGAACCGTTGGGCAAGAACGGATCGAGGTCATTGTGTTTCGTACTGTAGGCGATCAAGTGTCGCTGTGGGAGTCGGTGCTGCCACCGGAGTTGTTGAAGTTGCCGGTGGAGCTGTCGCGGATCGACGAACTGCTGGACGATGAGGCGTTCTTCGCCCCGTTCCTGCCGTTCTTCAGCCTGAGCCACGGCCGGCCGTCGACACCGATGGAGGTGTACCTGCGGCTGATGTTCCTCAAGTTCCGGCACGGTCTGGGCTATGAGTCGCTGTGCCGGGAGGTCGCCGACTCGATCACCTGGCGGCGGTTCTGCCGGATCCCGCTGGACGGTGCCGTTCCGCACCCGACGACGTTGATGAAGCTGACCACCCGCTGCGGAACCGCCGCGGTCGAGGGTTTGAACGAGGCGTTGTTGGCGAAGGCAGTCGAGGCGAAGGTGCTGCACACCAGCCGGTTACGTGCAGACACCACGGTGATCCCGGCGAACGTCGCCTACCCGACGGACAGCGGATTGCTGGCCAAGGCGGTGAAACGGATCGCGGTGGCAGGGCAGCGGATCCACGCCGCCGGTGGCGCGGTCCGCACCGCGTTGCGGGACCGGTCCCGCGCCGCCGGCAAACGCGCTCACGGGATCGCAGCGAAGCTGCGGATGCGGTCGGCGCAGGGCCGCGACGAAGCCCAGGCCACCGTCCGGCGGATCACCGGGGAGTTGGCGGATCTGGCCGAGAAGGCCGCGACGGATGCCGAGAAGCTGCTGGCCAATGCTCGCCGGTCGTTGCGGGCGGCGACGGTAAAGGCGGCCAGGTTGAAGGCCGTTGGGGTGTTGGATGTGGTGGCAGGTCGGCGGCGGGGTCGGTTGCGCCGGGCAGTGGACCACTTGGCCGAGTTGATCGCCGCGACAACGCAAATCGCCGCGCAGACCAGGGTGAGGGCGGCCGGGCAGGTCCCGGACGGGGCGAGTCGGCGGGTCAGTTTGCACGAGAGCGATGCCCGGCCGATCGCCAAAGGCCGACTCGGGAAGCCGGTGGAGTTCGGCTATAAAGCGCAGGTCACCGACACCGACGACGGCATCGTGGTCGACCACACCGTCGAACAGGGCAACCCCGCCGACGCACCACAACTCGCGCCGGCGGTGAAACGGGTCATCGCCCGCACCGGCCGGAACCCCCGCACCGTGACCGCGGATCGGGGCTACGGCGAGCAGCGCGTCGAAGATGACCTGCAGGCGCTCGGGGTCCGCCATGTGGTGATTCCTCGAAAAGGTAAGCCCGGCAGAGCCAGACAGACCGTGGAGCGACGCCCGGCGTTTCGGCGGACCATCAAGTGGCGGACCGGCTGCGAAGGTCGGATCAGCACCCTCAAACGTGGATACGGCCTGGATCGGAGCCGCATCGATGGCACCGAAGGAGCCAGGATCTGGGTCGGACACGGCGTCCTGGCCCACAACCTGGTCAAGATCGCCGCCCTCACCGCCTGAAATCCGACCTCGAGGGACCGCCCGACCCGCAAGGAAACCCGTCGCCGTCGGCTGCCGGCCCCAGCCGCCCACGACCACGGACTATTTCAGGTCGAAGGAGCTAACGCGACAGACGCGTGATGCGGCCATCTGAACAGAAGGACAGCAGCAGCTCAGAGGTCGTTGCCGGCGTAGGAGAGGTTGAAGCTCTTGTTCGCCAACGGGAAGTCCGGGACGATGGTGTTCCGCATCGCGACGGGCAACGCCGGCCAGTTGAAAAAGGACGGGTCGACGATCTTCACCCGGGTCAGGATGCCGGCAGCGGACAGTTCGATCCGGTGCGTGATGGTGCCCCGCCAGCCTTCGGCGATCCCCACCCCGCTATGCACTGATCCGACCGGTAGCAGCTGCGGACACAGGGTGGAAGGCGCCTGGTACACCCCGGCCACCGCATTGATGACGGAGATCGAGGCGGCGATTTCCTGCGCCCGGATCATGAAGCGGGACAGCACATCCCCGTCGGTGTGGGTGGGCTCCAGCGGCGGGTAGTGGATCTCCGCGGCCGGGCTGTCCCGCCGTGCATCCACCGGTAGTCCGCTGGCCCTGGCGATCGGGCCGAGGACACCGATGTCGGCGGCCTGTTCACGCGTGAGTACGGCGGTGCCGGTGAACCGGTCGCGCACCATGCTGTGGCCCAGCGCCAGCGCGACGATCTCGGCGATGTCCTGGCCGATCCGGTTCAGCTGTGTCTTGTCGGGCATGGCCAGGACAGCCCCACTGCCGGGGGTGATCGCGCCACGCAGCAGTCGGTGCCCGGTCACGGCGTCGTTGATCCTAAGGAGTTCCTCGCGGACGCGCAGGGCGTGGGCATTGAGAATGGCGTATCCGGCGTCGTTACACAGCGCCCCGATGTCGGTGACATGGTTGTAGAGCCGTTCCAACTCCAACAGGATTACCCGGACCTGTTGCGCTGCAGGCGGTACGGAGAGGTAGCTGGCATCTTCGATGGCGTGGCAGAAAGCGAGCGTGTGCCCGACAGAGGTGTCACCGGAGATCCGCTCGGCCAGTTCGATGCCCTGTTCGGGGGTACGGCCCTGGAAGAGTTTTTCGATGCCTCGGTGCACGAACCACAGCCGGGCCTTGAGGTTGAGGATTGTTTCGCCGACGACGGAGAATCGGAAGTGGCCGGGTTCGATCATGCCGGCGTGGACCGGGCCGACCGGGATTTCGTAAACGCCCGGACCTTCGACCGTGCGAAATTCGTAGGGGCCGTCGACATCTCCGAAGGCGGGCGGGTCGCCGGCAGCGGCGAGCATCGGGTACCACCCCTTCGGCCAGTGGAAGTGCCGGATCATCCGGGCCGGCTGCGGGTGGTCGTCGGGGACGATGCCGAACAGGTCCCGCATTTCCCGTTCGAATCGGCCGGCCGGGAAGGAGATCTTCGCCAGGCTGGGCACGTGTGGGTGATCGCGGGTGATCGACAACTGCAGCTCCACCCGCTGGTCGGTGCTCTCGTCGGTGAACAGGTAGACCGCGCGCAGCCCGCCGGGGTCGTCGTCGTGCCCGGCGATCAACGCGATCCGGAAACCCTGGTCGAGCAGCTGGGCAGCGTAACCGGTCAGTTCATCGGGGGAGATGTTGACGAGAAGGTTTCGGCGGGCACCGATCGAGCTCCGACCGACGACAGCTGCAGCGGTCAGTTCGTCCTTGCTCATGGGTTTCCTGTCAGGGCGCCGGCGGCCAGATGGAACAGGGTGGACAGGGGTCCGATAGTGATGCCGAGCAGAGCACACACACCCAATGCGCCGACCAGAATGAGGGTGTCCGCGCCGGGCCTGGTGACCGCGCGGGCGGCAACGGCCTGGCTGCCTGTCACCGCCGGCGCGGCGGCCCCGGGTTCATCGCCCGGTGCCCCGAGCAGCATGCGGCTGGTGTGGTTGAACAAGGCTGCGGCGATGACCACGACCAGGAGCAGCGCCGCCGCCATCACCCAACCGAGGCCGGCGGCGAAGCCGGCCCGGAAGATGCCCAACTCGCTCGCGAACAGGCTGAACGGGGGGAGGCCGATGAGCGCCAGCACTCCCAATCCGATGCATGCGGACAGCACCGGTTCGCGGCCGGCGAGTCCTTTCACCTTCTCGATCCGGGTGGTTCCGGTGAGCTGCAGGACCCGACCGGCGCCCAGGAACAGGACGCTCTTGGCCAGGCCGTGGCCCAGGATGTGTAGCAGCACCGCCGCGAGGGCCAGTGGAGTGCCGACCGCGGCACCCAAGGCCAACAGACCCATGTGTTCGATGCTGGAATAGGCCAGCATCCGTTTGAGGTCGCGTTGAGCCAGCAACAACGAAGCAGCCACCGCGAGAGAAGCCAGCGAGACGACGATGAGCAGCCCGCGAGCCAGGCCCGGGCCCAGGGTGATGTCCGCGATGGCCTTGGTGCGCAGGATCGCGTAGAACGCCACCGACAGCAGCACCCCGGACATCAGCGCCGAGACCGGCGCGGGCGCCTGGCTGTGGGCATCTGGCAGCCAGGCGTGCATGGGTGCCAGCCCGGCTTTGGTGCCGAAGCCCAGGATGAGCAGGACGACGGCGATGCGGGTGACGCCGGGGTCAAGGTGCGGTGCCGCCTCGACCAGGCCGGTCCAGTCCAGCCCGACAGCCCTGGGCAGGTGCTGGGCGGCGTGGTTGAGGGCAACGATGCCCAGCAACGCCAATGCGATGCCGGCGGAGCAGATGACCACATATTTCCAGGCCGCCTCAACGGCGGCGCGACTGCGGCGCTCACCGACCAGGAAGGCGGTGACGACGGTGGTGCCCTCGATGGCCACCCACATGATGCCCAGGTTGGCCGCCAGTACCGCGGTGGCCATGACGGCCAGGAACAGCTGAACCAGCATGTTGTGCTCGGCGCAGCCGCGAGCGCTCATCCGGCCGGATCTGACTTCGGCGGTCAGGTGAGCCGGGGTGGCGGTCATCGCGATCACGGCGACCGCCCCGATCACCAACAACATGACGGCGCTCAGCGCATCGACCCGCAACACCCCGGCCGCCGCGGAGACCGGGCCGGCGTGAACCACCCGGATCGAGACCAGGATGGCGCCAGCCAGCATGGCGGCAGCGCTGACCGCGCTGACCCACCTGGTCGCCGCCCGCCACCCGGCGACGGCGTAGACCGCCACGGCAGCCAGCGGGACCGCGATGGGCGCCAGCAGCAGGAAGGTTGTCATCAGTCGTGCAACTCTCGCAGCTCGTCGAGGTCCGTCGCGCCGAACGCGGTCCGCATGTGAGTGTTCAGCACCTGCAGCACGATCACGACCAGCAACAGGTCCATCGAGATGCCCAATTCGATGACGAGTCCGACCCCGGAGGTGGTCAGGAACGCAACCGTGGTGATGCCGTTGTCCATCAGCAGGAATCCCACCACCTGGGAAAGGGCCAATCGCCGGCTGATCAGCACGAAGAACCCGATGAGGACCACGGCCATGCCGACCGGAATGTCGTGACCGGCGGGGGTGGGTGCCAGGCTGATCAGCGGCTGGCTGACGGCGTAGGCCAGTAGCGTCAAGCCGGCGGCGGCCAGCAGCGAGGACACCACATTGATCAGTGGCCTGATCTCCCGCTGCATCTGTCCGGCTTCGGCCAGTGCTCGGCGGAGGAGCCATGGCAACAGCCCGGACCGCAGCAGCAGAATGCCCGCTGCGACTCCGCCCAGTTCGAGGTCCTGCTGTTGGACGGCCAGCACGGTCACCACGGCGGTCAGGGCCAGGCCCTGGGCCGCGAAGATGGTGATGATGGCGGACAGCTCCCGCAGCCACAGCACCAGCACGGCGGTCAGCAGCAACCCGCCGCAGGCCAGGTCGAGTAGTTCGACGTACAGCGCCGCGCTCATCAGGCAGGCCGGTGCGGGTGGGATTTCACGGGACTCCTCGGGCCCTGCTCGGGCCGGCGATTGGTGGTGGACACGGGGGGGTTTCAGGCCAGGGAGAACGACGCGGCCACCGCCAGCAGGCCGAGGACGAAGGAACCGGCCAGCAACTCTGGCACCCGGAACAGCCGCAGCTTCGCCAGGAACACCTCCCCGGCCGCCAGCACCGCACCGAGCACTGCAACCTTCGCGACGAAAGCGGCCGCGGCGCCCAGGATCAAGAGCGGGTTGCCGGAAGTCGCGATGCCCCAGGGGAGAAACAGGTTCGCCAGCAACCCGAGGAAGACCGTCAGCCGCATCGCCGACGCCAACTCGATCACGGCCAGGTCCGGTCCGGCGTACTCCAGCACCATCGCCTCGTGGATCATCGTCAACTCGAGGTGGGTGGATGGATTGTCCACCGGCAGCCGGCCGGTCTCGGCGATGATGGCAACTCCCAACGCCACGGCCGCGAGCAGGCTCACCGGGGAGAACACGCGAGCCGGGTCCTGCAGGGTCGAGGTGACGATCGCCCCGAGGTTCGTCGACCCGACCCGTACCGACAGCGCGAAAACCGCCACCAGCAGAGTTGGTTCCACCAAAGCGACGATGGTGGTCTCCCGGCTGGCGCCCATGCCGCCGAAGGCGGTGCCGGTGTCCAGACCGGCCAACGCCAGGGCCACCGTCCCAAGGGTGAGCAGCGCGATCACGGCGAACAGATCACCGATCGGGTCCAACAGCGAACCGGTAGCGATGAACGGGCTGGCCACGCTGACCACCAGAGTGGTGGCCAGCAGCAGCAAAGGCGCGGTGCGGTAGACCTGGCCGGTCCCCCGCGGGGCGACGGGCTGCTTGCGCATCAGTTTCCGAAGGTCGCGCCACGGCTGACCGATGCCCGACCCGGCGCGGCCCTCCAACCTGGCCCTGATCTGCCGCATCATCCCCACCAACAGCGGGGAGAGCGCCAGCACCAGGACAGGTTGGCCGATCGCAGCGGCGACCCTCAGGCCGTTCACCTGGTCACCACCAACAGCAGCAGCAGCGCCAACAGCGAATAGAACCCATAGCCGAGGTAGCGGTGCACGCCGCCGGGTGCCAGCCGGCGCCCGGCCCGCCCCCACGCCGCGGTGAACCTGAGCACAGGTTCATAGAGCCTGCGTTCCACCCGGTCCGGGACCCGCCGGTGATATTCCACCGCCTGCACCAGGTACCGCGACTCAGTGACATGAGTAACGTCCACATCCTGCTCGGCCTGCAGCACATCGTCGAATACCCGCTGCAGCGGCTCGGCGAAAGACGTTGCGGTGTATTCCATCCGTGCCGACAGAGGTCCGGCCCCGCAGTCCCACAACCGGGTCTGGCGGCGCACCCGCCACGAAGCCAGGATCCGCACCGCGGCAGCCGCCAGAACCAGACCCACCAGCAGCGCAGCGGTGAGCATCAGCGGCGACAGCGACCCGGCCACGCCGACCAACCGTAGGGTGATCGGACCGGCCGCCACTGCGGACGGTCCACCCATCAGCACGGCGCCGACCTTCCCGAGACCCGGCAGGAGCAGGGTGGGCAGCAACGCCAGCGCCACACAGCCGGCCGCGGCCACCGCCATCCCGGTGATCATGCTCGCCGGGCTTTCCACCGCATCCCGCGCCCGCGGGCTGCGCGGACGGGCCAGAAAGCCCACCCCGAACGCCTTGACGAAGGTGGCCACCGCCAAACCGGCGGTCAACGCCACCGCCGCCACCGCCAACGGCATCGCGATCGCGGTGGCCATCCCGGCCGACGGGAGCCCGTGGATCAACGCCTGCAGCAGCAGCCATTCACTGATGAACGCCGCACCCGGCGGCAATGCGGAGGCCACTAGCGCGCCCAGTCCGAATGCTGCCGTCGTTGCCGGCATCGTCGTCCGCAGGCCGCCCAGGCGGTCCAGATCTCGGGTGCCGGTGGCATGCAGCACGGATCCCGCGGCCAGGAACAGCAGGGTCTTGAACGCTGCGTGGTTGATCACGTGCAGCAGTGCAGCGGTGACCGCCAATCCGGCGAGCACCGGACTGCCCGCTGAGGCGAAAATTCCAGCTGCGCCGACGCCGACCAGCACCAAACCCATGTTCTCGGTGGTGGAATACCCCAGTAACGTCTTCACATCGGTGCTGATCGCGGCTTGCAGAATGCCGTAGATCGCCGACACCGCACCCAATGCCAGGACCAGTAACCACCACCAACGGGTCCCGCCGCCCAGCAGGTCGAACCCGACCCGGATGATGCCGTAGAGGCCCAGGTTCACCATCGCCGCGGACATCAGTGCGGAGACGTGGCTGGGCGCCTCCGGGTGGGCCCGCGGCAGCCAGGCGTGCAACGGCACAATTCCCGCCTTGGACGCGAACCCGATGAGTACCAGCACGAACACGACCCCGCGCATCGTCGGGGAAAGGTGCCGGGCCGCCTGCCGGAGCGCGGGAAACGAATCGCTGCCCGCGTGCGCGGTCAGGAGCAGCAGGCCGGACAGGATTGCCACCAAACCCAGGTGCGTCATCACCGCATACCAGCGGCCGGCGGAGGCGACCTCGGGGCGTTGGCGGTGTTCGGCGACGACCAGCAGCAGCGAGGTCAATGCCATCAGTTCCCAGCACAGCAGGAACGTGCCGACGCTGGCCGCGACCGGCACCAATAGCATCGAGACGATGAACAGCGGGAACGCGGCCTGCACGCCGCGCCCGTCCAGCCCGTGCCGGCTGTAGCCGATGCCGTAGATGCCCGCGGCGATCGCGACCCCACCGGTGACCGCCACGAACACCCCGGCCACCGGGTCGGCGGTGATCGACACCCCGGCCAACGGCAGCAGCCCGGGGAGTTCCAGCGTGGCGTGCTGTCCGCCGATGGCGGCGACCCCGGCCACGGTGGCGGCCGCCCCGCACAGCGCGGTGCCGACACCGACCGCCGTCGCCCGCACGCGCCGGGGTGACAACAGCCCCAGCACCGCGGCCAGCGACCCGACGCCGATCGCCGTCGTCAAGGCAACTGTCAGCAGGTTCATCGACCGGTCAGCTTGCGGATTCCCTCGATGATGGCCTCCGGCCGAGGCGGGCAACCGGGTACCTCGACGTCCACCGGAACCACATCCGACACCGCCCCGGCGACCCCGTATCCGCCGGCGAGCACACCGCAGTTGCGGGCGCAGTCACCTACCGCCATCACCGCCATCGGGGACGAGACCGCCTCATAGGTTCGCCGGAGCGGTTCGGCCATGTTGCGGGTGACCACACCGGTGACCAGCAGTGCATCGGCGTGCCGGGGGGAGGCCACGAGCCGGGCACCGTACCGTTCCGCGTCGTAAACGGGCCCGAACGCCGACGCGATCTCCACCTCGCACCCGTTGCACGACCCCGCATCCACATGCCGGATCTGCACGGAGCCGGCCAGCTGCGCCGCGATCGGCAGCGCCTCGCCGCCGGAAGCCGGCAATGCCGACTCGGCGATGCGACCAACGCCGCGGATCTTGCGCCACATATCCAACACGTGATGTCCCCAACCTCGGAAGAAGCAGACCCGCGACCGCACGGGTTGGCACGACAGAACAATCGAAGCGGACTCCTTGACCCTCTAGCCCACCGCCGCCGGGAGCGTCCGTTTACCCGGGGCAGTTCGACTTCTCGGCGGCTCGATCGGTGTCCGAAGGTCCTTGAGCAGTTCCATCTGCCCGGACAGCATGCCGGTCAAGATCTGCCGGGCCACCGTCAGCAGTTCCGCCACTTGCGGATTCTTCAAGGTGTAGTAGACGCAGGAGCCTTCCTTCCGGGTGGTCACCAGACCGGCCCTGCGCAACACCGCCAGCTGCTGCGACAAATTGGTGGCTTCGATTCCCACTTCCGGCAGCAACTCGGACACCGCATGCTCGCGCTGACCGAGCAACTCCAGGATTCGCACCCGCGCCGGATGACCCAGCGTCTTGAAGAACTCCGCCTTCAACTGGTACAGGGGTGCGCTCAACTGAACTCCGGTTCGCCGCTGATGCCTGGATACGCCCAACCCGCTCTCGGCTCGGCGCACACGGTGCCCAACCCGGACCCCGTCCGACCCTGGCCCTGGATCGCTGGACCAGCATTACCTGTCAATTGAAGATACCAGCAATCCTTCAAGTCCTTCGCCGCCCGTGCGCGGCATCCGCGCACACACCCATCTGATGCGCAACCGTCCACGGGGTCGGATCACATCACAGGCAGCGAGCCCGGTCTCGGTCTCGCCGACAAGGCACTCACTGCAGGGGGTCTGGGGTGTGGAAGCCGCGGAATGCTGCTTCCAGCTCCGCGATGGCCCCGTCCGACAGTGTCTCGACAGGCAGCGCGGCCACTCCCCTGATGGTCGTCCGAAGCTGGTCCAGATAGGTGAGGCAAGGCGGACACAGCGCCAGGTGGTTCTCCACCCGCACAGCCGTCGCAGCGTCAAGGCCACCGTCGAGATAGTCGGTGAGCAGTTCGACGACGACGTTGCAGGGAATGTGCTCGGCGGTCATCGGTTCACCGCTGCTCTCCGTGGTTGTGGTAGGTCTCCAGCTGCTCGCGGAGTTTCGAGCGGCCCCGGTGCAACAGCACGCGTTGATTGGCCGGGCTCAGGTTCAGGATGCCGCAGACCTCGTCGGCGGCCAATCCGCCGATGTCCCGGAGTTCGATCACCACCCGTTGACGATCCGGCAGCCGTGCCAGCGCCGCGGTGAGCACAGCGCGGGCTTCGGTGTTCAACGCCACCGCCTCCGGGCCCCACGGCTGCGGAGCGGCACCGGCCCGCCATCCCCCGGCCCACCGGTCGCCGACAGGTCGGAACCTTCGGGGGTCGACCGTCGATGCTGCCTCATCGCGGTCGATGAGATCTGAGGCCACCGTGCGACTTTCCCGAACGCCCTGGCGGCGGGCGAGGTTGATCAGGATGTGGAACACCCAGGTCCGCAGGCTCGATCTGCCCTGGAAGCGGTCGATGCCCTGGATCACGGCCAACCAGCTCTCCTGGACGGCCTCTTCGGCGGAGGCATGGGAGGCCACGAAGGACCGCGCGACATGCAGCATCGCCGGCGACCAGGCACGGACAATCTCGGTGAACGCCGCGGAGTCCCGGGTCCGCAGCCGTGCGAGCAGGTCGTTTTCGGCCGGCGTCGTCGGTCCGGGAGAGGGCCTCACTGTCACCTCGCGCTGTCGAGATCCACGGTCAGCGCCGGTGACCGCCCGCGGGGCGGGGCGCCGCAAAATCGCAACCGTCATCCGCTGCTCCGTTCCTCCTCCTGGTCCGAAGGCCTGGTCCCTGAAGCAACAGTGCACGGTCGCCAGGAAGTGTTACACGCCGTCCTTCGAGGCGGGCAGGGTGGCGCCGATGTAACGCGGGGCCCACCGCCGGCACTGTCTACCGGACATCATCGACCCAAACCCTTGCAACAGCTTTCGGAGACAATCATGGACGCCACCGGCACCGCCGACCCACACACCATCGCACCGGCACGGAACGCGAGGTACCTGCTCGACCCGGCCTGGCACGCCGAACGCGACCGCCTGAACAGCCTCACGCAGGTCTATGACGCCGGCACGTTGCGGATCGTCGACCAACTCGGACCGCTCACCGGATGGCGGTGCGCCGAGGTAGGCGCCGGCACCGGCAGCATCGCCCAGGCGCTCGTGCAGCGGGTCGGACCGGGCGGGCAGGTGCTGGCCATCGACACCGACACCCGGTTCCTTGACCCGCTGGCCGACGGCACCCTGATCGTGCAGCGGTCGGACGTCACGGCGGAGCCGTTATCGACCGCCCGGTTCGACCTCGTGCACGCCCGGTTACTCCTGGAACATCTCCCCGAGCGCGACAGCATCCTGCGATCGATGGCGGCTGCGGTCGCGCCCGGCGGCGTGCTGCTGGTCGAGGACCTCGATTGGGTGACCGGCCTGGTGACCGACCCACCGTCATCCGTGCACGACCGGGTCGCGCTGGCCTGCCGCGACTTCCTGCAGCGCCGCGGCTATGACCCGCAATACGGCCGGAGGCTCCCCCGCGCGTTCACCGACGCGGGCCTGGTCGGCGTTGGAACCAACGCCGCGGCGATTCAGGTGCGGGGAGATTCCCAGCTCGGGGTGCCGCAGTGGGAGTTGCTCGTCCAGCAGCTTTCCCCCGGCTTGCTGGCCGACCGGCTGCTCACCCCGGCAGACCTGCAGGCCTTCACGACGCTCTGTCACGACGACATCACCGTGTTCTTCGCGCCCCTGATGGTCAGCACCTGGGGTCGCCGTCCCGCATTCGAGGATCAGCGGTGAGCACAGTCGTCGACTACGAGCGGGCCAATCCGGCGCAGCGGGCGTTGCGACGGTTCGCCGCGACCCGTCCCGGCTCCTGGTTGTTCGCCAACCTGCTGCGGCGACTCGACCCACCGGTGTACCGGGTTACTCGCGGCCGGCACACCGCTGCGAACCTGGTGTCCGGCCTCCCGGTGGTGCAACTTCGCACAACGGGGGCCCGCACCGGTGTGCCGCGGACCGTGCCGGTGCTGGGCTTTCCCACCTCGGGCGGGTTGGCGGTGATCGCCTCCAACTTCGGCCGGGCCAAGCACCCTGGCTGGTATCACAATCTCCGGGCGTGCCCCGCCGCGCAGGTCACTGTCGGCGGAAGCACCAAGGAAGTCCGCGCGATCGAGGCCGAAGGAGCTGCCCGGGAACGCATCTGGCGCGACGCGCTGACTATCTATCCGGGCTGGAACAGTTATCAGCACTGGGCCCGACACCGACGGATCGGCATCTTCCTGCTCACTTGTTGACTACCCGTTCAGGGCGCATACGGTACGGATCAGGACCCGACGCCGTCACCACTTTCCGGCTGGCGCCGCCGTTTTTAACGCGACTGTTGAATCGGGGCCCGACCAATGACCTGGCGGAGGTAGAGCGGCCGCACCTGGGAAAAGTCAGTACGGTAAACACATCTCAGGTCGAAACGGCGTCGGTGGACCATTACACGATGACGAACCCGGTCACGCAGTACAAACTCGGAGGATTTCCCGGAACAGCGGCAGGACGGCCCAGGGCGGGATGCCGACCTGGCCGTCAAGACCGATCACGGCGAGAAGACCTACCGGGGATCCGGGCCGCTCGCCGGCCGGAAAGCTCTGGTCACCGGCGCAGACTCCGGGATCGGCCGGGCAGTGGCCATCGCCCTTGCCCGAGAGGGCGCCGACGTCGTGCTGAGCTACCTCCCCGAGGAGCAGGTCGACGACGATGAGGTCGCCGCGCTGGTAAGAGAAGCCGGGCAGCAGGCTGTTCTGGCTCCGGGAGACGTCGCGGACGAGACGTTCGCCCGCAGTCGCATTGCGACAACCGTCCAGGAATTGGGTGGGATCGATCTGATCGCCAACGTCGCCGGTCGTCAGCAGTTCGGACATCAGGCTCGGCCCCGGGCCGCACGTCCACACCGTCGGCAACGGCCGCAAAGAACGCTGCACCCCGCTGCTGCCCTGTTGCACCTTTACGCCTACTCGGTGTCGGGTTGGCCCTGCCGCACCAACTATGGACGGGGCAGGACTTCCTGGCCTCGACGCCAGGACCGTGCTCTGGGTGGGGTCTGGGGATCGCCGCTAGGGCGGCGGTAGTCATCTGGCGGCTGGCGATACCGCTGTGGCGCCGCATCAATGAACCACGGCCCCGTTGCAAAGAATAATGCTGCCACCACGCCCAAGAGCTCCATCGGAAAGGAACTGTCACGTTACCCAGCGGGGAGCGCTCGACAAACCACCACCAGTTTCAGTGATCGACCAGAGTGACTTCGAAGGAGTAACGACTGGCCCGGTAGACATGGTGACCCCATTCCACGGTCCGCCCGTAGTCGTCATGGGTCGCTCGATCCATCATCAACAGCACGGCGCCCTTCCGTTCGGTCAGCAGTTTGCATTCCTCCGCGGTGCCGGCCCGGGCCCCGATCCTCTGCTTCGCCACCCGCATGCGCACCCCGCGGGCCCGCATCAGCTGGTACAGACCACGTTGTTCGAGGTCGGCTTGCCCGAGGTCGGCCAGGTCCTCGGGCAGGTAGTTCTCCAGGATGGCCAACGGTTCACCATTGGCCCAGCGGAGCCGCCGCAGGTGCAGCACGGTTTGCCCGGGTTCGACATTCAGTTCCGCCGCCACGTGATTCGAGGCCGGCATCCTCTCGTTGATGAGCAGGGTAGTCATCGGTCCCTGATCGCTGCGGAGCAGATCATCGAACAGACTGGTGAGCTCGACCGGCCGGGTGATCTTCCCCCGGACGACCTGGGTGCCGACGCCGCGTTTACGGACCAGCATTCCCTTGTCCACCAGTTCCTGGATGGCCCGGCGCATGGTCGGCCGGGACAATCCGAGCTTTTCGGCCAGGCTGATCTCGTTCTCCAGCCGGGCCCCTGACGCCAGCCGGCCGTCCGAGATGGCCTTCTCGATCTGCTGGGAGACCTGGAAGTAGAGCGGGATCGGGCTGGAGCGGTCGAGGTCCATGAACAGGTCGGTCATCGGCACCCCTTCGTTTCAGCAGCAGTTCATCCAAAGGTTACCGCGAATCGTCCGAGAAGTTGGGATGACGGAATGTACTAACAATGCATTGACATCCGCTGTCGAAGGCGCCAAGGTGACGTCACGCTGGGAATCGATGAAAGTGATGGTTCGGTGGCAACCATGACAGCAAACTACCTGCACTCCGCTGCGTCCTCAGGCCCTTTCGAGCTGGTGATCACCCCAGAGTCGGCCGGTTGGGGGTTTTCCAGTCTGCGGATCCTCGAACTCCTCCCCGGTCGGACGATCACCCTCGAGACGGGCGAGGACGAGATGATTCTGCTCCCACTGTCGGGCTCGGTACGAGTCGCCAGTAACGGAGTGGAATTCGACGTGACGGGTCGGACCGGCGTCTTCGACTCCGTGACGGATTTTGTGTACCTGCCCCGGGACGCCCGGGTGGAGGTGGTCAGCGCGGCCGGTGGGCGGTTCGCTCTGCCCGGGTCGCGGGCCACCCGCCGGCTGCCATTCCGCTACGGTCCGGCCGATGAAGTTCCGGTCGAGTTGCGCGGAGCCGGCTCGTGCAGCCGGCAGGTGAACAATTTTGCCGTTCCCGGCGTGTTCGAGACGGACAAGCTGATCGCCTGCGAGGTCATGACCCCGGCCGCCAACTGGTCGTCATACCCGCCTCACAAGCATGACCAGACCTCGGATTTCGAGTCCGAGTTGGAGGAGATCTATTACTACGCCTTTCGTTCCCGGGCGCCGGACACGGTGGTAGCGGCGGCCAACGGAGTGGGATATCAGCGGGTCTACGGCACCGACAGCCGACCGATCGAGATCCTCGAGGAGGTCTCGGACGGGGATGCGATCCTCATCCCGCACGGTTGGCACGGACCGTCCATCGCGTCGCCGAGCCATGACATGTACTACTTGAATGTGATGGCCGGCCCGGAACCCACCCGGGCGTGGAAGATCTGCGACGACCCGGCCCACGGCTGGGTGCGGGAAACCTGGGCCAAGCAGAGCGTCGACGCCCGGCTGCCCTTCTACCCTCGCCGAGTCGGTCCAGCAATGGCGAGGCGCGATCCACCCGCCACGCCCGAGCCCGGCTTCAGCCCAGCTTGACGTTAATCTGTTTGGTCTGGGTGAAGTATTCCAGCGCAGCCTCGAGGGAGCACTCCCGGCCCATCCCGCTGGACATGTAACCGCCGTAAGCCTGGCCGATCACTGCCCACCGCCGTGGTTGACCTGGATCCAACCCGATTCGACCCGGTGCGCGGTGTGCAAGGCCTGGGTCAGGTCGCGCGACCAGATGTCGGCACCCAGGCCGAAATGCGAGTCATTGGCCATCCGGATCACGTCGTCCCGGTCTCGCCAGGGAATGGCCACCAGCATCGGCCCGAAGATCTCCTCCTGAGCGATCCGCCCGGAATTGTCCACCCCGGAGAAGATCGTCGGCCCCTGGTAGAAGCCGTCCGGCCTATCCGGAACCATCGTCGATCCGTGCAGCGTTACCTGCACCCCCGGTTGCGACTTACCGTCCGCCATGTACGACAGGATCGAGTCGAACTGCTTCTGGTTGATGATCGAGCCCATGTCACTTGCCCCCTCCACGGGGTCGCCGATCTTGAGCGCACCCACCCTGTCGACCAGGCTGGCCATGAAAGTGTCGAGGGTAGGTCGTCGGCGCCCTTGCTCGACCTGTCGAGCACACCAGCCATGACTTTGATCGCACGTCACTTTGTTCGGACAAAGTATTGACAGTATGGAGTCTTTGCGCCAGAGTCTTCAGCAAAAGCGGCGATGGTGCCTCACCCGGATGTGGAAGCCCTCGCGCCGACCAGACCGCATTGGTGAAAGGACTTCCATGACTGCCCCATTCGATGTCAAGGGCGCGCGGATGATTCGGCTCACCGTCGCACAGGCCGTGGTCAAGTTCCTGGGCCAGCAGTACTCCGAGCGCGACGGTGTGCGACGCAGGTTCTTCGCAGGCTGTTTCGGAATTTTCGGGCACGGCAATGTGGCCGGCCTCGGTCAGGCGCTGCTCCAGTCCGAAATCGACAATCCTGGGGAACTGCGTTACCACCAGGGCCGCAACGAGCAGGCCATGGTTCATATCGCCGTCGGATACGCCCGGCAGAAGGACCGCCTGGAAACGTTCGCCGTCACCGCCTCGGTCGGCCCGGGTAGCAGCAACCTGCTCACCGGGGCAGCGCTGGCCACCATCAACCGGATCCCGGTATTGCTGCTGCCCAGCGACATCTTCGCCACCCGGGTCTCTTCGCCGGTGCTGCAAGAGCTGGAAGTGCCCTATGGGTACGATATCTCGGTCAATGACGCGTTTCGGCCGCTGTCCAAATTCTTCGACCGGGTCTGGCGTCCGGAGCAGCTGCCCAGTGCGCTGCTCGGAGCCATGCGGGTACTGACCGACCCCGCCGAGACCGGTGCGGCCACCATCGCGCTGCCGGAGGACGTCCAGGCTGAGGCCTTCGACTGGCCACTGGAACTGTTCCGCAAGCGGGTCTGGCGGATCGGCCGACCGGTCCCGGAGCCCGAGGTGCTGGCCGACGCGGCGGCCCTGATCCGGACGGCCAGCCGGCCGATGATCGTGTCCGGTGGTGGGGTCACCTACGCCGAGGCCAACGACGAGCTGCAGGCCTTCGTGGAAGCCACCGGAATCCCGATAGGTGAGACCCAGGCCGGCAAGGGTTCCCTGCCGTTCGACCATCGCCTCAATCTCGGCGCGGTCGGGGCCACCGGCTCGCCGGCTGCCAACCACTTCGCCCGCCAGGCCGACGTGATTATCGGGATCGGCACCCGTTATTCCGATTTCACCACCGCATCCCGGACCATCTTCCAGGACGAGAGCGTGAAGTTCGTCAACATCAACGTGGCCAGGCTGGACGCAGTCAAGCACGGCGGGCTGCCAGTGCAGGCCGACGCGAAGCTGGCCCTCGTCGCGTTGACCGGGCTGCTCGAGGGGTACAACACCGGCGCCGAATACCAGGCCGACGCCCAGCGACGGGCCCAGGCCTGGGACGACGAGGTCGTTGCCTCCCACCACAACGGTTGGGGCGCCGAGCACGGCGTGCTGGCGCAGTCCGAGGTGCTCGGGGCGGTGGACGAGGTGATGGACGCCCGGGACGTGGTGGTCTGCGCGGCAGGTTCGCTGCCCGGTGACCTGCACGGGATGTGGCGCACCCGGGACCGCAAGGGTTACCACGTGGAGTACGGCTACTCCTGCATGGGATACGAGATCCCTGGCGGGATCGGGGTGCGGATGGCGGCGCCCGACCGCGATGTGTTCGTGACCGTCGGCGACGGCTCCTACCTGATGATGCCGACCGAGTTGGTCACCGCTGTGCAGGAAGGCATCAAGATCATCGTCGTGCTGCTGCAGAACCACGGCTACGCCTCGATCGGCGCACTGGCCGAGTCGCTCGGCGTCCAACGCTTCGGGACCAAGTACCGCTACCGCAACGCCGAGACAGGTCGGCTGGACGGCGGCTTGCTGCCGGTCGACCTCGCCGCCAACGCAGAGAGCCTCGGCGTCACCGTGCTCCGAGCCGGCACCCGGGACGAACTGGTGACCGCGCTGCACAAGGCGAAGGCCGCCGAGACCGCGACGCTGGTTCACGTCGACACCGACCTGATCCAGCAGTCCCCGTCCGGTGACGGGTGGTGGGACGTGCCCGTCGCGGAGGTCGCCACGCTGGATACCACCCAACTGGCCAAGGTCACTTACGACCACCACAAAGCCACCCAGCGCCCTTATCTCTGATCTTCATAGTCATTTCCCACCTCGCCGTTTGAGCAGGAAGGAACGTGCATGACCACCATCACCGACCCGGAAGCGTTGCCGAGCGCGCCGGACACCGGGCCGATCGGCCTCACTACGGTGTCGCATTGGAAGGCCGGCTCACCGTTCGCGGGCGAGTCGACCCGCACCGCCGACGTTTTCGATCCGGCCACCGGCCGGGTGACCAAACAGGTCGCGTTGGCCTCCCAGGAGGATGCCCAGGAGGTCATCGCGGCCGCGGCTGCAGCGTGGCCTGCTTGGCGGGACCTGTCGCTGGCCCGGCGTACCCAGATCCTCTTCCGTTTCCGGGAGCTGCTGAACGAACGGAAGGGCGAGGCCGCCGCAATCATCACGAGCGAGCACGGCAAAGTGCTCTCGGATGCGCTCGGTGAGGTGACTCGCGGCCAGGAGGTGGTCGAGTTCGCCTGCGGCCTGGCGCATCTGCTCAAGGGCAGCCTGTCCGAGAACGTGTCCACCAAGGTTGACGTCGCCTCACTCAGGCAGCCGATCGGAGTGGTCGGCATCATTTCTCCGTTCAACTTCCCGGCCATGGTGCCCATGTGGTTCTTCCCGATCGCTATCGCCGCGGGCAACTGCGTGATCCTCAAGCCGAGCGAGAAAGACCCGAGCACCGCCAACTGGTTGGCAGCGCTGTGGAAGGAGGCCGGCTTGCCCGACGGCGTCTTCAACGTGCTGCACGGCGACAAGGTGGCCGTCGACGTGTTGCTGGAAGACCAGCGAGTCAAGTCGATCTCGTTCGTCGGCTCTACTCCGATCGCCCGGTACGTCTACGAGACCGGCACCAAGGCCGGCAAACGAGTCCAGGCGCTGGGCGGAGCGAAGAACCACATGGTCGTACTGCCGGACGCCGATCTCGACCTGGCCGCAGACGCCGCGGTCAATGCCGGTTTCGGGTCGGCGGGGGAGCGGTGCATGGCCATCAGCGCGCTGGTCGCGGTGGACTCGATCGCCGACGAGTTGATCGACAAGATCAAACAGCGGATCGGCACCCTGCGCACCGGTGACGGCCGTCGCGGCTGCGACATGGGCCCGCTGGTCACCGGGGTGCACCGGGACAAGGTGGCCTCCTACGTGGCGGCCGGCGTCGAGGCGGGCGCCGATTTGGTCGTCGACGGCCGAGATCCGTTGGTAGACGGCGAATCCGGCGGCTTCTGGCTCGGACCCACCTTGTTCGACAAGGTCACCACGGACATGAGCATTTACACCGATGAGATTTTCGGCCCCGTGCTCTCGGTGCTGCGGGTGGAGTCCTACGACGAGGCCCTGCAACTCGTCAATTCGAACCCCTACGGCAACGGCACCGCCATCTTCACCAATGACGGTGGAGCTGCCCGGCGCTACCAGAACGAGGTCGAGGTGGGCATGGTCGGCATCAATGTGCCGGTGCCGGTGCCGGTCGGCTACTACTCGTTCGGCGGTTGGAAGCACTCGTTGTTCGGCGACACCCACGCGCACGGCACCGAAGGCTTCAGCTTTTTCACCCGCAACAAGGTCATTACCACCCGCTGGCTCGATCCGAGTCATGGCGGGCTGAACCTCGGCTTCCCGCAGAACGACTGATTGCCGCCTTGCGTGGCGATGGTCGGCATGTCCTGTCTTGCACCACAACTCGGAGGGCTTCGATGAGTGATCCCACGTCGCCGACACCGGAGGTTCTGACAATGGGTCGGGCCGGTGTCGACATCTATCCGTTGCAGATCGGCGTCGGTCTCGAGGAGGTGCAGACTTTCGGAAAGTACCTCGGCGGCACCACCGCCAATGTCGCCGTCGCGGCGGCGCGGCTGGGTCGGCGGGTTGCCATCATCACCGGGGTGGGCGACGACCCGTTCGGCCGATACGTACGTATCGCCTTGCGGGAGCTGGGTGTGGACGACAGCAACGTGGTGGTGAACCATGAATACCCGACCCCGGTCACCTTCTGCGAGATCTTTCCGCCCGATGATTTCCCGCTCTGGTTCTACCGCAAGCCGACGGCTCCCGATCTGCAGGTCCGCTCGACGGATGTCGACATGGACTTGGTGCGCGCGGTCGATCTGCTGTGGATCTCCACCACCGGCCTGAGCGAGGAACCCAGTCGGCAAACCCATCTCGACGTGCTCGTGGCCCGGAAGCGGCGCGGCGTGGTCGTGCTGGACCTCGACTACCGGCCGATGTTCTGGCAATCACCGGCCCAGGCCACCGAGCAGGTCCAGAAAGTCCTGTCGCAGGTCACCGTGGCCGTGGGCAATCGCGAGGAATGCGAAGTCGCGGTGAACGAGACCGATCCCGAACGGGCGGCCGACGCGTTGTTGGCGGCCGGGGTGGACCTGGCCATCGTGAAGCAGGGACCCAAGGGTGTACTGGCAAAAAGCCGCACCGAACGGGTGGTTTCGCCGCCGATCCCGATCCAGCCGCTCAACGGGCTGGGCGCCGGCGACAGCTTTGGTGGATCGCTGGCACACGGCCTGTTGGCCGGGTGGCCGCTGGAGAAGGTGCTGCACAGGGCGAACGCGGCCGGAGCGATCGTGGCGTCGCGGCTGGAATGTTCCACCGCGATGCCCAGCGAGGCCGAGATCGATCTGCTGCTCTCCGGCGGTGACCCCAATTCGGATGAGGCCCGATCCGGTTCGCGCGGCGGCGTCACGGTCGGCAGCAAGTGATCTCCAGATGAGCACATTCGCCAAGAACTTCGACGAGATCTCCGAGATCCGGGCGACCGACCCAGGTCGCATCGCCGCCCTGCTGAAGACTCGCAAGCGCCGGCCGCTGTTCGGAAGCGACGGCCGGATGATGATTGTGGCCTGCGACCATCCGGCCCGCGGGGCGCTCACCGTCAGCGGTCGCGAGAACGCCATGGCCGACCGCCGGGACCTGCTGGACCGACTGGTCGCGGCATTGGCCCGGCCCGGAGTGGACGGCTTGCTGGGCACGGCCGACATCGTGGAGGACCTGCTGCTGCTCGGCGCGCTCGAGGACAAGGTGGTGTTCGGGTCGATGAACCGAGGCGGATTGGCCGGTTCGTCGTTCGAGATGGACGACCGGATGACCGGCTACGACGTGCGCGGGACCGCGGAGGCCGGCCTCGAGGGCGCCAAGATGCTCACCCGCATCGACCTGGACGACCCGGCCACGGTGACCACTCTGGAAACGTGCGCCCGCGCCATCACCGAGCTGAACCGGGCCGAACTGATCGCTATGGTCGAGCCGTTCATGTCCTCCCGCATCAACGGCAAGGTCGTCAACGACCTGTCCGCAGACGCGGTGATCAAATCCGTGCACATCACCCAGGGCTTGGGCACCACCACCGCATACACCTGGATGAAGCTGCCCGTCGTGCCGAACATGGAACGGGTGATGGACGCGACGACACTGCCCACTCTGCTATTGGGCGGCGACCCGTTCGGCCCGCCGGAGGAGACCTTCGGGCAGTGGCAGGGCGCTCTCAAGCTGCCCGCGGTCCGGGGCCTGGTGGTCGGCCGGACCCTGCTGTATCCGCCGGACGGTGACGTGGGGAAAGCCGTCGACAGTGCGGTCGCGCTCATCCGTTGACCGCTGCAGAACCAGGACTGTACAGCCCTTCTTCACCTGATCCATCTGGCCGGCCTAGCTGCCGAGCCCCGCATTGGAGGTCGCAACCACATGAACTCGAACCAGATCCCGAATGGGGTCACTGTTGGTACTGCGCCGGATTCCTGGGGGGTGTGGTTCGCCCAGGACCCGGTCCAGGTGCCGGCGCATCAGTTCCTGATCGAGGTCGTCGCAGCCGGATACGAATGGATCGAACTAGGCCCGTACGGCTATCTGCCGACCGATCCGAATGAACTTGCCGACGCGCTGGCGCCGGGGAATCTCAAACTCAGCGCCGGCACCGTCTTCGAACACCTGCACCGCGAGAACTCCTGGAACGACGTCTGGACCCAGGTGTCCGACGTCGCCGCCCTGGCGAAATCCGCCGGTGCCGAGTATGTCGTGGTCATCCCGGCGATGTGGCGTGATGACGTCACCGGCGCGGAGGTCGAGCCCTACCACCTGGACCCGGCCGCCTGGAACCGCAAGATCGCCGGGAACGACCGCCTCGGCCGTGCGATCCTCGAAGAATACGGGATGAAGGTGGTCTACCACCCACATGCCGACAGCCACATCGACAACAACGCCGCGGTCGAACGGTTTCTGGAGGGCACCGACCCGCAGTACGTCAATCTGTGCCTGGACACCGGACACCTGAGTTACTGCGGCGGGGACAATCTGGACCTGATCAACAAGCATCCGAACCGGGTCACCTACACGCATCTCAAACAGGTCGACCCGGCGGTGAAAGCAGTCGTCGACGACCAGAACCTGACCTGGGCAAAAGCCGTTCAGCTGGGCGTCATGCAGGAGCCACCCGGCGGGGAGCCGCACATGCCGGACATCTTCGGGGCGCTGGAGGCACTGAACCGCCCGATCTTCGGCATCATCGAACAGGACATGTACGGCTGTGCGCTGGATGTGCCCTACCCGATCGCCGAGCGGACCTTGAAATACCTGCACGGTTGCAGGCACCGATCCCTGATCTGACCTGACCTTGACCTGACCCGACTTCGACCGTTCATCAGATTGATCGAGTCCCTACGGTCACCCCGACCAACCGCACAGGAGCTACCGGGATGTCGATTGAGAGCGCAATTGATGACGAGCGCACCGGTGGCCGACGGTGAGCGCCCCGTTTGCAACCCAGCCACGTCAGGGCATCGGGGTCGCGGTGGCCGGGTTCGGGTGGATGGGCCGGGTGCACGCGCAGGCCTACGCTCGGGTGCTCCACCATTTCCCGCAGCTGCCGCTGTCCCCGCAGCTCGTGGCGGTGGCCGACGAAGTTCCAGGCCGCGCCGAGGAGGCCGCGAGTCAGTTCGGATTTTCCACCGCCACCCGCGACTGGCGCGACCTGGCCGCCGATCCCGCCGTGTTGGCGGTCAGTATCGCGGCTCCCAATTTCCTGCACCGGGAGATCGGCGTCGCCATGGCGCAGGCCGGCAAGCACATCTGGATCGAGAAGCCGGTTGGTCTGACCACCTCGGACGCGAAAGCCGTTGCCAGCGCTGTCCACTCGGCCGGCGTGCAGGGCACGGTCGGCTTCAACTACCGCAATGCGCCCGCGGTGGCCGCCGCCCACGATCTGATCGCGTCCGGAGAGCTGGGGTCGGTGACGCACGCCCGGTTCCGGCTGCTCAGCGACTATGCCGCGCATCCGGACGGAGCTTTGACCTGGCGGTACGAGCGGGCTCGCGGCGGCAGCGGGGTGCTCGGCGACCTGGCTTCGCACGGTGTCGACCTGGCCCGGTACCTGCTGGGCGAGATCGAAGCCGTGGTCGCCGACACCGCGACATTTCTCACCCAGCGGGCCAGGCCGGTCGGCGCCACCAGCGGACACACCCGGGCCGGCGGCGGAGAGCTCGGACCGGTGGAGAACGAGGATTACGTGTCCAGCCTGCTGCGGTTCGCTTCCGGGGCCCGCGGCACCCTGGAAGCCAGTCGGATTGCCGTGGGCGAACAAAACAACTACGGATTCGAAATCCACGGCACCAAAGGCGCCGTATTCTGGGACTTCCGCCGAATGGGCGAACTCGCAATCAGCACAGGAACCGCCTATCAGGACCAGTCCGTCAGCACTGTGTACGTCGGACCGGCCCATGGGGAATACGCCGCGTTCCAGCCCGGATCGGCGAACGCCATGAGCTACGACGACCTCAAAGTCATCGAGGCCTATCATTTCCTCCGGTCGATTGCCGAAGCAGTCTCGTACGGCAGCACCCTGCAGGACGCAGTGCGCAGTGCGGCCGCGCTCGACGCGATGGCCGAGTCCGCCGGGTCCGGTAGCTGGGTGTCACTCGCCTGAAAGGTCTCGGCCGGAGTTCAACCTTCGGGCCGGTGTCGGCGTTCCTCAGAGCGCTGAACCGATCGGAACATTGTCCGAGACGTAGGACGCGCCTTCCACCGGCACGCCGTCGGTCGTTCGCGAGATCACGTCGTGATCGGCAAACGAGACCGGCAGGGAGGTGGTGAACCAGTCGGCCTTGACGCTCGTCTCGATCTGGAAATGCAGGTGTGGCAGACAGTTCGTATAGCCGGTTTTCCCGCTGAGGCCGAGCACCTCCCCCTGCTGCACCCGCGCGCCGGTCGTGGCCTTCCGCTGGATACTGGCGGAGATCTGACTGAGGTGCAGGTACAGCGCGGATGTGCCGTCCCCATGGTCGATCTCGACGAAGTTGGTCTCGTTACCGACGACCCGGGTGAGGCCACTGCCCGCTACCGACCCCGAGATGCCGCCGCAGTGATCACTGGGCCAGTTCCCGTTGACCAGCGCTACAGTGCCGGCCCGAGCCGCCAGCACCGGCGTTCCGTCCGGGAGTGCGAAATCAAAAGCGAACCGCATTGCATCGTCGTCGTGAGTCGAACAGCCGCTGGCGCAGCCGTGCGAATCATCGAACCGCGAGTTTCCCTGCAGGACCGCGTACCGTTCACCGGCCGACCACGGCAATTCGTACACAGAGGGTTCCGCCCGGCCGCGGCCCAGCGCAATGGCGGAAACGAGGACGACCAGCACACCAAAAGCGATCGCGGTGCCGCGCTTCCACCTCATGACAACAACTTTCCTCCGGGGGTGATCGTCGCGGACGCCGATCCCGTCCTGCCGGATGTACCGGTCGACCTACCGGTACAAGGCCGGCTTCTCAGCCAACCGCACAGCGGTCCGGCTGCCGGTCCTGATCGATTCGACGGCAGCATCGGAAACGACCGCGGCTGCGTATCCGTCCCAGGAGCTGGGGCCGTAGGTGCCGCCATCACGGACACCGTCCAGCCATTCCTGGAACTCCACGTCATAGGCCAGGACGAAGCGCTCCCGCCAGTCCTCGGGAACCCGACCGGAGAACGCGCCGTCCCTGCGTACGACAATCGGGTTCGATTCGCCCAGGGCAGCGGCCCCATCTTCGCCGACCACTTCACCGCGGATGTCGTAGCCATATCGGATGTTGACCGAGATCTCCACGTCGATCAGCGCACCGCTCTCCATCTCCAGCAGCAGGAACAGCGGATCCTGCAACTCGCCGCCGTTCTTGCTCTTGCGCGGAACGAGGACGGTGGCAGCGACTATTTCCTCTCCGAACATCCAGCGGACCATATCGATTTCGTGCACCGCGGTATCCGTGATCGCCATGTCTTTGGTGTAGTGCCCGGGCACACTTGGATTTCGGTGGGTGCAGTGCATCATCAGCGGGGTGCCGATCTCGCCGCTGTCGATCACGGATTTCAACGCCCGATACGCCCGGTCGTAGCGCCGCATGTAACCGACTTGGACCAGCCGACGCCCGCCCGCGACCTCCGCCTCGATGACCCGCAGGCACGCCTCCTGCGTTGTCGCCAGGGGTTTCTCGCAGAACACCGGCGTCTGTGCCGCGATCGCCGCGAGCACGTATTCCTCGTGGGTCGGCCCCCAGGAGCAGACCACCACTGCGTCGACATCCTCGGCCAAGATCAGTTCCTGCCCGGTGGAGTAGACCGCTGCGCCCGGGACCCCGTCTGCCACCCTCTTTGCCTCATCGAAGTTCACATCGGTCACCGCGACGACCCGAGCTCCGGACAGGACGCTGGTCAATCGCCGGATGTGGTCCTTTCCGATCATCCCGACACCGATCACCCCGACATTTACTGCCACCTGTGATTCCTCCTTCGAGAGCCGACCCATTTCAGACTGTGGTGACAACGGCACCGCGGGTCCCGGTCAGCGCTGGCTGGCTTGGAGCTCGTGAGACAGTTCGGCCAATTCGCGACCACCGGCCATCTCGGCGGTGAGCTCTTCCAGGGTGACCTCGGAGCGCTTCTTGTCCAGCACCCGCTGGCCGAGCTTGAGGATGATGAAGTGGTTTCCGACCAAATAGGCGTGATGCGGGTTGTGGGTGATGAACACGACCCCAAGACCGGCGTCTCGCGCGGCGGCGGTGTATTTGAGTACCACACCGGACTGTTTGACGCCGAGCGCGGCGGTCGGCTCGTCCAGGATCAGCACCCGGGCTCCGAAAAACACCGCCCGGGCGATGGCCACGCATTGCCGCTGCCCACCGGACAGCGTGCCGATCGGCTGATTGATGTCCTTGACGGTGATGCCCATCTTCTTCAGCTCGGTGTCGGCGATATGCCGCATCTCCTTGATCTTCATCGGCGCAAACGGCCACTTTCCGGACATTAACTCCGAACCGAGGAAGAAGTTCCGCCATACCTCCATCAGGCCGACCACCGCGAGGTCCTGATACACGGTCGCGATGCCATGGTCCAGGGACTCGCGGGGGGAATTGAAATGGACCTCCTTGCCGTCGACCTTCAGACTGCCCTCGGAATGGCTGTGCAACCCGGACATGATCTTGATCAGGGTGGACTTGCCGGCCCCGTTGTCACCCAGTACACAGGTCACCTCGCCGGCGCCGACCGACAGGTTGATTCCTTTCAAGGCTCGGATGGCCCCATAAGTCTTACCGACATCGCTCATCTCGATCAGCGGTTCGCCTTTGTGCAGGCTGGGGTCCGCGTGCGAACTCAAGGTGTCTGTCATGATTGGACCTCACGCCTTCCGGGTGGTGGCAAATTTCTTCACCGACAGGTTCACCGCGACGGCCAGCAACAACATGACCCCGAGGAACGCCTTGAACCAGTTGGGGTCCCAACCGGCGTACACAATGCCCTGCTGGGTCATCCCGAAGATGAAGGCACCCAGCGCCGTACCAACCGCGGAACCGTAACCACCGGTCAGCAACGTGCCACCGACGACGGCGGCGATGATGAACAGGAACTCCTGGCCCACACCACCACCGGCCTGGATCGTGTTGAACGCGAACAGCTGGTGCATTCCGGAGAACCAGGCCAGGAATCCGACCAGCATGAAAAGGCCGATCTTTACCCTGTTCACCGGCACGCCAACGGCTCGCGCGCTGGCCGGGTTGCCGCCGACCGCGAAGATCCAGTTCCCGATGCGGGTGCGGTTCAGCACCCACGTCGCGAGGAGCACGAACAGAATCCACCAGAAGACCGTGATCTTGACTTTCACCCCGAAAATGTCGAACGAGGAGGAGAAGAGCGCATTTGCCGATACGAAACCCTCTATGTCGGAGACGTTCTGGGTGGAAACCGCTCCGGTGACCAGTTTGGTGATACCCAGATTTGCACCCTGCAACACGAAGAACGTGCCCAGGGTGATCAGGAAGCTCGGGATGCCGGTCTTCACGACCAGGTACCCGTTGAGGAACCCCACGAACAACGAGAAGATCAGGGCAAGGATGACCCCCACCCACATGTTGAAATTGAACTGATAGGACAACATGGCCGCGGTCAATGCATGCGCAACCACGGCGACACCGGCGGAGAGATCGAACTCCCCACCGATCATCAACAGACCTACACCAACCGCCACAATTCCGATCAAGGACGACGCATACAGGATCGTGGCCAGCGCTTCGGCCGACCGGAAGGACGGCGCGACGGCGAAAAAGAAGATGTAGATGACGATCGCCGCGATGAACGCGCCGATCTCCGGCCGCGTCAAGAGGCGAGTGAGGAGCGGAACCGATGCCTTCACGGTCGGGAGGCCCTCGGCCGGCGACGCACCAGCGGGCGGGGGGGACTTTCTAAGAGACTGAGTCATGACGTACTCCCTGCTGGGTGGTCATCAACGGGTGTTGTTCGCTGCGTACTTGGCGATGTCGGCAACATTGGTGCTGTCGACGAACGACGGCCCGGTCAGCACCGGAAGACCGCCCCCGATGTCGTTCTTGTTAGTCAGATACAGCCACAGCGAATCGACCGCCAGGTAACCCTGCAACCACGGCTGCTGATCGACTGAAAACAGGATCTTGCCATCCTGGATCTGCTTGGCCACGTCTGCGTTCAAATCGAAGGTGACCAGTTTGGCGGAACTGCCGGTCTCAGTAATAGCTGCCTGAGCGGCCAACGCGTAGGACGCCCCCAGAGCCACCACGAAGTCGATCGATTTGTCTTGCTGGAGCTTCGCGCCGATCGTCGACTTCACCGACGGAATATCGGTCCCGTCGACCTGGAGGTTCTCCGTCCCCGGCGCATTCTTCTTGACTCCTGCGCACCGAGCCGCGAGCGAGACGGAGCCCTGCTCCTGGATCACGCACAACGGGTGCTTGGCACCGGCGGCGGCGATCCTCGTTCCGACCGCCTCACCGGCCACACTCTCATCGGAGCCGAAGTACATGATCGCGCCAAGAGACTTGTACTGGGTGATACCCGCGTTCAAACCCACGACCGGAATCTTGGCGTCGGCAGCCGCTTTCATCGCGCCCTTCATGGCGTCCGGATTGACGAACGTGGTGGCGATGCCGTTGACCTTGCTGTCCACGGCGTTCTGGACGAGCGTGGCCTGGCCCGGGGCAGTGGGATCAGCCGAATACTTCAATTCGATGTTGTCCTTCGCCGCCGCCACCTTCGCGCCGGCCTGGACCTTGTCCCAGAACGAGTCACCCGGCGCCTGGTGGGTGACCAGGGCAATGGTGAATCGCGCGGTGGCGGCCACTGCCCCGCCGCCGCTGGCCACTGCGCCGGTGCCGGCTGCCGCAGCAGCTGCGGCATCAGCAGCCTTTTTGCCGCCGGTGGAGCTGCAAGCGGTGAGCGCGAGCGCTGCCGCCACGGCGACCGCGGTGAGCCCGGCGGCTCGGCGACGAATCGTCATCGATTCGGGTCCTTTCGTTGGGGGCTGAGCGCCCCAGGATTGTGTGCCGGATGAGGTCCAACCGGCTCGTCGTGCGGCGGGTTGTCGGCAGTGTCAAAGTAATAATCGGTACCCGGCCCACCTGAAGGGTGTAGCGATGGGGCGGCTTCAACACTCGCCCCAGTGTGGCGCCTGCCACATGTTAAGTCAATCTTATGTTTTAGCATTTAGGACAACGAGTACGCCGCTCAGGCTGTCGGAGTTCCGGTCTGTCACCGGGCCGACGCACCCGCGAATGCGCCGCCGGCCCGCTGCCGTGAAAGCAAAGGCGGTGGGCCGGCGGTCGAGTGCTTTGGCAAATGCTGACGCTGGGGCCTAGTCGATCAGTGGTGAACTTGAAGTGCTTCGCCATTGAGCGTCCTTCCGTTCGGTCCACCAAGCGGTCACCGGATCGTGTCTTGGCCCCGCGGCGCCCCCGGACGAAATCCGGAATCGGCCGCGGTGCCGTGAACAGGGTCGACTCTTGCGCGTCCGCCGCAATCTGTCAAGAGTTTGATAGGACATACATCGTAGATATGTCCGGCTGAATGTCCTGTGCCACTCACCAGGCCCAGCCGGGAGCATTGATGACCGAGCTCCCGATTGACCTCGATCGGTCTGGACGGGTACCGCGCTACGGGCCACTGCATTGCTCGGTCACCTGGGGGGATGAGGGTCTACACCGTGAAGGCGCTGCGGAACCTGTCGAGCGCTGCCACGGAGTCGGCCGAGGCGAATGCTTCGAGACCGACGACCCCGTCGTAGCCCAGCCGATCGAGCGCAGCCGCGATGGCCGGATAGTAGATTTCTCCGGTCCCCGGTTCGCAGCGGCCCGGGACGTCGGCGACCTGGATCTCACCCACCGCCGGCAGTGTGCGCTCCAGTAGTTGGATCAGATTGCCCTCCCCGATCTGCGCGTGGTAGAGGTCGAGATTCATGCGTAGGTGCGGGTTGTCCACCGCCTCGACCAACGCCAGGGTGTCCGCGGCGCGCGCAAACGGGGTGCCGGGGTGGTCGAGCGCCGTGTTCAGATTCTCCAGCGTGAAGACCCGACCGGCCCGCTCCCCGAGTTCGGCCAGCCGCGTCAGGGTACGGGCGGCGGTCAGCCACATAGCCGGCGATACCACTTCAGTGGCGCTAATCGGCAGGCCCCGGTCGTCCAGGCCGGTGCCGTGCACGTTCAGTCTCGGGCAGTTCAGCTGCTCCGCGACCAGCAACGACAGCTCAGCGGTCCGGAGCAGCTCCTCGGCGCCGTCGCGGTCGGCCAGGGTACCGGTGATGTACCCGGTCATCGACGAGAACGTGGCACCGGTGCTAACCAGCGCGGCAATGTCCTTCCTGGTCCAGTCCCAGATCTCCACCTGGAAACCCAGCCCGTCGATGCGGCGGACGCGCTCTTCGAAAGGCAGCTCCAGGAAGACCATCTCAGCCGACACCGCCAACCGGAAAGTCATTTGGCCAACTCAGTGATCAACATCGGCCGGCCTGACTCGACCGAGGCCGCGGCGGCCAGTGCGATCTCCAGCGAGGCGCGGGCGTCCTCGCCCGTGACGGGAGCCGATCCGCCCGAGCGGACGGCGTCAACGAACGCGGCCAGCTCGGCGATGTACGCCCCGGCCAGCAGTTCCTGATCGCCACGGACGGTCTCGGCCAGCTGACCCGCGGCACCGTAGAACACCATCCCGGTCCGGCCCGCGCCGCCCATGGTGGCCATTCCGCCGGATCCGAACACCTCGCCGCGGACGTCGTAACCGTAGGCCGCCTCGAAGCACGCCTCCGCGGTCCCGACCGCGCCGTTGTCGAAACGCACCACCACCACAGCGGTATCCAACAGCCCACGGCCCTTCCAGTCCGGTTCCACCAACGCGGTAGCGGTGGCGAACACCTCGACCGCGTGCGCTCCCGGATTCAGGAACCGCAGCGCATCGAAATCGTGGATCAGGGTTTCCAGGAAGATCGTGTTCGGCGCCACCCTGGACGGGTCGAAACCACCAGGGTCGCGGGTCAAGGAACGCAGCAAGCGCGGCGTGCCCAACCGGCCGTCGTCGAGCAGGGCGCGGGCAGCCGCCCAGTCCGGCGCATACCGACGGTTGAAACCGACCTGCAACACGACATCTGCCGCGCGGGTCGCGTTGATGGCCCGATCGGCGTCGGCCAATGTCATCGCCATCGGCTTCTCGCAGAACACTCCCTTACCGCCTGCGGCGGCGGCGACCACCAGGTCAGCGTGAAACCGGGCGGGCGCGGCGATCACGACGGCATCGATCTCCGGATCGGCAAACACCTCCGCCGGATCGGTGAAGAATCTCGACGCCCCCAGCGCCGAGGCCAACCGCTCCGCCGCACCCGGAGCTGGATCGGCCACGGCCGCGAGCACAGCTCCCGGCAATCGGCGGGCCAACGTCTCACCGTGGAACGAACCCATCCGTCCCGACCCGATCAACGCCACCCGCACCGGACCCTGCTGCTGTACCTCGGTCATGCTGCTCCTCCTTGAGCTCAGTGGCACCATTCATTTGTTCAAGTGGTGTGACAACAAGGGCAGGCCAATCCACCTCGGTTTCGGCCTTCCACGGGCCGCTTTCAACTGGCCGCTAGTGGTCGCCTGGCACAGGGAGAACTCGCCATCCGGCGTGGTCGTCGTGGCAGAAGGCGTAGCCGGCACCGAGATACCGGAGCTGACCACCTTCCTGGACCTTCCGGCGAGCGATCAGGAACCTGTCCCCGTCGTGAGCGCCACCCCAGACTGACACCGTGACCAACGGCTCGGCGACCGGGGTCCACCCAGGCTTCAGGTCCTGTCCCGCCGTGTCCGCCGCCAGTGCGGGAACGGACAGCGCCGACGTCCGCCGATCGGCCCGGCGCGACCACCCGACCCAGACAATCCGACCCACTGGCTGCATTGTCGTCGACTCCTCTGAACACCGGCGGGCTATAACGTTCTATATTGCCGCCGACACCGTAGCCAGTAGGCGCCGAATTTGTCAAGACAGTTTCGGAGTCGATGTGTAACGTTATAGGCGACGCCGCAAGACGTCCGGTTCGAAGGCGGAGGAGGAATGGGCATGGGCAGGAAGGAACCGCCGGTTCGGAAACGGAGACCGACTCTCGCCGACGTCGCGGCTGCAGCAGGGGTGTCCGTACCGTTGGTATCCATCGTGATGCGCAACGTGCCAGGTGCTAGTCCGCTGAACCGAGAACGGGTCCGGCAGGTCGCCGCCGACCTGGGATACCACCCGGATCAACGGGCACGTTTGCTGCGGCAGCAACGATCTCGGTTGCTGGGGGTGACCTTCGACGTCGAGCAAGCCTTCCACGGTGACCTGGTGGAGGGCATCTACCTGTCCGCCGAGGCCGCCGGTTACGACGTCGTGCTCAGTGCCGTCACCCCGGGGCGGCCGGAGACTCGAGCGATCGACAACATCCTCGACGACCGCTGCGAGGCGGCGATCTTGCTTGGCCCACGGTCATCCACCCGATCCCTAGCGACACTCGCAGCAAAGCTTCCCGTCGTGGTCATCGCCCGTAATGTGAAAGCCAGTGCGGTCGACTGCGTCCGCACCGACGATCGCATCGGGATGAACCTCGCAGTCGGACATCTCAAAGAGATGGGGCATCGAGACATCGCCTACCTTGATGGCCGCGGTGCGCCCGGTGCCGTCGAACGGCTGCGAGCGCTGAAAGCGGCCGCAGCCGTTCATGGCCTCAGCGACCGTGTCCTGGTCGTGCCTGCCGGCCCCAGCGAAGAAGACGGTGCCACCGCCATGCACCGATGGTTGACCCAGATTGCGGGAGTGACCGCCGTCATCGCCTTCAACGACCGGTGTGCTCTCGGCGTCCTGGACACCCTCCTTCGCGCCGGGATTTCCGTGCCACAGGACATGTCCGTCGTCGGCTACGACGACAGCAGAATCGCCCGGATATCTTATGTCAACCTGACCACAGTTGGGCAGAACCCTCACGACCTCAGCCGCCTCGCCGTTCACCGAGCCATCGCACGACTCGAGCATCAACCGGGAAACCCCCGGGATCAGATTGTCGGGCCCCAATTGATAATCAGAACAACCACCGGCCCGCCACCACCATTCTCGACCAAGGGTTGACCCCCGCACGGGTTCCCTTAGTTTCGACCGGAATCCCACTACAGCTTTCACGCTGACACGTTCCCCCATCGCGGACACCGGACGCAGCCGCGCCTGGCCTCGCCGACAATGCTGATCTCCGCCGACGAGGCGTTCCGCCGGTTCGAGGCGCTCTGGGTACACGCCCAGGTCAGGCACGCCCTGGCCGGCGCGGACGTCACCGGCTGGCCCGGTTCGCGCTCCGCCGGTCGGCTCGCCCCAGAAGACCGCGTCGACCCGTCCATTGCGCTGCTGTCCCAGCCGCTCGCGTCGGGGGTGTTCGGAGTGTATCGACGCAGCGCCGTGCGGTTCGGCCTCGCGCATCCGCCGATGGCGGGAGGCCCGATCCACCCGGGGACAGCCACGCTGACCCCGACGGGCACCGATCTCGCCGAGCTGTGCCTCCGCAAATTCGGGCTTCTGCCGGCCGGGAACGGCCCCCTTCTGAAGATTTTGCGGGACGGGCAGGCGACCGCAGAGCAGCTCTGGCAGGTGCGGCCTGATACGGCCGGAGGAATCGGTACTCATGGACCCGGGGGCCGAGCCGCAGCGATCAAGCAGCGCAGGATGGGTTGGCGGCGCTGCGCCGGTTCTACGACTCGTCGGCCGGTCGCCCCGACCGGGACGATCGGATGTTCGCGGTCCTTGACGGCTCGGCAGAGCTCACCCCCACTCAAAACGAGGCGCAGAGCAGCGCGCAGTCATCAGGCACCTCGTCGACGGCATTGAGCAGCCCTACCGGCAGTGGCTTGTCAGCAGGGATGTTTCAGGCCCGGCGGCTCGGCTGTGGAACGACGACAAGCTATGGGCTGCCGTGGAAGCAGGCCTCGGCACGGAGGCGCTGACCCTGCGCGCAGCCGCCCGAACGGCCACAGGGTGGGACGGAGTCCACCGATGGCAGCAGCAGCTGGCCGCGCTCCGCGGCGGTGACCCCATCAACCCGACACCTGGACGGTTGGTTATGGTGCCGACGACCCCACATGCGGCGGCGCAGGTCGAGACCCTCATCCGTGCGATGCACTACCTTCCTGACCGGGTGGGTGCCACCGAGTCCTACCGGTGGCTACCTCCGCCTCGCATTCGCGATACAAGTCCCTCGCGCCAGCCGGTCTCCGGCTTGGCCGTCTCGATCCACCAAGTGGCGCCGGCCTCCTCATAGACCGGCAGTTCCAGCTCCACTGCGGCAGCGTCTTCGGCGACTTCAGCCCAGACGGCCAGATCGAAACCGTCGAGGTGGCCGCGTTCACGCAACACCTGGTCACGAACGCCGGCGATCTGCTCGGCGCTGGGGCGGGCCAGACGGCGGTCGTCATCCCAGGTGATCGGCACGGCGCCGTCCCACCGGGCGGCGCGGCTCATCGGCTTCTGGTTCGGCAGCGTGCCGCCGACCCATACCGGGATGCGCGGGCGTTGCGCCGGCCGGGGCGCGAACCGCACACCGTCGACCGTGTAATGCTTCCCGTGGTGCTCGACGCGATCGCCGCTCCACAATCCGTCGAGCACTGCGAGCCCCTCGTCGAGCATTTCGGCCCTCAGGACCGCGTCAGTTTCGTCACCGAACAGCCCGAAATCACCGACCGCCGGTGAGCCGATGCCAACGCCGAGGATCACCCGGCCATGGCTGAGCAGGTCCAGCGTGGTCGTCTGCCGGGCCAGCACCGCGGGCCGTCGGCGGGAGATCGGGGTGATCATCGTGCCGATCTTGATCCGCTCGGTCTGCGCCGCGATCACCGCCAACACCAACCACGGGTCGACGACGGGCGGTCCTTCGCCGTCGTCGGAGAACGACAGATGGTCCCACAGGAAGAAGCCGTCGAACCCGGCCCTTTCCGCGGCGACGCCGAGCTCGACCAGTTCCTGCGGATCCTGCGCCAGGCACGGCGCCGCCAATGCCCGTTGCATCAGGACGTCGATGCGGCGAGCAGTTCAGCGGTGACACCGGTGTGGCCGTCGGGCCGGACGACAACGGTGATGCTGCCCGCCGGCACGCAGAGAATGGGCATCAGCCCGGGGCCGTGACCGGGACGGGGGCTCGTCGTCGTCACGACGACTCCGACCGTGACCCACCCGCGTCGGAATCCGGTGTTGTGCCGGACGTCCAGGTTCTCCACGGCCACCAGATCGCCGATCAGCAAGCCGCTGAGGCCAAGACCTTTCGCGTTGCCCGCATCGACCTGCAGGTCGAGATCCCACTGGTGAGCAGGGCGTCCGATGCCATTGCCGATCAACTTGGAAGGCACGCTGCCGCGAACGGTGACGCTGATCGAGTCCCCGATATCGATGCCCAACGCGGGAAGCAACACCGGATCCACATTCAGCAACTGTCCGCCGAGCTCGTGGATCGCGTCCGGTAGACACGCTCCCTGCCCGAGCGCCCGGACGGCCATGGAGTCACCGGGTACCAACAGCGCCATCACCTCGGGCGGGAACCAGGCGAGCACCCGGCCCGACTCGCCCCGCTTGCCCAGCACCGTGCCCACCGAGCCGGCTGCGGCGCCGGTGCGGATGGTGACGCGGTTGCCGAGGCAGGCGAGGGCGGTGAGGGCATGACGGGCGGGCTGTTCCGGGTGGATCAGCGACACGGCGGGGCTGGCATGGTCGGTGTCGAACGCAAAGACGCTGTCGCCCAGCGATAGTCCCAGCGCCACCCCACCGTCTCCGATCGGGACGTACGGTCGCCCGTCACCGTCGATCAGATACGGGTTGCTGTCCAGCCCGGGGTGTTCGACAAATCCCACCGCATTGGTGGCGACCAGGGTTGGGGCGGTCGTGCTGGTCATACCGAGACTCCGATCGAGGCAAAGGCGTTACTCACATTGGCATCCGAGCTGTCGACAATCTCGAACGCGGACGACGGGCCGGACAGCAGCGTGCTCGGACCGGGTCCGTGGCCGAACAGTCGGCAGTGCCCGGTACTGATGACGCCGATCGTCGTGTAACCCGGACGGTAGCCGCGGCCGAACCGATGGTCCTGGTCCTCGAGCACGACCACGTCACCGATCCGCAGGCCCTCCAAGCCCAGCGAAAGGTCAGCGCCCTGGCCGACGTAGGCGCCCATCAGGTCGGTGTTGGCGTATTCGGAATACATCCCCGCGCCGGCACCGACCGCCTCGGCCGGCACCCTGACCGCCACCGGGACGAGCAGGCGCCCATCGGTTCCGGTCTCGACCCCCAGGCCGGGCAGCAGATCCGGGTCGGCATTCTTGACGACGATGTCCGGGTGGTCGCTGAGTGTGAGTCCTTGCCCGTAGGCGTGCACCACGACCTGATCCCCGGTGCACACCAGCGCGAGGTCCTCGTCTGCGAAATCGGCCAGTACGTAGGCATGTTGGCCGATCACGCGGCCTTTGACCCCGGCAGCCGGCCCGGAACGGACGGTGACGACATTGCCGACGCAAGTGAGGAACTGCAACGCCATATTGGCCCGTTCCTCCCGGTGCCGGATCGATAGTCCCGGTTCCAGGTGATCCGCGGCGTATCCCGCGGCAGGATCGCCGGGATGTACGCCGAGAGTGACCCCACCCATGCCGGGCAGCACAAACGGCGCCCCATCGGCATCAGTGCGATAGGCGTGACGGTCGCCCAGCGCGGGCCACACCTCGCCGGTCAGGACCTGGGTCAGCAAACGCTTTCGGTTGGTTCTCAATGTCATGATCTTGCTCCGATTTTGGAGGATGGCTTGAGCGCCGGGGCGGCGCCCAGCCGGAAACCATGGGCGCGGAGGGCCGGGGCGGTGGTGGCGCCGTTCCAAACGTTCATCACCGGTGTCGAGCGGGCAACGTTGCCCACGCCGTCGACGGTGGCCAGCAATGCGGTCACCGACTGGGTGAAACGCATTCCTGCCAGCGGTCGACCGAGTTGGCCGTTGACGATCTCGAAGCACGCGTCGCGGGTGACGCCCGTGATGGTCCCCGCGTTGCGGTCGACCATCCGGGTGTACCAGAACCGTTGCAGATATACGCCTTTCTCGACCCCGGCGATCAGCTCCGCTTCCGTGGACGTCCCAGTGCTCATCACGATGTTCGCAGCCCTGGATTCCGGCACCTCCTCCCGGGCGATGTGCGCGTGACCGGTGGATCCGCGCCCGAGTTGCGCCGCCGTCCGCAGATCGGTGACCGGATCGCCCACCACACCGGCAGTGAAGAACGGAACTCGTTCCTTGGGAACACCTTCGATATCGAAACTGATGGGGAGCCCGATATCGCAGAGAGCGTCGTCGGCCACGTTGATCAGTTCCCCGGCGACCCTTTCACCCGCCGACCGAGCCCACAGACCAACCCCGGCCGCAGCCAGTTCGCCAGAGAAACCGAAGCCCGGCAGGAACTCCAGCAATTCGGTGGTCGCCTCCGGTCCCAGCACTACCGTGTATTCGCCCGCCGGCAGCGCAACCCGGTGCTGCGCGGCCACCGCCTGTGCCACCGTTGTCGGGATCGCCTGTCGCAACAGCAAACGGCCCGAGGATCGGCCCAGGTCCACAAAGTGCGAGGTTCCGTCGCCGACAGCCATGGTGAAGCCGGCGACTGCCTCGTACGCGAGAGTGCTGCGACGCACGCCACCGCTGGTGGCGACCACCAACTGGGTGAGAGCCCGGCCGATCATGCCGGCGGCGGTACCCCCGGCGGCATCGGCCTGCTCGATGGCCGAACGGACCACGACGACTCTGAAACCCTCATCGAAACCTGCGGTACTGCTGGGCTGCAACAATTCCGGCGCGAGCTCTTTGGAGCCCGGGTAGTCATCGGCCGACGCGACCGCGGTCCGTCCTGGCGCCCCGGCGTTGACCGCGATCGCAGTGGCAAGCCGGATCGCCGCCGCCGCAGTCTGTTCCAGCCCGTTCAGGTTGCTGGTCGCGGCCCGGGCCGAGTGGCCGTCGACCACCGCCCGAACCATCACCTGGACCTCGGTGATGTCCTGCGGTTGGTGGATCCGGCCATCGGCGAAGCGGGTCCACTGCCCGGTCCGTCCGGTCAGAAAGGCGTCCATCTGATCTGCACCACCGGCTTCGACTGTGGCAGAGAGTCGTTCGAGTGCGAGGTCAGGGTCAATCGCTGCGACAAATCCGTCGGTCATCACGCCACGCCGATCCGCTGTTGACGCACCAGGATCGGCGCGGCGCCGTGGCTGAGGAAGCCCCATTGTTTCGGCTCACCCTTTCCGCACGGATATCCGAAATTGCGCACCTCTTCCGGTCCGGCCACAGCTTCCACCGCGCCCCAGAAACGAGGCGTCACACCGCCGTAGGAGAAGTTCTTCAGTAGCCGGCCGCGCCGACCCCGCTTCACCTCCCAGGCGACCTCGGTGCCGAACTGAAAGTTCAGCCGCTGATTGTCGATGGACCAGCTGCGGTTGTCGTCGAGGTAATAGCCATCGCCCAGACGGTCCAATAGTTCGTCCAGGGAGCCCGATCCAGGCTCGAGATGGACGTGGGTGGAGAAGCAGACCGGCAGATACGCCCATCCGTCGGATCGGGCCGCGCCGGTGAGAGCCAGACCGGACCGAGACGCGGAATCTCGTGAGGACAGGGTGTTTCGCACGATACCCTCGGCGATCAGCGGTGTCCGGCCGGCCGGGGTGCCCTCATCGTCGAACGCGAAGGTGCCACGGGTCCCGGGCACCGTCGGGTCGGAGGTGATGTTGACGGCGGGCGACCCATAGGCCAGGTGACCGACGTCGGCGACCGAGATGAACGAGGTACCGGCGAAGTTCTGCTCGTCTCCGAGAATGCGATCGAGTTCCAGCGCATGCCCGGCCGATTCGTGGATCTGCAATGACGTCTGCTGGGCGCCGATCACCAGGTCGGCCGTGCCCGCCGAAGCCATCGGCGCACGCAGTAGGGCGACCGCCTCTTCACCGACCCGGACGGCGTTGCCCGGCATGTCCAGCCCGAGGACGAATTCCCAGCCCGCACCACCGGTGTTGCCGTGGAACGAGTTCGGGAAGCTACGCCGTTGCAGATCGTGTCCATCGGCCGCGGTGGCGACCATCATGGCGCCGGACTCGATCAGATGCTGGTGCTGCCGGGACCCTTCCGTGTCGGCGTAGTGACGGTGCTGGCGCTTCGCGTTCACCCCGGCCTGAGCGTCGTTGACCGCCGAGGGCGTGGCGAGCGCCGCCAGCAGACCACCGAGTAAGGCGTGCCGCTCCTCGTCGGACACCGCAAACGGATCCTGCTGCACCGCCGTCGCATAACGACCGGACGTACCCGCCCGCTGTGGTAGCTGCACCGGCGCACCGAGCCCCACACCGGCTCGAGCGACCGCGACGGCTCGTCGGGCGGCGGCTGCCGGGTCGCCCGCATCGGCCAGCGGCCGGGACGCGAAGCCCCACGCCCCGTCGACCAGCACCCGGACGCCGATGCCGAGGTTGTGCTCGAGGCGTTCGTCGGAGTCGGCCCCTGCTCGATGGTAGAGCCGGAGTTCTTCGGATTCGACGAGCCTGACGTCGGCGAACTGCACGTCGCCACTGACGGCGCCCAGGGCCTGCTCGAGCAACAGCGCGGCGGCAGCGTCGCCGGCCATCTCCCCCCATTCATGGGCTGCAGTCATGCGGACATCGCGATTCGGTCGGAGACAAAGGCGGCGAGCTCGGTGAGCCCGTGCTCGATGAGATCGATGTCGGCGGCCAGGGACAGCCGCAGGTGCCCGCGACCGGACGGCCCGAAGGCGTTACCCGGAGCGGCGGCGATCCCCCGGTCGGCCAGTAGGTCGAGGGCGAAAGCCGAACTGTCGGTGATGGTGTCGGGCAGCGTCAGCCACAGGTAGAAGGCGCCTGAAGGCACCGCGTAGTCGAGTCCGAGCCGGTCCGCCGTCGCTACCGCTCGGTCACGGCGGTCCCGGTAGCTGTCCCGCATCGCGGCGACCTCGTCCTGCGGACCGGTGAGCGCCTCGACCCCGGCCCACTGGGTGATCGTGTTGACCGACGAGGCGATGGTCTCCTGGACCCTGGTCATCCGGGTGATCAGGTCGGCCGGACCGACGGCGTAGCCCAGGCGCCAGCCCGTCATGGCGTAGGTCTTGGAGAGGGAGAACACCGTCACCGCGGGCGTTCCCGGCGATGTGAGGGCGAAGGTGGTGTTGGGCCGGTCGAACCAGAGCTGGTCATAGCACTCGTCGGCGATGACCCAGATTCCGCGCCGCCGGGCCCATTCCCCCACTGCCGCCTGGTCTGCGTCGGTGAAGGTGGCTCCGGTCGGGTTGGACGGGGTGTTGATGACGATCGCTCTGGTGCGATCGGTCACGGCCGCATCCAGGCTGCCGTCCCCGGCGAACGAACCGGTCCGCCGATCCAGTTGATAGCGAACAGGTTTCGCACCGATGGACAACGCCAGCGAGGCGAGATTAGGCCAACCCGGGTCAGGAACCAGGATGTCGTCGCCGGCGTCCAGGATGGCCCGGTAGGCGGCATGCAGTCCACCGACCCCGCCGGCGCTGACCATCACCTGCGACGGGTCGATCCCGACCAGGCCGTTGTCCCGGGACAATTTGCGGCAGATCGCCTCGCGGAGCTCGAGTACACCCGACGTCGGGGCATAGCGGGTTCGCCCGGCCTTCGCCGCCCGGTCGGCAGCAGCCACGATGCGGGCCGGGGTGTCGAAGTCGGGCTCGCCCAGTTCCAGGTGCACCGCTCCCGGCCGGGCCCAGGCGGCGTTGGCCAGGACCCGGATGCCGGACGGCGGAATGAGAGCCGCTTGCTCCCCCAGTGCCGGGACGATCACCACGTTCCCCTGGACATACCGCCGTCGCAGCTGACGAACGTGCCGGTGACGTAGGACGCTGCCTCGGAGGCGAGAAATGACGCCACCGAGGCAAATTCGGCCGCATCACCATAGCGGCCCGCGGGAATTGCCGATTGACTCGCGGCTCGGATCTCCTTCACCGAGCGGCCTTCGCGTTCGGCCCGCTTCCCGTCCAGCTGCGCGACCCGAGCCGTGTCGATCCGTCCGGGTAGCACGCCGTTGACGGTGACTCCGTCCAACGCCACCTTCGACGAGACGGTCTTCAGCCAGGCGGTCAGCGCCGACCGGCCACCGTTGGAGTACGAAAGGTCGGCCAGCGGCTCACGGACCCCGGAGGACAGCACCGCGACCACCCGGCCCCAGCCCTGCTCCCGCATGCCGGGAAGCAGCCGGGTAGCCAGATCGATGGGGGTGACCGTCAGGAGCTGCAGCGCCGAACGCCAGCCGTCGGCGGTGGTCTGGTCCGACGGGGCCGGCGGTGGACCGCCGGCGTTGAGGATCAGCACGTCCACCCCGCCGACCAGGGTGCCCGCAGCTTCGGCGATCATCGCCGCCGCCGCGGGATCAGCGGCATCAGCGGCTGTTACGTGGATCGTCGCCGCCGGGTGATCGGCTCGGAGCTGGGTGGCCGTTGATTCCAGCCGGGCCAGGTCGCGAGACCACAGCAGTAGCTCAGCGCCCTGAGCGGCAAAATTCTCGGCAATGGCCAATCCCAATCCCGAGCTGGCTCCCCCGATGACGACGCGGCGAGTCATGCGATCGCCAAGGCTTCGCGAGCCGGCGTCAGTCCGACGCGACCGAGAACGTCATCGAGTTCAGCGGTGGTGACCTCGTCGAGCTCCGGCCGTAGGTTGCGGGTGCGGGCGCAGCTGATCACGCCGCGCCGCCGGAGAACCTCTTTGCGGATGCCGAGTCCGACCACCGGCTGACCCTCGAAGGTGATGTACGGCAGGTAACGGTCGAACAATGCGGCTGCCGCCGCCTTGTCGCCGGCCTCGAAAGCCAACCGGATCGCCCGCAGGATTTCCGGGAACGCAAAGCCGGTCATCGTCCCGGACCCGCCGCGGCTCAGTTCGGCATATGCGCTGACTCCACCCAGCCCACCGAAGACGGTGAGACCGGGACGGGCTGCGAGCAGCCGGCTGATCTTCGGCGGAGTCGGCGGATCCTCGAGTTTGACGGTCACGCCCCCAGTGGCGTCCAACGCGGCCAACAACGCGGACACCGGCAGTGGCACCCCGGTCGCGGCCGGCTCGTCCTGCACGATCACCGGGACCCCGGCGTTGCCGCAGGCCGCGCCATAGAAGCCGGCGATGGTGTCGGTGTCCTTGAGCAGCGTCGGCGCGGAAACCATCACAGCGGCCGCGCCCAGAGCTACCGCCCGCTGGATGCGCTGGGCGGTCAACGTGGCCGACGGCGACGAACAGCCGACGGCGACGGGCACTTTGCCGATCGCCGCACCCATGACGGCAGTCAGGACCTCGTCGCGTTCGTCGTCGGACAATGCCGACACCTCGCCCATCACCCCGAGGACGGTGATGCCGTCGACACCCCAATCGGAGGTCGCTTCGACGATGCCGGCGAGACTGGCGGTGTCGATGAATCCTTCCGGAGTGAACGGGGTCGGACTGACGAACCAGGTCCCGGACAATGGGTTGTTCGGCACAGCAATGCTCCTTAGTAGCCGCGCTCGCTGACGTAGACGTTGCGCATTGGTTGTCCGCTGCGATAGCGGTGCAAATTGTCGATGAAAAGGTCTGTGAGAACTGCGTTCTCGTTGGCCGCTGTGGACGCCGAATGCGGCGACAGCAGCACATTCGGCAGGTCCCACAGCGGTGAACCACCCGGCAACGGCTCGACCATGAACACATCCAGAACGGCACCGGCCAGGTGCCCGGAGCTCAGTGCCGAGATCAGTGCGGGCTCGTCGATCACCTGACCGCGGGCGATGTTCACCACGATGGCGCCCGCCGGCAGCAATTCGACCCGTGAAGCGTTGATGAGATTGTTGGTCTCCGGAGTCAGAGGGCAGGCGAGCACCAGGATCTCGGTGCCTGGTAACACCTCGTCGAGCTCGTCGGTACTCACGAACCGACCTGGCACATCGTGGGTCCGGCCCGGCCGCCCGACACCGGTCACATCGAGCCCGAGGATTGAATACAACTCGACCACTCGTCGTCCGATCGAACCCAGCCCGACGACGGTGGCCCGACGTCCGGCCAGTTGACCCGAGACGTGGCGCTCCCAATGGTGCTCCCGTTGTGCCGACTGCAGGCCGGGGACGCCCTTGACGAAGTGCAGCACGCCGGCCACCGCGAATTCGGCCAGCGGCGCCGCATGGGTTCCGGCAGCGGTGGTGAAGATCAGTTCGCCGGCGTCGAGCCCGAAGCGCTGCACGAAGCCGCCGATGCCGGCGCTGGTGGCCTGGACCCAGGTCAGCCTCGCAGCGCTGGACAGCAGATCGGCCGGCGCGCGCCAGTCGAAGTCGAAGGCAATGTCGGCCTGGGCCAGCAGATCCGACCAGCGCTGGTCCTGGCCCGGCGTGAGCGCGGGACGGATTCCCCCGTGGTCGTTCAGGTACCTCGGGGCGGGCAGCAACTCTGGCGCGTACAACACCTCGCAGGCCGTCGCGGCCGCGATCTTTTCGACGTACTCCGGTTCGAGGTAGGTGCAGATGAGGATCCTCGGGTGGGGCGGGATGTTCACGGGGAGAGCCTGTCTGTGATGGCTGCGCGCACCAGATCCATGGCGATGGCCTGGTCCAGCGCGTCGTGGACGGCCAGATGCTTCGGCGGAACGTCGCCGGTGATGACCGACTGGACGTGGGTGATGGCGTGCTGAAACGCGGACCCGGCCGCGGTGGGCCAGGTCTGCGACAGGGCGCCGTCGACCCACAGCTGCACCGTGTCGGCCGAACGCGGATGGAACGGGTTGCTGACCCGCAGTTCCCCCGAGCTGCCGATGATGCGGGTGAATGTCGAGGCCGGGCGGCGCAAACCGGCCGAGAGGATCAACCGGCCGCCCGGGAAGTCGACGACGGCCGCCATGTCTCGGTCCACCCCGTCGAAGGTGGCACTTGCATTGGCCCGCAAGGGCTCGGCGTCGAACAGCAGGCGACCCAGGCGCAGCGGATAACACCCGACGTCGTAGAGCGCCCCACCGCCCCGTTCGACGTCGAGGCGAATGTTGTCCGGCGAGCCGACCTGGAAATGGAACTCGGACGCGACCTCCGACAGATCGCCGATCCGGCCGTCGGCAATCAGCCCGGTGACCAGCATTGTCTGTGGGTGGAATGGGAACACGAAAGATTCCCACAGCAGCCCACCGGCCGGAACCGCAGCCAACAGACCCTGCGCCTGCTCGGTGTCCATGGCCAGCGGCTTCTCGCACAACACGACCTTGCCCGCGGCCAGAGCCGCGGCCGCCCACTGCGCGTGCTGATCGTTCGGCAGCGCAACGTAGACCGCCTGCACTTCCGGGTCGGCGACCACCGCTTCGTAAAAAGTGGAGCGCTCGACCTGGTTCGCCGCTGCCCACTCGACGGCCCGGAGCTCGGAGCGCGAACCGACCACTACGGCCCGTCCGCCGGCCTCACGCAACGCCGGCAGGAACGCCTTGGCCGCGATGTTCGCCGTTCCCAAGATGCCCCAGTTGACCTCAGCCATGGGTCGCATCCAAGTAATGCGACCGGAGCGCTGCCAGGGCCACAGCGGAGTCCTTCCGCTTGAAGGCGTTGATCAGCTTGGTGTGCCGCCGCACGGCCTCCACCATGTCGATCCCCTGACGATCCAATGACGAGCGCATCAGTGCTCCCATCTGTCCATTGAGCGTTGACCACATCTCGACGATCCTGGGGTGGTTGCCCGCTTGTACGATGAGCCGGTGAAATTCGGTATCGGCCTCGACGATGCCGGCGAGGTCATGCTTGTCGCAGGCCAACTGCATGACTCCCACGGCGTCCGTCATGTCGATGACGAGGGTCGCCCTGGTGTGCTCCCATACCTCGGCAAGACCCGACGATTCCAGCACGAAACGGGCGTAGCAGGCCTCGATGACCTCCTCGGCCGACATCCGGCTGACGAACGTGCCGCGCCGCGGGAGCACCTCGATAAGGCGTTCGGTCTGCAACTCGCGCAGCGCCGCCCGCACTGTCGTGCGGCTGACGCCGAACTCCTCGGCCAGCGGGATCTCGACCAATGGCGTGCCTGCCGGCACCTCGTTGTTCAGTATCCGGGAGCGCAGCACCTCATAAACGGATTCGGGCAGAGAGCGGTGCCGGAAGCCCTGGCTCGCACTTCTGATCATTGGATCCCCGTTCGTGGTGGCCGTCATCGGCTGAGTTCAACACTCCGATTTTCGCACTAGGTTCCCGTCAGACGGTCGGCTCCAATGGAAAGTCGACCCAGGCCCGGGTCCGGTGCGCCTTTTCGAAGGCGTTGATCGTCTGCTGCACCAAAGCACCCTGCCTGAAGTCACCCTGGTTGGTCGCTGTGCCACTGAGGATCTCGTCGGTGAAGTCGCGCAGCACGTTGGAGTAGAACAGGAACGGCCATGGCTCGGTGGAGGCGCCGCCGGAGGGGAAGAAGCGCTGCGGGATTTCCAGTTCGACGAATTCGACGGAGTCCTTGGTGGCCACCTTGATGGTCTGACAGATGCCGAACTCCTCGACCAGCCGGACGATGATCGCGCCCTGGCTACCGTAGATCCGGACCTCGATGCCGGGGTAGTTTCCGACCGTGACGAAAGATGACTGCACCGACGCCAGTCGGCCGTTCCCGAACTCGGCGATCCACATGTCGCCGTCGTCGATGTTTACCCGCGTCATCTCGCCGGTCTCACGGACGATGCGGTTGGGCACGAAGTTGCGCATGGTGCCGACCACCGACTGCAGCGGAGCGTCCATCCACCAGTGCATGATGTCGATCACCGGGGCGCCATAGCCCTCGATGGAGGACACCTGGATGACGTCAGGGTCGGCGGTGTCGCGCAGCTGCCGCAGCGGGGTCTGAGGGTCCAGCCACTGGCTGTTCTGCTCGAAGGCGTTGAGCATGTACGGCTCGCCGATGAAGCCCTCCGATAGCAGTTCGGCCGCATACAAGGTGGCCGGCGCGTAGCGGAAGGTGAAGCCCAGCTTGGTTTTCAGGCCCTTGCTCTCGGCCAGGTCGGCCGCGGCGATCACCTGGCGGTAGTCCGAGTGCACCGGTTTCTCGCACAGCACGTGCTTGCCGGCTTCCAGCGCGGCCCATGAGACCTCGAAGTGCATCTGGTCGCCGGTGACGACATCGATGACGTCGATGTCGGGGTCGTCGATCAGCTTGCGATAGTCGGTTTCCAGCCGCCTGATCCCGAACTCGGCCCCCGCCGCGGCGAGCGCCTCTTCGTTGGTGTCGGCCAGCGCAACGACCTCGACCCGGGGATCGCGCTGCCAACCCGGGATGTGGGAGCGGATGGCCCAACGGCCGGCGCCGACCACGCCGACGCGCAACTTGTCCTGCGGCACAGTATTTCTCCTGTCAATGGTTCGCCGCAGCAGAGCGCGGCGTTTCGGTGGTCGATGCTCTGGTCAGAACGGAGTGTCAGTGCGTATGCACACCGACGATCGGGAGGGAGGGTCCGGCCGCGGTGGGCACCGGCGCCAACCCGGCAGCCAGATCCAGTTCGCCGTGCCGCCGGCAGCGGACCCGGCCGCCCTCACGGGTATGGAGCAGATCGGTCTCCCACGTCGCGCAGGCATCCTCGGCGAATTCGCACCGCGGGAGGAACCGGCAGGTCGTCGGCAGGTCGACCAGCCGCGGCGGGGAACCTTTGATGGTCGTCAGGGGCTGGTCGCGGGCGACCGCGCCGGGCAGAGACTTCAGTAGCGCCGCGGTGTACGGGTGCTGCGGGTGCCGCAGAATCTCCTGCGTGACAGCGACTTCCACCAAGTGGCCGGCGTACATCACACCGACCCGGTCGCAGATCTGGGCGATCACCGAGAGGTCGTGGCTGACCAGCACCAGGCTCATCCCGATTTCGCTCTGCAGGTCGATCAGTAACGACAGGATCTGGTCCTGGATGATCACATCCAACGCGGTGGTGGGTTCGTCGGCGATCAGCACTTTGGGGTTGCCGGCCAAGGCGATGGCGATCAGCGTGCGCTGCAGCATGCCGCCGCTGAACTGGTGGGGGTAGTCGCGCAGGCGCTTTTCCGGCACCGGGATACCTACCCGGCTCATCAGTTCGATGACCCGTTCCCGGGTAGCGCCCTTGCCCAGCTTCTGGTGCGCCGTCACCGCTTCGGCGATCTGATCCCCGATGCGCTGCACCGGGTTCAGCGACGTCATGGGGTTCTGCGGGATCATCGAGATGAACTCGCCCCAGTGCCTGCGCATACCCCGTCGGCCGAGATCCAGGGCGTTGCCGTCCAGGACGCCCGGGTAGCTGACCGATCCGGTGTGGGTGGCCTGATCGGACGGCATCAGCCCGAGCAGCGCTCGGCAGGTCACCGTCTTTCCGGAGCCCGTCTCGCCGACGATGCCGAACACTTCGCCCTGGCGCAGTTGCAGCGAGACGTGGTCCACCGGCGTCACCGCCCCGGACGGGGTTTTGATGGTGACACACATGTCGTCGGCCTCGAGTACCACCGGGCGGTTGTTGCTCAGAAGGCTCATCGGTTCGTCCTGAGCAGGTCGGCCAATCCGTCACCGATCAGGCTCAACCCGACGCCGAGCAGCACCAGCGCCGCTCCGGGCATGATCGACAGGTACCAGTTGGACAGGATGAAGTTCTGACCTTCGGCGATCATGGAGCCCCATTCCGGCGTGGGTTGCGGGATGCCGACGCCGAGAAAGCCGAGAGAGGCGCCGAGCAGCACGTTGCCGACGGCATCGACCATGGCGAAGATGATGACGCCGGGCAACACGCTCGGCAGGATGTGCGCGAACATGATCCGCAGATTCGAGAAGCCCAGGGCCTTCGCCGCGACCACGTACCCATATCGTTTGGCCGACAACGTCTGTCCGTGCGCGATGCGGGCGTAGCTGACCCAACTGACGACCCACAGGGCGATGAACAGGTTGATCAGGCTGGAGCCGAGACTGGCGATGATGGCGATCACCAGCACTATGAACGGGAACGCGAAGAACAGGTCGACGATCCTCATGATGATCGTTTCCGTCTTGCCACCGACGTGCCCGGCGACCAGACCGATCAGCGTTCCGACGATCAGCGTGACGATCGTGGCCCCGAAGGCGATCGCCAGGTCGTACCGGCCACCGTAGAGCACGCGCGCGAACACATCGCGGCCGAATTCGTCGGTACCGAACAGGTGCCCGGGCGAAAACATCGGTAGCAGCGGGTTGAGGGCGTCGATCTGGATCGGGTCGTACTTGGTGAACAGTGGCGCGCCGATGCATATCACGGCCATCACCAACAGGATGAAGCCACCCAGCAGCAAGGAGAATCGTCCGCGGAGGCGACGCGGCATGGGGATCCGGCGGCGGGTGCCGCTTCGTTCGATACGGGTCGCTGGACGGGCCAGAATGGACATCGCTCCCCTGTCAGACGACCGCGAGGCGCGGGTCGATGGCGATGTGGATCATGTCGGTGAGCAGGTTGACCAGCAGGACGAACACCGCGAAGACGAGGGTCAGGCCCTGCACCACCGGGTAGTCGCGGGTCGACACCGAGCTGACCAGGAGCGAGCCGATGCCCGGAACCGAGAAGACGTTCTCGATCACGACGGTGCCGCCCACCAGGAACGCCAGGTTCACACCGAACACGACGACGACCGACATCCCGGCGTTGCGCAGGATGTGCCCCGACACCACCTGCGGCCACGGAATGCCTTTGAGCAGCGCGGTGGTCACGTAGTCGGCCTTCATCGCCTCGATCACGCTGGCCCGCAGCGAGCGGACGAGCACCGCCGAGAAGGGGACGGCCAGGGTGATCGACGGGAGGATCAGATGCTGGACGTGGCCGAGGAAGCCGTCCCCGAACCCGTTGATCGGCAGGATCGGGATCTTCACCCCGAACACCAGGATCAGGAGGACGCCCAGCAGGAAGCCGGGGAGCGCGTAGCCGACCAGTAGCAGTACCCGCGTCGTCTGGTCGAAGATGCGGCCGTGATGCAGGCCGGCGTACAGCCCGACCGGGATAGCCAGGGCAGCGGTGAAGATGCCGGCCATGACGATCAGGAACAGGGTCTTGCCCAGGCCCTGCCAGATCAGATGACCGACCGAAGCACCGATCGAGTACGAGTGGCCGAACGAGCCACTCAATGCACTCTTTGCGAAAACCCAGTATTGGTAGAGGATTCCGCGGTCGAGCCCGAGGTTGGTGTTGATCTGGGCGGCCGCCGCCGGCGTGTAGTGGTTGCCCAGGATCAACGTAGCAGGGTCGCCCGGCACGATCCGGATCAGGACGAAGGACACGATGGTGATGCCGATGATGATGGGGATCATCTGCACCAGCCGGCGGCCGATGATCGCGAATCCAACCATGATGTCCTCCGTCCTGGGGTCCGAAATAGGTTGGTGCTAGAAGGCTGTCAAATACTTGGAATTGCTTGCTAGTGCTTGTCGACGGTCAACGTCAGGAGCGAGTCGTTATAGTTGCCCAGCGGCGAGACGTTGAAGCCGGTGACCCACTTGCCGGCCGCGTAGCGGTAGGGCGGGTAGTTGATCGGTAGGTACGGCGTCTGGTCCCAGACGATCTGCTGGATCTGCGCGTACGTCGCTGCGCGCTTGGTCGGATCGGTTTCCGACCGGGCATCGTTGGTCAGCTTGGCTGCGGTCGGATCGCTCCAGAACGTGTCGAACGAGCTGGAACCGGCGGTGACGTCGACACCGAAGGTGACCACCTCGTCCGGGTCGATGATGTCGTTCGTCCAGTAGCGCTCGCCGATGCCATAGACGCCGGTCTTCTCCTTGCCGTACGCCGTGACCAGCTCGTAGGACTCGATGTTCACCGTGATGCCGATCTTGGACAGCGAGTCCTTGATGACGACGGCCTCCGCCTGCCCCGCCGCGTCACCGCTGACCGTGATCAGATTGGTGGTGAAGCCGTTCGGGAACCCGGCGTCGGTCAGCAGTTGCTTGGCCTTGACGAGGTCGACCGCCGGCTTGGGGAGGGAGCCGTTCCAGTAGAGCATCTTGTAGGGCATGAACGACGTGGCCGGGGTGCCTGCGCCCTGGTAGGCCAGCTTGTTGATCTGGTCGAGATCGACGGCGTACCGGACCGCTTGGCGGACCTTGACGTTGGAGAAGTACTTGTCCTTGGTGGACAGCTGGATGAAGTCGACGCGGGTCGACGGGAACAGGTCGACCTTGAGCTTGGGGTTGGCATTGATCTGCGTGGTCAGGTTGCCCGGCGGGTTCTCGATCACGTCGACGGCCCCGCTCTGCAGGTCCAGGACGCGCGTGTTGTCATTGGTGACGATCTTGATCTGGACCTTGGCGATCTTCGGCTTGGTGCCGTAGTAGTTGTCGTTGCGCTTGAGGTCGACCTCGGTGTCCGGGTTGTAGGTGCTGACCACGAACGGTCCGCTGCCGACCGGGTGGGTGAAGAATGCGTCACCCTGGGCCTGCACCAGCTTCTGCGGCAACGCCGCGAACGCATACATGGCCAGGTCGGCCAGCAGCGGGGCGTGCGGCTTGGCCAGTTTGACCACGACGGTCTTGGCATCGAGGGCGGTGATCGAGGTGACTTCGGTGATCAGGAAGCCCCAGCCACCGTCGTACTTCTTGGCACGGTTGATGGACCAGGCGACATCGGAGGCCAGCACCGGGGAGCCGTCCGAGAACTTCGCGTCCCGCAGGTGGAACGTGTAGGTCAGCTTGTCGGTGGAGATATCCCAGGTCGTGGCCAGATCGGGGACGATCTTGGTGCCGGTAGGGTCTGCCTGCACCAGGCGGCTGTAGAGCGTCTGATCGAGCCAGATCGATTCGTTGACAGAGCTGACCTGCGGATCCAAGGTATCGACCTTGACCGGGTTGGCGATGATCAGGGTGTCGACCGGGGACGTGGCCTCGGTCGCCGGGGCCACCGCGCTGCCGGCGGACCCGGCCGCACTGCTGCCGGCCGGGGCCGCTGCACTGCTGCCGGCAGAACTTCCGGCCGAGGAGCTGGCGGTGGAACTGCTGCTGGAACTGCTGCTGGAACTGCTGCTGGAACTGCTGCTGGAACTGCAGGCGCTGATCAGGACCACGCTGGTTACCGCGGTCACCAGGCCCAGTCTCCGCAGCGGATGTCGATACAGGCGGCTGCCGCCGATGGTTGAAGCCGGCAGAACTGAACTCATGGCTGGGTCTCCCTCGAGGGTGGTCGAACTTTGGGTGACGGTGGGTGGACGGTCCGGTACTAGCGCGTTTCGCGCCCGCTGGGGCGGGCGGACCAGGGCGGTGTCAGTTGCCGACGGGTGTGGCGGTAGTCGGTGAGCTGGGCGAGGTGAGATCGACGGCGGGGCCGCTGTGCAGGTGACAGGCAACGGTCCGGCCCGGCAGGGGCCGGATGGTCAGGGGCACCTCGCGCCGGCAGATGTCCATGGCCTGCGGGCACCGCGGATGGAAGACGCAGCCCGAGGGGGGCGAGATCGCGTTCGGCATGTCGCCGCCGAGGGCGGCCTGCCTCGAACTCTTCCGCAGATGCAGCTCGGGTGCCGCATCCAACAGCGCCTTGCTGTACGGGTGCAGCGGGCGGGTGAACAGGTCGATGGTGCTCGCCTGCTCGACGACCCGACCCAGGTACATGACGGCGATCTGGTCCGAGAGTCGTTCCACCACCGCCAGATCGTGGGTGATGAAGACGTAGGTCAGGCCGAGGTCGCGGCGCAGATCGGAAAACAGGTTGAGCACCTGCGCCTGCACCGAGACGTCCAGCGCCGAGACCGGCTCGTCGGCGATGATCAGCCTCGGCTTGACGGCCAGGGCCCGCGCGATGCTGACCCGCTGGCGACCGCCGCCGGAAAGCTGATCGGGCCGCTGGTCGATCAGCTCGGCCGGGAACCCGACCGTGCCGAGCAGCCGCTCGGTCTCGGCCTTGCGCTCCTTGGCCGAGGAAGTGCCATGGACAGCGAGGACTTCGCCGATGGACGAGCCGACGGAGCGATACGGGTTCAGTGTGGAATATGGATCCTGCAGGATGATCTGGATCTTTTGCCGCAGTTCCCTGGACCGCGCTGCCGAGGCGGCGAAGATGTCCTGACCCTCGAATGTGATGGTGCCAGAGGTGGGCTTCTCCAGCCGCAGCATGAGCCGGCCGAGAGTGCTCTTACCGGAGCCGGTCTCGCCCACGACGCCGAGGGTCTGGCCCTGACGCACCTCGAGGGTGACGCCGTCGACGGCCTTGAGTGACGTGCCGGCCTCGCTGCGGAGCCGGGCGCCCAGGCTACGGCGAATCTCGAACTGCTTCGACAGGCCGGCGGTCCGCAGCAGGACCGATGCGGCGTCTTTGGTTGTACTCAACGCTGACCTGCCTCCGGGTGTGTCTTGCTGACGGCTGACGGCTGAGGCCGGGTCTGGATGTACAACACGGACCTGGGACGGTCCGGCGATGGAAGTGAACGTAAGGCGTCTGTCGACAATTGGTCAATGGGTCCAGCCGAAGTTTTTCTGGCGGAAACGTTCGGACCGCGGCGTGTGGCGTTCGGGTGATGGGCTAGTCCTGCCTGAATCATGTTGTGGTGTATGGCTTTCAGAAACTTCGGGGTTCTGTCTTCGGCATGTTGTGATCCAGCCCTTGTCCAATTGTCGACAATGGGCCTACGCTCCTCCCTACCGCTCCCCGACGAACAGAGGCTGATGTGAACGTTGCTTACGACTTCTCCGGCAAGGTCGCCGTCATCACCGGTGCTGCCCGTGGGGTGGGGCGGGAGATCGTCGGATCCTTCGTTGGGTCCGGCGCCCGTGTCGTTGCGGCCGACCGTGATGCCGAAGGTCTGGCCGAGACCTGCGCGCCTTTCGGAGATGCCGTTGTGTCGGTCGTCGGTGACGTGAGTACAGCCGAGGGGGCGATGGCGATCGTTTCAGCGGCTGAGGCGTTCGGCCGACTGGACATCTGCGTCAACAACGCCGCCGTAGCCCCACATGCGAGTTTGCTGGAGGAGCGGTCCGAGGTGTGGGACACCGTCTTCTCAGTGAACTGCCGCGGTACCTTCCTGATGACGCAGGCCGCCGCCCGCGTGATGATCAAGCAGGGTGAAGGCGGACGGATCATCAACTTCTCCTCCGGCGTCACCACCCGTGGCTCGGCCGGCGCCGCCGCGTACGCCAGCAGCCGCGCCGCCACCGAGAGCTTCAGCAGGGTGGCCGCCATCGAGCTCGCGCCGTACGAGATCCTCGTCAACTGCGTCAGTCCCGGCCTGATCGACACCCAGCCCAAGCCGCTGCCGCCGTCCATGGCCGAATCGTTGTCGAAGCGGATCCCTGCGCTGCCGTTGGCCAGGGCGGGGGAACCGGGCGAGGTAGCCGCCCTGGTTCTTTGGCTCTCATCAGACGGAGCCAGCTACATCGCCGGCGGGATCTACACCGTGGACGGTGCCGCCGGCATCGGCTCCCGGGCCGGGGCGCCGATCGTTGACGACGACATCCGCTACGACTGGGTGACTGGGCGGGTTCGGGCGTAGGGCCCCCCGGCCGTTGCCGCAGCAGCACATCCCGGGCTTTCAGAGCGGTGGGACATGAACCTGAACAAGTTCATCGTATTCCGGTCCCTGACTCTGCTGCGGTTGCTCGCGCTGGATGCGTCCCTGATCGGCGACGAGTATGCCGGCCTGCCCTCGACCAAACTCGACGCGCTGTTCGAACAACTCGAAGACGTGGTCGTCGAGGGTCATCGCGCACTGATCTTCAGCCAGTTCACCTCCTACCTGGCGAAGGTGGAACGCCGGCTGGACGCCGCCGGGATCGACTACGTCTACCTCGACGGCAGCACCCGCCACCGCGCCGGGGTGATCCAGGAGTTCAAGAGCGGCACCGCCCCGGTGTTCCTGATCAGCCTCAAGGCCGGCGGTTTCGGACTCAACCTCACCGAGACCGACTACGTGTTCCTGCTCGACCCGTGGTGGAACCCCGCGAGCGAGGAACAGGCCATCGACCGCACCCACCGCATCGGGCAGGACAAGAACGTGATGGTCTACCGACTGGTCGCCGCCGACACCATCGAGGAGAAAGTGCTCGCCCTGCAGAAACGCAAGGCCGGCCTCTTCGACGCGGTCATCGACGACCAGGCACTGTTCAGCGCCGCGCTCACCGCCGACGACCTCCGAGAGCTGCTGTCCTGGGGTGAAACCGGGCCGGACCGTGTCGCGAAAGTCCGGGCAAACCGGACACAAATCCCGGTGAATCGCGACACGGTCTGCACGGCGCCAGGAGAAGCGCCCGAACCTCCCGGTCACCCACTCCTGGTGGGGTTCCTGACCGGCCTGGCTCCGACGACGGCCGGATACCCTCCCGACCGGCATCGACTACCCCTGCTCAACCCTGACCGGACGCCGAGCCGGCTCTTGGGGGACCAGCTTTCTGCACGGCGCTCGGCGTCCGCCCGGTGTGGCGTCGGTAGACCGTTGCAAAGTATTGGCTCGATTGATATCCGCACCTTACCGCCACGTCAAGTATGGATTCCGAGCCCACCTCCAGAAGCCTTGTGGCATAACCGATTCGCAGGCTCTGCAGGAGCTCGAGCGGGGTGATGTTGACTGCCTGTCGGCAATAGTGCACGAATCGAGTCCGGCCGGCCCCTCTTGACGGCGGAGCGGCCTTGAGCAACATCCTGATCGTGGTGTCCCTGGTGGTAGCCGCATTCCAGCTCCGCGCCAACCGGCGCGCCAGTGATCTGGCCGGGTGATGGCAATGGCGTCAGCAACCGTGAGCCCGCCTACATCAGCCCCTGGTGACCTGCCCTCCGCCGCACCGCGTGGCCGTCGTCGCACCAGTGCGGCCAGCAAGGTGCGCACCGCAGTCGGCATCCTGATCCTGGCCGTCTTCCTGTTCCCGGTGTATTGGATGCTCAATGCAGCGCTGCAGGGTAGTGAAAACCTGTTGGCCACCTCCTGGTTCCCGACCCACCTCAGTTTTGCCGGCTTCGGCAGAGCTCTCGACAGCCAGGGGGCGAACCTGGTTACCAGCGTGGTCATCGCGCTCGGCTCGGTGGTGGTCTGCCTGCTGGTGTCCGCGCCGGCAGCCTACGGCCTGTCCCAGACCAGACTCCGAGGCGGTGGCCTGTTCGCCGTCGGATTGTTGATCACGCAGATGATTCCGGGCATGGTCATTGCCAACGGTCTCTACTCGCTGTACACCGATCTGCACCTGATCAATTCCAAGATCGGACTGATCCTGGCGGACGCCTCGCTGGGCATACCAGTTCTCGATCCTGCTGATCCGGGCCTTCATGCTGAACATTCCCCGATCACTGATCGAAGCGGCCTACGTCGACGGCGCCAGCCGGCTACGGACCTTCATCTCCATCGTCGTCCCGATCAGCCGCAACGCCCTGATCACCGCCGGCCTGTTCAGCTTCTTGTTCGCCTGGAGCGATTTCCTCTTTGCCCTCACGCTGACCACTAACGGAACGGTCACACCCATCACCCTTGGCATGTACCAGTTCCTGGGCGCCCACACCCAGAGTTGGAGCACGCTGATGGCCTCCGCGGTCCTGGCCAGCATTCCCGCTGCGGTGCTGCTCATCGGCGCCCAGAAGTTCATTGCCTCCGGAGTCACCGGCGGGGCCGTGAAGTAGCCGCTGCCGGACACCGGGTCGGTGCGGACGATGATGACTGTCGGACGAGAATCTGCACCTCAGTTGCTCAAGACCGATTATCGATCACTTATTGGAGAGACTCATGGACCGTCCGATCACGTTGTTCACCGGCCAATGGGCCGACCTCCCGTTCGAGGAGGTAGCCGCGCTGGCGGCCGGCTGGGGTTACGACGGGCTCGAGATTGCCTGCTGGGGTGACCATCTGGACGTTCATCGGGCGGCTCGTGATGACGCCTACGTGGCGGACCGGAAGAACATCCTGGACAGGCACGGTCTCAAGGTCTTCGCCATCTCCAATCATCTGGCGGGCCAGGCCGTGTGTGACGACCCGATCGACGAGCGGCACCGTGACATCCTGCCGGCCGCCGTCTGGGGTGACGGCGACGCCGAGGGAGTCCGACAGCGGGCGGCCGAGCAGATCAAGGACACCGCCCGTGCCGCCGCCCGACTGGGAGTCGACACCGTCGTGGGATTCACCGGGTCAGCGGCCTGGAAATACATCGCGATGTTCCCGCCCGTGTCCCAGGGGCTCATCGACGCGGCCTACGAAGACTTCGCTGCCCGTTGGCACCCGATCCTGGACGTATTCGATGAAGTCGGGGTCCGGTTCGCGCACGAAGTCCACCCCAGTGAAATCGCGTACGACTACTACACGACCGAACGTGCGCTGGAAGCCATCGACCACCGGCCCGCATTCGGGCTGAATTGGGATCCCAGCCATTTCGTCTGGCAGGGCCTTGACCCGGTGATGTTCCTGTGGGATTTTCGGGACCGCATCTACCACGTCGACTGCAAGGACGCGAAACTCCGGACCGGCAACGGTCGACGCGGCGTGCTGGGTTCGCACCTGGCGTGGGCTGATCCCCGCCGGGGGTGGGACTTCGTCTCCACCGGGCACGGCGACGTCCCCTGGGAGGATTCGTTCCGGATGCTCAACACGATCGGATACCAGGGACCCATCTCCATCGAGTGGGAGGACGCCGGTATGGACCGTCTGGTCGGGGCCCCGGAGGCACTGGCCTTCGTCAGGCGATCGGCCTTCGCGCCGCCCACTGCCTCCTTCGACGCCGCCTTTGCCACCCGTTGACGGTGCGACTAGCGTTTCGGCCGGTACCAAGCACATTCGCTTCCTGATCTGCGAGTTCCCAATTTCGGAGGAAGACATGACGCCCACACCCACCCGCGAGGACAAGTTCAGTTTCGGTCTCTGGACGGTCGGTTGGCAGGCTCGTGACTTGTTCGGCGAGGCCACCCGTCCGTTCCTCGCCGGGGTGGAGGCTGTCCACAAGCTGGCCGAACTGGGCGCCTACGGCATCACCTTCCACGACGACGACCTCGTTCCCCCGGGGACCAGTGCCAGTGGCCGGGATTTGATCATCAGCCAGTTCAAGGAGGCGCTGGCCGAGACCGGTTTGGTGGTGCCGATGGTGACGACCAACCTGTTCGGCGATCCGGTCTTCAAGGACGGCGGCTTCACCAGCAACGATCGCTCGGTGCGGCGGTACGCACTGCGCAAGGTCATGAAGAACATGGATCTGGCAGCCGAACTCGGTGCACAGATCTACGTGTTCTGGGGCGGCCGCGAGGGTTCGGAGGTCGACTTCGCCAAGGACGTCCGCGCCGCGCTGGACCGCTATCGCGAGGGCATCGACCTGCTGGCGCAGTATTCGATCGACAAGAACTACGGCATGCGGTTCGCGATCGAACCGAAGCCGAACGAGCCGCGCGGTGACATCCTGCTGCCCTCGATCGGTCACGCCCTGGCGTTCATCTCCCAGCTGGAACATGCCGACATGGTCGGCATCAATCCGGAAACCGGCCACGAGCAGATGGCCAGCCTCAACTACACCCACGGCATCGCCCAGGCCCTGTGGCAGAAGAAGCTCTTTCACATCGACCTCAACGGGCAGAAGGGACCGCGTTACGACCAGGACCTGGTTTTCGGGTACGGCGATCTGCTGCAGGCCTTCTCGACCGTGGACCTGCTGGAGAACGGTGCGCCGGGCGGCGGTCCCGCGTACGACGGCGACCGGCACTTCGACTACAAGCCGCTGCGGACCGAAAGCATGGAGGGCGTCTGGGAGTCGGCGCTGGCGAACATGGAGCTCTACATCACGCTGCGGGACCGATCGAAGGCGTTTCGGGCCGACCCTGAGGTCCAGGAAGCGCTGGCAGCAGCCGACGTCGCTGCCTTGCACAATCCAACGCTCAATGCCGGGGAGAGCTACGACGATCTGCTGGCCGACCGCAGCAGCTTCGAGGACTTCGATCTGGAAACTGCGCGGACCCGGGGCTTCGGGTTCGCCCGGATCCAGCGACTGGCGCTGGAGCACCTCCTCGGGGTGAGATGAGCTACCGGCCACTGGCGCGCACCACACCCGGTGCGGCCGGCATCGAGGCCGCCGGCATCGATGATGGGGATCAGTCCGAGCGAGTTGATGGCTGCTGCGCACGAGACGGCGAAGAAACCGCGGTTTCGGATCCCCGATCGAACGGTGGATCTGGAGTGCGCCTGGAGGGATTCGAACCCCCAACCTTCTGATCCGTAGTCAGATGCTCTATCCGTTGAGCTACAGGCGCATGTTCAGTTGTCGGTGCGGTACCGCATGGAACCAGCGACCCCCGGGAGGA
>JBBROB010000024.1:0-59772 GCA_038229825.1 Mycobacteriales bacterium
CCGTCGAGGTGCTCGACGTCGACATGGACCGCGAGCGGGTCTCGCTGTCGCTCAAGGCCACCCAGGAAGATCCGTGGCGTCACTTCGCCCGGACTCACGCCATCGGCCAGGTCGTCCCGGGTCGGGTCACCAAGCTGGTGCCGTTCGGTGCGTTCGTGCGCGTCTACGACGGCATCGAGGGCCTGGTGCACATCTCCGAGCTGGCCGGTCGCCACGTGGAGATCCCGGAGCAGGTCGTCACCGTGGACGAGGAGATCTTCGTCCGCGTCATCGACATCGACCTCGAGCGTCGCCGGATCTCGCTCTCGCTCAAGCAGGCCAACGAGGGCATCACCCCGGAGACCGAGTTCGACGAGGTCCGCGCCCAGTACGGCGTCGTCGACCACTACGACGAGGCGGGCAACTTCCTGCCGCCCGAGGGCTTCGACGTCGCCACCGGCGAATGGCTCTCAGGGTTCGACAGCCAGCGTGACGCGTGGGAGAAGCAGTACTCCGACGCCCACACCGTCTACGAATCGCACCTCAAGCAGATTGCCGCGGCCATCAAGGCAGACGCCGAGGCGGCCGAGCCGAGCAACTACTCGTCGGCCACGGCTGCGGTCGACGAGCAGGCTCCGGCCGGTTCGCTGGTCGACGACGAGGCGCTCGCCAAGCTGCGTGAGAAGCTCGCCGGCAACTGATGCATTGAGCTGACCGGAACGGGGTCGACCTACGGGTCGGCCCCGTTTTCCTTTTCTGGCCTGAACAGGCTTGTCCTGGGAAATCGAGGAGCAGGTCGTCCCGGAACCCGGTGCTGGCAAGGCTTTCAGCAGGGTATGACGTGTCCGTGGGTCACCGAGCGGCGTCAGTGTGAGAACTACCGGAGGACCGCCCGGCGGGTTGGCTGCACATTGACGGCGTCGCCACCTACCGTTGGTCTCATGCGTCCCGCCGCCTTTCTTCCCCTGTTCGTCACTGCCCTGATCCTTGCCGGCTGTACGGCCGGCTCGACCACGAAACGCACCGTGACTGTGGTCAACACGGTGACCGGCAGCTCGGCGTCGGCCAGCGGGCCCAAGACCACCGGAAGCGTGATCGTGGTGAGCTCGTCGGCGCCGGCCAGCAGCCCGAAGACGACGCCCAAGCCGACACCCACCACGGCAAGTTCGTCAGCGGCGCCGATCGTCAAGGTCGATCCGCTCAAAGCGGACTGCACGACCATTCTCGCTGCCGCAGACATCAAGACCGCGATCGGCGTGACCGTCACCGGCAAGACCAATCGGATTCGATTGGGCGCGGCAACCAGAGGCGTCTCCGGGGCGATCCGCTGCCTGTACGGCAGTCCCGACAACGGCAAGACCGCACCCGTTCGCGTCCGGCTCACCCAGTACAGTTCGGCGGCCGCGGCCAAGGCGCAGATCGGCGTCGACACACAGACCGCCCAGGACGCCGGTGCCACCATCACGACGCCGAGGGTCAACGGCTACCCGGCAACCCTGCAGCTGATCGCCGGCGGAGTGCTGGAGATGCAGTACGACACCTGGACGCTGTCCGTGGCGGTCAGCGACAAGTTGGCCAGTGCGGCCGTGCTGACGAAGGGCCTGCCGACGTTGGCCGGGCAGGCGCTCGCCAGGGTCGTCAAGAACGGTTGATCGGTAGCGGGCCGCATCGACAGCGGCCCGCCGAGCGCCCGTCGCGTGGACGACGCCCGCTCGCGGCGCCGCCGTCCTTCGGCAGCAGATTCAGACAGCAGGCGCCGGATACGGGGCTGGAGCGACCCGGCGCGGCGACACATACGGCCGGTGTCTGCCAGGGGTGCGCCACGATGTGAACAGGCTGCGGTAGACGACCCGCACGAACGAGGTGACCGGCACCAGTCCGGGGCGTCCGCGGCGATGCCGTCCCCGACCGACTGCTGCGGCTAAGGTGCTGGTCACGACTCCTCCTGGGGGCGCTGGCGCGGTGCGGATGGCGGGTCTGCGTGATCGCATCGCCCACCTGAATTGACGATTACGCTACGTGAGAGGCTGAAGATCGCGGCGGATCTGTGCCGGTGTGTCGCCGTCGGTGTACCCCACCCCTGCCGACCCCGAGAGGACCGCCGATGACGATCACCGTTGCAGTGACCGGCGGCATCGGCGCCGGCAAATCGACGATCGCCCAGCGGCGGGGCGCCGACGGTGCTGTGGTGATCGATTCCGACCGCTTGGCCCGGGAGGTGGTCGGTCTTGGAACCCCGGGCCTGGCCGCCGTCGCCGACCGGTTCGGCAGCGTTGTCGTCGCGGCGGATGGATCGCTGGATCGGGCCGCGCTCGCCGCGATCGTGTTCGCCGATGCCGGGGCCCGGCGCGAGTTGGAGGCGATCACCCACCCGCTGGTCAGGGCCAGATTCGCCGCGCTGAGGGACTCGGCCCCGCCGCGCAGCGTGGTGGTCAACGACATCCCACTCCTGACCAGCTCCGAGATGGCCGCAACGTTTCACCTGGTGATCGGCGTAGGGGCACCCGGCGAGGTCAGGGTCCAACGGCTGATGGATCGCGGGTTGACGGCCAAGGACGCCCGCGCCCGGATCGGCGCGCAGATCAGCGACGACCGTCGCCGGGTGCTCTGCGATACCTGGATCGACAACAGTGCCGGCCCGGTCGACGTGCTGGCCGACGCCGATCGGCTGTGGGCGCGGTTGGCCGAGTTCGCCGGCAACGTCGAGGCTCGTCGGCCGGCGCGACGAGGCGGTGCTGCGCTGGTCGCCTACGATCCGGACTGGCCGGCCGCGGCCCACCGACTCAGTGCCAGGGTCAGGCGGGCGGTAGGTGACTGCCGGGTCGATCATGTCGGGTCGACGGCGGTCGAAGGGCTGTCGGCCCAAAACGTGATCGACCTGCAGTTGGCGGTGGCAGACCTGGGGGAGGCTGATCGATTCGCCCCGGCCCTTGCCCAGGCAGGGTTTCCCCGCTGCTCCGAAGTCGATGCCGGCATGCCGCGGCCCGGCGACGCGAAACCAGCCGGCGATGAACCGGCCCACCTGCGGGAAAGACTGCACGTCAACGCAGATCCAGGGCAGAGTATCAACCTTTACCTGAGAGTGAGAAATGCACCTGAATGGCGTCGGTCACTCCGCGTCCGGGACTGGCTGCGGGCGGACGGCGTCGGTCGGGCCGAGTACACCGCGAAGGGGTTCCTCCCAGCTGCGGCCGACGAGCTCAGCCGAGCCTGGGCCGTGTCAACCGATTGGCTTCCCGGCTGACGCCATAGGTGCGAGTGCGGCGCGGCTGAGTGCGGCGCGGCCGAGGGCGGTGCGCCGGCTGGAGACGAAGGACTGTCGGTGTCGCCGCGTAGCCTTTTGAACGTGGCTTTCGCGACCGAACATCCCGTCCTTGCTGTCTCCGAGCACCGCCCGGTGGGCGACATTCCGCGTAGTGCTGCGCGCTTCGAGGTGATCAGCGACTACCAGCCGGCCGGCGATCAGCCGACCGCCATCGCCGACCTGGAAAAGCGCATCAGGGCGGGCGAGAAGGACATCGTGCTGCTCGGCGCCACCGGCACCGGAAAGTCCGCCACCACCGCCTGGTTGATCGAGAAGGTACAGCGCCCGACCCTGGTAATGGCCCCGAACAAGACCCTCGCTGCGCAACTCGCCAACGAGCTGAGAGAGCTGTTCCCCAACAACGCGGTGGAGTACTTCGTCTCCTACTACGACTACTACCAACCCGAGGCATACGTTCCGCAGACGGACACCTACATCGAGAAGGACTCGTCGATCAACTCCGACGTGGAGCGGCTGCGCCACTCGGCCACCATGTCCCTGCTGTCCAGACGGGACGTGATCGTCGTCGCCTCGGTGTCCTGCATCTACGGCCTCGGCACTCCGCAGTCGTATCTGGACCGCTCGCTGCCGGTGAATGTGGGCATGAGCATGGACCGCGACGCGTTGTTGCGAGCCCTGGTGGACATCCAGTACTCGCGGAATGACCTGGCTTTCACCCGCGGTGCCTTCCGGGTGCGCGGTGACACGGTGGAGATCATCCCGGCCTACGAGGAGCTCGCCATCCGCATCGAGTTCTTCGGCGACGAGATCGAGAAGCTCTACTACCTGCATCCGCTGACCGGCGACATCGTCCGTGAGGTTCCCGGCCTGCGGATCTTCCCGGCCACCCACTATGTGGCCGGCCCGGAGCGGATGGCCAAGGCGGTCTCGGCGATCGAGGACGAACTGGCCGGCCGGCTCGCCGAGCTGGAGAAGCAGGGAGACCTGCTCGAGGCCCAGCGGCTGCGCATGCGCACCACCTATGACCTGGAGATGATCCGTCAGGTCGGGTTCTGCTCCGGCATCGAGAACTATTCGCGCCATATCGACGGGCGCCCCGCCGGTACCGCCCCGGCGACCCTCATCGACTACTTCCCCGAGGACTTTCTGCTGGTCATCGACGAGTCACACGTGACGGTCCCGCAGATCGGGGCCATGCACGAGGGTGACGCCTCCCGGAAACGCACCCTGGTGGACCATGGTTTCCGGCTGCCGTCAGCCCTGGACAACCGTCCGCTGACCTGGGAGGAGTTTTCCGGACGGATCGGACAGACGGTGTATCTGTCGGCCACGCCGGGGCCCTACGAGCTCGGCCGCAGTCAGGGCGAATTCGTCGAGCAGGTGATCCGGCCGACCGGATTGGTCGATCCGGAGGTGGTCATCAAGCCGACCACCGGCCAGATCGATGATCTGATCGGCGAGATCCGCAAGCGCGTCGAGGTCGACGAGCGGGTGCTGGTCACCACGTTGACCAAGAAGATGTCGGAGGACCTGACCGACTACCTGCTCGAAATGGGCGTACGGGTGCGCTACCTGCACTCGGAGGTGGACACGCTGCGGCGGGTCGAGTTGCTCCGCGAGCTCCGGCTGGGTGAATTCGATGTTCTGGTCGGTATCAACCTGCTTCGCGAGGGTCTGGACCTGCCCGAGGTGTCGTTGGTGGCGATTTTGGACGCCGACAAGGAGGGCTTCCTGCGCTCGGGGACCGCTTTGATCCAGACCATCGGCAGAGCAGCCCGCAACGTGAACGGTCAGGTCCACATGTACGCCGACAAGATCACCCCGTCGATGGCCCGCGCCATCGACGAGACCAACCGCCGCCGGGAGAAGCAGGTCGCCTACAACCTGGAAGCCGGGCTCGACCCCCAGCCGCTGCGGAAGAAAATCAACGACATCCTGGAACGGGTCTACGCCGAAGCGGACGACACGCTCGATCAGCGCAGCCCGATCAAGATGGGTGGATCCGGGCGCAACGCCTCCCGCGGCCGCAAGGCCGCCGGCGAGGTCGGCGGCAGTTCTGGCGTGTTCGCCGGGCACTCGACGGCCGGAATGGCGAGGTCGGAGCTGGCGGATCTGGTGCAGCAGCTCACCGACCAGATGATGGCGGCGGCACGTGAACTGCAGTTCGAGCTGGCGGGTCGGTTGCGCGACGAGATCTCCGAGCTGAAGAAGGAGATCCGGGACATGGACTCGGCCGGAGTCGGTGCACGGTAACCTCAGCCGGACCCACCGCGACCGGACAACCGGTCAATGCCCCTGAAAGGACAGCGATGAGTTCCTCGGTGCAGGTCCAGATCGTGATCGATGCGACGAGTCCGGCAGTGCTGGCCGCGTTCTGGTCCGTCGCGCTCGGCTATCAGCTCGACGATCCGCCACCCGGGTTCGAGACGTGGGAAGAGGCGCTCGCCGCTTCCGACCTGCCGCCGGAAAGATGGGACGACGCCAGCGCGATCGTCGATCCGCACGGTCCCGGCCCGCGGGTGTTCTTCCAGAAGGTCCCGGAGTCCAAGCAGTTGAAGAACCGGCTGCACCTGGATGTCGGCGTCGGCCGCGGGATCACCGATCCGGAGGTGCGGTGGGAGACCGTGATGGCGCATGTCGATCGTCTCGTCGGTGCCGGGGCCACCGTCGTCGAGGAGCGTCACGGTGATTGGGGCGACCGCTGGATGGTGCTGCTCGACCCGGAGGGCAACGAGTTCTGCGTGCAGTGATTCGTCCCTGACGGACACGCAGTCGCGATGATCAGCTGGTGATGTCCTTGCGGCGGAACCGCAGAACCGCCAACGCCACCAGGATGATCGCGTAGGCAAGACCGGAGAAGGCTCCACGGACCATGTCGTCCCACCGGATCGGGTTGACCAGCGCCCCGGTCCAGGCCTGGGCGTAGTGGGTCGGCAGCCAGTTCCGGATTCCGCCCAGCGCGGTGATCTGATCCAGGATCTGCGACAGGATCGACAGCAGCACCGCCCCGCCGACCGCGCCCAGCGGAGCATCGGTGACCACGCTGAGCAGGAATGCCAGGCCGGCCACCCAGGTCAGTTGAATGGCCAGATAGCCAAGGACGACCCCCAGCCGGGCCAGCCCGGTGCCGGTGTCGAACTCTTCGCCGATCGGAGTCGACAATGGCCCGGTGCCGTAGGCAATCAGGCCCACCACGTAGGCGGTGACGGCGAGAATGACCAGCGCCGCCAGCGACAGCAGTCCGGCCACCAGGATTTTCTGGCGCAGCAGCCGCAGTCGCGGCACCGGCATCGCCAGCAGGTAGCGCAGCGATGACCAGGACGCCTCCGAGGCGATGGTGTCGCCGAAGAACAGGCTGATGACCACGATCAGCAGAAAACCGGCCGAGAAAAACAGCGTGACCATGGCGAAGTTGGCGGCACCGGCCTTGGCCAGATCGACGAACGAGGTGCCGCCCCTGCTCGGGGTGCCGCCGCCGAAGGAAAACGCCAGCACGAGGATGAGCGGCAGCGCCACCATGAATCCCAGTGAGTACTGGGTGCGCCGTCGGCGCAGCTGCCGCATCAGCTCCACCCGCACCGTCAGGGTGTGACCGGCGCGGAATCCGGTGGGCACACCGAAGGCTGTGACCTTGTCCGGGGCGCCAAGGGTGGCCATGGCGTGGATCGCCGCGTCGGCGGAATGATCATGACGGGAAGCCGAATTCGCACTCGCGCTCATCTGGAACCTCCGGGAGTAGACGGGCCGGCGGCACCGACGAGTTCGAGGAAGACGTCCTCGAGGCGATTCCGGGGTGCTGCGCTGGTGACCGCGATGCCGCCGTTCACCAGCGCGGAGACCGCCTGCGCGGCTGTGCAGGTGCCGAGGTCGGCCCTGACCAGGCCGGCGGCGTGACCCGAACCGGCATCAGCGCGGTCCGGATCGTCGGCGGCCACCTCGCCGACGCCCGGCAGTGCCCGCAGCACGTCAATGGCCCCGGCCTCGGAGTCGACGGCGAACACCATGTCGCCCGATGCCGCCACCATGTCTGCGACGGTGCCGGACGCAATCGTCCGGCCCTGATGGACCACGACGACGTGGCTGCAGGTCTGCTCCACCTCCGACAACATGTGACTGGAGACCACCACGGTCCGGCCGCTCGCCGCGTACGAACGCAGCACCTCGCGCATGGCATGGATCTGCGGCGGATCAAGACCGTTGGTCGGCTCGTCCAGCAGCAGCAGGTCCGGCAACCCCAGCATCGCCTGGGCGATGGCCAAGCGCTGCCGCATCCCCTGCGAGTAGGTCTTCACCCGGCGGTCGATCGCCTTGCCGAGCCCGGCGATCTCCAGGGCCTCTGCCATGTGCGCGTCCGCGGCCGGCCGCCCGGTCGCCCGCCAGTAGAGGTTCAGGTTGGCCGCGCCGGACAGATGCGGGAGGAACCCGGACCCTTCGACGAAACTCCCGATCCGGGCAAGGATGTCGGCTCCGGGACGGACCAGCTGCCCGAACACCCTGATCTCGCCCGCCGTCGGGGTGATCAGCCCCATCACCATCCGCAGGGTGGTGGTCTTACCGGCGCCGTTGGGTCCCAGCAGGCCGAGCACCTGCCCGGTCTCCACCCGGAAGCTCACGTCGGTGACGGCGGCGACCCCACCTGGGTAGGACTTGCCGAGCCCGACGATTTCCAGCGGTACCGGTCGACCCGCGCCCGACGGCTGGACCGGCTGGACCGGCCCGGAGCGACGTGGTCTGCGGACCCGGCCGAGCAGGATGAGACCCACCACGGCGATGATCAGCAGTGCGATCAGCCCAATCAGTTTGGCAATCGGGACATCGCCGGCCGACACCCGGACGCCGCCCAGCTCCGGCAGCGTGAGCACCCCGGAGCCGGCCGCCCCGCCGGCCGCCGGGGCGAGCGCAACTTGATATACCGCAGGCGATGTCGGGCCCGCGTAGGCCTGATCGGTGGTGGCGAGATCGACCTCGACGGTGGATCCCGCCTCGACCTGGAAGGCGACCGCCGGCAGGTCTATCTGCACGGTCCTGGCGGTGCCGTCGCTGGGTAACCCGGTGATCCGGATCGGGGCCACTGCGTTGCCGGCCAACGTCCGGACGCCTCCCGAAGTCACCTTGGACATGGACGCGAACAGCACTGCGCCGTCGCCGGCCGCCGTGGTGCCGGCCGCCTGGGCCAGCCCGACCGACGAGACCGTGACGCCGATTCGCGGCGTACCGGCGATCACCGTCAGGCCGGGGAGCCGACCGGAGGTGAATCTGGCGACCTGACCGGGCAACCCACCGGCCAGGTTCGCCAGTGCGGTCCCGGCCAATCCGGAAAGCCCGGGGAGCGAAGAGATCCCGGCCGGGGATCCGCCTGGTGGATTGAGGACAGTCTGTGCCCCGCCGGTCAGCGGGACCGTGATGACGCCGGCGGGCGCGGCACCGGACAGGCCCGGGTACGCCGGTACCTGCAGTGTCCTGATCCTGGCCTGCCCGGTGTCCGACAGCGGCCCGGCCACGCTGTAGCTGAAGAAGTCCGCTGGCTTCGCCCCGGACCGCGACAGGTAATAGCTGAACCAGTTCGTCATCCGATTCCTGGTGACCTGGTCAGGGCTGCCCCCGTCGTGTCCGCCGTCGTACCAGGTCAGGGCGACCGTAGCGCCGTTGGCGGCAATGGCGCGGGCGTTCGCGTCGGCCTGGTCGAGCCCGAACAGGGTGTCCCGTTCGCCCTGAACCAGCAGTGTCGGTGCGGTGATGGCGCCGACGACGGCCCTCGGGCTCGATTTCGCGAGCAGCCCCGCCAGATCCGCCGGTTCCCGGCCCGTCTGCGCGGCCTGTGAGTATGCGGCGCACAGGGAAAGCATCAGCCGGCCGCATCCCGCGCTCGTGGTGGATCCCGCCGTCCCCCCGTCGGCTCCGGAGGGAGCCCCGCTTGTCGCCGAGGTCGTCGGCGCGGCACTGGAGGTGCCGGTGCCCCTGCCGATGCCGCTGCCGCCGGTGTCGGTCGGCGCCGAGGCGGTCGAACCGGTCAGCGACGATCCCGAGATGACCGACGTCATCAGGGCCGAGGTCCACGCCTTCTTGAAGACGCCGTCACCGGCGGCAGTGGCCGAAGCCGGAGTTCCGGTGGCGCCGGTCCCGGTGGCGTTCGGGAACAGCGCAGCGGACAGGTCGTTCCAGGTGATCACCGGGACCACCGCGTCGATGCGCTTGTCGGTGCCGGCCAGCATCAGCGACAGCGCGCCACCGTAGGACGCGCCGGTCACGCCCACCCGTGGGTCGCCGGGCGAATCGAGCAGCACCTCGGGGCGGTTGGCGAGCCAGCTGATCAGCGCTCTGGCGTCCGGAATCTCGTAGTCGAGAGAGTCGAGGGCGATCTGGCCCCCGGATTTGCCGAACCCGCGGGCCGAATAGGCCAGCACCACGAATCCGTGGCCCGCCAGATCCAGTGCGTCCGCGGCGATGGACTGTTTCGATCCGCCGAATCCATGCGCCATCAGAACCGCGGGCACCTTCCCGGTTCCCGCCGGCAGATACAGCGTGGCATCGATGTTGATGCCGCCGGCGAACCCGGGACCGCCGGGCACCGAGATGGTCACGTTCTCGGTGCGCACGGCGGCCCCCGTGACCGGAGCCGGTCGGGCGACCAGCAGGATCGCCGCGATGACCACCAGGGTCACCGCGCCGGCGATGACCTTGCGGGTCCGACCGGCCAACAGCCTGCTCGGGCGCAGCTTCACTCGGGCCGGCGATCGATCGGGCGATCAAGGATCTGGGTGGGCATCAGTCAAGGGTGCCAGAGCATCGGGATCGGCAGCTCCACCTGCGCTCGGCGTCACCGAACCGTGCCATACCCTCTGTCGGGTGAACGCTGACGACATCGCCCTGATCAACCTCCCCTCACGACCCGCCATCGCGGCCGACGGCACGGTGGTGGTGGCGCTGACCCATCCGGATCTGCAGCGCGACCGGTACTCCGGGACCCTCCACCTGCTGGCCCCGGCGGGCGACGCCCACCGTGAACTCACCTTCGGACCGCGGGATTCCGCACCGGTGATCTCGCCCGATGGACACACGGTGGTTTTCCAGCGCGCCGCCGATACCGGGCCGGCCCAACTGTTCAGCATCGATCTGCGCGGCGGTGAGGCCAGGAAGCTGACCTCCCACACTCTCGGAGCCGGTACGCCGGTCTTCTCGCCCGGCGGTGACCAGATCGCTTACCTGGCACCGGTACCGGAGAACGGCCGCTACGGAACCGATCCGGACACACCGGTGGAGGCGGAGCCGCCGCGTCACATCGAGCGGATGTCCTACCGGCGCGACGGCAAAGGCTTTCTGCTGGACAAGCCGGAGCAGATCTTCATCATCGACGTCCGACAGGACGGTGAGCCGGTACAGCTGACCGACGAGCCGGACATCGTCGACGGACCGGTTTTCCTCCCGGACGGGCGGATTGCGTACGCCAGGACGACGGCACCCGACGGATTGCGATGCGACTTGGCGTCCGTTCCGGCCGTGGCTCGGACGGGTCCGGCCGTCGGCGAACTGCTGGCACAGTTGCCCGGCAACGCGGTGAAGGCCACCCTGGGAGGGGACAGCATCTACTACCTCGGCGTGGGTTTCGAGGGAATCGACAGCGCGGGCCGCACCACCGGCCTCTGGTCGATCCCGGTGGCCGGAGGCCAACCGCGCAGACTGACGGATCAGGACGTCGAGGTCGACACCGCCTGCGCGCCGGTCGTTCTCGACGCAGCGGTGCTGGTGTCCGTCCTCGATCGCGGCACGGTGTCCCTTCGTGCCGTTGACACCTCCGCCGAGCTGGCACCCTTGGCAGAACTGACACCCGTGATCGCCGGCCCCCGGGTGGTGACGTCATTCACCGCCGCGGCCGGTGATGACGGTGAAGTGGTCCTCGCTGCTGTGGTCGCCGGGCCGGCCAGCCCCGGTGAGGTGGTGGTCGTCGCCGTGTCGGAAGCCGGTCGTCCCACGGGCGCGGAACGAACCCTCAGCGACTGGGCCGCCGACCTGCGATCGGCGGGACTGGCCCACCAGGCGGACATCACTGCGGTCGCCCCTGACGCCCACCCGGTCCACGGATTCCTGGTGATGCCGGCCGGTCCGGGGCCGCACCCGGTGCTGCTGGTCGTGCACGGCGGCCCCCATGCCGCGTACGGCTGGGGTCTGTTCGACGAGGCACAGATCTACGCGGCCGCCGGATATGCGGTGGTGCTGCCCAACCCGCGCGGCTCGGCCGGGTACGGGCACGAACACGGTCGGACCGTGTTGGGTCGGCTCGGCACGCTCGATGTCGACGACGTGCTGGCGTTGCTCGATGCCGCACTCGCCCGCCCTGACTGCGACGAACGGCGGGTAGGGGTGATGGGCGGCTCCTATGGCGGATTCATGACCTCGTGGCTGGCGTCACACGCCCCGGACCGGTTCACCGCGGCGATCAGTGAGCGTGCGGTCAACGCCTGGGACAGTTTTGCCGGTTCCAGCGACATCGGTTACTACTTCGCCGAGAACTACGTCGGCGCCGACCGCGACGCCCAGTGGCGTGCCTCGCCACTGGCCCACGCCGACGACATCGCACTGCCCCTGCTGATCATCCATTCCGAGCACGACTGGCGCTGCCCGATCGAGCAGGGACAGCGCCTGTTCATCGCACTGAAGCTGCGTGGAGCGGAGGTGGAGATGATCCTGTTCCCGGCGGAGGGGCACGAGTTGTCCCGTTCCGGCCGGCCGCGTCATCGGCAGCAACGGTTCGCGGCGATCCTGGACTGGTGGCAGCGCTACCTGCCGGTGCGCTCCAGTTGACGCAGCCGAACGCTGTCGGATGGCGCGTTGGCGCGTTCCGTGTCAAACCACATTCAGCCCAGAGCAGAAGTGGCAATGGTCATCGAAAAAGCTCTGGGAACCAGCTGGCGGGTGCCGAATGTGTACGGTACCGTTTCGTTCATGAAGGGAAAGCCGCACACCGCAGTTTCGGCGGTGTCGTCCCGGTTCGCCGGGATCGGCAAGCTGGGTTGTCCGGTGTCGGCGGTCGTCGGTCGCAGCGCCTCCAGGGAGGCCGCCATCTGCCTGGCTGTGGTGGAGCTGCTCAGCGAAACCAGCTACGAATCGGTGACCATGGACGCTGTGGCGGCCAGGGCGAAGGCGTCGAAGGCGACGATCTACCGCCGATGGTCGAACAAGGAGGATCTGGTCGTCGACGCGTTGAGCCGGATCTTCAACGTCCGCGCCGAGCCCATGCCGGCGACCGGAAACCTCCGCGATGACCTGATCGCCAGAATCAACCAGCAGATCCAGGACCCGGTGCTCTTCGCGGCAAACACCGCCGCAATGAAGTCCCTTGTCCATGCCGCCGCCCACGACGGCAAATTGGCCGATGTCATCCGGACGTCACTGGCCGACGCTCAGCTCCACTGTTGGCAGACCCTCCTGGACCGGGCCCACCGGTCCGGGGAACTCGCCGGTCCGGTCGACGCAGCACTGGTCTGGGAAGTGGCCCAGGGGCAGTTCTGTGCCAGAACCAGCGTCGAGTCCGGTCTCGTCGATGCCGGGTACGTGCGGCATGTCGTCGATGACGTGCTGATGCCTGTTGTCACCCACGCAAGTGCCAGGGCACTGCCGGCGCCCGGGTAGTTCGTCTCGTCCTTTTCGCTGCTCGTGGTTCCACCGACACTGTCGTTGGCGGCAACAACACCCGACTGTCGGTGCTCTCCGACATGCTGTGCGCGTCCCGGCTGCTTTGCCGCGGCCGTTTCCCTCGACAAGGAGTCTCTTGTGACCAGTCCGACCACCAACCTGCAAAAGGCAGGTTCCACCGGCGATCTCGACCCGAAGCGCTGGCTGGCGCTTGTGGTCATAGGCGTTGCCCAGCTCATGGTGGTGCTGGACGCCACCATCGTCAACATCGCACTGCCTGATGCAGCGACGGCCCTGCACATCTCGGATGCCAACCGTCAGTGGATCGTCACGGCCTATGCACTTCCGTTCGGAGCCCTGCTGCTGCTCGGCGGCCGTATCGGTGACTACCTCGGACGCAAGAAGATCCTGATGATCGCTCTTGGTGGATTCGCCCTGGCCTCCGCCATCGGTGGAATCGCGCAGAACTTCGTCATGCTGGCTGGTGCCCGCGCCCTGCAGGGTGTTTTCGCCGCCATGTTGGCGCCGTCGACCCTGTCGATGCTGACGGTGACCTTCCGCGATCCGAAAGAGCGCGCCAAGGCGTTCGCCGTATTCGGCGCCATCGCCGGTGGCGGTGCCGCCGTCGGACTCGTGCTGGGCGGCCTGCTCACCGAGTATGCGACATGGCGCTGGTGCCTCCTGGTGAACATCCCGATCTCGGTGGTTGCGATCGTCGGCACTTCCATCTACCTCCACGAATCCAGCACCGAACGCCAAGGCAGCTACGACGTCCTCGGCGCACTGCTTGCCACGCTGGGCCTCGGCATGCTGGTCTGGGGCTTCAACCAGGCCGCCTCTCACAGTTGGTCATCGCCCAACACCTGGGGCTGGCTGGTGGGCGCTGTCGTGCTGCTGGTGCTGTTCGCGGTGCTCAACAGCCGCAACCCGCACGCGATCCTGCCGATGCGCGTTCTGAAGAACCGCAACCGCGCGGGGGCCTATCTGGTCGGCCTCCTCGTCGGTACCGGACTGTTCGCCGTGTTCCTGTTCCTGACGTTCTTCCTCCAGGAGGTCAAGGGCTGGAGCCCGGTCAGGTCGGGTGTCGCCTTCCTCCCGTTCAGCGCCGGCGTCATCATCGGTGCCGGTGTCGGATCGCAGTTGGTGCTCAAGATCGGCGCAAAGATCGTCGTCCCGGTCGGTCTGGTGCTGGGCGTGATCGGACTGCTCCTGCTCTCGCGCCTCACTCTGACCACCGACTACGGCACGGTCCTGCTGCCGGCGATCCTGCTGATCTCGATCGGCATGGGTTTCATCTTCATGTCGACCACGAACGTCGCGTTGCACGGCATTGATGCAGCCGATTCCGGGGTGGCCAGCGCCATGGTCAACACCACCCAGCAGATCGGCGGTTCGCTGGGCACGGCGTTGCTCAGTACCTTCGCGGTCAGTGCGGCCACCAGCTACCTGACCAGTCATGCCACCGGCGGCGCCCCCAGCCAGATCGCCCTAGCCACCGCACAGGTACACGGGTACAGCATCGCGTTCGTCTGGGCGGCGGGCTTCTTCGCGCTGGCCGCGATCGCCTCGGTCCTGTTGATCAATGCGGATGCGCACGATGCCGAGTCGGCCGAACCGGGGATGGCCATCGCCTGATCGTCAATCCCGATCGGCCCTACCAGGTGTCTGGTGAGGTCACCTGGGAAAGGTTGGACATTCGCCGTTGGACCGCAGCAATCTCGCGCACTGCCTGCGCGATGAGGCTGCGGTCCAACGGCGACAGGCGTCGCATCGAGAGCACATCGGACGTTTCCTCACCCCGCTCGACCTGGGCCAGCTGATATCTCAGCCGGGTCTTCTGCAGCACCTCGAACACCTCGGTCAGGATGTCGGCCTGATCCTGGGGAAGCATGGACGAACCTGCAGCGGCGGCCAGTCTGGCGCCCGTTGACAGCTCCCTGGATCCGACCGCGAGGGCCGCCCAGCGCGCGATGTCGACCACCGGCCGCAGCGCATGTGACTTGATGTCGAAGGTCCCGCCGCGCCTGGCCAGCACGTCCCGCATGGAACGCAGCCGGGCCCGGCGCGACAGGGATTCCTTCAGCAGCAGCCGCAGAGTGCCGGGATGGCCGCGCATGTCACCGAACACCTCGTTCACGACGGGCAGGCCTGGATCACCCTGGATCGGTCTGGCATCCAGTAGTAGTGAGGTCATCATCATCGCGTTGTCCTCCAGTGGGGCGGCCATCCATCGCTGCGCCGCCTCGCGCCACGCTGACCCGGTGCGAGCGAACAGCGGCTTGCCCGGGACGGCGCCATGCAGGTCGATGGACAGGCCGCACCGGCCCAACAATGCGGCGACTTCGTCGAAAGCGCTGCGGTAGGCCGACATCCGATCCGGAGAGTGCACCGCCTCGGCGAAGACGACAGCGGCATCGATGTCGGAGCTCAGCACGGGCTCGCGGCGGCCGTTGCTGCCCAGCGCGAGCCAGGTCAGCTCGTTCGCATCCAGCTCCGGACGGCCCGACAGCACCACCGCCAGCGCCTGCCGCACGACGGCATCCACCACGGTCGAGTACACCGTGGTCACTTCGCCGGCCGACCGACCCCGGCGTAACAGGTCCTGCAAGAGGAGCGGAGCCCGGCGGGCCAGCACCGTGAGTTGCTCGGTGGTGGTGGTGCGCCCGATCTGCTCGCGCAGCGACATCCCGGCCGTCGACGGCGAGACCATGAAATCCTCGCGTGCGACGATCCCGCGAAGGGCGCCGGCCCGGTCGGTGACCAGCAGGAAGTCCAGCTGGCGGTCGGTCAGCTCCAAGAGCGCCTGAGCCGCCAGGGTCCCGGACATCACGGAGGCCGCCGGTGCCGCCATGGCCACCGGGACCAGGGTGTCGGGCGGCAGGCCGGCGGCCACCACCCTGGCTCGCAGCAGGGCATCGGTGACCAGCCCGTAACCGCCGGCGGCGATAGGTATTACCGCGTATTTGCTGGTCCGTTCTGTCATCAGCTGCGCTACCTGAGCGACCGTCATCGAGATGTCGGCGATCACCGGGTCCGAGAAGATCAACTGATCGACGATCCCGTAGCTCGACGTTGACGACGGCCGCGGTACCGCGGGAGTGAGGTTCTGAGCCAGGAAGCGGACACCCGCGGCCGAGGAGAAGGCCGGAGCCACGGCTGCCGCAGGGATCCGGGCGGCTTGCACCGGGCCGAGGGCCGCAGCCAGTGGACCAACCGCCGCCCTGCTCAACATGGCGGAGTACCCGAAGACGCCACCCGTGCCCACCACCTCGTCCGCATCCTCGCCCACCGCCGCGGCGGAGTTCCACAGTTCGACCTGACCGGACAACACGACGAACATCTCCTCGCTCGGGGCGGTGAACGCGTCCAGAATGTGTGCGCCGGGGGGGAAGTCGACCACGGTGGCTGCCGCAGCCAAGGCCTGCAGCGCCAGCGTCTCCAAGGCGTCGAAGGGCGGACGTGCACCGAGGAAACGCGCCAATTCGTCCATGGTGAGCATCGTGCCAGGGCCTGAGACCGCAGTGCGGCCGGCCTTGACGGGATCTTTAACCTCGTGGTTACTCCAGGTAACTAATCCGACACATTCGGCCATGATCATCTACCCGCCGGGCGGTTTCCCGGCGGCGGCCAACGTACCCGTAGGTGACGACATGGCCGAGCGGTTCGCCGCAGCGGTCGGACAGGAGACCCATGACCACGACCGAGAACCGAAGGTCAGCACTGGACGCTGAACAAGTCGGATACAAACAGTCATTGGGGCGGCGGCACGTCCAGATGATCGCGATCGGCGGTGCCATCGGGACCGGCCTGTTCCTGGGATCGGCTTCCCGGCTGCACGACACCGGCCCCGCGCTGCTGATCAGCTACGCAGTGGTCGGAGTGATCGCGTACTTCCTGATGCGGGCCCTTGGCGAGTTGGTGCTGCACCGCCAGACCTCCGGCGCTTTCGTCTCCTACATGCGTGAGTTCTTCGGTGAGCGCGCTGCCTTCATCACCGGCTGGATGTACTGGTTGAACTGGGCGCTCACCGGGATCGCCGAGCTGTCCGCCGTCGGCATCTACGTCAAGCACTGGCTGCCGGGCATGCCCAGCTGGGCCTCCGTGCTGATCGCGTTGGCAGTGGTGCTGGCCATCAATCTGCTGTCGGCGCGAGCCTTCGGCGAGTTCGAGTTCTGGGCTTCCGTGCTCAAGGTCGGCGCGATTGTGATCTTCCTCGCGGTCGGCCTGTTCGTTGTCATCGGGCGGGTCCACATCGGCACGCACCGTGCTGGTTTCGACAATCTCTACAGCAATCCGGGCGGCTTCTGGCCGGCGTCGGGCGCATTCGTCTGGTACGGGCCCATCCTGGTCATGTCGGGCGTGGTGTTCGCCTATGCTGCGATCGAAATGGTCGGGGTGGCCGCCGGCGAGATGGAGAATCCCGAGCGCGAGGTGCCCAAGGCCGTCAACTCGGTCATCTTCCGGATCGGCGTCTTCTACTGCGGGTCGATCCTGTTGCTGGTCAGCATGCTGCCGACCTCCAGCTACAGCGCCGGCACCAGCCCGTTCGTCACCATCTTCGGTGCCATGGGGATGGACTGGATGGGCGATGTGATCCAGGCCGTCCTCATCGTGGCTGCCATGTCCAGCCTGAACTCGGGCCTCTACTCCACGGGCCGGGTGTTGCGGAGCCTGGGAATGAGCAAGCAGGCACCAGGCTTCACCCTGAAGATGAGCTCGTCCGGCGTGCCGTGGGCCGGCATCGTGATGACCTCGATCATCTACGTCTTCGGTGCCATCCTGAACGCCATCGACCCTAATGCGTTCGAGACCGCTTTGGAGGCAGCTGCTCTCGGCGTCATCTTCACCTGGGGAACGATCTTCGTCTGTCAGCTCCGGCTGCGGCGACTGGTGGATCGGGGCGTCATCCCGCGGCGGTCGTTCCGAATGCCCGGGTCGCCCTACACGAGCATCATCGGGCTGGTCTTCCTGGGCCTGGTGATCGTGGGGATGTGCATTTCCGGCTGGAAGAGCTCACCGGAGTTCTGGCACAAAACCGACTTCCTGGTGGTACTCCTCGGCGTTCCGGTACTGGCGGTGGTGCTGGCGATCGGCTGGCAGGTGGTCAAGCCCAAAGTGGTGGCCAACACCGGTGGCCAGCTCGGGGCGCACTGGTTGGACGACGGCCCGGCCTACCCCGAATCGGAGGCCGACGACAGGTCGACGGAGTCGGTCTGAGCGATCGGCCTTCCGTTGCCCGGGGAAGCGGCGTCTGTGCCATTGTTCCGTTCCCCCTGGGGAGCAGCGGTTACCAGCCGCGGGCACGCCACTCGGCCAGGTGCGGTCGCTCGTTCCCGACGGTGGTGTCGTCGCCATGACCGGGGTAGACCCAGGTGTCGTCCGGAAGCCGGTCGAAGACCCGCTCGGTCAGATCGTCCATCAGCGAGGTGAACGCTGCCGGAGAGGTCGTGCGGCCGGGGCCTCCTGGGAACAGCGAGTCACCGGTGAACAGGTGAGCTGTGCCGGTCGGGTCCTGGTAGAGCAGGGCCACTGAGCCAGGGGTGTGGCCCCGCAACGCGATCGACTCCAGCCGGCTGCTCCCCAGCGGAATGGTGTCGCCCTGGCCCAACGGCACGTCGGTGGGTACCGGCAGGTCGGCCGCGTCGGCGGCACCGGCGTAGAGGTTGGCACCGGTCTGTCCGGCCACCGCACCCAGCGCCTGCCAGTGGTCGCCGTGCGAATGAGTCGTCACGATGCTGCGCAACCTCGGTCGGTCGGGCCCGTCGCCGAGCAGGTCGGCGATACGTTCGCTGTCGTTGGCGGCATCGATCAGCACAGCATCGCCCGTCTGCAGGCAGACCAACAGGTAGGCGTTGTTGTCCATCGGTCCCACTGACAGCTTGGTGATCGTGATGTCGGCCAGCCGCCGGGTGGCCGCAGCGCCCTGCGGATCGACATGGCCGGTGTACGAGGAGGTCTGGGCTGCGTTCATGGAAGATAAACCTACAAGGCCGGCCGCGGCGTCATCTCCACCACCCGCTGCTCGGCAGCGGAAAGTCTTGCAGCGTCGATGATCTCGGAGGTGGCAATGGCGTCAGCCGGATCGATCGGCACCGGGCCAACGCGACGGACCGCAGCGGCTGCCGCCGGGTAGAACATGTCCCACCTGCCCCGCTCGCTGCGCACCGGGGCTGATTCGGAGCCCGTCGTCAGCGTGCCGTAGGCGGCAGCGTCCTCCAGGCCCCAGCTGTCACCAAGGGCTTCGGGGTTCAGGCCGGCCTTGAGTTGGGCCTCCTGAACGTCGAAACCGTCGATCAGGAAGCCGCCCAGCGAACCGTTCACCTGGAATCGCGGCCCCTGCGCTGCGGTCGCCATCCCGGCGGCCACCGTGCAGAACACCCCGCCGGCGTGCTCCAGGTGCAGTTCGATCTCGTCGTCCGCGCCGGATCCTGGCCGCACCGCACGAACCTGGGCGTGCAGTCGGACGACCGGTCCGAAGAGCGCAAGGGCCTGGTCGATCAGGTGCGGACCAAGGTCGAGCAAGGTTCCGCCGCCGGTCGCGATGCTGGTGGACCAGCCCGCCTTGACCGGCCGGAACCGGTCGATACGTGAGGTGAACCGGTGGATGTCGCCCAGGGAACCGTGCTCGATCAGCCTGCGCACCGTCAGGAAATCACTGTCCCAGCGCCGGTTCTGGTACGCCGTCAACATCCGGCCGGCCCTGCGGGCGTGATCGACCAGCTCCACCGCCGCCGCGGCGGTGAGCGCGAACGGCTTGTCCACGACCACGTCCAGTCCAAGGTCCAGTGCCTGATGCGCCAGGTCGGTGTGGGTGGCCGGGGGCGTCGTGATGGTGACGGCCTCGACACCCAGGCCGGGTAGAGCGGCCAGGTCGCCGACGGCGACGACGCCGGGGTGATCGACGGCCAGCTGGGCCCAGCGGTCCGAATTGCCGGTCACCACCGCGACCAGCTCGACCCCGGGGGCGGTGGTGATCAGCGGTGCGTGGAACACCCGGCCGCCGGAGCCGTAGCCGACCAGGGCCCAGCGGACAGTGGCCCAGCGGGCAGTACGGGCAGCGGTCGAGGGGAGCATGCCGCTATGGTCCCTGCGGTCGGTCGGGGCCGGATCACCGGGTGGCGCCGTCGAGATCGACCGAGTGGCCGGGTCAGCTGGATCGGCGGAAGTTCACCGCGCTGATGCCGCCCGTCGACCACCGACCTGGCCGGTGCCGGCCGGCGTGCTACAACACCTTGGTCAAATCCTGGATGACCTGCGGAAACGATCGACTGTCGGTGGGTCCACCTAACATGGGGAATCGTGACTGATCACCTCATCGTGCGGGGCGCCCGCGAACACAACCTCCGTAACGTCGATATCACCCTGCCCCGGGATTCGATGGTGGTCTTCACCGGACTGTCCGGTTCCGGTAAGTCATCGCTGGCCTTCGACACCATCTTCGCCGAGGGGCAGCGTCGTTACGTCGAGTCGCTGTCCTCCTACGCCCGGCAGTTCCTGGGGCAGATGGACAAGCCCGACGTCGACTTCATCGAGGGTCTGTCGCCGGCGGTCTCCATCGACCAGAAGTCGACCTCGCGCAACCCGCGGTCGACGGTCGGTACCATCACCGAGATCTACGACTACCTGCGGCTGCTCTACGCCCGCGTCGGACATCCGCACTGCCCGATCTGCGGTGAGATCATCTCCAAGCAGACTCCGCAGCAGATCGTGGATCGGGTACTGGAGATGCCGGAGGGCACCAGGTTCCAGGTGTTGGCGCCGGTCATCCGCGAGCGCAAGGGCGAGTACGTCGACCTGATCACCGACCTGCAGTCGAAGGGGTACTCGAGGGCCCGCATCGACGGCACCGTCCACCAGCTCACCGACCCGCCGAAGCTGAAGAAGCAGGAGAAGCACTCCATCGAGGTGGTCGTCGACCGCCTCGTCATCCGGGAGAGCGCCAAGCAGCGCATCACCGACTCCGTCGAAATCGGCCTCGGCCTCGCCGACGGCGTGGTCATCCTGGAGTTCGTCGATCTGGATGAGGACGACCCGAACCGGGAGCGCCGGTACTCCGAGCGGCTGGCCTGCCCCAACGATCACCCGCTGGCGCTGGACGAACTCGAGCCGCGGTCGTTCTCGTTCAACTCGCCGTTCGGCGCCTGCCCGGAATGCACCGGTCTCGGCATCCGCAAGGAGGTCGATCCGGAGCTGATCGTGCCCGACGGCGAGCTGTCACTCGCCGAGGGTGCCATCCAGCCGTGGTCGGGCGGGGTCACCAGCGAATACTTCGTCCGGCTCCTGGAGGGCCTGGCAAAGGTGATGGGCTTCTCGATCAACACCCCCTGGGACGATCTGCCGGCGGCCGCAAAGAAGGCGGTGCTGAACGGGTCCAAGGACCAGGTGCACGTCAGCTACCGGAACCGCTACGGCCGGCAGCGCTCCTACTACGCCGAGTTCGAGGGTGTCATCCCGTTCCTGGAGCGGCGGGCCACCCAGACCGACTCGGAGTCGGCCCGTGACAAGTACGAGGGCTACATGCGCGAGGTGCCGTGTCCGGTCTGCCACGGCACCCGGCTCAAGCCGGAAATCCTGGCCGTCACCATCGAGCATTCCGAGCGGGGTCCGGTCAACATCGCCGAGTTGGCGGCGCTGTCCATCAAGGACGCGTTTGCCTTCTTCCCCTGCCTGGTGCTGTCCGAGCGCGACCGGATGATCGCCGAGCGGGTGCTCAAGGAGGTCGCCGCCCGGCTGGGATTCCTGCTGGACGTCGGACTGGACTACCTGTCGCTGTCCAGGGCGGCCGGCACCCTGTCCGGTGGCGAGGCGCAGCGCATCAGATTGGCCACCCAGATCGGGTCCGGCCTGGTCGGGGTGCTGTACGTGCTGGACGAGCCGTCGATCGGGTTGCACCAGCGGGACAATCACCGACTGATCAAGACGCTGACCCGGCTCCGGGATCTGGGCAACACGCTGATCGTCGTCGAGCACGACGAGGACACCATCCGCACCGCTGACTGGGTGGTCGACATCGGGCCCGGGGCGGGCGAGCACGGCGGCAACGTCGTGGTCTCCGGTCCGGTGCAGGAACTCATCGATTCCAAGGAGTCGATCACCGGCGCGTTCCTGTCCGGTCGGCGGGAGATCGCGGTGCCGCCGGTGCGGCGGCCGATCGACCCGGCCAGGAAACTGACCGTCGTCGGCGCCAGGGAGAACAACCTGCGCAACGTGACCGTCGACTTCCCGCTGGGCGCACTGATCGCGGTGACCGGGGTGTCAGGGTCCGGAAAATCCACCTTGGTCAACGACATCCTGCATGCGGTGCTGGCGAACCGGATCAACGGCGCCAGGATGGTGCCCGGCCGACACACCCGGCTGACCGGGCTGGACCTGGTCGACAAGGTGGTCGGCGTCGATCAGTCGCCGATCGGCCGTACGCCCCGGTCGAACCCGGCCACCTACACCGGGGTGTTCGACCACGTCCGCAAGCTGTTCGCGTCGACCACCGAGGCCAAGGTGCGCGGCTATCAGCAGGGTCGGTTCTCGTTCAACGTCAAGGGCGGCCGCTGCGAGGCATGTGCCGGCGACGGCACCCTGAAGATCGAGATGAACTTCCTACCGGACATCTACGTGCCGTGCGAGGTCTGCAAGGGCGCCAGGTACAACCGGGAAACGCTGGATGTGCACTACAAGGGCAAGAGCATCGCCGATGTGCTCAATACCCCGATCGAGGAGGCCGCGGAGTTCTTCGAACCGATCGGCGCGATCCATCGGCACCTCAAGACGCTGGTGGACGTCGGCCTCGGTTACGTCCGGCTGGGCCAGCCGGCGCCGACCCTGTCGGGCGGGGAGGCGCAACGGGTCAAACTGGGCAGTGAACTGCAGAAGCGTTCTACCGGCCGGACCGTGTACGTGCTCGACGAGCCGACCACCGGCCTGCACTTCGCCGACGTGGAGAAACTGCTGATCGTCATCAACGGGCTCGTCGACAAGGGCAACACCGTCATCGTCATCGAGCACAACCTCGATGTCATCAAGACGGCCGACCACATCATCGACATGGGTCCAGAGGGCGGATCCGGCGGCGGGCTGGTCATCGCCGAGGGCACCCCCGAGCAGATCGCGGCGAATCCGGCGTCCTACACCGGGCAGTTCCTGGCCCCGGTGCTCCGTGGTCGGGCTGCCCCGACACTCGCGCCCGGCACGCCGGCCAAGCCGGCCACCCGGGCCGGCGCGGTCAAGAAGCCGACGCCGAATGGCGTGGTACGGCCGAACGGGAAGTCGGCAGCAACCGGTACGAACGGCCACTCTGCCCCCGTCATCATCTCGACCATCCAGAAGCCGGTTGTCACCGCAGACATGTCCGAGGCCAAGGCGGCGGCCGCCAAGGCCCGCCGCCGCGCCGCCAAGCTCCGCTGACCCGCTCGCCGGCCCGGCGCTGCCCGGCGAGAGTTGGCCCGGCGGTCCGGGCACCCGCAAACTCGAGTGGCCACCGCCACCGCCAAGTGCCGTCGTCGCCGCCCGGTACCGTCAGCCCGGTGGATCTCCGACTGTTGACCGAAGACGATGCCGCCGCCTCGACGCTGATGAGTCACCACGCCTTCGGGCTCCCGACCAGCGGGCCGGCGGCGTTCACGATCGGGCCGGAGGTGCAGCGGTGGGGCCTTTTTGACGGGAAAGTCCTGGCCGCCAAGGCGAATGACCGCAGCTACGACAGCATGATCGGTGGCAGGCGGATATCGACGGCAGGAGTGGCCGGGGTAGCGGTGGCACCGGAATACCGCGGCACCGGCCTGGCCCGCCGGCTGATGACCCATCTGCTGGCGGGGGCCAGGGCACGCGGCGTCGTCATCTCCACCCTGTTCCGGACGGCGCCCGCGCTGTATCGCTCACTCGGTTACGAGCAGGTGGCCGAACTGATCGACGGCTCGCTGCCCGTGTCGGCCCTCCGCAGCATCCGGCCCTCGGTGACCGGGCTGCGGCGGGCGGTCGCCGCGGACGGGCCGGCGATCCGCCGGGTCTACGCGGCCGTCGCCCGGTCGGGTTCCTGCCTGCTGACCAGGGACGGACCCGCCTTCGACGCCGACGACGAGCGCCTGATCGGGTCGTTCGACGGCATCAGCCTGGCCGTCGATCCATCGGGGGACGTCGTCGGGTACGTCAGCTGGAACCGGGGGAGCGGGTACGGCGATGCGGGGGCGCTGAGCGTGGTGGATCTGCTGGCCCTGACCGCGGACGGCTACCGGGCGCTGCTGGCCGCGGTCGGGTCGTTCGAGGCGGTCACCCCGACCATCAAGATCCGCACCTCGGGCGACGACCCGGTGCACTGGCTGATCCCCGGCGCGGGCTGGTCGGTCCGTGAAGTCAGTCAGTACATGCTGCGGGTCGTCGACCTGGCCGCGGCAATCCAGGCTCGCGGCTGGCCCGCCGGGCTGGCGGGCGAGATGGTGCTGGAAGTGGACGACCCGACCTGCCCGTGGAACAGCGGACGGCATCGACTGGTGGTCGACCATGGGACCGGACGCCTCGAACGCGCACCGCACGGACCTGCGGCGACGACGGTCACCCCCGGCGGATTGGCCCTCCTGTTCGCCGGCGGCATTCCGGTCGCCGCGCTCCGCCGCGCCGGTCTCGTCGAGGGGGAGCGGCCAGAGTCGGACCAGTTTTTGGATGCTGCCTTCGCCGGTCCACGGCCGGCCATCCTGGACTACTTCTGAGCCGTGCTGCGGATCGGGGAACGCAGCGTGTCATGGCGTCTGGGAGGATGGGTCATCGTGAAGACCTTCGACACTCTGTTCGCCGAGCTGCTCACCCGTGCCAGCGACAGGCCGGCCGGGTCGGGAACCGTGGAAGCGCTGGACGCCGGCGTGCACGCCCAGGGCAAGAAGCTCCTCGAGGAGGCCGGAGAGGTGTGGCTCGCCGCCGAGCACGAGGGGGACGATGCGCTCGCGCTGGAGATCTCGCAGCTGCTGTATCGGGCGCAAGTGATCATGATCGGTCGCGGGATCGGGCTCGAGCAGGTCTACCGGCATCTGTAGGGCCGCACCCGCCCTGGGTCGCTGCCCGACCGTGCCCCGAATCCACCCCACACCGATCGCTGAAGGATCACCTACATGTTGAGAGTTGCCGTCCCGAACAAAGGCACACTGAGTGAGCCGGCCACCGAGATGCTGCGGGAGGCCGGCTACCGCCAGCGGCACGACTCCCGCGACCTCACCGTCCTCGATTCCGGGAACGATGTCGAGTTCTTCTTTCTGCGCCCCAAGGACATTGCGATCTACGTCGGGTCCGGCGAGTTGGATCTGGGGATCACCGGCCGGGATCTGACAGCCGATTCGGGCGCGCCGGTGGTCGAACAACTCGGCCTGGGCTTCGGGCACTCGACCTTCCGGTACGCGGCGCCCACCGGCCGGGAATGGACTGTCGCCGATCTCGCCGGGCTGCGGATCGCCACCGCGTACCCGAACCTGGTCCGGCAGGACCTGAAAGAGCACGGGGTAGCGGCCGAGGTGATCAGACTGGATGGCGCCGTGGAGATCTCGGTGCAACTGGGGGTCGCCGACGCCATCGCCGACGTCGTCGGTTCGGGGCGGACACTGCGCCAGCACGCACTGACGGCCTTCGGCGAGGTCATCTGCGCCTCCGAGGCAGTGCTGATCACCAGGGCCGGCGCCGAGGTCGGGGCTGCGGCGCGGCAGGTCATCAGCCGCTTGCAGGGCGTGGTGTTCGCACAGCAGTACCTGATGCTCGACTACGACTGCCCGAAGCGAGTGCTGGCCGAGGCCACCAGGATCACCCCCGGCCTCGAGTCCCCGACGGTGGCGCCACTGGCTGACCCCGACTGGGTGGCGGTACGGGCGATGGTGTTGCGCAGCAAGGTGAATCCAGTAATGGACGAGCTCTCCGACCTGGGTGCAAAAGCGATCCTCGCCTCCGACATCAGATCGTGCAGATTTTAGCCCCGTCGTTCTGATCATCGCGGCAACTGCCCTGGGCCGACCGCACAATCCTGACCGCCGATCACCTCCCCAGTTTCGGCGATCTGCCAGTGGTGACAGTCCGACTCGTCGATGGTTGGCCGCTGCCCCCCCGATCGGCGCGTCCGTCAGCGCAGCACGCGGAGAGTGAGCGTCTGAGCTGACCGGCCGATCGGACCATCGAGATCGTGCAGCACCGACGAGGTGAGACCGATACCGTCGGTGCCGAACGACACATCGGTATCCAGCCCGAGCCACACTCCGGTCGGGCGGCGGAACAGGTGCACTGTCAGATCGGTGTTCGCAAACATCACCTCGCCGGGGTGCGCGCGGACGGCTACCCCGTTGGCCGTGTCGATCACGCCGAAGATGCGGGCCACCGCCGAGGTCGGCTGCCCCTCCACCAGATCGACCACCGGACGGATCCAGACCGTCGACCGACCTGGAGCGGATGCGCCGACCGTCCGGGCCTCCAGCGATCGGATGAAGCCGCCCGGCCAGATCGCCGCCAGGTCGAAGGGCGTTGCCCCTGCTGGTCCGGCGATGCCGACCAGGTCGGTCGCGGCAATCTGCGAGGTGTCCGACACGGCCAGCCGCCATGCGGTGGCCCGGACCACGGCCCGGCCGCCCGAGGTCATCTCGGCCTCGACCAACTCGATGGTCCGACCCGGTCTGACCACCCTGGCTGACACCTCCACCTCCCCCGACGGGATCATCCCGAGTATGTCGAATGCCACTCGTGACATCATCAGATCGTCTCTGGGAGAACAGATCTCCAGCGCGTGTGCGAGCAGTCCCGAGACCGGCGCCATGTGCTGCTGGTCCGGCGACCAGGCACCCTGGGCGTGCACGGTCGACCGGAATCGCCGGGGGTCCAGTTGCTGGTAGTAGGCGGCCGGGAGGGGTGGGGGTGAGCTCACCGCGCCAACGGTAGCTGCCGACGGCCCATCTCCCGACCGTAGAAGCCTCAGTGAGCGCGCCATGACGGCCGCGACCACTACCCTTGGCGGTTGTGCAAGCAGATGCCGTCCGAGCATCGCCGGCGCGCCAACGCGGCGGCCGACGGAGCTTCGGCATTCCCCTCGGGCGCATCGGTGGAATCCCGGTGGTGCTGTCACTGTCGTGGTTGCTGTCGGTCCTGGTGATCGCGGTGCTGGCGACCCCGGTGGTGGAGCAGGCGATCCCGGGCATCGGGAGTGCTCCCGCGGTGCTGGTCGGGGTCGGCCTCGGGGCACTGCTCGGGGTGAGCGTGTTGGCCCACGAACTGGGGCACTGCCTGGCGGCCCGATCCCTGGGGCTTCCTGTTCTCGAGGTGCGGCTGTATCTGCTCGGCGGTGTCTCCGAGTTGGGACGGCTGCCCGATTCACCGCGCGAGGAGGCCCTCATCTCGGCGGCAGGGCCCGGGGTGTCGGCGATCCTCGCGGGCATTTTCGGGCTTCTGGTCGGTAGCACCACGGCTCACACGGTTCCCTGGCTGTTGCTGATCGAGCTGGCACTGGCGAACCTGGTGGTGGCGATCTTCAACATCCTGCCCGCGCTTCCGCTGGACGGGGGGCGAGTGCTTCGGGCCGGGGTCTGGCGGGCGTTCGGACGGCGGCGGTACGGCACCGTGGCCGCCGTCGTCGGTGGCTACGTCATCGCCGCGGGGTTGGCAATCTGGGGCCTGATCGAGATCACCGGTTCGACCAGACCCGGTCTGCTGCAGGGTGGGATCGCTGTGATCATGGCCCTTTTCATCGCCGTCGGGGCGGCCGGCGAGCAGAAGTCGGACAAGGCGGTCAACTGGCCGTCGGATGTCACCATCGCCGGCCTGGCCAGGGCCGTTGTCCAGCTGCCATCGGAATCTCCGGTCTCCCTGGCCAACCAGATCGCCGCCGGGCGGGCAGTCATTCTCACCGGAGCGGACGGCGTCGCCGTCGGCCTGATGGACGACGTCGCTGCCGCCGAGCTGGCCAGGAAAGCGCCCAATGCGCCGGCGACCATGGCGGCCAGGCCGATCACGCCGGAGATGGTGATCCTCCCGCAGGACCGACCGACCGATGTGACAGATCGCCTGCGGTCCGTCGCCGCGAGCGACTTTCTGCTGGTGGACGACTCCGGGCGACCCGCCGGCGTGGTACGTGCCGCCGACATCTCCCGGATACTGGCAAGGCGCCGAGGCCAGTAGGTTCGGCGGTTCGCCCCATAAAGGAGTGCAGTGAGCAGGGAATTCGTCGTCGGCGACCGGGTGCAGTTGACCGATCCCAAAGGTCGTAAGTACACGATGGTGCTGGAAACAGGCGCCACCTTCCACACCCACCGCGGAGCGCTGGAACACGACGCGCTGATCGGTCAGCCTGAGGGTTCGGTGATCACCTCGGCGGGCAAGACCGACTACCTGGCACTGCGCCCGCTGCTGACCGACTACGTGCTGTCGATGCCACGGGGCGCGGCCGTCATCTACCCGAAGGACGCCGCCCAGATCGTCCACTGGGGCGACATCTTCCCCGGGGCAACGGTGCTGGAGGCCGGGGCCGGCTCCGGTGCGTTGACGTGTTCACTGCTGCGGGCTGTCGGGTCGGCGGGTTCGGTGGTGTCCTACGAGGTCCGCCAGGACCATGCCGACCACGCGATCAAGAATGTCGAACGGTTCTTCGGCCGGCGACCGGCCAACTGGGACCTGCGCATCGCGGACATGGCCTCGCACACCGGCGAGGTCGACCGCATCGTGCTGGACATGCTCGAGCCGTGGTCGATGATCGAAACGGTTGCGGCGTCACTGGTACCGGGCGGGGTGATGATGGTGTACGTGGCAACGACGACCCAGTTGTCCAAGGTCGCCGAGGCGCTGCGCGACCACGGCGGGTTCACCGAGCCGGAGGCGTGGGAATCGATGCACCGGGATTGGCACGTGGTCGGATTGTCCGTCCGCCCGGAACACCGGATGCAGGGGCACACTGCTTTCCTTCTGAAGACCCGGCGGATGGCACCCGGTTTCACGGCGCCGCGTCCACAGCGCCGCCCGATGACCACCCGCTGAGAGGCGACGCGCCCCAGGCGTCGCGAAACCCGTTGGTAACCAGGGCGCAGGTAGGGTTGTGGGATTACGGCCCACGGAATGACGGGAGGGCGATGTGACAGACAGCGACATCACCAACAATGAGGGCGGTCCGGACGACTACACGTCCGGGGCGGAGCGCGGCTACACGCAGAATGCGGCCGCGCTCATCGCACAGATCCGGGTTCTCAATGACGAGGTCGCCCAATTACGTCGCCGCCTGGCGGTTGCACCGATGGACACGCGCCCGTTGGAACGTCAACTCGCCGAATCCGTGGCCCGAATCAACGCGCTCACCGAGCGTAACGACAAGCTGGTCCTCACCCTGCGTGAGGCCAGGGGCCAGTTGCTGCAGCTCAAGGAAGAGGTCGACCGCCTGGCCCAGCCGCCCAGCGGTTACGGCGTCTACCTGGGCGCCGGCCCGGAGAGCACGGTGGAGGTTTTCACCGGCGGACGCCGGATGCGGTTGACGGTGTCGCCGTCGATTGATCTGCCGGCCCTGCAACGCGGGCAGCAGGTCAGGCTGAACGAGGCGTTGACCGTGGTCGAGGCCGGCGCGTTCGAGCTGGTCGGCGAGGTCAGTTCGCTGCGCGAACTGCTCGACGGTGACCGGGCGCTCGTGGTCGGGCACGCCGACGAGGAGCGGGTCGTGCATCTGGCATCTCCGTTGATGGATCTTCCGCTCAAGCCGGGCGACTCGCTGCTGGTCGACAGCAAGGCCGGTTATGCCTACGAGCGGGTGCCCAAGGCCGAGGTCGAGGACCTGGTGCTGGAGGAGGTGCCGGACGTCGAGTACAGCGACATCGGCGGCCTGACCCGGCAGATCGAACAGATCCGGGATGCGGTGGAATTGCCGTTCCTGCACGCCGAACTGTTCCGCGAGTTCCAGCTGCGGCCGCCGAAGGGTGTGCTGCTCTACGGTCCGCCCGGTTGCGGCAAGACTCTGATCGCCAAGGCAGTGGCCAATTCCCTCGCGAAAAAGGTTGCCGCTGCGCGCGGCGTCGAGCACATCACCAGCTATTTCCTCAACATCAAGGGACCGGAGCTGCTGAACAAGTACGTCGGCGAGACCGAACGGACGATCCGGCTCATCTTCCAGCGCGCCAGGGAGAAGGCGTCGGACGGCACCCCGGTGATCGTGTTCTTCGACGAGATGGATTCGGTCTTCCGGACTCGTGGCACCGGGGTGTCCTCCGACGTCGAGACCACCATCGTGCCGCAGCTGCTGAGCGAGATCGACGGCGTCGAGGGGCTGGAGAACGTCATCGTCATCGGCGCCTCCAACCGGGAGGACATGATCGATCCGGCCATTCTGCGGCCGGGACGGCTGGACGTGAAGATCAAGATCGAGCGCCCGGACGCGGAGGCGGCCAGGGACATCTTCACCAAGTACCTGATCCCCTCGTTGCCGATCCACCCGGAAGACCTGGCCGAATTCGCCGGCGACCGCAACGCCACCCTGCAGGCGATGATTCAGCACACGGTGGAGCGGATGTATGCCGAGACGGACGACAACCGTTTCCTGGAGGTCACTTACGCCAACGGTGACAAGGAAGTGTTGTATTTCAAGGACTTCAACTCCGGTGCCATGATCCAGAACATCGTCGACAGGGCCAAGAAGGCGGCGATCAAGGAACGCATCGAGAACAAGGGTGCGGTCGGCACCGGTGGACTAAGAGTGACCAACCTGCTCGACGCGATCGTCGACGAGTTCGCCGAGAACGAAGATCTGCCCAACACCACCAACCCGGACGACTGGGCTCGGATCTCCGGCAAGAAGGGTGAGCGGATCGTCTACATCCGCACCCTGGTGTCCGGCAAGCAGTCGGAAGGATCACGGGCCATCGATACCGCCTCGAACACCGGGCAGTACCTGTAACTGCGGCGCATTCGACCCCGGCGACCGTCCGGCGGTCGCCGGGGGGAGTTCGGCCGGCGGTCACAGCAGAAAGCCCAGTGGGGCCGCAGTGCCGCCGACGATCGGTTGCGGATCGGTGCGGATCACCTTGGCGAGCAATTCGGCGTAGACCGTGCGGAAGTCGACAGTTGACTTCAAATCGGCGTCGACGAGGTCGGTGAGACTGGGCTGGTCGCCGTAGAAGCCCCCGTTGACCGGAACACCGGCGACGAACATCGGGCCGGCGGTGCCGTGGTCGGTCCCATTGGACGCGTTCGCTCCGACCCGCCTGCCGAACTCCGAGTACGCCATCACCACTACATCCCGGCCGCGGGGGTCGGCGCTGAGCTGCCCGAGGAAGCCGGTGAGGGCAGTGTCCAGCAGCCCCAGTTGGGTTTGCTGGGTGCCCTTTTCGTCGGCATGGGTATCGAAACCACCGAGACTGACGGTGTAGACGGTGGTGGGTACGCCTGCCTTGATGCAACGGGCGACCATATCGAACTGGGCGGACAGCCCGGACTGGCCACCGGCGGATCCCGCGGCAGAACCGTCGTCGGCCGGCTCGTCGACGCCGTCAACGACGCCGGCGAAGGTGGCGTCCACCGTTCGTTCGGACCGATAGGAGGCCGCGACCATCGCCTGGAACGGCGTGTCGACCGGGTCGGACTTGGCGAGTGCGCTGAATGCGTTCGCCAGAGACACCGGCAGCGTGGCCGACCTCCCCAGCGGAAGGGCAGCGGCTGCGCCTTTCGCGCCGACCGCCAGCGGCGGTAGCACGGAGCCGATGTTGACCGCCCTGGTGGGGTCGTCACCGCTGAGGTCGAGCCACCGGCCGATCCAACCGGTGTTGACCGGCGCGGCGGGTGAGGCGCTCTGCCAGATGTCCATCGACCGGAAGTGGCTGTGATCGGGATTCGGGTAGCCCACCCCGCGGATGATCGCCAGCTGCTTGTTCGACCACAGGGTGGCCATCCCGGTCATCGCCGGGTTCAAGCCGAGACCGTCGCCCAGCGGGTGCACCTCGGCCTCGCTGTACGCGAAATCCGGTCTGGCCGCGCGGTAGGCAGGGTCGGCATAGGGGATCACCGCACCGAGACCGTCATTGCCGCCGTAGAGCGTGACGATGACCAGGATCGGCGTTCCGGTCGCCAGCGGGTCGGCAATCGCTTTGTGTTGCAGCTCGGACCAGCTGACGTAGCCGGCCGCAACCGCGGCGGCGGCAACGCCGGCCGTCCCCGATGCGACGAGAAACCGGCGCCTGGTGACGACGTTCATGGTGGCTCACCTCGAAAGTGTTGGTAATGAAGATGTCCGGGTAAAGTTTGGCTCAGCTCGTGAGGTATTCGGGTGTGTTCAGGGCAATCGTCACCAGTTGCGCAGGGTCAGCCGTCGCAGTGGCCAATACCGCCGCGGAACGATCCGTCCACACCGGCACCCCCAGCAGGTGACCGACGGCGTCGATCCGGTTGCCGGGCGCGGACGCTGCGATCGAATCGAGGTTTGCCCTCTTCACCAGCGCTGCCGCTGTGTTCATCCGCAGGTCGGCAGCGGCGGTCGACAACCAGGCAGCGCCCGCCGGCCAGCCGCCGACGTTCGGTGGCGCAAAGGGGACCTGCCCCAGACCCTTCAAAACGGTGAGCAACCGGACCGCCGCCGACTGGTCCGGAACGGGGACCTGCAGCGCGCGGACCGCACCGACCAGCCATTCCACCGGCCCGACCACCTTCGTGCCCGCGGCGGCGGCGAAGTCGGCCGATCCGAGCAAGGCCGACAGCATCCCGGCGATGTTGCGGTTGGTTCCGTAGCCGGCGACGGCCGTGCTCACCGCTGCTGGAGCGGGTGCCCGATCGGACACCAACTGCCCGTACATCCTCGCCGCCAGATAGCTTGCGCAGGCCGGACGCCGCAGGATCGCGTCGCAGTAGCCCACCTGGTCGAGTTTGCCGGTGACACCCAACACCGTCTTGATGCCGCTGTCGTGCAGTTTCGGACGAAGCACTGCGCTTCCGTCTGCGTTGATCCGCCAGCCGGTCAACGCCCTGGCTCCCTCTCGGACGTCCTGCTCGGTATAGCCGTCCCCATGACCGAGAGCAAAGAGTTCCATGAATTCCCGCGCGAGGTTTTCGTTCGGGGCGCCTGCCGTGTTCTTCTCGCCGTCCAGCCAGGTCAACAGCGCCGCGTCGGTGAGCATGGCCAGTGCCAGGGAGCGGAAATCGCCGCGCCCCATGGTCCGCAGTTTCTGGTTCTGGGCCAGCAGGGCGCCCGCGTCGCGCACCTTGGTCGACGAGGTGGCGAAGTGGTCGTGCCAGCAGAAGGTCAGCTTCTCGCCGAACGGCTGGCCCACCGCCACCATCCGCCGGACCCACCATCCGGCCAACTCCTGCAGTTGGCCGCGCACCTGTCGGTTCCTGGCCTTCCGCACGGCGGTGTCCCCGTCTTTGGCAACCTTGGCGATCGACGGGAAGTCCGGCAACGGCGTGGCCAGAGCGCCCGGGTCTTTGGTCGGATCGGCGGCCAGCAACATCGACAGATACGCGGCAGTCCCCATGGCGGCGACCGCGTCGATCGCCACGCCGGTGCCGCCGAAGCCGGTCCGGCGCACCAACCTGGCCGCGGCCGCCCACGATCCCGGCTCTGCGGCCGACCGCTGCGCCAGCGCCTGAGCTTGCCCGACGCCCAGCGCTGGTTTCATACCCACCACGCTCGCTCCATGCCCATCACGCTCTGTCCACACCCGCCACGCTGCCCGGCTATTGTTCAGAACGGGTGAAGGTGCCGCGCACTCCTCGTTCGGGATCCGGACCGCCACTCGTCTCCGCGGCTCGTGCACGCGTTGAGAGACCGGAGTAGTCCTAAAGGACGGCGTCCGTACCTCCCAAATGGCGATCTTGACGATCGGACCCATCCCTGCGTGTCCGGATCCGGTTGTCTGGTGTCAGGCGCCAACGACGACGCCGATTATTCGGGAGTGACACCACATGGAAAACCCGCTCACCCCGCTGCGATTCCTCCAGCGCGCAGCATCTGTGCATCCTGACCGAACGGCCATCATCGATGGCGCCCGCACGTTCACCTACGCTGCGATGGCCGCCGAGGTGACCCGACTGGCACGTGCATTGAAGGCCAGGGGGCTGGGCAAGGGCGACCGGGTCGCCTACCTCGCGACGAACTGCGCCGAGATGTTGGTGGGTCACTTCGCGGTTCCGTTGGCCGGCGGTGTGCTGGTCTCGATCAACACCCGGCTCTCAGCGGAAGAGATCGCCCAGATCGTCGAGCATTCCGGTGCTGCCTACCTGCTCGCCGACGGCGCACTGGTGGAGCCGGCCCGCGAGAAGCTGGCTGCCGTCACCACTTTGCTGGAGATCGTCACCCTCCCGGCGGAGAACGGTGACACCGTCGAGTTGTCGTTCACCACTGCCTACGCCGACCTGCTGTCGGCCGGCAGCGACGAGCCGCTGTCGTACACGGTGCTCGAGGAGGGCGACCCGATCAGCCTGAACTACACCTCCGGCACCACGGGTGCGCCCAAGGGCGTCGTCTACACCCATCGTGGCGCCTACCTGAACTCGCTTGGACAGGTTATCCACCAGGGCTTCTCGGACGGTTCGACCTATCTGTGGACCCTCCCGATGTTTCACTGCAACGGGTGGTGCACCACCTGGGCGCTGACCGCGGTCGCCGGGACGCACGTGTGCCTGCGGGCCACCAGGGCGGATGACATCTGGCGGTTGATCGACCGCGCCGGTGTCACGCACATGGCCGGCGCACCGACAGTGTTGTCGATGATGAAGGACTCACCGCTGGCGCACCCGCTGCGGCAGGCCCTTACGGTCACCACCGCCGGTGCCCCGCCGAGCCCCTCGATCATCGCGGTGTTTGCCGACCTCAACGTCCGGGTCGTGCATGTCTACGGCCTGACCGAAACCTACGGCCCGTACACGGTGTGCGAACCCCAGGACAGCTGGCGTGACCTCGCGGTCGCCGATCGCTCCAAGCTCACCGCCCGACAGGGTGTCGGCATGATCACCGCAGACGATGCGAGAGTCGTTGCCAGCTACGGTCATTCGGACGAATTGGTGGATGTGCCTGCGGACGGTGTGACCATGGGTGAGATCGTCATGCGCGGCAACACGGTGATGAAGGAGTACTTCCGCGACCCGGAAGCCACCGCCGAGGCATTCAAGGGCGGCTGGTTCCACTCCGGTGACCTCGGGGTGCGCTATCCCGACGGCTACATCCAGCTGATGGACCGGGCGAAGGACATCGTCATCTCCGGCGGCGAGAACATCTCCACCGTCGAGGTCGAGCACGCTCTGGCCTCGCACCCGGCCGTCGCCGATGTTGCGGTGATCGCGGTTCCGGATGAGCGCTGGGGCGAACGGCCCAAGGCGTTCGTGGTGTTGGCCTCTGGCAGCACCACCAGCCAGGCCGACCTGATCGACCACGTGAAGGAGCACATTGCTAAATTCAAGGCACCCAAATGCGTCGACTTCGTACTCGAACTGCCGAGAACCTCGACCGGTAAGGTCCGCAAGGACGTGCTGCGCAGCGCCGAATGGATCGGCCACGAAAGCCGGATCCAGGGATGACCGCCACCATCGCACGATCCGCTTCGCCGGTCGAAGCAGCCGGTGCGGCAACAGATGTCGAGTTTCCGACCGGCGACGATCTGGCCCGGTCGCTGGCTACTGACTTCTACGGCATCGACGAGTTGCTGACCGACGACGAGCGCGCGGTGCGCGATCGGGTCCGCCAGTGGTGCGACACCGAGGTCGCACCGGCAGCTGCCGGCTACTGGGACCGGGCGGAGTTCCCCGTCGAACTGGCGGCCGGCTACGGCCGGCTCGGCATTGCCGGCGGTTCCATCACCGGCGACGGATGCCCCGGGCTCTCGCCGCTCGCCGAGGGCATGATCGCCGCCGAACTGGCGCGCGGCGACGGCAGCATCAGCACGCTGAACGCGGTGCATTCCGGGTTGGCGATGACGACCATCGCCATGCTCGGATCCGCCGAACAGCGTGCGCGGTACCTGCCGCGGATGGCGACCTGCGAAGTGCTGGGCGCCTTCGCCCTGACCGAACCCGACCACGGTTCCGACGTGGTCGCGTTGGCCACCCGCGCGCACCGCGACGGTGAGGAATGGGTGCTCAACGGAAGCAAGCGCTGGATCGGGAACGGCACTGTCGCCGGCATCGTGGTGGTCTGGGCGCGGGATGACGACGGCAAGGTCGGCGCCTTCGTCATCGAACATCCAGGCGGAGCCGAGCACCCGGTACCCGGTTACCACGCGCGCAAGATCGAGGGAAAGGCTGCCAACCGCGGAGTGTGGCAGGCCCAGATCCGCCTGGACAACGTGCGCATACCGGCCGATGCGCGCCTGGTCAACGCCCGATCCTGGGACGACACCAACCGGGTGCTGGCAAAGTCAAGGCAGACCGTCGCCTGGGAAGGTCTCGGACACGCCATCGCCGCCTACGAGGCAGCCCTGACCTATTCCCTTCGGCGCGAACAATTCGGGCGGCCGATCGCCAGATTCCAATTGGTGCAGGACAAGTTGTCGCACATGCTCGCCGATATCACCGGCATGCAGTTGATCTGCGTTCGGCTCTCGCAATTGCAGGCGCAGGGCAGGGTTTCGATCGAGCACGCCGCGCTGGCCAAGATGCACACCGCCGGCGCAGCCCGCCGGGTCTGTGCCATGGCGCGAGACATATTGGGCGGCAACGGAATTCTGCTCGATCACCATGTTGCAAGGCATTTCGCCGATATCGAGGCCGTCTACACCTACGAGGGCACCGACTCGGTGCAGTCACTGATTGTCGGCCGTGCGATTACCGGGATCAACGCCTTCCGCTGATCCCCGGCCAGCCTCTCGTCTGCGTAGCGACCCACACCTTTACCGCACCACCGCACCACATTTCACCGTCCACACCCCGAATGCATTGGAGCATCGAGAATGACACTCACCCACGATCCGCTGGTTCCCCTCGACCGGGAACTCGTGCTCGCCGATCTGAACGACCCGACGGCCGGCCGGCCGGCCCAGGCCCACGAGATTGCGTCCGAGCAGACCCGGATGATCGCCGATCCGGCACCGCTCGGCCTGGGTGCGTTCGCACTCACCACCTTCCTGCTCAGCCTGGTGAACGCGGGCATCCTGCCCAAGGACACCGAGCCGGTGGTGCTGGGTGTAGCGCTTGCCTTCGGCGGCTTAGCGCAGCTCCTCGCCGGCATGTGGGAATTCCGTAAGGGCAACGTGTTCGGCGCGACCGTCTTCACCTCCTACGGCGCGTTCTGGCTGTCCTTCTGGGCCTTCCTGACCTTCTTCGCCAAGGGCATCCCGGCTGCGCACGTCGGTGTCGCGGTCGGTTGGTACCTGATGGCCTGGGGCATCTTCACCCTGCTGATGTTGGTCGCCGCACTGCGCACCACTGCCGTGCTGGCCACCCTGTTCGCAGTCGTCGGCGCGGTCTTCGTGCTGTTGGCGTTCGGCGCCTTCAATGCCAGCTCCACGCTGACCCATGCCGGCGGAATCATGGGTCTGGTGGCCGCCGCGCTGGCGTTCTACCTGTGCCTGGCCGCTGTCACCGCCTCCACGTTCGGCAAGCCGATCCTGCCCAACAGGCCGCTGTTCCGTTAGTAGACTGATCGGGCCCTGATGACCTGAGGACCCGAGAAATGCAGCCGAAGGCCGGTGCGCCCCACGGGGTGCACCGGCCTTCGGCCGTCCCGTCCCCAGACGCCGGTGCGCGCCGGCCACTAGAGCAGCCCACGCTGCGCTGCCCTGACCACCGCCTGCAACCGCGAGTCCACTCCCAACTTTTCCAGCAAGGCGGCGACATATCCCTTGACGGTGGTCTCCGCGATGAACAGGCGGCCGGCGATCTGCCGATTGGAGCAGCCCTCCGCGAGCAGGTCGAGCACTTCCCGCTCCCTCGGCGACAGCACGACCTGCTCGCTCTCCCCCCGCAGGGTGCTGACCTGATCGATGGCCAGGGTCTGCGCCACCCGCGGGTCGAGAACCCTGGTGCCGGCGGCCAGATGCCGCAATCGCAGGATCAGGTCGTCGGGCTCGGCGTCCTTGAGCAGCACACCGTCGGCTCCCGCCGCCAGGCACTGCCGGATCAGGTCCATCTCGGCGTAGCCGGTGAGGATCACGATGTGGCAGTGGCGGTTGTGCTCCTTGAGCAGGGCGCAGGTGGCGGCCGGCCCTGGGGGTTCGGGTGTCCGCAGGTCGAGGATCACCAGGTTCGGCTGGAAGGCGCCGGCCAGCGCGATGGCCTCGCCCGTTGTCCCGGCCTCCCGCAGCACATGATCGGGAAAAGCCTCGGCGACCAGGGACGCGACACCGCGCCTGGCCAACGGGTGGTCGTCGACCACCAGCACCCGGATCGGCACCGTCACGGGTCGTACCCAGGTGCCGGCAGGGTCATCCGCTGCACCACCAGACCGTCCGGCTCGGCGTCGACGATCAGTTCGAGCTGCCCGCCGAGCGCGGCGGCCCGTTCGGCGATCATGCCGAGACCCGATCCGGGGGACCACGGGGCGTGCCGGTCATCGGCCTGTTCGACCATCCGGGCCGCCCGGCCGCGGTCCGCGTGCTCGCCCCACTGCATCTGCACCACCAGCAGCACCTCGGACGACCCCCACCGAAGGGTGGCCATCACCTGCTCGGCAGCAGCGTGCTTCACCGCGTTCCGCAGCGCTTCCCGCAAGCCGTCGATGACCAGTTCGGTCACTTCGGGCGCCAGGCCCCTCGGCGTTCCGCGGTGGCTCCACCACACCGGGATGCCACTGGAGGCCGTAAACGTCCGGCCCTCGGCCACCAGGGCGAGATCAAGACCCCGGCCGTCCGGAACCCGGCAGAGATCGGCGAGCGTGGCCCGCAGCTCGGATCGGGCCGCACCAGCCACCTGCTCGATCTCGGCCAGGCCGCCGGCCAATGCGGCCGGATCCGACAGGTCCCGCGACCGATGCGCCAGCACCCCCACCGAGAACAGCGTCTGGGCGATGGAATCGTGCAGCCGCAAGGCGATCGCCTGACGCTGCCGCAGCGAGGCGAGTTCGGCCCGGCCGGCCGCGACTGCCAGATGGTGCAGAGCGGTACCTGCCTCGGCCGCCAGCCCTTCGAGCCGGATCACCGCGATGTCGCCCGGATTGCCGGTGGAGCGGACGGCGGAATAGAGCAGGGCGGTCACCCCGTCGGGCCCGAACACCGGAACGCAAGCGATGCCGTGCAGTCCCTCGACATCGACCGCTGACATGTAGTCGGGGGTGATCAGCGCGGACCGGTGGTAGTCGGGGAGCCGGACCGATCGGCCGGACCTGACCACCAGGCCGCCCAGCCCGGCACCCGGCTTGATCCGCAGAGTGCGGAAGGCCTCCGACCTGATCCCGCTGTAGACCGTCATCGGGAACTCACCGTCGGCGTCCAGCACCGCAGCAGAGGCGATGTCCATCCCGGTGACGGCGCGGGCGCGGGAAACAAGGGCGCTGACGACGGACTCGGCGTCCTCGTGCAGCCCAACGGTGGGTGCTTGACTGGTGACACCCCCACTGTCACCGGTTTGCACCGGTAAAGCCAGTCAGCCCACAGCAGGCGGGTGTCGGTGTCCAAGGTCATACTGGTGACCCGGAACACCGGACAGCCTGACGGGGAGGCAGCACATGGCTCATGTCCTGGCCATTGGTACCGAGAAGGGCCTTTTCCTGGCCACCAGTGACGACGATCGGCGGAGTTGGCGCCTGGGCGAGCCGGAGTTCCCGATGACGGCGATCTATGCCGTGGGGATCGATACCCGGCCGGCGCGGCCGCGGCTGTTCGCCAGTGTGACCAACTCCCATTTCGGCCCGAGTGTGGCGATCAGCGACGACCTGGGCGACACCTGGAGCGAGCCGGATCACCCGCCGCTGTCGTTCCCGCCGGATGCCGGGGCTGCCCTCGAGCGGGTATGGCAGTTCGCCGCAGCCGGGCCGGACCAGCCCGGCGTCGTCTATGCCGGGACCCAGCCGTCCGCCTTGTTCCGATCCACCAACGGTGGAGTCGACTACCAGCTGGTGCCTGGACTGTGGGATCACCCGCACCGGCCGCAGTGGGGCGCGGGCTTCGGCGGCCAGGCCGTCCACACGGTGCTGCCGGACCCCGGCGACCCGCAGCGGATCACCGTGGCAATGTCCACCGGCGGGGTTTACCGCAGTGTCGACGGCGGCGGCAGCTGGGCCCCTGCGAACCGCGGGATCAAGGCCTACTTCCTGCCCGATCCGTGGCCCGAATTCGGCCAGTGCGTGCACAAGGTGGCAGTGGACGCCGGCGATCCGCAGCGTCTGTATGCGCAGAACCACCACGGCGTGTACCGATCGGACGACGGTGGCGATAACTGGCAGAGCATTGCCGAGGGGTTGCCCAGCGACTTCGGCTTCGTGATGGTTGCGCACCCCAGCACACCCGGAACGGTGTTCACCTTTCCGGTGGCGGCCGACGGCATGCGGTTCCCCCCTGAGCACCTGTGCCGCGTCTACCGCTCCACCGACGCCGGTGGAACATGGGAGGCGTTGTCGGCCGGCCTGCCGGACGATCCGTACTTCCCGGTGGTACTGCGGGACGCGATGTGCTGCGACGACTCCGACCAGGCCGGCGTCTACTTCGGCACCCGCGCCGGCGACGTGTTCGGCAGCCGGGACGAGGGTGCGAGCTGGTCGACGATCGCCGCGCATCTACCGGATGTGCTGTGCGTGCGGGCATTCTCGACATGACGGCGGTAGCACGATGAGCGTGACCGTGCTGATCCCGGGCGCGCTGAGAGCCGACTGCGGCGGCGCCAGCAGGCTGCAGGTGGACCCCGCTGCCGATCCGGAAGCGGCGGTGGACCTCGAGGTCGTCCTGGACGAACTGGGGCGTAGCTGGCCACGGCTGCACCGCCGGATCCGCGACGAGCAGGGGAGCCTTCGGCGCTTCGTCAACGTCTACGTCGACGGCGAGGACTGCCGCGCCATCGGCGGGCTCGCGGCCCGGGTGCGCGGCGGCTCGGAGATCCAGATCCTGCCGTCGGTAGCCGGCGGCGCGGGCCCAGCCGGCCCCGGTGCGCCGGGCCGGAAGCCGGGCTGGCACTAGATTCGAACCCATGACAGTGCGTCGCATCATGGGGACCGAAGTCGAATACGGGATTTCGGTTCCGGGGGAGCCGGGTGTCAACCCGGTGATCTCCTCCACCCAGATCGTGCTGGCCTACGCCGCGTCGGTGGCCGCCCCGCGGGCCCGCCGTCCACGCTGGGACTACGAAGTGGAGTCACCGCTGCGTGATGCCAGGGGATATGACCTGTCCTCACTCTTCGGGGTCACCGAGCCCGATATCGACGACATCGGAGCGGCGAACGTCATTCTGTCCAACGGTGCCCGGCTTTATGTCGACCACGCACACCCTGAGTTCTCCGGACCGGAGGTGACCAACCCGCTCGATGCAGTGCTCTTCGACAAGGCCGGGGAGCGGGTGATGGAGGAGGCAGCCATGCTGTCGGCCTCGGTTCCCGGTGCGAAACCCGTTCAGCTGTACAAGAACAACACCGACGGCAAGGGCGCATCGTATGGAACCCACGAGAACTACTTGTGCCGCCGGGACACCCCGTTCCCGTCGCTGATCGCCGGCCTGCTGCCGTTCTTCGCATCTCGCCAGGTGTTCGCCGGCGCCGGACGGGTCGGGATCGGGCCGGCCGGCGCCACGCCCGGATTTCAGCTGGCTCAACGATCGGACTACATCGAGGTGGAGGTGGGGCTGGAGACGACACTCAAACGCGGGCTGATCAACACCCGCGACGAGCCCCATGCCGACGCCGACCGCTACCGCCGACTCCATGTGATCATCGGCGACGCCAACCTGTCCGAGACCGCCATCTACCTCAAGGTCGGGACGACCGCACTGGTGCTGTCGATGATCGAGGCCGGCTGGCCGATGCCGTTCGATCTCGAGCATCCGGTCTCGGCGGTGCATCAGATCTCCCACGACCCGACGTTGCAGACCACCGTGAAGCTGGCCGACGGTCGGTCCTTCACCGGGATCGACATCCAGCGCGCCTATCTCGACGCTGCTCAGGCGTTCGTGTCGGAGACCTACGGGGTTGACGCCGACGCCGAGACCCTCGACATCCTGGCGATTTGGACCGATGTGCTCGACAAGCTGTGGCAGGACCCGATGTTGCTGGCCGACACGCTCGACTGGCCGGCCAAACTGCGACTGCTGGAGGGCTTCCGCAGCCGCGACAATCTGGGCTGGGGAGCACCCCGGCTGGCCCTGGTCGACCTGCAGTACGCCGACGTCCGGATGGATCGTGGGCTGTACAACCGGCTGGTTTCCCGGGGGGCGATGAAGCGCCTGCTCACCGACGACGCCATCCGCCGCGCCATGACCACCCCGCCCGAGGACACCAGGGCGTACTTCCGTGGGCGCTGCGTCGCCAAATACCCGGATCGGCTGGCAGCGGCGTCATGGGACTCGGTGATCTTCGATGTCGGCCGCGAGTCGCTGGTCCGGATCCCGACCATGGACCCGCTGCGCGGCACCAAAGCGCACGTCGGCGCACTGCTGGACGCGGCGGCCGACGCCGGGGAGCTGGTCGACGCGCTGACCAAACGCGGCTGACGCAGGACGCGCCGTTACCTGGTCTTGTCCGGCGGGTCCGCCTCGTTGTCGGACCGGCTGGGTAAGGTCGAGGGCAGCGGCGAGCGGTCCTCGGAGTGATTTCGCACATTGGCGCAGGTGATGGGAGATCGAGATGGCACAGGAGCAGACCACCCGACAGGGCGGCGGCGGCGAGGACGACGAGACCGGACCGGACGCGGCAGGCCAGGAGCGCCGGGAGAAGTTGGCCGCCGAGACCGACGACATCCTCGACGAGATCGACGGTGTGCTGGAGACCAATGCCGAGGATTTCGTCAGGTCGTATGTGCAAAAGGGCGGGCAGTGAGCGGTCGTGATGCTGGGTCGAACTGGCCGGTTGCGGCCGTCCCGTCCGCCTATCTGACGCCGGGGCCCGGTTCGTTCACCGAGTTCCTGGCCAGGGCGGAGCCACACCTGCTGCCCGGCAACCGGATGCAGACCATCGCCGACCAGACCCCGCACGGCACCACGATTGTGGCCCTGACCTGTGCCGACGGCGTTGTACTCGCCGGCGATAGGCGTGCCACCATGGGCAATCTGATCGCCCAGCGGGACATCGAGAAGGTCTTCGTGGCCGACTCCCACTCGGCGATCGGCATCGCCGGCACCGCCGGGCTCGCCATCGAGATGGTCCGCCTGTTCAAGCTCGAACTGGAGCACTACGAGAAGATCGAGGGCGTACGACTGTCGTTGGACGGCAAGGCGAATCGGCTCTCGTCGATGATCAGGGGCAACCTGGGAGCCGCCATGCAGGGCCTCGCGGTCGTCCCGCGGTTCGCGGGGTTCGACATCGACCGGCTGCCGGCCGGTGAGGCCGGGCGGATCTTCTCCTACGACCTGACCGGTGGTCGCTACGAAGAGCACGACTTCTACGCCATCGGCTCCGGTTCGATGTTCGCCCGCTCGGCTTTGAAGAAGCGGTTCGAACGCGGCTTCGCCCTGCCTGCTGCGGTGCGCGCAGCGGTCGAGGCGCTCTACGACGCCGCTGACGACGACAGCGCGACCGGCGGGCCGGATCTGACCCGGAAGATCTACCCGGTGGTGATCGCCGTCACAGATTCGGGCGCGCGGCGGCTATCGGATGCCGAGGTCGGTGCGGTGTCGGAGGAAGTCGTAGCCGGCCGGATGGTCAATCCCGGCGGTTGACGCCGCGGCCCGCCGGACACAGCTCGTGCAGTAGCCAGCTGCTCACCCCTCACTCCTCACCCCTCTCCCGCTCACCCTTCCAGGAGCACCAGTACCGTGACAATGCCCGTGTACGCATCCCCCGAGCAGTTCATGCGGGACAGGTCCGACTATGCCCGCAAGGGCATCGGCCGAGGCCGCAGCGTGGTGGTGACGACCTACTCCGGCGGCGTGCTCTTCGTCGCCGAGAATCATTCGCCGACGCTGCACAAGGTCAGCGAGATCTACGACCGGATCGGGCTGGCGGCCGTCGGCCGGTACAACGAGTTCGAGAACCTGCGCACGGCGGGCATCCGGCTGGCCGATGTGCGCGGCTACTCCTACGACCGCCGGGACGTCACTGCCCGTTGGCTGGCCAACGCCTACGCGCAGACTCTGGGTTCGATCTTCTCCGAACACCAGAAGCCGTACGAGGTGGAACTGTGCGTCGCGGAGGTGGCCCGTTCGGTCGGCGAACCGGTACCCGCGCCGGGGGAGACCCGTTTGGGCGCACCGGGTCAGCGTGACCAGCTGTACCGCATCTCCTACGACGGTTCGATCGTCGAGGAAACCAGGTACATCGTGATGGGCGGCGTCACCGAACCGGTCTCCTCGGCGATGGAGATCAAGTTCGTCACCGGCTGGGATCTGGCCAGTGCGCTGACAGCCGCGGTGAGCTCGCTGGGCGCCGGCGGTGAGGGAGCCCCGCGAACTCTGGAGTCCTCGCAGTTGGAGGTGGCCGTCCTGGAACGGACGGTGCCGGATAGGACCTTCCGTCGGTTGGAACGCTCGACCCTGGACGAACTGCTCGCGCCGGTCGCCGGCGACGCGGCGGCAGCGGACACCGCACAGCAGGCTCCGGAAACCCCGGCCGGCGGCGGGGCCGGCGGCGCTGATCTGCCGCCCGAGTCCGACCGATAGCAACCGGACAGCCCGACGCCGGGGGTGCCGTCGCCGGATCAGCACCGGCCGGTCGGTATCACCTCCGCTTCGCCGTACTCTTCCAGCCGACGATGTTCCGTGGCGTATGCGATCGGCAAGGACGTTTGTGATCACACCTGACCGATATCCGCACTCGCGGCTGGCACCGGCCCTCGGCCGCTGGCGCGGGAGGTTGCTCGACCCGGCCGCTGGTGTGTCCGGCCGGCGCGCCACCGCCTACCGGTGCGAGGGCCTGCTGGTGCACGCCCGGGATCAGGTGACCGACGCACGAGTACGGGCGGCCGTCGACGCCGCGCTCGACCAGCGGAACTGGACCGCCGAACACCAGAGGTCAGCGGTCGCACTGCGGCCCGGTGCCTCGTCGGTCGAACCGATCGACTCCTGGTCCGTCGTCGCCCAACTACGGGCCCACCCCGACCCGGAGGTCGCGGCCGGGGTGGCGCTCGATCACCTGTTGACAACGGCAGAGCAGTTGGGCGGCAATCCTTTTGCCCTCGGTCACGGACAGGTGGGGCTGGATCGGTACGGGGTCTCCGGATATGGCGGCCGAGGCCCGGTGAACTACGTGATTGCGGCGCCGCGCGCATCTGCCTCCGGTCGCCGCCCGCGAGTGGTGGTGCTGGACACCGGGATCGGTGATCATCCGTGGTTCCGGGAGCGGCCGGCGCAGACGATGATCGCGCTGACCGACGGCACCACCGTCGGTCCGCAGATCGACCCGGCATCGATCAAGGGCATCGACGCGGACGGATCCGGCGCCATCCCAAACGCGCTGCTGGGTACCTTGGCCAGCCATACCGGCCACGGCACCTTCATCGCCGGTCTGATCCGGCAGGCCTGCCCGGAAGCCGAAATCGTCGCCCTGGCCGTCATGGGCGCCGACGGAATCGTGGCAGAGTCGACGCTCACCGATGCTCTGAAACTGGTCGGCAGGGTGCAGCGGGAACGTCCGGGCTGGGCGGACGCCCTGGTGCTGTCCCTCGGCTACTACGCCGAGACAGACGAGGACGTTGCCTACAACACGGCGCTCAAGAAGATCCTGATCGAATTGGGTCACCTGGGCATCGCGGTGTTCTGTGCGGCGGGCAACGACGCGTCGAGTCGCCCGTCATATCCGGCTGCTTTCGCCGTCGACCAGGCGTTCAACTGCACGGAGATGGTTCCGCTCGTTTCCGTCGCCGCCCTGAATCCGGACGGCACGGTGGCGCTGTTCTCCAACGACGGGCCGTGGGTTACCGGAGAAGCACCCGGGGTCAACCTGGTATCGACTGCACCGGTGGGATCCGACGGCTCGCAGGGAGCCGGGCTCCGCGTGTCCGGTCCCTCCGGACGCCCGCGCGGCGGGGTCGATTCCGACGATTTCGTCTCCGGGTTCGCTTCCTGGAGCGGCACCTCCTTCGCTGCGCCGGTGCTGGCCGGGGAGTATCTCCGTGCCCTGACCGGCGCCGGATTCCCTGCAATTGCGGACCGCCGCTCGCTGGTACCGGTCGGGCGAGGTCGCCCCCGTCCCCACTTGCGGTAACTTCTTGCGGACGCCATGTATCAAATCAGTCACCACCGGTTCCTGACCCACAGCAGAGTTTCGTAAGCCCGAATTTCACGTGCCGAGATTCACGTCCTTGATATTCCACGTGCTCGATACTCACGGAGGCGACAGTGACCGACCCGGCCGCAACGTCAGGGGCATCCTCACCCGGTGACCCTCTCGCTCGGTACGAGGCCCGGGTGCTGGATCCGGCGACCGCAGTACGACTCCCGGGCGGACCTGCGCCGACCACGACCGTCTACCGGGGCGACACGCTCCTGGTCACCGCTTCCACCCGGGCCGACGCGGAGGCCATCATCGGGGCCGTTGCCGCGCTGGCGGGCGACCGGCGGCTCAACCTGCAATTGGTGGGCCCAGATGTCTTCGTCGAAATCGGTACGGACGATCGCGACACCGAGCAAGGGGTGCCGCAGACGCCAGAGGTGCTGGCGCACAACCGGTTGGCCCGTGCGCTCGCCCTCGCCCAGCTGGCCGGGCTGACGTTGGTGGTGCCAGTTCGCTTCGGCTCCTCCCTCGGCGTGCCAGCCCCGGCGGTCGACGTGTGGCCGCTGCTGCAGGCCGTCCGCGCGGCCAACGACCCCAAGTTCAGCGGGTCGGTCGGGCTTGATCACCTGATGTTCTCGTCGGCCATCATCGCCGGAAACCCCTACTCTCGCGGGTTGGCTCTCATCGGCGGCAACCCGTACAGCAGAGGACTCGCCGCGATCGGTGGCAATCCGTACAGCAGGGGCCTTGCCGCCGGTGTCGATGAGTACATGCAGGGCGGCTCGGGCGGCCACGGGCCGGTGAGCGTGGTGCTGGCCCCGCCGCTTCCCGACAAGGACGCCTGCCATCCGCAGGTCGTGGTGCTCGACACCGGGGTCGGCAAGCATCCCTGGTATGACGCCTACCCGGTGCGGCGGCGACTCCTGCTGGACAACGGCGATCCAATTGGCATGGATGTCGACGATCCGGCCGTGGCTGCCACCGATCCGGAGGGCGCCGGAGCTGTTCCCGACCCGCTGACCGGCCTGCTGGACACCGACGCCGGCCACGGCACGTTCATCACCGGGCTGCTCCGGCAGAGCTGCCCCGATGCCGGGATCACCACGCTGCGGGTGATGAACGGGGACGGCGTGGTCGCCGAGGACGAGCTGACCCATGCGCTGACCGGGCTGGGTCTGAGGCTGGACAAGCACCCGGGAACAATTGACGTGCTGGTGCTCTCGCTCGGCTACTACGCCGAGTCGGCCGACGACATCCAGTACACGGCCGGTGTCAAGAATCAGCTTGTCGAGTTGGCCGCGCGCGGCGTCATCACTTTTGCGGCGGCCGGCAACGACTGCACGGATCGCCGTTCCTACCCTGCTGCGTTTGCCGATCAACCGGAATTCAATGATCCAGCCAAGCTGCCGATGCTGGCGGTTGCGGCTCTGAACCCGGACGGGTCAGTGGCGCTGTTCTCCAACGACGCATCCTGGGTCAACGGCGAAGCGGCCGGTGCCAATGTGGTCAGTACCGCTCCGGTGCTGGCCTCCGGCGCCTGGTCCGCCGGTACTGTGCTGCGCGGGCCGAACGGCCAGTGGCGCGGCACCATCGACCCCGATCGGTTCAGCAGCGGATTTGCCACCTGGAGCGGAACCAGCTTTGCCGCGCCCGTGCTCGCGGGGGAGTATCTGTCGAAGCTGGTAGCGGCGGGATGTCCGCCGGGTGCGGACGTCCGCCGCCTGCTGGTTCCGCCGCGAGCCGCTGCTGTGGACAAGGCTGACTCGCCATGACGACCGAGACGAGACCGCTGGTGGTAACTTCCGAACAACGACCCGAATCCGATGACCGCCCTGTCGTTGACAAGCAGAGCCCGATCCCGCAGCAGAGATCGGCCGGCGGCGGCCATCGTGACCTCGGTGATCTGGTGACCCAGGCCGCGCTCGCCTTCCAGGACTACCGCCTCGGCGTGCCGGGTGGCATCGACCGGCTCGTCCGGCTGGTCAGCCCGCTGCTGTGGCACACCGCCCGGCAGTGCGGGTTGTCGACAGCGGAGGCAGAGGACAGCGTCCAGCAGACGTTCCTGGCGCTGGTCCGCCGTGGCGACTCGATCTCCGACCCGCTGGCCGTTGTGCGCTGGTTGACCGTGACACTGCGCCGGCAGGCCTGGCGGGATCGAGCCGTCGTCGCGCAACGCTCCGGCACCGAGCCCACCGACGACGACCTACCCCGGGCGGATTCCGCCGAGCAGACCGCAGTGCTCACCGACGAGCAGCGTCGTCTGTGGGCGCACGTTTCGGCCCTGCCCGAACGATGCCGGCGGCTGCTCGCGGTCATCGCCTTCGCGCCCCGCCCTGACTACGCGGCCATCGCGAAGGACATGGGCATGCCAGTTGGATCCATCGGTCCCACCAGGGGTCGGTGCCTCGACAAGCTCCGCACACGACTGCAGGGGGAGGAATGGTCATGAGCGATCAGGGTCAGCGGGATTGGATGGATCAGCGGGATCTGGACATCCTCAGCGACCTCCTGGGCATCTATGACACGCTCGACCCGATGCCGGACATGCTCCCCGAGGTGGTGTTGTTCGGGCTGCAGATCGCAGACCTGGACGCCGAAGTAGCCAGGCTGGTGGAAACCGAGATGAGTCCGGCAGGAGCATCGGGTACGCGATCGGTCGAACACGCCAAGAGGGTCACGTTCTCCAGTGACAGCCTGACGGTGATGATCTCGGTGCAGGCACAGCCGGACCACGCTCTGCGGCTCGACGGTTGGGCCGCTCCTGGATGCCGACTGCACGCCGAACTGCGCACCGACGGGCAGACGATGACCGCCGAGTGCGATGAGACCGGCCGCTTCGTGTTCGAATCGGTGCCATCCGGTTCGGTACAACTGGTGCTGCACCCGACCGACGAGTCCGATCCGACGATTCGTATCCCAGTGGTGACACCGGCACTGCACCTGTGAGACTTGCCGGGTGATGTCCCGGACTCGTACCGCCCAAGGGTTGGAGACCACCGCCGACGCTCGGGCAATGGTCGAGGGTCTTCTGCGCAAGGCGCGGGCCGAGGGTGACGCCGGGCGCCCGAGCCGAGCCGTGAAGCTCTGCGAACGGGCGCTGGACGCTCTGCGCCGGTCTCCCTCGGACGGCCCGGAGATCGCAGCATCCCGTTCGACGGTCCTGATCACCCAGGCGTACCAGTATTCCGGACTGGGAGATACCGAGCGTGCGCTCGCTCTACTCGACGATGCAGAGAGATCTGATCCGGCGCAACGGCCGGCGGTCTGTTCGACTCGCGCAATGTGCCTGATGCGAGCCGGCGAGCCGGAAGCAGCACTGCAGGCATTCGACGAGGCCGTTGACGGGCTACGGGGCGGGGATGTCCGGATGTTGTCGGCCACGCTGCTCAACCGTGGGCTGCTGCACATGAACGTCGGTCGGCTGCCGGAGGCCGAACGGGACACCGTCGACGCCCGGCGTGCCGCTGAGGCCGCCGACGATCGATGGGGCGTCCATATGGCCGCCCACAACCTGGGTTACCTCCAATTCCTGTCGGGTGATCTGCCCGGCGCTCTGGACTCGATGGAGTCCGCGCAACGGGCAGTCGAGGAGCCGCCCATCGGGATGCCGGCGATGGACAGAGCCCGTGTGCTGCTGGCGGCCGGGCTGACCCACGAGGCGTCGGAATTCAGTCAGCTTGCCGTCGAGGACTTCGACCGCAACCGCGCCCTGAGTGAATTGCCGGACGCACTGGTGGTCGCGGCCGAGACCGATCTGCTCCAGGAGGAATGGCAGTCCGCGACGACAAGGGCGCGACGGGCGAAAGCGCTGAATCGCAGGCGCGGCAACGCAAATGCCGCTTTGCTTGCCGAGCTCGTCGAGCTGAAAGCGGCAGCGGGCAACCGCGCGAGCCGGCCGCGGCCCACTGCTCGCGCCCGGTCGGACGCGCGCAGGGCCGCCGAGCTGGCACGCCTGTTGGAGGCCAGTGATCTGACCGGTGATGCCGGCACTGCGCACCTGATCGCCGCGGAAGCCCTGCTCGAGGCCGACGACGCCGACAGCGCCCGAGTTCAGGCCGCAATGGTCGGAAAGATGACTACGAGCGTCCAGCTGGGCACCCGCCTGCACTCACGCCTGGTGTCAGCGCGACTCGACCTGCATCAGCACCACCAGAGGGCCGGCCTTTCGCATATCCGCCAGGGCCTCGACGAGCTCGCGGACTTCCAGTCCAGGTTCGGATCGCAGGACATGCAGTCCGGCGCGGCCATCCACGGCGCCGCGCTTGCTCGACTCGGGCTCCGTACCGCCGTCTCGAGCAGGTCCCCGGCGGCCATTCTGCAGTGGCTGGAACGTGCCCGCGCGGTGACCACCAGGCTCCCTGCCGTACATCCGCCCGCAGACCAGGAGCTGGCCGAGACCTTGGGCCGGCTCCGGTTGGCCTCCATCGAAGCCAGGGCAGCGGCCGTTGCCGGTCACCGGGACCCGATGCTGGAAAGACGGGTGAGCGAACTCCGCAGGAAGGTTCGGACCCGGTCGTGGACGGTGAGCGGTTCCGGAACGGTGCAACGCCCGCTGACGCTGGCCGCGGTTGGCCGGCTGCTGGCTGCCGACCCATCCGACCCGACCGTGGTCGCGTTCCTGCACGGCACCGAGGAAACGCACGTTCTCGTCATCACCGGCCGCCACGCGACCCATCATGAACTGGAGCGTTGGCCGGAGATTCACAGCCGCATCCGGCGCGCCGCAGCCGACCTGGACCTGTTGGCCTCGCCGCGCATTCCGCGGCCGGTGATGCTGGTGGCCCGGCAGTCGCTGGCCGGCAACCTGGCCGGGTTGGACGGCCAGCTGCTGAGACCGATCCTGCCCGCGTTCACCTCGGGGCCGGTCATCGTCGCAGCCGTCGGGCCGATGGCCACCCTGCCGTGGGGCCTGCTGCCGTCGCTCGTCGGTCGGCCGGTCTCAGTGAGTTCGTCTGTGACATCAGCGATGTCGGCGGGTGGCCGACCCAGCCGTGCCTACCTGCGTGGTGTGCTGGCCGTAGCCGGCCCCGATGTGCCCGGCGGGGCGGACGAAGCGACGGCCATTGCCGCCATGCACCCCGGCGCCGGCCTGCTGATCGGCGATGGGGCCACCGGGGAGGCCCTGCTGGGGCAGTTGCCGCAGGGAGGACTGTTGCACATCGCCGCCCACGGGCACCACGAACAGGACAGTCCGTTGTTCTCGTCCGTCCAACTGGCCGACGGTCCGCTCTACGGGTACGACATCGCACCCAACCCGACGCTGCCCGACCATGTGGTGCTGTCCAGCTGTGACGTCGGGCGCAGTGACGACAGCCCGGGCGGCGAACCGCTCGGGCTGGCCGCGGCGTTGCTGCGCAGCGGCGTCTCGACGGTGGTGGCCGGCATCAGCCGGATCTCCGACGAGGTGGCGGCCGCGACGATGGTCGTCTACCACCAGCGGTTGCTCGCCGGCGATGGCCCCGCCGTGGCGCTGGCGGCCGCGATCGTGACGGCAGACGGGTCGGCTCCCGTTCCGCTCACCTGCTTCGGGGCCGCTTCCTGAGCTGGGTTCTCACCGGCTCGACCGTCGCCCGGATCAGGCCTTGCGCACCCTGAAAGACTTGACCGGTGGACGCCGTCCGTCAGCGCAAGGCACCTCCTCACGGTGAGTTGTCGGCGACGCAGCTGTGGGTTCTCGCTCGGTCAGCCAGTGACGACGGCAAGTGGTCGGTCGGGTTGCGACTGGCCCAGCGCGCCCTTCGGCGGCTGGACCGCGACACCCAGCGCGACCCGGTACTGCGCGCCCGGATTCTGGTGGCGCTGGCCTACAACTACTCCGAGCTCGGGCACACGGCCAGGGCGCGTGAGCTGTTGGACGAAGCGGCCACCTGCACGGAGGTGCTACCGGCTGTCCGGGTGGCCAGGGGGTTGATCCTGGTCAGGACCGGGCAGCCCGACGCGGCCCTGGACGACCTCGACGCCGCGGTGGCCCAGCTGCGGGAGTCCACCACCGCGGCGGGTCTGGAGGACCTGGCCGGGGCGTTGCTCAATCGCGGTCTGCTGCATATCGTGGCCGGGCGGCTGGCCCTCGCGGCGGCGGATACCCAGGCGGCCGGATCGATCGCCCGGGCACTCGGCCGCGGCGACATCACCTTCATGGCGGACCACAATCTCGGCTTCGTGCGCTATCTGGCCGGCGATCTCCCGGCCGCGCTGTCTGCGATGGAGGCGGCGGCCGCGGCCTGGCCGGGCGCCGCGCAGGACGGCGTCTCGCCGCTCGACCGCGCGCGGGTACTGGCCGCCGCCGGCCTGATCGACGCGGCCGGGGAGCACATCGACCAAGCGCTCGAGTTCTTCCGGGTCAATCACGCCACCGCGGACCTGGTCGACGCATATTCGGTTCGCGCCGAGCTCGACCTCCTGGCCGGCAACCCGAAGGCCGCCGCGGCTGCTGCCCGTCGAGCCGAACACACCGCCCGCCGCCGCGGCAACGAATCCGCCGCCCTTTCGGCGAGAACCCTTCGGCTGCAGGCTGTCCGCGCACAGCACCGGGAGCGTCTGCGGGCGGACCCGGCGTGGAGTCACAGCAGCGCCCAGATCAAGGCCGCCGTTCGCGATGCTGGGCAGGCGGCGGAACTGACCTCCCGACTGGACGAATTGGGTCTGGCCGAGGACGGCCGAACGGCGATGCTGTTGCGGGCCGAGGCACTCCTGGACGCCGATGACCTGCCGGGAGCGGTGGAGGTGGCGCAGGCCGTCAGGCGCCGGACCGGCGTCGTCCGGCTGGCCACCAGGTTGCAGGGCCGGCTTCTGGACGGCCGGCTCGCGCTCGCGGCCGGCCACCGCACCGCCGGATTGGCTCACGTCCGCCGTGGCCTGGACGACCTGTCCAACTTCCAAGCCCGATTCGGCTCGCAGGACCTGCAGACTGCAGCCTCTGTCCACGGCCGGGAACTTGCCCAACTGGGCCTACGCACCGCGGTCGGTACCGGATCGCCGGCCGCCATCTTCCAGTGGCTGGAAAGAGCAAGGGGAGTGAGCACCAGACTCCCCGCGGTCAGGCCGCCGGCCGACGACGAGTTCGCGGGGAAACTCGGCGAGTTCCGGGCCGTCTACCAGCAGGCCCGGCAGGCCGTGCTGGCCGGCCGGCGGGATTCAGCACTGGAGGCCAGGGTCCGGCAGATGCGGCGACAGGTGCAGGCCATGGCATGGTCGGCGGCCGGCAGTGGCGACGTCCGCCGACCGATCACCCTGACCGCGCTGCAACGTCGACTGTCGGACGATCCCGCCCACCCCGCGGTGGTCGCCTACGTCCGCGGTGACGGGGCGCTGCACGCCCTGGTGATCACCGCGAACAAGGCGTCGTTCCGGCATCTGGGCTCGCTGGACGAGCTGCAGGCCATCCTTCGCCGGGTATCGGCGGATCTGGACCTACTGGCCGCTCCCCGGATCCCACTACCGGTCACCGGGGTAGGCCAGCGCTCCCTGGCCAGCGGACTGGATCGCCTGGCGGCGGCCCTGATCGAGCCAATCGCCGGACTGATCGGCCAGGGGTCGCTGCTGGTGGCCGGTCATGGGCCACTGTCCACCGTCCCGTGGGGACTGCTGCCCCCCCTTCGCGGTCGTCCGGTCTCGGTCACCGCGTCGGTGACGGCGGCCCTGACCTGTCGTGCACACCGCGACCTGGAGGTGGGCCGGGTGCTCTCGGTGGCCGGACCCGGACTGCCCAACGGTGCGAGAGAGGTCGAACACATCGCCGCACTCCATCCCGGTTCGGTGTCGCTCGTGGAGGGCGCTGCCACCGGAGCAGCGGTGCTCAGCCGGATCGCCGAAGGTGGTCTGCTGCACATTGCCGCGCACGGTCACCACGAAGTGGAATCGCCGTTGTTCTCCTGGGTGCAATTGGCGGACGGCCCCCTCTACGGCTACGACATCGCACCCAATCCGTCGCTGCCGGACCACGTGGTGCTCTCCAGTTGCGACGTCGGTCGCAGTGACGACGACCACGGTTCCGGTGGCGAGCCACTGGGTTTTGCAGCGGCGCTGCTACGGAGTGGGGTGTCGACCGTCATCGCCGGAGTCAGCCGGATCTCCGACGACGTCGCCGCCAGGAGCATGGTGCTCTACCACCGCCGACTGGTGGCCGGCGACGGGCCGGCCGTCGCGCTTGCGGCGGCGGTAGCCGATGTCGACGGCGCGCCGGTCGCCCTCAACTGCTTCGGGGTCGGCGCCTGAGGCTGCCCGTGCGGCCCGTTATCCTTGACGCAACCCCCATGAACAATCATTCCGTACCCGACCGGTCCGACAGTCCGCTGCCCGGGAACTGCCGATGATCGGTCAGCTCGTCCTGCTCGTCGTCGGTGTCCTGCTGATCGTCGGAACGGCCGTCTACGTGGCCGCCGAATTCAGCCTGGTGACCGTCGACCGGGCCAAGGTCGCTCGTGAGGCCGCGGCCGGCGACAGCAGGTCAAGGTCGCTGCTGATCGGCCTGAAGTCGCTGTCCACCCAGCTGTCCGGAGCGCAGGTGGGAATCACCGTGACCACGCTGGCCCTCGGCTTCGTGATGGAGCCGTCGCTGGCCGCCTTGATCGCCGATCCGCTGCGGGCCGTCGGGTTGTCGGCGGACGCCGCAGAGTCGGTGGGGGTGATCGCAGCGCTGGTGGTGGCCACCGTGCTGTCCATGGTGTTCGGCGAATTGGTCCCCAAGAACATCGCCATCGGCGAGCCGTTGTCCACGGCGAAGTCGGTGATCACCCCGCTGCGGATTTCGACATGGGCCTTCCGGCCGCTGATCTGGGTGCTCAACGGTACCGCCAACGGGGTGCTGCGCATCTTCTCGATCGAGCCGCAGGAGGAACTCAGGTCGGCCAGGTCGTCCGAGGAACTGCAGTCGCTGGTCCGCAGGTCGGCCGCGCAGGGCACGTTGCCGGCACCGACTGCTGGTCTGCTGTCCAGGTCCATCTCGTTCTCCGGCAAGACCGCCGCCGATGTGCTGACGCCGCGCACCCGGGTGCGATTCGTCAGGGCCACCGACTCGTCGGACGCCGTGCTGGTGGCCGCGGCGACCACGGGTCATTCCCGCTTCCCGGTCTCCGGCGCCGACTCCGACGATGTCGTCGGACTGGTGCATCTCAAGCGTGCCGTCGCGATCGCCCCCGACGAGCGGGCCCGGGTCAGGGTGGACCAGCTGATGGCCGACGTCCCGGTGGTCCCGCAGACGATGCCGCTCGACGACCTACTGGACCTGCTCCGCGAGCAGGGCCTGCAGATGGCGGTGGTCACCGACGAGTACGGCGGTACGGCCGGCATCCTCACCCTGGAGGACGTGGTGGAGGAGCTGGTCGGCGAGATCACCGACGAGCACGATCTCGGCGATCCGCGGGCCGCCCGCCAGTACGACGACACCTGGCTGCTGCCAGGTGATCTCCGGCCCGATCAGATCGCCGAGATCACCGGCGTGACGCTGCCGGAATCAAATGCCTACGAGACGGTGGCCGGTCTGCTGATCTCCCGGCTGGGCCGGATGCCGGACAGTGCCGACACCGTCGAGGTGCCCGCCACCATGCTGGCCGGCTTCTCGCTCGGCGTCCTGACGGTCCGCGTCGACGGCTCCGTCGACGACATGCCGATCCCGGTGAATCCCCTGGACGACCTGCCGCGCGTGGTGATGGTCCGGTTGACCGTCGCGGCCAGGGCGAGGCGGCGGATCGAGTCTGTGGTGCTGTCCGCGGTCGGCCAGGTCGAGGATCGGGGGGAACTGCGATGAGCGATCGACGGACGTTCCGCGCCCACCGGGGCAGTCGATGAGCCACAGCTGGGCGCTGGTCGGCGTGGTGGTGCTGCTACTGGCCGTCAGTGCGTTCTTCGTGGCCGCGGAGTTCGCGCTGATCTCGGCCCGCCGGACTGTCGTGGAGCCGCGAGCCGTCACCAGCGCCAGGGCCAGGGCAACGCTCAAGGCGATGGAAGACGTCTCGGTGATGATGGCCTGCGCGCAGCTGGGCATCACCGTCTGCGGAGTGCTGCTGGGCGCTCTGGGGGAACCCGCGGTGGCCAGCCTGCTGGAGCCGGTGTTCCACCGGCTCGGCGTGCCGGATTCGGCCCTGCACCCGGTGGCCCTGGTGGTCGCCCTGGTGCTGGTGGTGTCGGCGCATGTGGCGCTGGGTGAGATGGTGCCCAAGAACGTCGCCCTGGCCGGCCCGGAGAACGTCGCCATCATGCTGACTCCGCCGCTGCGCGCCATCGCGATCTTCCTGGGGCCGGTCGTTCGGGGTCTCAATCACCTCGCCAACGCGGTGGTCAGGCTCACCGGGCGACAGGTCAGCGACGAGGTCGCCTCCGCCTTCACCAGAGACGAGGTTGCCGGACTGGTCGCCGAATCCACTTCCGAGGGCCTGCTCGACCGGAACGAACAGGAATTGATCAGTTCCGCACTCGACTTCGATACCGCCACCGTCGATCGGGTACTGCTCGCCGACGCCGACGTGGTGTCGCTGCTGGTAGGGGTGACCGCTGCCGAGGTCGAGCAGGCCTGCGCCAGGACCGGGTTCTCCCGGTTCCCGATCCGGGACGCCAATGGCCGGTACGTCGGCTATGTGCACATCCGGGACGTCATCGACATTCCGCCCGATCGTCGTGACGAGCCGGTGCCGCCGGCCCGGATCCGGCCGCTTCCGGTGGTGATCGCCGGTTCCGAACTCCGCCTCGCGCTGGACCGGATGCGCCGTCGTGGAGCGCATCTGGCGCAGGTCGCCGCGCCGGAGCCGCTGGAGCCGCCCGGTGCCGACGAAGCCGACCCCGCCGGCCAATTGACCGCACTGGTGATGGCCGCCTCAGAACCGTCACCTCGAGCCCGCCTCGGCCTGGTGACCTTGGAAGATGTCATCGAAGAGTTGATCGGTGAGATCAGGGACGACACCCGGCGGCGTCCGCCGGCGACCGGGCCCACCACCGCATTCCCCCAGCGAGCCAACCGGGATCTCACCAGGCGCCGCCCACCGGGGGCATAGTCTCGCCCTATGCAGCGGCGGATCATGGGCATCGAAACCGAGTTCGGTATCACCTGCACCTTCCACGGCCAGCGCCGACTGAGCCCGGACGAGGTGGCCAGGTACCTGTTCCGGCGGGTGGTGTCGTGGGGCAGGTCGTCCAACGTGTTCCTGCGCAACGGATCTCGCCTGTATCTCGATGTCGGGTCGCACCCGGAGTACGCCACCGCCGAATGTGACGACCTACTGACCCTGATCGCCCACGACAAGGCCGGCGAGCGCATCCTGCAGGACCTGGTGGTCGACGCGGAGGCCAGACTCGCCGAAGAGGGCATCGGCGGCGACATCTACCTGTTCAAGAACAACACCGACTCGGCCGGAAACTCCTACGGCTGCCACGAGAACTTCCTGATCGCACGGGCCGGCGAGTTCTCCCGGATCGCCGACGGACTGATCCCGTTCCTGGTCACCCGCCAGTTGATCGCCGGTGCCGGGAAGATCCTGCAGTCACCGCGCGGCGCCTCCTACTGCCTGTCGCAACGGGCTGATCACATCTGGGAAGGCGTCTCGTCGGCGACCACCCGGTCGCGGCCGATCATCAACACGCGTGATGAACCGCATGCAGACGCCGAGCGGTACCGCCGGTTGCACGTCATCGTCGGCGACTCGAACATGAGCCAGACGACCACGTTCCTGAAGGTCGGCAGTGCCGGACTGGTGCTGGAGATGATCGAGGCCGGCATCCAGCTGCGGGACTTCACCTTCGACAACCCGATCAGGGCGATCCGGGAGATCTCCCACGACATCAGCGGCCGGCGGGCGGTACGGCTGGCCTCGGGTGCGGACATCTCGGCCCTGGACGCGCAGACGGAGTACTACACCAAGGCGGTCGACTATGTCGCGGCCCGCGGCACCGACCCGATCTCGGAGCGCATCCTGGACCTGTGGGGCCGGACCCTCAAGGGCGTCGAAACCGGCGACATGTCCGGTGTGGACACCGAGATCGACTGGGTGATCAAGAAGAAGCTGATCGACTCCTATGCGGCCAGGAACGGGATGGACCTGTCCGACCCGCGGATCGCCCAGATCGACCTGACCTACCACGACGTCCGGCCAGGTCGCGGGCTGCATTCGCTGCTGGTCCGCAAAGGGCTGGCGGCGACGATTGTCACCGACGAGGAGATCACCGAGGCCACCACCGTCGCCCCGCAGACCACCAGGGCGAAGCTCCGGGGCGAGTTCGTCGCGGCCGCCCAGGATGCCGGGCGCGACTACACGGTCGACTGGGTGCACCTCAAGCTCAACGACCAGGCGCAGCGCACCGTACTGCTCAAGGACCCGTTCCGGAACAGCGACGACAGGGTCACCAAGCTCATCGAATCCCTCTAACCGGGGCACCGGCCGCTCGCGGGGTCCCGGGTCGCGCTCATCAACTTCGCCGGCGCTCCTGATCAGGTTGACTCGCGTCCCACCCGTACCAGAACCGCCACGATGACAAGCGCGGCCGAAGGTGATGACCGCGGACCAGGCTGACCCGCGGCGGGCTCGGCTCACCGGCAGTCCGGGTCTGGTGGGTCCCGCGGGGCGGATCGGTCCAGGAGCGGCGGTGTGGAAGGCTGATCAGTGTGCCCACGGCGAAAGCGGAACGACTGCTGAACCTGGTGATCGCGCTGCTGAACTCGCCGCGTTTCCGGACCGCGACCTGGATCAGGGACAAGGTCGCCGGATATGGCGACGCGCCGACCGAGGAGGCCTTCTTCCGGACTTTTGAACGGGACAAGAGCGAACTGCGTGACCTCGGGATACCGCTGCAGACCCCCGATGACGGCTCCGACGGCTACCGGATCCCGCCGGGCGAGTTCGCTCTGCCACAGCTGTCCTTCACCCCGGCCGAAACTGCCGCGATCGGCCTGGCGGCGCGGCTCTGGGAAACCACCGCGCTCGCCGGCGCCGGTTCGAACGCGGTCCGCAAGATCCGCGATGCGGCGGGCCCCGGCGCGGTGTCGGTTGTCGACCCGGACGCCGATCAGCACGCCCAGGCAGCTCTGCTGTTGCAGCCGCGGGTGCGGACCGGGGATCCGTCGTTCGCGCCGCTCTACGCCGCGGTTCGGTCCGGCCGCGGGGTGAGCTTCGACTACCGCAAGGATCCGGCTGGCGCCGGACAGGCCAGAAACGTCCTGCCGTGGGGGCTGGTCTCCTTCGCGGCCCGGTGGTATCTGGTCGGCTATGACACCGATCGCAGGTCGCGACGGACTTTCCGGCTGTCCCGGATATCCGGACCGGTCCGGCCGGTCGGCCGTGCCGGGGTGGCCAGGGTGCCCGATGGCCTGGATCTGCTCACCCTCGTCGCCGACAGTGTCGAAGTGCCGGCCGACCGCGTCGCCACGCTGCTGATCAGACCGGGATCTGCTAACGGTCTGCGGCGACGGGCCAACCCGGTGACCGCCGCCGACCAACTCGACCCGGTGGGGAGCCCAGCGGGCTGGGATGTGGTGCGGATTCCGTTCGCCCATTTGTGGGACACCGCAAGAACTGTCGCCGAACAGGGTCCCGAAGTACTGGTCACCGAACCGCCTGACCTGCGGGAGGCGGTGATCCGGCTGCTGGTGGGTGCCCGGGACGGGGCGCTCGTCCTGGATACCGCCGAACGAGGGCTGCAGGAATGAGCGCTTGCGCGAAGAGCCAGGATCAGGAATGAGTGAGCATCGCAGCGAGGCACGAGCGCGGAGCGGAGCGAGTGAGCGATGAGCGCTTGC